>JBJXHD010000008.1:0-82802 GCA_046160845.1 Hyphomicrobium sp.
CCGCCGATTTTCGACACGCCGCCGGAGCGCATGGGCGGTGAAGCCGTAACTGTTGTCGCCGACATCGGCGCGATTTCAGCCTCGGACTGGGATGCCTGCGCCAACCCCGACGCCGCGCACTTCAATCCGTTCGTCGCGCACGCCTTTCTGAAGGCGCTTGAAGACTCGAAGTCCGTTGGCGTTGCGACCGGGTGGCGGCCGAACCACTTGTTGCTGCGCGACGACAGCGGCGTCACTGCCGTCGCGCCCGCCTACATCAAGCATCACAGCCAGGGCGAATACGTGTTCGACCATTCCTGGGCGGACGCTTATGCGCAGGCTGGCGGGCGCTATTATCCAAAGCTGCAGATCGCCGTGCCGTTCACACCGGTTCCGGGGCCGCGGTTCATGGCTCGGCCCGGCCCAAACGCGGCCGAGAAACGCCTGACTGTTGCGCTGGCGGCGATCGAAGTGTGCGAGCGGCTCGGCTTGTCGTCGGCGCACGCGACGTTTGTGGACGCCGCCGCGCAAGCGGACCTGGCGTCGCTTGGCTATCTGGCGCGGACGGGCCAGCAGTTCCATTGGACCAACCAGGGCTATCGGACGTTCGACGATTTTCTCGGCGTGTTCGTGTCGCGCAAGCGCAAGGCGGTGAAGAAAGAACGCGCGGAAGCGCTCGCAGACGGCGTCACCATCGAATGTCTGACCGGCGCCGACATCACGGAAGCGCATTGGGATACATTCTTCGCGTTCTACATGGATACGGGCGCTCGCAAGTGGGGCCGGCCTTATCTGACGCGGGCTTTCTTCTCGCATCTCGGCCAGGCGATGGCGGATCGTTGTCTGCTTGTCCTGGCGAAGCGCGAGGGGCGGACAATCGCGGGCGCGCTCAATCTAATCGGCGGCGATTGCCTTTATGGGCGCTACTGGGGCGCGATCGAGCATCACCCCTATTTGCATTTCGAGGTCTGCTACTATCAGGCGATCGCCTTCGCCATTGCGCGCGGACTGAAGCGCGTCGAAGCGGGCGCGCAGGGCGAGCACAAGCTGGCGCGCGGCTATATGCCGGTCGCGACGCATTCAGCGCACTGGATCGCCGACGAAAGCCTTCGCCGCGCGGTGGAGCGCTATCTCGTGCGCGAGCGCGCCGCCGTCGCCGCGGCCAACGACGATCTTGCGGAGATGGGGCCGTATCGGCGGGACGAAGCGTAGCTTTTGCGTCGGCGGCTCTTTACGCGGCGGCGCCGTTCGGCCAAAACCATCGGACCGCGCGAGGAAGGCCGTTCATGACCTATGACCCCAACAACATCTTCGCCAAGATCCTGCGCGGCGAGATTCCGTGCCACAAGGTCTATGAGGACGACATCGCGCTCGTTTTCCTGGATGTGATGCCGCAGTCGACGGGGCACGCGCTCGTCGTGCCGAAGGCGCCGTCGCGCAACCTGTTTGACGCCGATCCGGCGGTGCTCGCGAAGCTGCTGCCGATCGTGCAGAGGGTGGCGATCGCGGCGAAGGCGGCGTTCGCAGCAGACGGGATTTCCGTCATGCAGTATAACGAGGCGGCGGGCGGGCAGAGCGTCTATCACCTGCACTATCACATCGTCCCGCGCTTCGACGGCGCGGCGTTGAAGCCGCACGCCGGCAAGATGGAAGACAGCGCCGTTCTGGCGGCCAATGCGGCGAAGTTGAAGGCGGTGCTGTGATGACCGCGGAATGCCTGCCATCGCCGTCAAGGCCCAGTCGTCTCCTGCCACTCCCGTCATTCTTGCGCGTGCGCGGCGGAGCCGCGACGAAGCGCGGGGATCCATCGCTAAGCCTTTATCGCCATATTGAGCCTTCGGCGCACTTTACGCTGGATCCCCGACGCGCTGACGCTGCGCTTCGCTCGTCGAGGATGACGGCAGCGTTTCGGCGCGGTGGACGCGTGTCTCTTCTAATATCGTGAGGCTATTATGGCTAAAATTCTCATTATCGGCGCGAGCCGCGGCATCGGGCTCGAAACGGTCAAGGCGGCGCTGGCGGCTGGGCATGACGTGCGCGCCTTCGCGCGCTCGGCGCCGGCTATCGACATCGAAAATGCCAAACTGGAGAAGTTCAAAGGGGACGCGCTGAACCGCGCCGACGTGCGCCAAGCGCTCGACGGTGTCGACGCGGTGATCCAGTCGCTGGGCGTCGCGAGCCCGCGCGAGCTGATTTTCGGCACGACGCTGTTTTCCGAGGCGACCAAGTTGCTCATCGGCGCGATGAAGGACGTCGGCGTCAAGCGCCTGATCGCGGTGACGGGCGCCGGCGCGGGCGACAGCCGCGGGCGCATCTCTCCGCTCTATGACTATTTGCTGTTCCCCGTGCTACTGCAGCGCGTTTACAGTGACAAGGACATCGCCGAGGACGCCATCATCAAGAGCGGGCTCGAGTGGACCATCGCGCGCCCCGGCGGTCTGACGAACCGCCCGCTGACGGGGCGCTGGCAGGCGCTGACAGATAAGAAGGACTGGCGCGGCGGGTTCATCTCGCGCGCCGACGTCGCGGATTTTCTGGTGCGACAGGTGGGTGACGCGACCTACGTCGGCAAGACGCCGTTGTTGGTGAGTTGAAATCGACGGGGGGATCTCGATTGGACGTCGTAGTCAGGCACAAAACGCTGTCGCGCATGCTTTTTATCGACGGCGCTTACGCCGCCAGCGAGGGCGACATTTTTCCGGTCATCAATCCGGCGACGGAAGAGCAGATCGGCGAGGTCGCCGAGGCGACGGAGCGCGAGATCGACGACGCAATCGCGCTGGCGACGGCGGCTCAGAAAAAATGGTGGGCGCTCTCCGGCGCCGAGCGCGCCGACGTCATGCACGAGGTCACGCGCGCGACGCGCGCCATGAGCGCTCCGCTCGCCGAATCCCTGACTCGCGAACAAGGCAAGACCTACAAGGAGGCGATGGACGAGATCGGCTGGTGCGCCAGTGCGACGAGCTATTACGCCGAGATCTCCCGCCAGGAAGGCGGCCGCGTGCATGGGCCTTCGGCGCCTGGCCAGCTGCACATGACGATCAAGGAGCCGCTCGGCGTCGTCGCGGCGATCATTCCGTTCAACTATCCCTACCTGCTGCTGTTTTGGGAGGTCGCGGCCGCGCTTGGCGCCGGCAACGCCGTCATCATCAAGCCGTCAGATTACACGTCGCTGTCGACGCTGCTGCTGATGGAAGCGTTCGCTGCGCTGCCGCCCGGGTTGGTCCAGTGCGTGACCGGTCGCGGGGCCGCGGGCCGGCGCCTCGTCGAGCATGACGGCATTCACGGCGTCGCGTTCACCGGCAGTCTGAAGACCGCGCAGTCGGTGGCGCAGACCTGCGCGCTGACCTTCAAGCCGGCCCTGATCGAAGCCTCGGGCAATGACCCTTTTATCGTCATGCCGTCGGCGCCGGTCGACATCGCGGCGCGCGGCGTCGCGTTCGCGAGTTTCCTCAACGCCGGACAGGTCTGCACCTCGGCCGAGCGCATTTACGTGCACGACGCCATGCACGACGCGTTCGTCGATAACCTCGTCGGCGTTGCGAAGAGCCTGCGGGTCGGCAACGGTCTCGGCAAGGTCGACATGGGTCCGATGGTCTCGGCGCGCGAGCGCGACCGCTATGAGGCCATTCTCGCCAAGGCGGTTTCGCAGGGAGCTAAGATCTCCTGCGGCGGCGGCCGGCCGAAGGGCCTAAATCAGGGCTGGTTCACCGACGCCACCGTGTTGACCGGCGTGACGCCGGACATGGACATCGTCAACGACGAGTCGTTCGGGCCGGTCGCGCCGATCGTCCGGGTTCGCGATCTCGACGAGGCGATCGAGCTGGCCAATCGCTCGCGCTTCGGGCTCGGCGCCAACATCTACACGAAGGACCTTGCGGAGAGCATGCGCGCCGTCAATGAGATCCAGTCCGGCATGGTGTGGGTCAACGTGCCCCTGCTCGACAACGACGCGGTGCCGTTCGGCGGGCGCAAGCTTTCGGGCATTGGCCGCGAACTCGGCATCGAGGGTCTCGATCAGTTTCGCCACACCAAGATGGTGCTCATCGACCCGGAAATCCGCGATCAACAGGGCTGGTTTCCGTATGCAGACAGCGAGGCGTGGCCGGGCGGGTGATGGCGGTGCGCGTGGCCTTGGCGCGGTCTAACCGGCTTTGCCGGCGTCATCGGATGCCGCAGAGTCGCCCGCAACGCTGCCGAAACCGATGCCGAGGCCGATCGCCCCGCCGCCGCCCATCGCTGCTCCGCCACCACCGCGTCCCCCTCCACCTTCCTGTCGGCCCTGCTCCCTGCCGCGGCCGCCCGCGCCGCCCGTCGACGGACGCGCGGGGCCCTGCATGGGCACTTCGAGATCGGACGGAATGGCGTCGAGATCGAGCGCTTCGCGGATGAAGCTGCGCAGCGAGACGACAAGCTCGCCCATCTGCACGGGCCGTCCGGCGACGAGTTCGCGCGCCAAGGCCCCGGCAAGGCGCACCTGCTCCTCGGTGCCGAGCAGGATGATGTCGGACAGCGCCGCCTCGACGGCGTCGCGAATGCGCCGGCCGCGTTCCGACGCCGATCCCGCCTCGTTGACCGCCGGCGCGGCGGCGGACTCGTCCTCACTCAGCTGTTCGCGCGGGCGCCGGAGATCGCGAAGATGGGTTGGATCGACGCTGAGGCTGCCGGTGAACGAGCCGCCCAGCGTCTTGTAGGCGGCGATCAGCGTGCGCAGCCGCTCGTTGATCTGGCGATTCATTCGTTCGCGGCGCTGCTGTATCGTGACCATGATCAGCAGGCGGATGCCGATGCCGATCAAGGCGAACAGCGCCAACCCGATGATGGTCGACAGCACGCTCTGCCATGAACTGAAGTCGAAGTTGCGCAAGCGGCGTCTCCGAAGTCCGAGAGCAGTCACGCGCTGCCCGAGCCACCGATCACCGGCGGGCGTGTGAAGTCAAGTCAACGCTTCACGTGGCGCGGGTCTGACCGTCATTGCGGCGTTATCCTCGCCAAAAAAAACACCGGGACGATGCCCGGTGCTTTGCTTTGTCGGAAGCTGCCTCACTCGTCTTTTTTCTTCCGCGGCACGCTCGGCACGGCGCCGGAAGAGCGGGGCTTGTCGCCCTTGTCCTTGGGTCCGGGTAACGCCTTTTTCGGCGTCGCGTCGACGAGCACCGGCTGCGGACCGTCATCGTCGTCGTCTTCCGGGTTGCGACCCTTCTTGGTCGGATCGGCCGAGACGTACTCGAAGGCGAGCTTGCTCTCCTCGCCCTTGCCCGTGACCATCACCTTCACGACGCCACCGTGCTCGAGCTTGCCGAACAGCAGCTCTTCGGCCAGCGGCTTCTTGATGTGCTCCTGAATCACGCGGCCAAGCGGCCGTGCGCCGAATTTCTCGTCGTAGCCCTTTTCCGCCAGCCACAGCGAGGCGTCCTCCGAAAGTTCGATCGAAACGCCGCGGTCGGCGAGCTGCGCCTCGAGCTGGAAGATGAACTTCTCGACGACCTTCTGGATGATCTCGGGCGGGAGGCCTGAGAACGGCACGATGGCATCGAGGCGGTTGCGGAACTCGGGCGTAAACATCTTGCTGATCGCTTCCGTGTCTTCGCCTTCGCGCTTCGTGCGGTTGAAGCCCATCGCCGGTTTCGCCATGTCGGACGCGCCCGCATTCGTCGTCATGATGAGGACGACGTTGCGGAAATCGACCGACTTGCCGTTGTGGTCCGTCAGTTTGCCGTGGTCCATCACCTGCAGCAGGATGTTGTAGAGATCCGGGTGCGCCTTCTCGATCTCGTCCAGCAGCAGCACCGAATGGGGATGCTGGTCGATGCCGTCGGTGAGCAAGCCGCCCTGATCGAAGCCGACGTAGCCCGGCGGCGCGCCGATGAGTCGCGAGACCGTGTGCTTTTCCATGTATTCCGACATGTCGAAGCGCAGCAGCTCCACGCCCATCAGGGCGGCGAGTTGCTTGGCGACTTCGGTCTTGCCGACGCCGGTCGGGCCTGAAAACAGGTAGCTGCCGATCGGTTTTTCCGGTTCGCGCAGACCGGCGCGCGCTAGCTTGATGGCGCTCGTCAGGGCTTCGATGGCCGCGTCCTGGCCGAACACCAGCCGCTTCAGGTCGCGGCCGAGGTTGGCCATGACTTCGGCGTCGCTCTTGGTCACCGTCTTCGGCGGGATACGCGCCATAGTCGCGACCGTGGCCTCGATCTCCTTGGTGGTGATCTTCTTCTTGCGCTTGCCTTCCGGCACCAGCATCTGCGACGCGCCCGTCTCGTCGATCACGTCGATCGCCTTGTCGGGGAGCTTGCGGTCATGGATGTACTTGGCGGAGAGTTCGACCGCGGCCTTGATGGCTTCGTTGGTGTACTTGAGCTTGTGATAGCTCTCGAACACCGACTTCAAGCCCTTCAGTATCTCGATGGCGTCCTCGACCGTCGGCTCCTTGACGTCGATCTTCTGGAACCGGCGCACCAGCGCGCGATCCTTCTCGAAGTGCTGGCGATATTCCTTGTAGGTCGTCGAGCCGATGCAGCGCAGCGTGCCCGACTGGAGCGCCGGTTTCAGCAGGTTGGACGCGTCCATCGCGCCGCCTGACGTGGCGCCGGCGCCGATGACGGTGTGGATCTCGTCGATGAACAGCACCGCGTCGTCGTAGGCCTCGATCTCCTTCATCACGGCCTTGAGGCGCTCTTCGAAGTCGCCGCGATAGCGCGTGCCGGCGAGCAGGGAGCCCATGTCGAGCGCAAAGATGGTCGCGCCCTTGAGGACCTCCGGCACGTCGCCGTGGATGATTTTGCGCGCAAGGCCCTCGGCGATCGCCGTCTTGCCGACGCCCGGATCGCCGACGAACAGCGGATTGTTCTTTTGCCGGCGGCACAGCACTTGGATGGTGCGCAGAACCTCCTGCTCGCGGCCGATCAAGGGATCGATCTTGCCATCGCGCGCCTTCTTGTTGAGGTTGACGCAATAGGTCGACAGCGCGTCGCCGGCTTTCTTTTCTTCTCCCTCGCTCGACTCCTCGTCCGTTCCGCGGACCGGGCGCGGCTCGGAGTGGCCCGGCCGCTTGGCGATGCCGTGGGCGATATACTGCACGGCGTCGAAGCGCGTCATCTCCTGCTCCTGCAGGAAGTAGGCGGCGTGGCTTTCGCGCTCGGTCAGGATGCCGACGAGCACGTTGGCGCCTGTGACCTCCTCGCGGCCCGAGGTCTGGACGTGGACGATCGCCCGCTGCACGACGCGCTGGAACGAGTTGGTCGGCTGCGCGTCACGCGCCGCCTTGGACACGATCGGCTTCAGCTCGGAGTCGAGATACTCGATGAGGCGAGCGCGCAGTTGCTCCAGATCGACCGAGCACGCGCGCATGACAGCGCCGGCGTCGCGATCGTCGACGAGAGCCAATAGCAGATGCTCCAGCGTCGCGAATTCGTGGCGGCGCGTGTTCGCGTACTCGAGGGCGCGGTGGAGCGAACTTTCGAGATTTTTGGAGAGTGACGTCAAGTCAGTCCTACTCTTTCTCCATCGTGCACTGAAGGGGATGGCCATGCTGTCGGGCAAAGTCCATCACCTGAGACACTTTGGTTTCTGCCACCTCGTAGGTATAGACGCCGCAAATTCCGACGCCTTTGTGGTGGACGTGAAGCATGATGCGAGTCGCGTCTTCCTGTCCCTTGTTGAAGTATCTTTGCAAAACCAAGACCACAAACTCCATCGGGGTGTAGTCGTCGTTCAACAGTAGCACTTTATATAGCGACGGCTTTTTGGTCTTCGGACGTGTCTTTGTGACGACGCCTGTCTTGCCTTCGTCGTCGCCGACGCCGCGGCGCGAGCCGCCGCCATTCTTGTCATCGTCCCCGCCGCCCGGGCCGGCCATTGCCCCAAGCGGCCGCGAGCGCTGAATTTGCTGAGTGAAGTCGCGGATCGTCATGTCTTCCCTGAACAGATTCGCAGCCGCCGGCCCGTGGCGCAGGGCTGCTCACTCGCGGCGGGCGCCCCTGTCACGAACTGCTTCGCCGTTAATATAGGGGGTCGGGGGGCTGCGGAGAATAGGCGCCTTTTTAGCGTCTCGTGGACCACTTGCTCAGCGCTGCCCAACACCCCGGCCAAGCCCGCAAAACGCCTATTTCCTAGGCTTGCACGGCCAATCCTTGTGCAACGTCGCCACATCCGCCGGCCTCCGTCGACCCAGCCCGATTCGCTCGAGGATACGTCACGAGTGTTGCAAACCGGCACGGCGAATGAGAGGCATTTTACCCAACCACTTAACGCTAACGCAGCCTTGCCAGGATACTCTCAAAGCCGGTTCGCTCCAGTTGCGCGCACACTCTTGCGCGCCGCAAAGGCGCCCCAAAACCGTGTTCCCTTCGCAACGACGGAGGGACCGGTCGCGCGGTTCGCAAAGACGCAAGTCCAAGCGGTATGCGCGAACTTCAACCGGCATGGTCGCAGTCCTCGAAAAGCAGGGCGCCGGCCAAGAGGGATTAGGCGTTTTGCTTCGACGTCGTGCAACGGCCGCGCTTGCGGCTGCGAGCCTATTGAGCGTGATCGCATCCTCGGCGTCAGCCGCGGGTTCGAAACACGCCGCGATGATGCTCGACGCCAATACCGGCGAAGTCGTCTACAACGAAGACGGCGACGAATTGCGCCATCCGGCGTCGCTCACCAAGATGATGACGCTTTATCTGACGTTCGAGGCCGTCGAATCCGGCCGACTTTCTATGACGACGCGGCTCGAGATCAGTGAAGCAGCGGCCGCGGCCGCGCCCTCGAAACTCGACCTCGACCCGGGCGAGACCATCACCGTCGGCGACGCGATCCGGGCGCTCATCACCAAATCCGCCAACGACGTCGCCATAGCGCTCGCCGAGAAGATCGGCGGCACGGAGCGCAACTTCGTCAGGCTGATGAACCGGCGCGCCCGCGACCTCGGCATGACGAAGACCAATTTCGAGAATTCCTCGGGCCTGCCCGACGCCGATCAGGTGACGACGGCGCGCGACATGATCACGCTCGGCCTTAGACTGCAGGACGACTACCCCGAGCACTACCGTTTGTTCTCGACGCGCGCCTTCACCTACGCCGGCAAGTCGATGCGCAACCACAACACGCTTCTCAACAGCTTCCAGGGCGCGGACGGCATCAAGACCGGCTACACGCGCATGAGCGGCTTCAATCTTGTCTCGTCGGTGCGCCGCGGCGGCCGCCATGTCGTCGGCGCGGTGTTCGGCGGCGCGAGCGCGGCGACGCGCAACGGCGAAATGCGCGTGCTGCTGGCGAAAGCGCTGGCGAAGGCTTCGACCGTCAGGACGCGCAAGCCCGCGCAGCTGCTGATCGCCAAACTCAAAGCTCCGCCGAAGGTCGCCGCCCGTCCCGCCTTCAAGCCGGCGTTGAAGCCGACGATCGGCGCCCAAGCGCCGACAACTATTGCAGCCGTCGCGAAGCCCGCGCCGGTCAAACGGCCTGATCCGAAACCATTCGCCCCACCGCGCGACGTTGTCGCCGCGGAGCCGAGCGCGCCGCCTGCCACACCGGTCGAAGTCTACAAGGTGAAGCGCATCGTTGTCGCCGCGCGCACCAAGCCGATCGTCGATCCCGAGACGACGACCGACATGACGATGGAAGACCTCATCGCCGCCGCGACCAGCGAAGCCGTGATCGAAGCGCGGCCCCTCGTCATCACCGCCAGTGTCGCCTCGCCTGCGGACGCGATTGCGAAGAAGTTCGCCGTCGCCAGCGCTCCCGAGGCAGAGACCGTCATCGGCAAGGCGCCGACAGCGTCGACCCAAAGCGATCAGATTTCTAAGCTCGGCGCGGCCGACGTCGCGGCGCCTGCTGCTGCGCCGACGCCGGAGCCGGTCGCCATCGTTGCGCCAGTCGCGCCCATCGCCGTCGAAGACGCGCCTGCACCGCTGCTGAGCCGCCTCGCCCCTTCGACGCTCGCCGATCAGGCCTCGTCGCTTTCTGAAACGAAGCAGCGGGTCGCCGCACTTCAGACGCCGCCCGCCGCCAAATCGGGCCGCTATCAGATTCAGATCGGCGCCTATGGCTCGGCGGACGAAGCCAAGCGGGCCTTGGATAGCGTCAAGGTTCGTGCTGCGGCGCTCGTTGGGGCCGCCGAGCCCGTCACGCAACCCGTGCAGAAGGCCGGACGCACGATGTATCGCGCGCGGTTCGCCGGGTTCGATGCCGGAGCTGCGGCCAGCGCCTGCAACGATCTGCGCCGCCAGTCCATCGACTGCATTGCTTTGACGGCTGAGTAAACAACCCTTTCGGTCATCGCTGTCATCCCGGACGCCAGGCACGGCGGCTTGCCCGGGATGACGAGAATTGGGGTTGGCCCTCGGCGTGGCGGCCGCGTAGCATCAGCGACATCGGTTTCCGACAATTGGGACTCAGACCATGACCGACGCCGCAACCAAAACCAAAATACCTCCGCTTGTCAGCTTTCAGGGCGCGCTGCCTGCGCCGGAGACGTTTCGTCCGCCGGCCGAGCGCATCGTATCGGGCGATCCCGTGCAGCAGGCGCAGAACCTGTTCTCCAGCACCGACGGCCGCTTCCACAGCGGCGTGTGGCGCGCCGAGCGCGGGACGTGGCGCGTCGTCTTCACCGAGAGCGAGTTCTGCCACATCCTCGAAGGCGTGATCACTGTGCGCGGCGACGACGGCTCAGTCGCGACGTTCAAGGCCGGCGACGCGTTCGTCTCGCCGGCCGGCTTCACCGGCACCTGGGAAATCGTCGAGCCGGCGAAGAAGTATTACGCGTTTTACGAATGAGCGGCGCGCTCAAGCGCTAAACGTCAGGACGGTCGACCATGATGAAGGTCCGAGTGTTTGCGATCGTCTTGGCTCTTGCAGCAAGTGCCCCCGCGGTCGCCCAGCAATATAAACCGGTTCCGTATCATCCCCCCATCCCGACCCCGGCGATGCCAGCCGTTCCCGCGCCATCGCTCACGCCCAGCACGCCGACACTGACAGCGCCGCCCGCCCCGGTTTTGCAGCCAATCGATCCGGCAACGCCGGCGCCTGTCGTCGTCCCGCCCCAGCCGCCCGCGGAACCAGCGCCGGAAACGGCAGACGGCATGAGCCCGTGCGATTGCTACGTGATCGAGACTGTGCCGGTCATGGATGGCGATCGCGTCACATATCAGACGAAAAGTCGCTGGACCGGCACGGACACGCGCTGCTGTCCGCAGCGCTGAGGTCGGATTTGGCGGCGGCCGGCGTCGTCAGTTTTCGCGGTTCAGCAGCGTGTAATTTCCGCCGCTGGACGTAATGTCGGTCGTGCGCGTGCGTTCGGTCGCAAAGCGGATCAGATAGTTCGGCCCGCCCGCCTTGGGGCCAGTGCCGGACAGGCCCTCGCCGCCGAACGGCTGCACGCCGACCTGCGCGCCGATCTGGTTACGGTTGACGTAAAGATTGCCAACGCGGGCGTGCTCGGAGACGTAATCGGCGACACTTTCGATGCGCGAATGCAGCCCGAGCGTCAAACCGTAGCCGGTCGCGTTCAGGGCGGCGATGACGCGATCGAGATGGCCGCGCTCGTAGCGAATGAGATGCAGGATCGGGCCGAACGTCTCGCTCTCGAGGCGGCTCAACCTGTCGATCTCATACAGCGCGGGCGTCACGTAGACGCCGGCGCGGCAACTCTCGGGCAGCACGAGATCGACGAGCTGGCGCGCCTCGCGCTGCATCCTCACCTTGTGGCCTTCGAGCGCGTCCTGCGCGGCCTCGTCGATGACGGGGCCGATGTCGGTCGCGGGGTCGAGGGGATCGCCGACGTCGAGCGCCTGCACGGCGCCGATCAGCATGCCTTTGACGCGCGGAGCGAAGTCGTCCTGTACGAACAGCACGCGCGCCGCGGAGCAGCGTTGACCGGCGCTGTCGTAGGCCGAGCGCACGGCGTCGCGCACGACCTGCTCGGGCAACGCGGAAGAATCCGCGATCATAGCGTTGAGCCCGCCGGTCTCGGCGATCAACGGCACGATCGCCGCGCGCCGGTCGGCCAACGATTTCTGGATGGACCACGCGGCCTGATTGGAGCCCGTAAACGCCACGCCCTGGACGCGCGGGTCTTTCACCAGCGCTTCGCCGAGCTTGCCGCCACCGGTGACGAGATGCAGCGCGCCTTTGGGAACGCCGGCTTCGTGCAGCAGCCGGACTGCGAGAAACGCCGTCACCGGCGTCTGCTCGGCGGGTTTGGCGACGACGGTATTGCCGGCCGCGAGCGCCGCCGCGATCTGGCCGGTGAAAATCGCCAGAGGAAAATTCCACGGACTGATGCACGCGAACGGCCCGCGCGCGCGCAACGCCAGCGTGTTCACTTCGCCGGTCGGACCGGCGAGCGTGATCGGCTCGCTGAAAAGGCGCCGCGTTTCGTTGGCGTAGTAGCGCAGCATGTCGACCGCCTCGCGCACTTCGGCGTGGGCGGCGTCGAGGGTCTTGCCGGCTTCGCGAACGAGGATGCCGAGAAGCTGTGTTGAATCGCGCTCGAACAGGTCGGCGGCGGCGTCGAGGACGCGGGCGCGATCTTCGGCGGGGGTGCGGTCCCAGCGATGCAGATGGGCGGTCGCCGACGCGATGGCGTTTTCGAGGTTTTGCGGCGTCGCAAGCCTCAGCGTGCCGAGACGTTCGCGCTTGTCCTGCGGACAGAGCAGCAGCGTCGCCGCATCGCCGCCAACGGTCGCACCGCCGTCGACGATGGGCCCGACGGCAATAGGCGTCTTCGACGCCTTGTCGATCGCCTCGATGATCGGCGTGCGCACGCTGATCTGCGCCACCGCCAGACCGGCGGCGGCCTTGCGTGCGGGCATGAAAATGTCGCGCGGCTTGGTCAGCAGCGGCGGGCGCTCACTGGCGTTGCGTTCGCGCTCGGCGATTTCGACCGGGTCGGCGATGATGTCGGCGACCGGGGTTTCATCATCCGCCATGCGGTTGACGAACGAGGTATTGGCGCCGTTCTCGAGCAGGCGTCGCACGAGATAACCCAGCAGCTCTTCGTGGCCGCCGACCGGCGCGTAGATGCGGCAGGGGCGCGCAACCCGGTCGTCGCCTTGGACTTCGTCGTAGATCGCTTCGCCCATGCCGTGCAGGCGCTGATATTCGAACTGCGAGGCGCCGCCCACGACTCGCGCAGAGGCGATCGAGTGGGCATTATGCGTGGCGAACTGCGGATAAAACGATTTCGCGTCAGACGCGAGCAGCCGCATCGCGGCGAGATATGACACATCGGTGTGCAGTTTGCGGGTGAAGACGGGATAGTCTTCGAGGCCGCGCTCCTGCGCCCATTTGATTTCGCTGTCCCAGTAGGCGCCTTTGACGAGGCGAACCGGGATGCGTTTGCCCGACTGTTCAGCAAGACGACGCACCCAGCGCAGCGTCGCCACGGCGCGCTTGCCGTAGGCCTGCACCGCAAGCCCGAGACCATTCCACCCTTCGAGGGCCGGGTTCGTCAGTGTTTCACCGAACGCCGTGAGCGTCGCGTCGAGGCGGTCCTGTTCCTCGGCGTCGATCGTCAGCCCCAGTCCCTTCGAATGGGCGGCGCGGGCGAGCGTCAGCAGGATCGGCGCCAGCTCTGATGCGAGGCGGCGCTCTTTCCCTGGTTCGAAGCGCGGATGCAGCGCCGACAGTTTCACCGATATCGAGGGCCGCGCGAAAATCGCGTCGGCGTTGGCGCGCGGCATCGGACCGGCAGCGGCGCCGACGGCGTCGATCGCTGCGACGTAGCGCTGATAGTAGCGCTCGGCGTCGGCGTTGGAGCGCGCCGCCTCACCCAGCATGTCGTAGGAAAAGCGATAGCCTTTGGCTTCGAGCGGCATGGCGCGGGCCAGCGCCGCTTCGATCGTGGCGCCCAGCACGAACTGATCGCCGAGCAGCTTCACGGCCTGGCGCACCGCGACGCGGATCGTCGGTTCGCCCGACCGCGCGACGAGCCGCTTCAGGGCCTGCCAGGGGTTGGCGCCCTGGGCGTCCTTCAGCTTGACGACGCGGCCCGACAGCAGCAATCCCCAGGTCGAGGCGTTGACGAGCAGACTCTCGGAATTGCCGATGTGCTTTTCCCACGAACCGCTGGCGAGCTTGTCGGCAACGAAGGCGTTGGCCGTCTCAGCGTCGGGAATACGCAGCAGCGCTTCGGCGAGGCACATCAGGATGACGCCCTCGTCGGTGGCGAGGCCGTACTCGTGCATGAAGGCGTCGATGCCGGAATGCTTGTGGGCGTTGGCGCGCGAGGCATGCACCAGGCGGCGCGCGATGTCGGAGGCGCGGCGGCGCTCATCCTCCGTGAAGACGGCGCGCTCGATCAGGGCTCCGACCAGACGATATTCGTCCATCAGATGGTGGGCGGCGATCTCGTCGCGCGGGGGCAGCGCGCGCGGGCCGGTCTGAATATCACGCCGAAGTGCGGCAACCATGGCTCTTCCGATTGGCGAGGGCGATGTCGCGCGCCCGATTCGTGAACCCTGACTTTAGCAGAGAAAAGGCGCCATGGCCGGGACGGCGCGCCACGGGCCTCAACCACGCGCGAAACCAAGTCTTGACGACTGAGCCGCGCGTCCGGCACTCCTCTGGCCCGGCAGATCGCAAGGATATTTTCGTGGCGAAATCGGCGAAGGCGGCGCGCACTCTCAAGGAGTTGCGCAAGCAGGGCGCAAAATGGCGCGAAGCGGGCAAGACGATTGCGCTCGTGCCCACCATGGGCGCGCTGCACGCCGGACATCTCTCGCTCGTGAAGTTGGCCCGCAAGACGGCCGACAAGACCATCGTGTCGATCTTCGTCAATCCCACGCAGTTCGGGCCGAACGAGGACCTGTCCCGCTATCCGCGCGATGAAGCCGGCGATTTCGCCAAGCTCGCCGACGCCGACGTCGATCTCATCTGGATTCCGAATGCGGGCGAGATGTATCCGGAGGGGTTCTCGAGCGCAGTCACGCCCGGCAGCGCGGCCGACGACCTCGAAGGCTCATTCCGGCCGCAGCATTTCGGCGGCGTCGCGACGGTGTGCTGCAAGTTGTTCAGCCAGACCCGGGCCGACTACGCCATCTTCGGCGAAAAGGACTACCAGCAGTTGTGCGTGCTGCGCCAGATGGTGCGCGATCTCGATCTGCCGATCCAGTTGATCGCCGCTCCGACCAAACGCGAAAAGGACGGCCTCGCGCTCTCGTCGCGCAACGCCTACCTGTCGCCGGCGCAGCGAAAAATCGCGCCGGCGCTGTTTGCCGCGCTCGAGGATCTCGCCGAGGACGTCGGCGCCGGCGCCGACATCGCGACGGCGGCTGCGAATGCCCGGCGCAAATTGACGGCGGCCGGGTTCACGAAGGTCGACTACATCGAAGTGCGTGACGCGGAAACGCTACGGCCGGTCGAGGTCTATACGGTGTTTCCGTTGCGCGTGTTGGCCGCCGCGTGGCTCGGCAAGACGCGGCTGATCGACAACCTCGCCGTCGATTGATCTGGCGCTATTCGCGCGGCGCGAAGCCAAGATTTCGCAGCGTCTCCTGATCGGCGGAAAGCCCAGCCGAGGGTTGGCTCGGATCGTATGGCGTCGGCCAGAAGGGCAGTATCGAGAGGCCGTTCAACAAGCCCTGCTTTTGCTCGGGCGCCGGCGGGGTCGGCGGAGGGCCGGCGTCGGCGGCGGCCGTCGGCGGCTTTACCGCGATCGGGGCAGCGGCGCCGGGAGCTGGGGCCACGGGTTTTGCGGAAGCGTTGGGCGGCGCTGCGACCGGCGCGACCAGGGGCGCAGCGGCAGCGGGCTTGCGACGGCGCGCCACTTTTGGCGCGGTCACCGGAGCCACCGCCGTCGGCTTGGCCGATTCGACAACGGGCTGGCGGATCTCGATACGCGAGACTGCGTTCGCCGGCCCGTTGCGATTGACGAATTCGATTTCAGCTTTGAGCGCCGTCTCGGACGCCTTCGGCAGCGTCACGACGAGCCCGGAGAGTTCGCTCTCCGCCACCGACCAATCCGTGTCAGAGAGGCGCGTGCCGGCCGACAGAGACGTTTCGGGGGGAAAATTGCGGAGCGTGACAACGGCGGTCTCGGCGGGCGGCGTTGGCACGGTAGCATCGGGCGCCGTTACGGGCGCGCCATTCAGCAGCGCCGGTTCGGACGCCGCAATCAGCGGCGAGCGTGTCGCGTCATCGAGGGGCACGGCAAATCTCAGCCGCTCTTCTAGCGCGAAATCGGGACCAGTCGGCGGGGCTACTGCGGCGGGTTCGGCCGTTATGACCGGCTGAGCGGGAGCGGGGGTAGTTGCAACCAGCGGACTATCCCCGTGTTGCGCGAGCGCCTCGACGACAGGCGTCCGATGCGGCGGCTTGACGCCGGAGCGCAACAGACTTGTGGACGCCCATGCCAGCGACACGATGCCAAGCAACGCCGCGACATAGGCGACCGATTCCACGTTCCATTTCCAGCGCAACGTCTGACCGCGAATTTTAGCGCGAAGCAATCGCGTTTCGATGTCCGTCATCGCCAAAGCGCGGGCCAGCCGATTGGCCCGTAGAGGAGCGCTCTTTTCGCCGTTCGCGGCCTTCAATTCGGCGACTTCGAGTGCGTTGAGAAATCGCGGCAGGTCGCGCACGTCGATGATTTCCGACGCCGGCGCCTGAACAGTCTCTGCGGGTTCGGCCTGCAGCACGTTGGGAAGCGCGCGCGCGTAATCCTGCAGGACGCCGGCGGCGTCGCTTGAGGACTCGGCGCTGGCGCTGGCCGGGACGGAGCCGCGGAGTTTCACGAGTAAATTACGCACGTACGACGCGCCTTTCTTGGCGCCGTTCGCCAGATCCTCGAGGCGCGGCGCGTGCAGACCTTGACGTTCGGCGCCAGACATCCGGCGAAGTCCAGACTTGCGAAGCATGATGTCCACTGAGTGGCCCTGATCGTCGCCGCCGGCTGATCCGCCGTACGCAATTGGCGATTTCGCGCGAGCTAAGGTTTATCTCCGGAGTCGTCATCAGAGAGTCAAAGCCAAACGCGATATACTGAAGATAAGCAGTAAATTTGAATTAACCCAAGCAGCCCTTTATAGGATGGTTGATGAATCGCGCTGCTGTGCGTTAATACGTTCGCCATTCGAATTTTGGCGCTCAATTCGGATATTCGGTAATTTAGTGAATCATTTTTCCGGAGATGCTGGCTAAGGCGAACTCCGGCGCTCGAGCAGCGGCGAAGTCGGCGCGTTGGAGCGAACCTGTGTCCCAACTCCGCGCCTTCGTGTGTTCTCCTCGCCACAGCGCGTCGATGCGCATGGCGGCGCCGGTCCGACGCGCGCTATAAGTCGCCATCCAGATTCGCCAGCGCGGTAATTGGGTCTCGCGTCGACCGCTGTGGCGACGGCGCGCCCGCCCGTCGCCGACGACATGGACCGGAGGCCGCATGGCTCGACCGCAGACAGACCTGTTTTCCGACCTTGAGAGCGAGATGACCGATAAAGCGTCGCGTGCCCGCAAATCCGTCGAGGCGTCCGGTTACCACGAAGGCCACATCGAAGTGCTCGAGGGCCTCGAGCCCGTGCGCCGCCGGCCCGGGATGTATATCGGCGGCACCGACGAAAAGGCGATGCACCACCTGTTCGCCGAAGTCATCGACAACGCCATGGACGAAGCGGTGGCGGGCCACGCCACATGGATCGAGGTCGAACTGGCGACCGACGGATTCCTTTCCGTCACCGACAACGGGCGCGGCATCCCGGTTGGGCCGCACCCCAAATACAAGAGCAAGAGCGCGCTCGAAGTC
The DNA here is from genome assembly GCA_046160845.1 of Hyphomicrobium sp. Taxonomy (GTDB): domain Bacteria; phylum Pseudomonadota; class Alphaproteobacteria; order Rhizobiales; family Hyphomicrobiaceae; genus Hyphomicrobium_B. The sequence continues at coordinate 17,693 of JBJXHD010000008.1, forward strand.
GTGATGACCATGCTGCACGCCGGCGGCAAATTCGACAGCAAGGCCTACACTACGTCCGGCGGCTTGCACGGCGTCGGCGTGTCGGTCGTCAACGCGCTGTCCGAACTCTGCGAAGTGACGGTGGCGCGCGACCAGCAGCTCTACCGCATGGTCTTCTCGCGCGGGGAGCCGCAAACCAAGCTCGAAAAGCTCGGTCCGATCATGAACCGGCGCGGCACCAAGGTGCGATTCAAGCCAGACGAGAGAATCTTCGGCAAGGGCGCCGCCTTCAAGCCCGCCCGCCTGATGAAGATGGCGCGCTCCAAGGCGTATCTGTTCGGCGGCGTGCAGATTCGCTGGAAATGCGATCCCGCGCTGATCAAGGACGAGACACCGGCGGCAGCGACGTTCCATTTTCCGGGCGGCCTCAGCGACTACCTGATGTCGACGATCGAGGGCCAGACGCGCGTCTCGAAAGAGATTTTCGCGGGCCGCGTCGAAAAGGACAAGGGTCACGGATCGGTCGAATGGGCGGTCGCGTGGATCGCCGACGAGGACGGCTTTTCATCGTCCTACTGCAACACGATCCCGACGGCGGACGGCGGCACGCACGACAACGGCTTGCGCCAGGCGCTGTACAAGGGCTTGCGCGCCTACGGCGAGCTGACGGGCAACAAGAAAGCGGCGCAGGTCACATCGGAAGACGTGATGGGCACGGCGGCGGCGATGCTGTCGGTTTTCATTCGCGAACCTGAGTTCCAGGGTCAGACCAAGGACAAGCTGGCGACGGCGGAAGCCACGCGCATTGTCGAGACGGCCGTGCGCGACGCCTTCGATCATTGGCTGGCCGACAATCCGCAACAGGCGACGAAGCTGCTGGAATGGTGCGTCGATCAATCCGAGGATCGGCTCAAGCGCCGGCGCGAAAAAGAAGTCGGACGGCAATCGGCGACGCGCAAGCTGCGCCTTCCCGGCAAGCTCGCCGACTGTTCGATCCAGCAGGCGGCCGGCACCGAGATTTTCATCGTCGAAGGCGACAGCGCGGGGGGGAGCGCGAAAAGCGCGCGCGATCGCGAGACGCAAGCGATCCTGCCGTTACGCGGCAAGATTTTGAACGTCGCCAACGCGTCGAGCGCGAAACTCTCGCAGAACCAGCTCATCAGCGATCTCATTCAGGCGTTGGGCTGCGGCACGGGCGCGAAATACCGCGACGAAGACCTGCGCTACGAGCGCGTGATCATCATGACCGACGCCGACGTCGACGGCGCGCACATCGCCTCATTGCTGATCACGTTCTTCTATCAGGAGATGCCGGAGCTGATCGACAACGGCCATTTGTTCCTGGCCGTGCCGCCGCTCTACAAGATCACGCAGGGCGCCAAGTCGCTCTATGCGCGTGACGAGAAGCACCGCGACGCGCTGATCGCGACGGAATTCAAGCCGAACCCGCCGGTGAAGGTCGGCCGCTTCAAGGGCCTCGGCGAGATGAACGCGCCCGAGCTCAAGGAAACGACGATGGATCGCAGGAAGCGCACGCTGTTGCGCGTCGAGATCGGCGAGGGCGAGCGCTCGACGATCGGGGAAACCGTCAATGCGTTGATGGGCTCAAAGCCGGAAGCGCGGTTCCGCTTCATCCAGGATCGAGCGGCGTTCGTGAAGGATTTGGATGTTTAGGGGTGGGACCTCAGAGTCTGCTGTTGACCCGGAGCAGACACTGCATTCCTTCGAGGTGACCGATGGGAACCAGCGACACCGAAAAGCTCCGTAGCGTTGGAATAGCAATAATTGCGATTGGTGTCGTGATTGCCGGACTTGTGTTGGGTAGCTCGTACCTCATTCCACTGGCCATCGCCGTCCTGCTGTGGAACTTGTTAGAGGCTCTCATCGATGGCTTCGCCCGTATCGGCGTCGGTCGGGTTCGGCTTCCGCGCTGGTTCGCGGGAGTGCTTTCAATCGCCACGGTCTGCCTCGTTCTTTACCTCGTCGCCATCATCCTCCTCGCCCAGGGCGACGCTATCGCCAACGCATGGCCGCGTTACGAGGAGCGCTTGAAATCCATCATCGCTGACTTCGCCCAGTGGCTCGGACCGGAGTACTCGACCAAAGTCAGGGAGGTGCTGAGCAAGATTGACGTGGCAAGGCGCGCTGCCGGCGTCTTCGTCAGCGCACAATCGTTCATCTTCAATGCCGTTCTTGTCGTTCTCTACGTCGGCTTCCTGCTGGCCGAACGCGGTTACGTCAGCGAAAAAATCGCCGCCATGTTTCCGGACGGAGCGCAGGCCCGCGAGACGGACAGGATGCTGTCGGCAATTTCCGGCGGCATCCGCAGCTATATCTGGATCAAGACGCTAATTAGCATCGTTACCGGCGTTTTGAGCTACGCGGTTCTCCGCGGACTGGGCGTCGACTTCGCAGAGACGTGGGCGCTGCTGATCTTCGTGCTTAACTACATCCCTAATGTCGGGTCTGTGATTGGCGTGATCTTCCCATCACTTCTTGCTCTCGTGCAATTCGACTCGCTTGCGCCGTTTTTCAGCATCGCCGTTGGCCTTACTGCCATACAGCTGATCATTGGCAACTTCGTCGAGCCTATGCTCATGGGCCGGTCACTCAACATGAGCCCTTTTGCGATCATTCTGCTGCTAGCGTTCTGGGGCGCTATCTGGGGCGTGGTCGGCATGTTCCTGAGTGTGCCAATCATGATGCTCATGATGATCATCTGCGCCAACGTGCCGAGCTGGCGATGGGTGGCAATACTGCTTTCCAAGGATGGTCGTATCGACACCCAGCCATCCTGATCCTTAAGTTCGCATCTCTGGTCAGCTTTGACCCGAAGAGGACAAAGATTGCCTGCCTAAGGTCAATTCCGCCAGCCCGCTTTGATTGCTTTGGCGATCTCATCGACGAACAAGCGTGTCTTCGTAGGGATCAACTGCCCCGGCGGCAGAATGGCGTAGCGAATGAAGCGAAGACAGGGCGGAGCGCTCGCGCTCTGCCCGCATGAGTCCGCTCCTGGCCCTTAGCGTACATATTCGTAGCTTACCTTCGCCTCTCTTGAATTGCCGCCAGAAGCCTCGCAGACAGCCGCTACGCCTCAACCACTTGCCACACTAGGACGACGCCCCATGCCCCTCATCGCCCTCATCGCCGTGGCCGCCGTCATCCTGCTCGATCTGCTCGGCGCGATCCCGAATTCGAGCGTCGGCGGGCCGATGACGCTCATGTTGCTGTTCGTCCTCGCGATGCTGGCCATGGGGCTCTATGAAGCCTGGTCGGAAAAGCGCGGCGCGCCCGGGTGGATCGTCAGTATCGTCGCCGCGATCGTCGGAGGCTTTGCAGGCGCCTCGGTCGCGGGCATGGCGCTCGAAATGATCATTCCGTGGCTGCAGCTGGACGGCTCGCTTGCGGCCTCGCAGCATATTTTCCGCTATGTCGCGTCCCCCGGCATGATGCTGCTCACGCTGTTCGGATCGTGGATCGGCCTTTGGATCGCCAACCGGTTTCGATAGGCTAGGCGACGACGTGGCACGAACCACTCTGCCTGCGTCGCCTCACGCCCGCACCGACTTGCGCGCCTCCTCCGCGATCTTCGCGCGGTCCCTGACATTCGTGCCGTCGAGTGCGGCGTCGTCGACGAAGGTTTCCGCATCCGTGCCGCGCGGCTGGGTCAACATCGAGAGGATTGTCGGGCGCCGGCCTGTCGCATCGCCGTCGCCGAATACGCCTTCGACCTCGACGTGCTGCTCGGCGTATTTGGGATTGAGCATCAGCACCTCGTGCAGTTCCTTCAGCCGGTAGTGCGGCACCGACGCGATGGTGTGATGCGGGAGATGGTAGTCCATGCCCCACGGCAGCACCGAATAGCGGATCAACGGGCCGAACAGGAACACGCGCGTATTGGTGTAGCGGCCGCGGTCGGCGTTGCCGTGCTGCACCCACTGGCGGATCATCATGAACAGCGGGAAGGTCGTGAACAGCGCCAGAGTCCAGTAGATGCCGTAGTGGTCCCAGGCGAACGTGCTGGCGTGGGCCCAATCATAGACCGCGAACGTCGCGTAGAGCGCGAACAGAAACGTCATGCGGCCGATGGTCGTGACGCGATGCGAGATCACCGGCTGCAGCCGCGACTGGGGAAAGCGCTCTTCCGGCAATCTTGCAAAGTAGAAAATCGTAGCTGCGAAGGCGGCGCAGAGCACGATCAAAGGCGTGACCCCGCCGGGATAGCGGTGCAGGCCCGCAACGATGAACGGCGTCGCGACGGCGAACAGGATGCCGACGGTGACGGGGCGTGAATCGCCGGGCGCGTCCGGGTCGACGTAGGGATTGTGCTGTTGGCCGATGGCGCCGAATTTGGCGCGCCCGAGTGTGTAGCGGATCAGGTTCGGCGGCCAGAGCTGCTTCAGCAGGATCGCGACCATTTCATAGTGCGTCACCGGAAAATCGAGCCAATGGTCGCTGTGCTTTAACTGCGCGATGTCGGGATCGCGCTCGGGATCGTTGACGAACTGATGGTGCGCCAGATGCTGGACGCGATACTGATACGACGTGGTGTAGATCGGAAAAGCGGCCAGCCAATCAGAGGCCAGTTCGTTGAGGCGGGTATTCTCGAACAGCAGGCCGTGCACGCCCTCGTGGACGGCGCCACCGAGTTGATGCTGGGACGCGCCGATGATCAACGTCGTCGTCACGAACAGCGGCAGCAGCCACCAGTAACTGTGTCCATTGGCGACGATCTCGGATTCCAACCACAAGCCCACGGAGATCGTGACGACGATGATGGCCCACACGAACGCCAGATGGCGCCAGTTGGTGGTGTTGTCGCGCGCCTTGAGCCCGGCGATAAGCCGCGGCGCGTCCTGTGCGCCAAACGACGAGCGCGCGGCTGCCCTGGCGGTCGCCACATCGGGCGCCGCTGCACCGTTCATATCCTTCATTGTGCTCCCTCGGAGAACTCGACAAGCGCGAAAGCCTACGTGACTCGTACGCATCTAAGACGTGTCGAGCCCTCTATAGTTTCGTGCTGCGCTCATTGGTCCGGGCGGGCTGTGGGAGGCCGCGACGCCGCGCCAGTGCCACAAAAACAGGCTGTTTCCAGGGCTGCGGCATGCTTTTCCTTGCCAAAACCGGCCGGCCGTGCGAGCACCCTGGCGTGCCGAGCGCAGGGGATCGATTCACGGTTTTTCGATCCATTTCTTCGTCTCCCCATTTGGCTTAGGTCCTTTTCGGCGCCCGTTCCCTGCGCTCTGTTTGACCCCTCCGGCGCCCGACCGCGCGCCGGACACGCGATGCGCGTGCAAATGGAGACGTAGACGTTTGGAACCCACGACTTTCGCCGACCTTGGTCTCTCGCCCAAGGTGCAGGACGCCATCACCGCAGCCGGTTATTCGACCCCGACCCCCATTCAAGCCGCCGCCATCCCCGTCGCCGTCACCGGCCGCGACATTCTCGGCATCGCGCAGACCGGCACCGGCAAGACCGCCTCCTTCGTGCTGCCGATGATCACGCGCCTCGAGACGGGGCGCGCGCGAGCGCGCATGCCGCGCTCTCTGATCCTGGCGCCGACCCGCGAACTCGCCGCGCAGGTGGCGCAGAGCTTCGAGAAGTACGGCGTCAACCACAAGCTCACCGTCGCATTGCTGATCGGCGGCGTGTCGATGGACGACCAGGTGAAGAAGCTCGACCGCGGCGTCGACGTGCTGATCGCCACGCCCGGCCGACTGCTGGACCATTTCGGGCGCGGCCGCATCATGCTTATGGGCGTCGAGATCCTCGTCATCGACGAAGCCGACCGGATGCTCGACATGGGCTTCATCCCGGACATCGAGAAAATCTGTAAACTGCTGCCGCCGAAAAAACAGACGCTGTTCTTCTCAGCCACCATGCCTGCCGAGATCACGCGCCTCGTCAACACGTTCCTGAAGGACCCGCTGCGCATCGAAGTCGCCAAGCCCGCGACGACCGCCAAGACGATTACCCAACGCTTCCACTATTGCGCCGACGGCGAGGACTGGGCCAAGCGCGAGATGCTGCGCAATCTGATCAAATCCGAGAACGTCAAGAACGCGATCATCTTCTGCAACCGCAAGCGCGACGTGGCGGTGCTGTACAAATCGCTGGCCAAGCATGGCTTCAACGCCGGCGAACTGCACGGCGACATGGACCAGTCGAACCGCACGGCGACGCTGGATAAATTCCGCAGCGGCGAAGTGCTGCTGCTGGCGGCGTCCGACGTCGCGGCGCGCGGCCTCGACATCCCGGACGTCAGTCATGTGTTCAACTTCGATCTGCCGTGGGCGGCGGACGACTACGTGCATCGCATCGGCCGCACGGGACGCGCCGGCAAGGAAGGCAATTCGATTTCTCTGGTTTCGCCCGACGATCTGAAGTTCGTGAAGGACATCGAAAAGATCATCGGCGAGCCCGCCGTGTGGGTCGGCGAAGCGCCGACGGAAGAGGATTTTGCCGGGGCCGGCAAGCGCCGACGCGGACGCGGCGCTCCCGCAGGGCGCGGCGGGGATCGCGGTCGTCCGAGTCACGGGTCCGATCGCGGCGTCGAGGGACGTCACGCGAGCAAGCCTCGGCACGAGGGAGCGGATCGCGGTCCTGGACCGGAACGACCCGAACGCAGCGAACGCCCAGATCGCGGCGCGCGTCACGCGCGGCCTGACCGTGTCGACCGTCCGGCGTCCAACGATCAACCGATACTCGACGCCACGCCGCGTTCCGAACCTCGCGACGGGCAACACCCCCGCCGCGATGATCGCAGACCCGCGCATCCCCAGCGCCACACGGCGGCGGCGCGTCCACCTCGTCCAGCGGATGAGGGACGTCAGGCGTCTGCGCCCCGGTCTGATAACACTCGAGACCGCGCGCCGCGTCACGATGCCTGGACTGATACGCCTCAGCCTCGGCAGCAGGGCAACGGCGCACAGCAGGGCCGTGGAACGGATCGCTCGCGTCAACAGCCGTCAAAAGGCCCTGCGCCAGAGCCGCGCGGCGGCGACGGCCTCGGCTTCGCGGACAGCATGCCGGCCTTCATGCGCAAGCCGCCGCGACCGCTGAAACAGCCGGGTCGCGGTTAAATAGGCGCGCAAAAAAACTCGCCCCAACCCTCTCCGCTAGGGGAGAGGGAGACGTGATGCACTCCTCCCTCGGGCAGGGGCAGCTTTTCGTCCTTCTCCCCTTGGGGAGAAGGTGGCGCGAAGCATCGGATGAGGGGTGTTTAAAAAAACGCGCCTTGAATGACGTTGAAACCCCCTCACCCCGGCCCTCTCCCCAAAGGGAGAGAGAGCTTACGATTTCGCGCGCTTGCCGGCAGGCTTCAGTTTTGGTCGCGCCTTTGCGGCCTTGCGCGCGGCCGCCATTCGCGCGACGGCGAGGGCTTCGCGCGTCCACTCCAGCATCTGGTCGTGATCATCGTAAAGGCGCTCCGGCGCGCGCCAGTAGGACATTGACACTGGGCCGGTTTGCCCCTCGTAGGTGAACGGCTTCAAGCCTTCGGCTTGATAACGGGCGGAAGTCGTCTCGTCGGCTTTCAAATAGAGAACGTCGTCGTCGACGAGCGCGAACAGCACGCCGTCGGCGTAGAGGCTCGCGCCGCCGAACATGCGCCGCACGCTGATCGCGCCGGCCGGCGCGAGCAGCTCCAGCAGCATATCGAGAAAGGACTGGTTGACGGGCATCGCGGCGAACCTCGCTCAAAAGCCGCTGCCGGGCTCGGCCAAGTACGCCGCTTCGTCAGGCGTCGAGGCGCGGCCCAAAATGGCGTTGCGATGCGGAAAGCGCCCGAACCGGCGGATGACGTCGGCGTGCGCCTGCGCGTAACGCCCATACTCTGCATCGCCGAGCGCTGTAAGCAGAGCGACCGCGCGGTTCTGGTCCTCAGGCGTTTCGCTGTGTTCGAACGGCAGGTAGATGAAAACGCGCCGCTCGATAGGCAGCGCGGCATCGAAGCCCTGCCGGACTGCACGGTCCGCGATCTCGCGCGCCTTGGCGTCAGTTGCGAATGCGCGCGGCGTACCGCGGAACATATTGCGCGAAAATTGATCGAGAACGAGAATTGCGGCGAGCGAGGCGTCGGGATGGGCCAGCGCATCATCGACGGCGTCGCGCGCCAGCAGTTCGTAGAGCTCGAAGAACCGCGCGCGGATCGCGGCGTCGATCGCCTCGTCCTTGCGGAACCAGTCGGCGCGCGTCAGTTCGCCGAACCAGAAATCAAGAACGCTTTGAGCCCAGCCTGCCGGCGGCGTCATCACTCCGCCGGCGCGAGGCCCTCGGGCGTCGCGGCGATCAGGTTGACGCTCTCGCCGCAGCCGCAAGAGCCCTTCTGGTTCGGGTTGTTGAACACGAACTGAGAGGAGAGCTTGTCGGTCTTGAAGTCCATTTCTGTCCCGAGCAGGTACATCATCGCCGGCGCGTCGATCAGCACGACCGCGCCCCGATCCTCGATGACCTCGTCGAATTTGCCGATCTCGTCGGCCCAGCTCATCGTGTATTCCATGCCGGCGCAGCCGCCCTTCTTGACGCCGATCTTCAGGCCCTTGACGCCCGGCTTCGCAGCCATCAGCGCGGCGACGCGCGAGGCTGCGGCGTCGGTCAGGGTCATCACCTTGGGCATCATGCGAAGCGAGGGCATTGGCGAGATCTTTCGTCCTTGGCAGCGTTCCGGGCTATCATATGGCTATTCGCGGGGTAATTGCGAGGCCTCCGAATTCCCGTCATCCTCGGCCGAGGCCGCGCAGCGACCGAGCGCCGGGGATCCAGCGCAAAAGGCGTCGAAGACGCGATAGCGAGCCTTCGGCGCACCATGTGGTGGATCCCCGAGTTCGCTCGTCAGGCTCGCGAACTCGAGGATGACGGAAGTGTGCGCCAAACGACTTCAAAACATCCCGACCGCGAGCTTGGCTTCGTCCGACATGCGACTCTGATCCCAGGGCGGATCGAACACGATCTTGACCTTGGTGCCTGCGACGCCCGGGACGGCGTTGACGGCGTTCTCGACCCAGATCGGCATTTCACCGGCCACCGGGCAGCCGGGCGCCGTCAGCGTCATGTCGATCGCAACCTGGCGGTCGTCGTCGATCTCGACCTTGTAGATCAGGCCGAGTTCGTAAATGTCGGAGGGGATTTCAGGGTCGTGAACCGTCTTCAGCGCGGCGACGATGTCGGTCGTCAGCCGGTCGATTTCTTCGGGCGGCAGCGCTGGCGGCGCCTCCGGCGCGGCGGCCTCAGCAGGCGCTTTCAGCGCGGGCGTCGGATCGTCGAGCGCCGCGGCGGCCTCTTTCAAAATTTCCCGGTCCTCCGGGATATCGCGTTTGGTGTCCATCTCAGTCCTCACGCAAACAGGTCATGCGCCTTGGTCAGCGCCGCAACGAGCGCATCGACCTCGGCCTTGGTGTTGTACATCGCAAACGAAGCGCGGCAGGTCGCGGTGACGCCGAGCCGCTCCATCAGCGGCTGGGCGCAGTGGTGGCCGGCGCGGATCGCGACACCCGAACGGTCGATGATCGTCGACACGTCATGAGGATGCAGCCCATCCATCGTGAACGCGAAAATCGCGCCCTTGTTCCCCGCCGTGCCGTAAAGCTTGAGCCACGGCAGGCTCCCGAGCTGCTCGCTCGCGTAGGCCGCCAGTTCCGCCTCGTAGCGGGCGATCTTTTCGCGCCCGACCTGCATCATATAGTTCAGCGCGGCGGCTAGCCCAATGGCTTCGACGATCGGCGGCGTGCCGGCTTCGAACTTGTGCGGCGGCTTGTTGTAGGTGATGCGGTCCATGGCGACCGTCTCGATCATGTCGCCACCGCCCTCGTAGGGCGGCAGCGCTTCGAGGTGGCGCAGCTTGGCGTAGAGCACGCCGATGCCGGTCGGCCCGTAGGTCTTGTGGCCGGTGAAGACGTAGAAATCGCAATTCAAGTCGCGCACATCGACGGGCATGTGCACCGCCGCCTGACTGCCGTCAACCAGCACGGGCACGCCCTTCGCGTGGGCTATGCGAACGATGTCCTTGATCGGCAGAACGCTGCCGAGCACGTTCGACATGTGGGTGACGGCGACGATCTTGGTCTTGGCCGTGATCAGCTTTTCGAAGTCGTCGTGCTTGACTTCGCCCCGATCCGTCATCGGGACCCATTTCAGGACGGCGCCCTTCTTCTCACGCAGGAAGTGCCACGGCACGATGTTGGCGTGGTGCTCCATGATCGTCAGAACGATCTCGTCGCCGGCGGTGATTTCGATTTCGCCGAAGGCGTGAGCGATCGTATTGATCGCGCCCGTGGCGCTGCGCGTGAAGATGATTTCGTCAGGGCTCGCGGCATTGAGGAAGCGGCGCACCGTCTCGCGCGCGGCCTCGTAATTCTCGGTCGCGGCGTTCGAGAGGTGATGCAGGCCGCGGTGCACGTTGGCGTATTCGAAGCGGTAGGCGTGGTCCATGGCGTCCAGCACCGACCGCGGCTTCTGCGCGGAAGCGCCGTTGTCGAGATAAACCAGCGGCTTGCCGTGCACCTCGCGGAACAGGATCGGGAAGTCGGCGCGGATGCGCTCGACGTCGTAGGCCGCGCCGGTCAGCAGACCCGTGTCGTGGGCGGGGCGGGCACCTGCGATTTTCGTCTCGCTTCCCATGTGGTCCTCGGCGTCCTCCTCAGGACTTCGCGCTTCTCAACCAGGCGTAGGCGAAATCGCGGATTGCTTCGCGCGTTGCTTCGTGGGCGATCTTGTCGATCGCCTCGCCGATAAACGACTCGATCAGCAGGGCGCGGGCCTCAATTTCCGGAATCCCGCGCGACTTGCAATAGAAGAGCATGTCGTCGTCGAGCTGCGCCGAGGTCGCGCCATGGCCGCAGACCACGTCGTCGGCGTAGATCTCGAGTTCGGGTTTGCTGTCGAACTCGGCGTCCGGCGACAGCATCAGCGCCTGCGCCATCTGCTTGCCGTCGGTTTTCTGCGCGTCGGGGCGGACGATGACTTTGCCCTGGAACACGGCGCGCGCGGCGCCGTCGAGAACCGTTTTGTAAAGCTCGCGGCTCGTGCAGTGCGGCACTGCATGATCGACGACGAGCGTCGTATCGGCATGCCCCGCCCCGTGCACGAGGGCTGCGCCCGAAAAATCGAAGATCGCGTCCTCTTCCGCGAAAGTCAGCGTCGTCTGATGGCGCGACAGACCTGCGCCGCGCGTCAGCTGGAACGGCTCGTAGCGCGCGTCCTTGGTGAGCCGCACGAGCGACTGGGCGAGTGAGACGCTTCCCGCGCTGACGTCGGCGACGACCGCATGGCGCAGCGTCGCGTCGCGCGCGAGCGTAATGTCGGTGACGATGTTTTCCTGCCGCGTCGCGCCATCGGGCGAAATGTGGGTCTCGACCACGGTCGCATCCGATCCTGCGCCCGCAAGGATGACATTCCGCGCGAACGCCGCGCCCGACGAGATGAATACGAGATGGATCGGCTTTGCGGGCTTCACCTTGGCGGCGATCATGACGTGGGCGCCGTCGGCGGCGAGCGCTGCATTGAGCGCGATGAGGCTCTGGGCGCCGGCGTCGAGCGTCTCAAGCGCCTGCGGTTCTAGCAATTCCGGAACGTGCTGGAGTTCGGCGGCGAAACTCGCGACCGTCACGCCGGCGATTTTCGGGGGCATCGACGCAGTGTCGAGGTTGCCGTCGACGAAGACGTAGGTCGCGGCGTCGAGGCCGGGCAACGCCGCAGCGAGCGCCGCCTTGACGGCCTTCGCGTCAGTGCGCGACGGCTGCGCCGTCTCTTTCATCAGAGCGCGGAGATCGGTGTACTTCCACTCTTCGACGCGCCGGTGCGGAAGGCCGAGCGCCGCGAACGCCGCCGCCGCGCTCTCCCGCGTCTTGCGCAGCGCCGCGTCGCCCGGCAGCGTCGCGGCCGCCTTCACGCTCTGTTCGGCGAGCGCCTGCTCGGCTTTTGTTTTCATTACTGCGACGTTCATTACAGTCTCCATTCCCTCTCCCCAAGGGGAGAGGCAAATCCTACGCGGCCTTTCCGGCGTACCCGGCGTAACCCGACTTTTCGAGTTCGAGCGCCAGCTCCTTGTCGCCGGTCTTCTGAATCTTGCCTTCGGCGAGCACGTGCACCTTGTCCGGCACGATGTAGTTCAACAGTCGCTGGTAATGCGTGATGACGAGGAAGGCGCGATCCTTGGCCCGCAGCGCGTTGACGCCCTCCGAGACGATGCGCAGCGCATCGATGTCGAGGCCGCTATCGGTTTCATCCAGCACGCACAGAGTCGGCTCCAGCAACGCCATCTGCAGGATTTCCGAGCGCTTCTTCTCGCCGCCCGAAAAGCCGACGTTGACCGGGCGCTTCAGCATCTCGACATCGATGTTCAGCTTTGCGCCCTTGTCCTTGACGAGTTTGAGGAACGCCGGCGTCGTCATTTCATCCTCGCCGCGCTTCTTGCGCAGCGCGTTGGTCGCCGTGCGCAGGAATGTCAGGCCGGCGACTCCGGGAATTTCCATCGGATACTGGAAGGCGAGGAACACGCCCTTGGCGGCGCGCTCGTCCGGCTCCATGCCGAGGATGCTTTCGCCGTTCCACAGGATGTCGCCCTTCGTCACCTCGTAGCCGGGGCGGCCGGCGAGCACGTAGGCGAGCGTCGACTTGCCCGAGCCGTTCGGGCCCATGATGGCATGCACTTCGCCCTTCGGGACATTCAGCGACAGCCCCTTGAGGATCTGCTTGTCCTCATCTTCGAGCTTGACGTGCAGGTTTTTTATTTCGAGCATTTCCGTTACTTCTCCGTCCGACTGTATACGGTCACATCGCCGAGTTTCTGGCCGGTTGGCCCAATTCCGCACTCGTAATCGCCGCGCTCAAAATTCGGGTCATCATTCTGTGCTGCAGCTCTGCGTGCTGTTGCGCGACAATTCTCGATACTGCCCACACGCGGCCAATAGCACCGGTGCAAACAGAACAAGCGAACGCCTCATCACCAACCCTTCCTTCAAAACCAATCCCGATCAGCTTCTTAGCAAGATTTGTCATCCCGGCCGGAGATGCGCGCATGCGCATCGCAGAGCCGGGACCCAGCACTTCGAACTCGCGGCCCTGGGTCCCGGGTCTCCCCCGGCTCAAGGCCGGGGTCGCCCGGGATGACAAAATTGAGCGCATCACCCCACGCTCCCTTCCAGGGAAATACCAATGAGCTTCTGCGTCTCGGCCATGAATTCCATCGGCAGGTGCTGCAGCACGTCGCGGACGAAGCCGTTGACCACCAGCGCGATGGCTTCCTCCTTCGAAAGCCCCCGCTGCTGGCAATAGAACAGCGTGTCGTCGGAGATTTTCGACGTCGTCGCTTCGTGTTCGAAATGCGCGCTCGAATTCTTAGCTTCGATGTAGGGCACGGTATGCGCGCCGCACTTGTCGCCGATCAGCAGCGAGTCGCAGTTGGTGAAGTTGCGCACGCCCGTCGCCTTGCGATGGGCCGACACCAACCCGCGATACGTGTTCTGCGAATGCCCGGCGGCGATGCCCTTCGAGATGATGCGGCTCGATGAATTCTTGCCGAGGTGGATCATCTTCGTGCCGCTGTCGACCTGCTGATAGCCGTTCGACACGGCGATCGAATAAAATTCACCACGAGAGTAATCGCCTCGCAGAATGCAGCTCGGATACTTCCAGGTGATCGCCGAGCCCGTTTCGACCTGCGTCCAAGAAATTTTGGCGTGATGGCCGCGGCAATCGCCGCGCTTGGTGACGAAGTTGTAAATCCCGCCCTTGCCGTTCTTGTCGCCCGGATACCAGTTCTGAACCGTCGAGTATTTGATCTCGGCGTCATCGAGCGCGACGAGTTCAACGACGGCGGCATGCAGCTGATGCTCGTCGCGCATCGGCGCGGTGCAGCCTTCGAGATACGACACGTAGGCGCCGCGCTCGGCAATGATCAGCGTGCGCTCGAATTGGCCGGTGTTCTTCTCGTTGATGCGGAAGTAGGTCGACAACTCCATCGGGCAGCGCACGCCCTCGGGGATGTAGACGAACGACCCATCCGAGAACACGGCCGAGTTCAGCGCGGCGTAATAGTTGTCGGACTGCGGCACGACGGAGCCGAGATACTTCTTCACCAGTTCCGGGTGTTCGCGCACGGCCTCGGAAAACGAGCAGAAGATCACGCCCGCCTTCTTCAATTCGTCCTTGAACGTCGTCACCACCGACACGCTGTCGAACACCGCGTCGACGGCAACGCGCGACGACGTTACGCCAGCAAGGATTTCCTGCTCTTTGAGCGGAATGCCGAGCTTCTTGTAGGTTTCAAGAAGCTGCGGATCGACCTCGGACAGACTCGACGGACCCGCCGTCGATTTCGGCGCCGAGTAGTAATACTGATCCTGAAAATCGATCTTCGGATAGTGGACCTTGGCCCACGTGGGTTCCGTCATGGCTTTCCAGCGCGTGAAGGCCTCCAAGCGCCACGTCAGCAGCCATTCCGGCTCGTTCTTTTGAGCCGAGATGTAGCGCACGGTCGATTCATCCAGTCCCTTCGGCGCTTTCACGCTCTCGATCTGGGTCTCGAACCCGTACTTGTACTGGTCAACGTCGATCGTCTTGACCCGGTCGATCGTCTCCTTGACGGCTGCCATTTCGCTTCCTGCTCCAACGCTCGGCCGTTTCGCGGCCAATCTTGTTCAACTGTTACGCAGCCAGCGCCGGCTGGCTCACAATCGTCTTGAATGCGGCGATGAACGCCGCGATGTCCTGTTCCGTCGTCGCCGGCCCGAGGCTGACGCGGACGGCGCTCTTCGCGATCTCAGGGCCAAATCCCATGGCTTCGAGCGCCGGGCTGACGCCGACCTTGCCCGACGAGCACGCGGCGCCGGCGCTGACCGCCACGCCGGCGAGATCGAGTTTGATCACCAGCGTCTCGGCGCTGCGGCCCGGCAGCGCGATCGACGATGTGTTGGCGAGACGTGGCGACTCCTTGCAGATGATCGTCGCCTGCGGCGCAAACTCGCGCACGGCGCTTTCCAAACGGTCGCGAAGGGCAGCGATGCGCGTCGCGCTCGTCCTATCGGCCAGCGCCGCCTCGGCCGCCGCGCCGAAGCCGGCGATGGCCGCGAGATTCTCCGTGCCCGCCCGCCGGCGGCGCTCCTGCCCGCCGCCGCGAATGAGCGGGGCGAGATCGAGCCGGTCACGAATGACAAGCACGCCGACGCCCTTGGGACCGCCGAGCTTGTGCGCCGACACGCTCATCAGATCGAGACCAAGCACTGCGAAATCGATCGGCAGACGCCCGGCGGCCTGCACGGCGTCGGAATGCATAAAAAGACCGTGTTCGCGCGCGAAGTGGGCCATCTCGGCGAGCGGCTGCACGACGCCGGTTTCGTTGTTCGCGGCCTGGAGTGAAACAAGCGTGCGACCCGTCGGCGCGCCGCACACCACGCGCGCGGCGATCTCCTCGATGCGCACGAGGCCGTCGCGGCCGGCTGGAACCGTGATGATGCTCGCGCCCGAGGCGCGCGCCGGCTGAAGCACTGAATCATGCTCGACGCCTGAAACAAAAATCGTGTTCCACGGCTGCGCCATGACCCAGGCGTTGGCTTCCGTCGCTCCGCTCGTAAAGACGACTTCCGACGGCCTGGAGCCGACGAGGCGGGCGACGTGTTCGCGCGCGGTTTCGATGACGCCGCGGGCGGCGCGGCCTTCCGCGTGCACCGACGACGGATTGCCGGCGACGTCGAGCGCCGCGATCATGGCGTCGCGGGCGCAGTCGCGCAGCGGCGCGGTGGCGTTGTAGTCCAAATAAATGCGCTTTCCGCCTTTGTGGGCCTTCGACGTTTCGGCGCGCTGAGCAGCATCACCCGCGATCACTTTGCCGTTCGCCACATCGGCGAGGCTGACGCGCGAGAAGAACTCCGACGTCGCCTGCCCCAGCGCCGTCCAAAGATCGTGAGTCAGACACGGTTTGTCGCGCGAGCAGCGCGCGTCATCATCCGTGCAGCGCGTGAAGCGCGTTTCCTCATCGACCGCGGCCATCACGTCGTCGACGGAAATTTCCGCCGCCGGTCGCGCCAGGCGATAACCGCCGGTGCGCCCGCGCGCGCTCTCGACGAGTCCGGCGCGGCGGAGCGGTCCAAAGATCTGTTCGAGGTAAGAAAGCGGCAATCCCTGCCGTTCGGCGATCTGAGACAGCGGCGCCGGCGCATCGTCGGGCTGGCTGGCGAGATCCGCCATCGCCATCACCGCATACCGGCCTCTCGTCGTCAGTTCCACTTACATACTCCGGACTGGCGCGGCCCCAAGCGGCCGCGAAATCCTCAGGTTGGCGCATCACGCTTGCATCTGGCGCCCCAGACTGTGCTAAGAACCCGCCCGATCCTCAGCGCGGGCCAAAACGTGGCGTTTCGCTGTATTTCGAATAGTTCTAAACTAGTTATGGAAATCCCGATCCCTGGAGTCAAGGATTGAGATTTAGACCCACAAGGATGTGAACGCGTCGCCGGCGGCCAACGCCCCCAAAGCGGCCCATTCAAGCGGCCCGCCCAACCCCAATTTTGAGACTTCGAGACCCCGATCCATGCCCGAACTGATCATCAACGGTCCCGGCGGCCGTATCGAAGCGCGTTACCATCACGAGACCAAGTCCGACAGCCCGATTGCGCTGATCCTGCATCCGCATCCGCAGTTCGGCGGCACTATGAACAATCAGGTGGTGTATTCGCTCTATCATACGTTTGCGGCGCGCGGCTTCTCGGTGCTGCGCTTCAATTTTCGCGGCGTCGGCCGAAGCCAAGGCGTCTGGGACGGCGGTCCGGGAGAACTCGCGGATGCGGCCTCAGCCCTCGATTGGCTGCAGATCGTCAAGCCGGACTCGAAGACGTGCTGGATCGCCGGCGTGTCGTTCGGCACCTGGATCGCCATGCAGCTCCTAATGCGCCGACCCGAGGTCGACGGCTTCGTGTGCGTCGCGCCGCCGTCCAACCTCTACGACTGGAATTTTCTGGCGCCCTGCCCGTCGTCGGGTCTGGTGCTTAGCGGCGACAAGGATCGCGTTGTCCCGGCCGCCTCCGTCGTCGAGATGGTCGCGAAGATCAAGGTCCAGAAGGGCATCAAGATCACGCACGAGGTGGTCACCGGCGCCAACCATTTCTTCGAGAACAAGGCGGAAGAACTCGGCAAAATCGTCGGCGGCTATCTCGACGAACGCATGATCCAGTTCGAGAAGGACCGGTTGCGCGACAAGGAAAAAGAGCGCGAGCGCGAGCTGCAACGCCAGCGTCAGCGCGAAGTCGAGCGCATGGAAGCGCAGAGCGCGCCGGCGCCCGGCGGCGGCGACGACGACAGCGACGAGTAAGCGCGCGGGCGCCGATCAGCCGATGGCCCGCCAGCCCAACCGCACCGCCAGCGCACCGGCGAGGAACGGCGCGACGCCGAAGATCGCGACCAGTCTGTAGAAATCCGCGGGCGACGTCGCGCGCGAGACTGCTTCGCCCGTCTCGGTCGGACCCGTGATGACGAGAATGGAGCCGTTGGCGATCGCGCTGACGATGACGATCGCGCCGAGAACCGCCGCGATGGCGCCGATCAGTATGGCGGCGACCGCCATGGCGGCCTTGAACATCGCCATCCCACGCCTCCCTACTTTGCGTGCTGGGCCTGCGGCTCGACGAGAACGCCGCCGGTCATCGGCCGGGCGACGCCGGTGGTGCCCGGAAACGTGATCGGCAGTCCCTTGATCGAGCGAACGGCCATGTAGGCCCAGGCCTCGGCTTCGATCGCGTCGCCGTCGAAACC
Organism: Hyphomicrobium sp.; assembly: GCA_046160845.1. Classification (GTDB taxonomy): domain Bacteria; phylum Pseudomonadota; class Alphaproteobacteria; order Rhizobiales; family Hyphomicrobiaceae; genus Hyphomicrobium_B. Next base: position 35,415 of record JBJXHD010000008.1, read on the forward strand.
CGCGGCCTCGGCTGGCACGACGGCATGCTGGACGAGGCCAGCCAGCATCATCATGATCGTGCGATTGCGACGTCCACCGCCGGAAATGACCCAAATCTGCGGCTCTTCCGGCATGTGCTCGCGCGACCGCGCCAGCGCGCCAGCCGTGAACGCTGCGAGCGTCGCCGCGCCGTCCTCGACGGACAGGCCTTCAATGGGTTCGCTGGCGAAGGCATTGCGATCGAGCGACTTCGGCGCCGGCGCCGCGAAAAACGCGGACGTCAGATACGCGCGCACGATATCGTCGTGCACCTTGCCGGCCGCCGCGGCGCATCCATCCTCGTCGCGCGCGAGGCCGGCGCGCCGCATCATCCAGTCGTCGATCATGGCGTTGCCGGGGCCGACGTCAAAGGCAATGAGGCGGCCGTCGCGGCCGATCCATGTGACGTTGGCGACGCCGCCGATATTGACGATGGCGATGGGGCGCTGCGGCAGCTGGGACGCGAGCGCGCGATGATAGACAGGCGCCAGAGGCGCGCCTTGTCCTCCGGCGGCGACATCGGCGGCGCGCATATCGTAGACGACAGGCATTCGCGTCAACTCGGCAAGTTTTGGTCCGAGGCCGAGCTGTATCGTGCGCCCGCGAATGACAGTCTCATAGGGTTTGCCATTCGCGGTGAGGCACAATTGAGCCGTAGCGGGTCGGTGCAACACCGTCTGGCCGTGAAAGCCGATGATGTCGATCGACTCGCGCGCCAAATCATACCTGCGCAGAAAACCTTCTATTGCGGCCGCATGTTGCTCCGTCACGCGCCGCTCGGCGTCAGGTAAACAACCGGGACGCGCGTCCCGCCGCGTCACGCTCTTGGCATCGACGATGGCAGATACCAGCAACGCTCGCGTCTCGGCATCATATGGGAATGTCATGGCCGGACCCCGTTCGACCACGTTCTCGCCGTCGGTATCGAGCAGCGCCACATCAACGCCGTCGAGCGACGTGCCGCTCATCAAGCCCAGCGCCCGCATCGCCTTGCCCATTCCACCCGTCCCGTGCAATTTGGCGCCGCAAATCAAGCCGCGCACAAAGAAACCCATGAGCACGCCCAAATCCGACTTTCTGAAGATTATGACCGAGCGCGGCTTCGTCCACCAGGGCTCCGACCTCGAAGGCCTGGATAAACTCGCTTGCGACGGCAAGGTCGTCGCCTATGTCGGCTACGACTGCACGGCGCCCTCGCTGCACATCGGCCACCTGCTCTCGATCATGATGCTGCACTGGCTGCAGGCGACGGGCGCGGGCAAGCCCATCGCGCTGATGGGCGGCGGCACGACGCGCGTCGGCGATCCTTCCGGCAAGGACGAGACGCGCGTTCTCCGATCGATCGAAGAGATCGACGCCAACAAGGACGCCATCAAGGGCGTCTTCTCGCGGTTCCTGACGTTCGGCTCCGGCGCCAAAGACGCGATCATGGTCGACAACGCCGAGTGGCTGGCGCCGCTCAACTACATCGACTTCCTGCGCGACGTCGGCCGCCATTTCTCGGTCAACCGCATGCTGACGATGGACAGCGCCAAGCTGCGCCTCGAGCGCGAGCAGGAATTGAGCTTCATCGAATTCAACTACATGCTGCTGCAGGCCTATGACTTCGTAGAGCTGGCGCGCCGTTACGGCTGCAATATGCAGATGGGCGGATCGGACCAATGGGGCAACATCGTCACCGGCATCGACCTCGGCCGTCGCATGGGATTGAAGTCGCAACTCTACGCGCTGACTTGTCCGCTGCTAACCACGGCGTCGGGGGCGAAGATGGGCAAGACGGCGTCGGGCGCGGTTTGGCTGAACGAGGCGCAGCTCTCGGCCTACGACTACTGGCAATTCTGGCGTAACACGGAAGACGCCGACGTCGCGCGCTTCTTGAAGCTTTTCACGCTGCTGCCGATGGATGACATCGCGCGGCTCGCGGCGCTCAAGGGCGCCGAGATCAACGACGCCAAGAAGGCGCTGGCGACGGAAGCGACCGCGCTGGTTCACGGCCGCGACAAAGCCGAGGCCGCCGCCGAGACGGCGAAGAAGACCTTTGAACAGGGGATGCTGGCTTCGGATTTGCCGACGGTCGAGATCGCGGCTTCCGAACTGGCGGCGGGCGTCGGCGTGCTTGCGGCGTTCGTGAAAGCGGGGCTCGTCGCCTCCAACGGCGAGGCGCGCCGTCAGATTCAAGGCGGCGGACTGCGCGTCAACGACGCCGCCGTCGCCGACGACAAGGCGAAGATTTCATCCGCCGACCTCTCCGAAGGCGTCGTCAAACTGTCGCTCGGAAAGAAAAAGCACGTGCTGCTGAAGCCGGTGTGAATCCAAGGCAGACCGATTGACCACGCCGGCCGCAACACAAGAGTCATCCTCGGCTTTATGCCGAGGATCCAACGTGTATTTACTCCGAAACGCGCTGCCAACTGGATCCTCGGGACAAGCCCGAGGATGACACCTGCTTGCAGGCGGGCGCCGCCGACGACGACGTGGAGATGATTGCGGGATGTTCCCGTTGACGACGATGAAAGACTGAAGTGTGGGAGCGGCGGAGCGCCCTTCTCAATTCTTCGACTTACCAGATGGCGTCGTGGTCGAGGACCAACCGTCAATTGGTTCGCCCGCGGCGGCGCGCGCCGGCTTCGCGGGCTTCTGCGCCGACTTGACCGGCGCGCCACCGCTGTCGATCGGAGTGCTCGACGCGCGCACGCGCTCGGACGCCGGTTTCGCCGGCGCCTTGTCCTCGCGCACCTGCACCTGCGGATTGGCGGCTGTCATCTGGAAGATTTCGCGGAAGATGCCCGGCGCGACGATGGACAGCGGATTGACGATGACTTGCGGATCCGAGAGCGAGCCCTGCACCGCGAAGGTGATGCCGAAAATGCCCTCGCCTTGCGCGCCGGAAATCAACTGTCCGAAGATGGGGATGTCGCCGAAGGCGCTATTCAAGCCGTTGAGTGGGATATAGCTGCCGCCGAGATTGATCTTCCGCGTCTTGAAGTCGACTTTGCCGCGCACGCTCGCGCCGACCAGCGGCCCCTTCATGTAGGAGTCTTCCAGCACGAACTGACCGTAGCCGATCGAAAACGGCGCGCGCATGCGATCGAACTCAAAGACTTCGCGCGTGACCTTGCCTGGTCCCCCGGCGGCGATGGCGGGCTTGCCGGGGTCTGCGCCGCTGAAAACCTCGCTGACCACGGGATCGCCGAGCACGCGGAACTGTTCGACCCACAGCGTGCCGGTCTTTTCCGCGACGCCCTTGCCATCGAGATTGATTTCGAGGCGGAGGCGCCCGCCCTGCATGTTGGGATAGAAGTCGACCAGCTTCAACGCTTGGCCGGCGTCGGTCGAGTCGACGAGGAGGCGGCGTCCTCCGCCCGTCGCGTCGAACGCCATGGCCAGCGGCGCGCCGCCGTCGAGCGTGCCGCGCATGTCGAGCGCAGTCAGCTTGTCGCCGCGCTTCGACATCTTGACCTTCAAGCCGCGCAACGACGTCTCGGACGCGCCGATCACATTGGCGATGTCGAGCGAGAGATCGACGCCCCTGCTGGATTTGTCGGCTTTCGTTTTAGGCTCCGGCGCCCCGCCGACCTGAAGCATCGACCTGAAAAAATCGCGGCCATCGAAGGTCGGGCCAATGGCTTTTATGGACCAGAGATTATCCTTGCTCAGCGTCCCCTGAAGTTCGAGGCGCGAGACGACGTTGAGGGTGAATGTCGGGAAGTGGAACTCCGTCAGGCGGTTGTCGGCGCCGATTCCGAGCCATCCTTCGACGGCGATATCATCGCCCGTCACGCGGAAGTTCTGCAGCTCGATCTTGTTCTGCCCCTTGCCGCTGACGATGTCGGCTTCGAAAGCGGCGCTTCGGCCGGGCGCCTTGCGCCATCCCAATGCGTCGAGAACCATCTCCGAGCCCGTCAGATCGGCTTTCAGCTTAATGACCGGCTCCGGCCGGTCACCCTTCTGATAAAACACTTCGACGTTGGCGACGCCGCGCAGCTGGTCGTTGACGTCAAGGCCAAGTTGCGTGCGGTCGGCGTCATCAAGGCTCGCCGTGATCATGATCGGCGGCTGTTCGCCGTCGACGGCGCCGAGCATGCGCTGACCGGTGATCTTGGCCGGTACGCCATTGATCAGTAGGTCGCCCGTGGCCGCGAGCGAGGTCGGCGTCAGGTCGAGATTGAGCGTGAACCCCTGCACGTCGAACTGGCCGGCGACCTTGCCAAAGCGCCCGTCGAAAATCCGCGCCTTTCCCTCGATCGACACGTCGTCGGGCGAAATGGCGTTGGCGAGCGGCAGCTTGATCTTGAACTGCGCGTCGACCTTGCCGTCGCCCGCTTTCGGGAACGGGGCGGCGTCGCGCACGGCGCGCACGGGCAACTGTTCGACGGCTTCGAGGAACGGCGCGAGCGCCGCCTGCGTCGTGAACGTCAATTCGCCGTCGGGCCGGTCGGGCTCGACGTTCGCCGAATAGAGACGCGCGCCCTTCATGGGCACTTTGCGGTCACCGGGAAGCAGCACGGCTGCGTCGGGCGCCAAGACCTCCAGCACGTCATTTTCCAGGGTGATCAGACCGCGCGGCGCGAGGATCGGCGCCATGCCGGACATCGGAGCGAAGGTGGCGTTCAGAACTTCGAAGCTCGCCGAGACGCGTTCTCCGCGTGCAGCGTCGGCGGGCGAGTCCTTGGCCAGGAAGTCGCCGGTGATCAAATGCACCGTGCCGCCCTGGAACTCCGTCGCCGTGACGTTTTCCCCGACCCAGGTGCGCGCCGCCGGCGCGAGCGCACGCGGCCAGATCGCCTTCATGGTGGCGAGCGGCATCGCCGAAATCTTGACGTCGGCGCGCGTGCTTTGCCCTTTCGGTCCGAATTGCGTCGTCGCCGTCGCGACAGCTTCGGCGCCGCCGCCGGCCATGCGGAACTTGCTGATCTCCACAAGGCCACGGCGCGGCGTGACCGCGCCTTCGACCACCCAGGCGTCCAGCGTGACGGGCGCGACGCCGAAGGCGGGGGCCTCCATCAAACCGTTCTTGCCGTCGAGCGCGAAACGCCAGGTCGGCGGCTCGGATGGCGTGCTCGCCACATCCTGCATCTCGCCGGTGAACATCATGCTGCCGTCGGTCCATTTGACCGGGCTTGGCTCTAGCGCCCAGCGCCGCTCCTTGCCGTCGTACGTGGTGCGGAACAGTCCGCCCGTCAGCTCAAACGGCTGCTTCATCTCGGGATGGGCTATTCGGCCGGCGCCGGCTTCGACGGCGAGATCGACAGTCTCGACCTCGCCGAGCGTCGACAGCTTGACCGTGGCGTCGCCGGAGATCGGCAACTGGAACATTTTCAGCAGGGCAAACGGCGGCGCGGCTGCGCCGAGCGCGGCCGGCACGAAATCTCGCACAGCCGCTTTGACCTGGAGCTTGTCGGTCTTTTCGGATTCGTCGGTCCGGAACGAGAACGACCAGGGCCCAAATTGCGAGTCGACGTTGGCGCGGCCCGAAATGACGCTGCGCTTGCGCGCATGATCGAGATCAACGCTCGCGTCGGCGATGCGCCAGCGGCTTTCCTGGCCGTCGTACTGCACGACGATCGTCGCGTTGCTGAGGGCGAATTCCTTCAAATACGACGTGGCGCCGACGCGACGGCGCGCCCGCTTCGAAGCATCCGACAGCATCTTCGGAAGATTGATCGAGGGTGGTGGCGTCGACGCCCCTGCGGGTTTGGCAGCGGCTGCGGCTTCGTCCGCCGCATCGGGGTTCAGCGGCGCGCGATCGATGACCAGTCCGTTGTCATCGGTGTAAGCAAGATTGATTTCTGCGTCGATCAACTCGATGCGTTCGGGTACGACGCGCGCGCGCAACAGCGCCGACGTCGAAATGGCGACGGCGGCAAGCGGCGCATGGATCAGCACATCGCCGTCGCCCTCCAGAACCGTCAGATCGCGGAGGCGGAACTCTAGCCCGCCATTGGCGCCAAGGCGCAGTTCAGCGCCCTTTACGCGCAACGACGTGTCAGCGAGTTCGGCGTTGATGCCGCGTTCGATCGGCTTCACCACGAGATCGAAGGCGATCGGCCCATGCTTCAGGCGCACTACCAGCATGCCGACGCCGATCACCGCGAGCAACGCCAGCGGCGCCAGCGTGTAGGTCGACCATCGCCCGACCCGCATCAATCGGCGTGAGAGTTTGGCGCGCGCGCCCTCCGACATTCGCCAGCGATTTGAGTCGCCGCTCCCGGCTCCGGCATTTCGTGCCGAGGATTTCCCTGGCCCCGGGCCTGGCGCCGGACGTGCTAGTCCTGGCGGCAGCGGCGGCGGCGCATGGCTGGCGCCGCCGCCGCTGCGGCCACCGGTCGGCCGTCCGCCTGTCGGTCTCGTCGTCACCGTCGCTCCTCTATCCCGCCTGAGAAAACTCCGCGGGACGGCTTCATCAGCCGCGTCGATTCAACGCTCGTGTCAGCTACAAAGTCCAGAAGATGCGCCCCCGCCCCACTGAATTCGACTGTGCATTCGGCTCGCTTGCGTGCGAGCCGTACCTGTTACGCGCGCCGGAGCCTAAAGTTCGCGGCATCGGACTTTAATTTCAATGCGTAAACAGGAGTCTTCGACGCCTGCCCCCTGTCGCAGGTACCCTACGAATAACGACAAAAGAAAGGCACGAGATGATGGCGAAAGAAGGCGATCAGGCCCCGAACTTCAAGCTTTCCGACGACGCCGGCACTACGGTCCAACTGTCAAAGTTCAAAGGCAAACCGGTGGTGCTTTATTTTTATCCCAAGGACGACACGACGGGATGCACCGCCGAAGCGAAAGACTTCTCCTTCCTGGCGGACGATTTCGCTCGCGCCGGCGCCGAAATCATAGGCGTTTCGCCCGACAGCTCGGCAAGCCACGCCAAATTCAAGACCAAGCATGACCTGACGGTGCGGCTCGTCGCCGACACCGACACGTCGACGGCCGAGGCGTATGGCGTCTGGGTCGAAAAATCCATGTACGGCAAGACTTATATGGGCGTCGAACGCGCGACGTTCCTGATCGACGCCAAGGGCAAAATCGTCCGCAGCTGGCGCAAAGTGAAGGTTCCGGGGCATGCGGCCGAGGTGCTCGATGCGGTTAACGCCTTAAAATCGTGAGTCGATGATCAAAATTGCCTCGCACACACCCAGTCGAGGATCTCCCGCCACAGTGCCGTCGCAAGTCTTGCGTAATTCGGAAAAGTTGGGGATTTGCGGTGGATATATCTTCGGCTTACTCTGTCACCAGCCTGTCAAAACTGATAGGCGAATCGGATGCGGTCAGCTTTAGAGCGGAACCGTGACGGCGCGGTCGCGCGCAGGTCTCTGACGGGTTGACGTTCAAGTGGCGTTTGGGAGGGGTAAGGGCACATGCTACCGAATTTCAGAAAAGGCGAAGGCGAAGGGTCGCGAGTCCAGCCAAATCTGGTCGCGAACGACGCCACGGCGCCGTTCTCGCCGCGTCCGCTGACGCCAGCTGCTCGCACCGACGAGCGTCGCGCCAGCTCCATCATCGGCGCTGATCTCACCATCAAGGGCGACCTGCTGTCGAAGGGCGAGGTCCAGGTGGACGGCGCGGTCGAGGGCGACATTCACGGTAGCCACGTTGTCGTTGGCTCGACAGCGGTGATCAACGGCAACGTGCTGGCGGAAGAAGTCATCGTTCGCGGCCACGTGGTCGGTTCGGTGCGCTCGCGGCGCGTGATGCTGCAGTCGACCAGCCAAGTCGAAGGCGACATTTTCCATCAGTCCCTGTCGATCGAGCAGGGCGCGATGTTCGAGGGCAAATCGCGACGCTCGACGACGGACCCGCGCGACGACGCCGTGCAGTCGAAGCCGGCGAAGTCGCGCGAAGCTACGCCGTCCGTGCCGCCGAGCTTGCCGAACTGATCGGCTTTTTTTCGCGGCTCACAGCATATCCATGTGCAGCCGGCCGCCTCTCGGCGGCCGGACGCATTTCCGGACGCCGCGCCGCCTGACAAACACGCAACGATAATTTTTTAACTTAACCAGCCAGCGTGCGCCGGAGGGACGCGAGCAACGCTTCCGCGTCCTCGATTTTTTTCACGAGTTCGGCGTCGCCCTTCAAATCCGCGATCGCCATCCACGGCATCTGCTTCATCGACTGAACCGTCGCGTCGAGGTTTTCAACAAAATCCGGCTGGCGCTTTTTTTCCAGCGGGCCGAGCCGCAGCATCGCCGTTTCGAGGTCGCCGTCGCGCGACAGGAAATTCTCGCGCGCCACCGGATCGGGAAGAATGGCGCGCAGCTTGCGCAAGTCCTTCGAGTTGGTCACGCGCTGACGGTTGATCTTGTCGACCACGGCGTCAATGACGCTCGGCGTCAGAAGTTTCTTGCTGACGCCGAGCAACTCCCGCGCCCAGCTTATGCCGGCGCCGTGCTCGCGCAGATTGACGAACCGCTCGGAGAGCTGAAATACCTCGACCAACTTTTCGAGTTCGCGAATGGAAATGCCGAGTATGCTCGCGGCGCTGGCGCGGCCCATCAATTCGACGAGGCGGAACGCCACCATCTCCTTCTCGCGCGCGTCCCATTCCTTGCGCTGGCGATGGATATAGATCCAGACACGCAGCCGCTCGTCCTCGGTCAGCGTGCGGTCCGTCACTTCGACGGGAATCATCCGGTATTGCGTGCGCCCCTGCTCGACCAGCAGCTTCGAGTTGGTCCAGCGGCGCTCGCCGTCGATGATGCGAAACTTGCCGGGGCGGTCGGGATGCGGCTCGACCAGCAGCGGCTCGAAGATACCGTCGTTGGCTTCGATCTGGCGTTGAAGTTCCTCGTCCTCCTTCGATCCCGCGCGCGGCTGGCGGTCGTTCGGGACGAGATTGTCGATGTCGAACTTGGCGCGGTAGGTGCGCAGCACCGTCGGCCCGAGACGGCGATCCTGGATGCCGATGACTTTTGCACCGGGTGATGGGGCGCTAATGGCGGGCGCTTCGGTCATGTCACGTCCGCCGACCCCGCCGTGCCGATGATGCGGGCGATATCCTGATCGAACTGCGCGCACGTCCGTATGACGATGCGATGAAGTTCGCCCTGCTTTTTCCACGTCGTCTCGTGCGCCTTGCGCTCCGCCTCCTGCAGAGCCTCCAGTTGCTTCGCGGCCTTCTCGACAGTCCCGAGAAACTGGCCGAAGCGATCGGACGTCATCATCGCGTACAGCTCTTCCGTCTTGGTCGCGCGCTGGTCGTTGCTGACCTTCAAGCGGTGAAGCTCGACGATCTGCTGGCGCAGCATCGTCGCGATGATGACGGCGCGCGCCGGATTGGCGATGATGACGCCGTGCTCGATCGCAAGCTGGCGCTTATCCTTTGGGAAGGCGCGCGTCGAGAGAATGGCGTGATCGGCGCCGGCGGCAATCCTGTCGTCGCGCAGCTTGGTCGCGTGATCGCTGCGCCATTGCAGGTGGTTCTTGGAATCGTAGACGATCCGCCCGCACGTCGCGCCGTTGTGGCGGACTTCGTGAATCACGTCGGCGCCTGGGTTGCCGCGGCCAACACGCGTGATGAGATCGGTCGGAAACGCGGCTTTCAATGTCTCGAACAAATCGACTTCGGCGCCCTCGCCGAGATCTTCGACGGATTTGTTCTGCAGTTTGCGCTGCAGGTCGGCAACCATGCTTTCGAGCTTGATGCGTTCGGCCGCGGTCTTCGCCTGCTCGGCGTTGACGGCGTCGATTTTCGATTTCTCCAATGCCTCGCGCGCTTCGGCGACACGCGCGGCGATCGCCGCTTCCTGCGCCGCTTTCAAATCCGCGATCTGCTTATCAGACGCCGCCTTGGCATCCGCCGCCTCCTTCAGCTTCGCTTCGAATCCTTCCGCCGCGCGCTGCTCGCCGGCGACGCGGGCCGCCTGTTCGCGTGTGGCGATCTCCGCTTTTGCGGCTTCAAGCGCGGCGGCGCCTTCGAATCGTGCGCGCTCGACCTCGGACTTCACGCGTGCTTCGGCGTCAGCCTGCAACTGGCGATCGCGGGCGGCGATCTTGTTCTTCACCTCATCGAGACGGTCGTTGGGAATTTCCTGGTCGCAGGTCGGGCACCGTTCCCCTGCGAGGTGGACGTGCGGCTTGGCGGCGGTTGACGGGGAAAAGGACATGCGTTTCAATACTCCTGGACAATTTAGGTCCTAAACTATCCTACTTTCTCCGAGTTGTCAAGCGAACTTTATAAGTCTCTGGCCAGAAACACGATTTGCCCCAACGCGCCGCGCTCGACGAAGCCGTTTTGCGCATAAAAGCCGACATTGCGGGTGCCGCGGCTGGTGACGACGTGCGCGCCCGGCGCGCCGGCGGTCTTGGCGTCGGCCAGAAAGCGGTCGATCAGGCGCGCGCCCGCGCCGCGTCCGCGATGCTCCGGCGCCAGATTGACGTGGAGATGGGCGGGGTAGGCGCGCGTCAAGTCGCGAAACGTCTGGAAATAGCCGATGTCGACGAAGCGTACTGCCAGCGCCGGATCATCGACGGCGCCGGCCAGATATCCCGCCACGGCGCCATCGCTGTTGAGTGCGACGTAGACGAAAGCCGGATCGTGCGTCAGGTAGCGGCCGAGCCAGCGCTCACGGAATGCGGCGCGCGCCACGTCACTCTCGAAGTTCTTGGTGTTGCTCGATTCAAAAAACACGGCATCCAAGCCGGCGTGCAGCGACTCTGACCGGTCGAGATCAAGATAGCGGCGAATGACGAGATCGGCTGGCGGCATGTCTGGCCTCTAGCGCACGACGCTTTAGACCTTGCGCGCTGTGGGCTCGCAACTCAAATTGCGCTGCCTCAATAATAAAGGGCGGACCTTTGGCCCGCCCTTCACTCTCCGTCGCAGTCAATGTCAGAGTTTTTCGCGGCACATGCGGCCGTGGATCGTCTCAGCGCATGCGAACGTGCGATACGCGGTGTTGGCATAGCCGTGGCGGGCGTATGGCGGCATGATCGTCACCGGCCCGCGCCAATAATGATAGGGCAGATAAATCGTGCGCTTGGCGTCGGTCCACGATCCGCGCGGGCCGATGAAGCGGTCGACATGCGCGCGACGGAAGGCGGCGACGCCGCGAGCCGGCACATCGACCATCGTCGTCGCGTGCGCCTCGTGGTGGTGACGACGGCGATGCGAGGCCTCGGCGGTCGATGCGGTTGCGAGCACCGCGACGATGGCCATCGTCGCCGCAATGGGGAAAAGAGTGGTTGGTGACATGCCTGTGCTCCTGAGCGCCGTGTAAACCGAGCGAACATCTAAGCACTTTTGAGAGACAGCGACCCGGCCCGCGACTGGCAGAGTTAATTATGTCTCATCGGTCATCGCCGCGAGAATCTTCTGGCGGAAGACCGGCGGCAGGTCGTCCGGCACGACCGGGCCTGGAAGATTGGCCGGCATCGGCGCCGGACCCTTGGGTCGCGCCGATGGGATTGCCGATGGGTTGGGCCCGCCGTAATTCCGGCTGAACGGCTCGTTCGGTTCGTCAGCAAGATCACGAATGCGCGCCGGTGGCGGCGTTTGGACCGGCAGGCCGTCGTCCTCGATTTCCTTGACGGCGGCTTGCGCGATGCGCGCCGACATCACGGCGTCCTGCGATGCGTAGGGCTGGTTGGAGGCGCACCCGGCGAGGGCTAGGAGTGCGGCGTAGGCCGCTGGCCGTGCGAGCGACCCGCAGACGGCGACGGCCGCAGAGCGGCCCGCTTGATACGCAAACATGACGATACGCTTTCGAGTGAACACAACAGGACGCAACGAACTGTCCCGAAGTGAAACAGGAATGCGTTAAGAGCGGGCTAACGCGTTACCGAACGCTAGTGAGCGCAGCAAAAAGGGCGGACACGAGGTCCGCCCTTTTCGAACTCAACTTGAATGCGTCGCCTCAATAATCGAGGCGGCACTCGTTGTAGCGGGTCCACCAATAGCTGCTGCCGGTCTGGATGGCTTTGCGATGCAGCCAGCCGCAGTCATCCCCGTAGCTATAGGCTTGGCTGTAGACCAGCGGTCCGGCCCAGTAGTACGGATAGCCCGCATAGAACCGGCGCTTATGACCGCGGTGCCTGCCGTTCCGATTGCCATTCCAATTGCCGTTGGCCCACTTTTTGTTGGACCCCTTGATGCCGTTCCAATTGCCGTTCGACCGGCGAGAGCTTGCGATGCGCGGACCGCTGAATCGCTGGCCCGAGAACCGCTGGCCGGAAAATCTCTGGCTAGAAAAACGCGGGCCAGACATTCTTGGCGAGCTCATGCGCATGCCGCTCATCCTCGAGCTGCCGCCGCCCATCTTGCCCATCGACATGCCGCCGCCACCGCCGCCCAATTTCCGAGCATCGGCTTCATGCGACACAGCGACGAGACCGGCCATACCGACCGCTGCCGCCAGCGCGAGTACAAATCCACTTTTCATCTACGCCTCCTTGCCTGCGATGCGCGCACGGCGATCGCGGCCCTCAGTGTTCGGGCATTTCCGAATAAGCACGTAACTCGGACCTTCGACATTGGTTCCCGAAATCGGGGACCTTTTCGCCGGAGCGCGCTTGACCAAGCATGTCGTGCCGCAAAGTGGCGAAATCAATGCGCACGCCTCGCAAAACTGTTGTTCAGGGCCGCGCTCCCTCGCGATCATTTCGGCATAAGCATCATTCCCGAGTTCCAATCTCGGCCTGTGAAGCACTCGCAACACACCGCTGCTAACAAACTGAAACGCATGGTTTTCGTACTGGACAGCCGGCGCCGGCAATCGCATCATTCGAATCTAGGGAGGAGCGCTCAACCCGATATCAACGGGAGACAAACGTGACCCACGCCCAGCGCCCCGCGGACGACGCATTCCGGCTTCAACTCGCAGGCTTCAGCCTGACGACGGCGGAAATTTTGTATCGGCTTCCCGATCATCCCGTCCTGCTGCAAAGCTATGTCTGGCAGGAGTACGACCTCGCGCCGAGGTTTCCGAAGCTGAAGTCGTTCCTGGATTTCTGGGTCGCCAAGCTCGAAGGCGAACTGTTCAAGGTGACGGTGGCGCACGCAAAGCTGATCCGTCCGGCTGAGCTCAGGCTGATCGGCGCGGAGTTGAAAGTGCATTAGGCGGCGGTCGCGCCCGCGATCGCACGCCACGCGCCGCCTCAGCCTGTCACCAGCGGTCGCTGTAACTGGCCTGCCATTCATCGCGGCGATAGCGATGCGGGCCGTCGAAACGCGGGCGATCGTACCAGTCGAATGAGCGCAGATACGTTCGCCGGTAGGCGTGCACATAATGCCGTGGCGGCGGGAACGCGTCGTCATATTCGACGGGGCCGTCGTACCGCTCGGCGTAGCGCTCTCGCCGCGGCGCGCGACGGATCACGACCGTATAGCGCTGGTCTTCGCCGTCGTCGTAGGCGCCGTACTGACTTTGGTCGCGATAATCCCCGCCATAGCTGTAACCGTCGTCCAAATCGGCAGCCGTGGCGGCGGCGGGCGCCATGCCGGCGACCGCGCACGCTGCGAGAATGCAAAGCGCTGATTTCATGAGCCAGTCCTCCCTTCCCGAAAGCGCCATCAAACGACCGCAAACTTGAACGGCAGATGAACGACTCGGCTGGCGATGCGTTGATCTGGTCTGTGCCTTCACGAGAGCGCCGCCGCTTCCATCGGCCACCAGACGCCGCCGCTCCAGACGCCGACTTCGCGGACGTCATTGCGCACCGCCAGTTCGACGAGTTCGGCATAGACGGCGCGCGTCACAAGCGCTTCGAGGCGATCACGGACCAGCAGATAGGGTTTGAGCCCGCCGTCGGGGTTTTGCCGCTCGAACCGCAGCGGATGCTCGGCGTCCGCTGTCACGACATCATCGACGTTGGTGCGGAAGGTCAGGCGTTGATCCGGGCCCGATCCTTCAACCGCCATCTCGACAGCCAGGAACGGCGCATCCTCGACCGTCACGTCGACCTTCTCGGCGGGCGTGACGAGATACGTCTTGCCGTCGGCGTCCTTGCGCAGAATGCCGGCGAACAATTTGACCAGCGCTATGCGGCCGATTGGCGAGCCCTGATAGAGCCACGCGCCGTCGCGGCGGATCGCCATGCCGATGTCGCCGCAATAGGGCGGATTCCATGCGTTCACCGGTCGCAGACCGATCGCCGCGCCACCGTCGTTGGCAGCGCGGATCAGAGCGGCCAAGCCGTCCTCGATTGGGGCGGATTTTTTGGCTTTTTCATCCGACATTTCAGCGCCCGGGCAAAAATCCTCTCTACGGCTCAATCTAACGTAACATTCACTTGACCCTACGGGGGTCGGGCGGGATCGTCCATGGTGGACGGCCGCGGCCCGACGCTGCCCCGAGTTCTGGTCCGGGTTCAGGCCTGACGACGTCATCCCACCGACTCAAGCGCGACGAGGCTCGGAATTCCGCATGACTACACTCACAGAAACGCAGACCGATATCGTGCCACGTCTGGAAGCCGCCGCCGAGCGCGTGCAGAAGGCGCACAAGGCGGCGGCCACAGTCATTTTTGGCCAGGATCAAGTGATCGAGCGCACGCTAATCACGCTGCTCTCTGGCGGACATGCGCTGCTGATCGGCGTGCCGGGCCTCGCCAAGACGCTGCTCGTCGACACGCTCGGCAAGGTGCTCGGCCTCGACGCCAAGCGCATCCAGTTCACGCCCGACTTGATGCCGTCCGACATCATCGGCTCAGAGGTGCTCGAGGAAGAGCCGGGACGCGCTCGCTCGTTCCGTTTCATCAAGGGCCCGATCTTCACGCAGCTGCTGATGGCGGATGAAATCAACCGCGCGTCTCCGAAGACGCAGTCGGCGCTGCTGCAGGCGATGCAGGAACATCACGTCACCGTCGCCGGACACCGACACGACACGCCCGCGCCGTTCCACGTGCTCGCGACGCAGAACCCGCTTGAGCAAGAGGGCACCTATCCTCTGCCCGAAGCGCAGCTCGACCGTTTCCTGCTGCAGATCGACGTCGACTATCCCGATCTCGTCGCCGAGCGGAAAATGCTCTATGCGACGACCGGCGCCGACACGACTAAGCTCGACGCCGTGCTCAGCGCGCAGGAACTCATGGCGACGCAACGTCTCGTGCGCCAGATTCCGGTGCCGGACAAGGTTGTCGAAGCCATTCTCACCCTCGTCCGATCGGCGCGCCCCGGCGGCGGCAACGCCGACACCGATCGCTTTGTCGCGTGGGGTCCTGGTCCGCGCGCCAGTCAGGCGTTGATGCTCGCCGTTCGCGCCAAGGCGCTGATCGATGGCCGTCTCGCGCCCTCCGTCGACGACGTCATCGCGCTCGCCGAACCGGTGCTGAAACACAGGATGGCGCTGACGTTCGCGGCGCGCGCCGAAGGCGAAGACCTCGCGAAGATCATCGCCCGCCTCGCGGCGGCTGTGGAGTAACTCCACATGGCAGCGCCAACCGGGCGCGCAGCGGCGCCGGCGACAGACAGCCGTCGCATCCTGTCGCTCGAGCGCGAAGCGATCAGCATCGTCGATCGGATGCCGGACTTGCTGATGGAGGCCGATCGCATCGCCTCGACGGTCGCGCACGGCATTCACGGCCGCCGCCGCGCCGGTCCCGGCGAAACCTTCTGGCAGTTCCGCGTCTACCAGCCGGGCGAAGGCGCGCACCTCGTCGACTGGCGCCGTTCCGCGAGTTCCGACCATCTGTTCGTGCGAGAGCGCGAATGGGAGGCGGCGCACACGCTGTATCTCTGGCCCGACATCTCGCCCTCGATGAACTTCCGCAGCCACCTCTCGCAGGTGACCAAGCGCGACCGCGTGCTGGTTTTGATGCTGGCGGCGGCGGAGCTCCTCGTGCGCGGCGGCGAGCGCGTCGCATTGCTGGCGCAGATGCAGCCGACCGCGAACCGGAACGCCGCGACGCGCATCGCCGAGACGATCGTCGCCAATGCCGACACGCCGATGCTGCAGAAAAGCCGACCGCCGAAGGCCTCGCTCAACCGGTTTTCGGGCCTCATCATGTTCAGCGATTTCCTGGCGCCTGCCGTCGCGATCCGCGAGCGGCTTGAAACATTCGCGGCGAGCGGCGCGACTGGGCATCTCGTCCAGGTGCTCGATCCCGCCGAAGAGACGCTGCCCTACGCCGGTCGCACCGAATTTTACGGACCCTCCGGGCGGGAGCGTTGGGTGGCGGACCGGGCCGAGACTCTCAGGCCCCAGTACCAGGCGCGCTTCCAGGCGCATCGCGCGGAAGTCGCCGAACTCGCGCATCGCTTCGGCTGGTCGTTCATGACACACCACACCGATCGTCCGGCGTCTGAGCCGCTGCTGTCGCTGTTGATGCGGCTGCAGGGTTCGTCCAGCGGCTATCGCTGGATGTCGGCGAGTTCGGATGCGACCGAGGGGGCGACATGACCTTCGGACCCCTCGCCTTCCTCAATCCCTGGCTGCTGGCGGCGCTGGTTTCATTACCGGTGATCTACTGGCTGCTGCGCGCCGTGCCGCCTCGCCCGGCGGCTGTTGAATTTCCGCCGACACGCATCCTCGTCGGACTCGAGAACGAAGAAAAGACCGTCGACAAGACACCGTGGTGGCTGACGCTCATCCGACTGCTTGCAGCGACGCTGATCATCCTGGCACTCGCCGATCCCGTGCTCAATCCGACGCGCGGCGCGTCGGTGAAAGGCGCAGGGCCCCTCGTCATCGTCGCCGACAACAGCTGGGCTGCCGCATCGCACTGGCCCGAGCGTGCGCGCATGATCGACCGGCTGATCGGTGAAGCGGAAACCGCCAGTCGCGCTGTGGTCGTCATCGGCACGGCGCCCACCGCGAAAACCTTCTCGGCCAAACTCGAATCTCCCGGCGACGCGCGCACAAGCGCGGCGGCGATCGCCCCGCAACCCTACGCGCCTGATCGCGACGGGGCCATCGCGGCGATCGAGACGGCGCTGACGACGGCGGGCGCAAAAAATCCGAATGTGGTCTGGCTGCACGACGGCGTCGATCATATGAACGACGCCGCAGACATCGCGGCCAAGCTGCAAAATCTGGCGGGCGGCGCGATGCTCGCCGTGATCGACGAAACGCGCGGTGAGGAAGCGGTCGGTCTCACCGCCCGTCTCGCCGAGAAAGGCAAACTCGAAGCCGTCGTGATGTCTCCGTCGGGTTCGCCGCGGAGCGGCGTCGTCTATGCATTTTCGGCGCGCGGCGAGCGGCTCGGCGAAGCGCCCTACAAATTGACGGCGGGCGCTATGTCGGCGATCGTGGCGTTCGATCTGCCGCTCGAACTCAGAAACCAAGTGGCGCGCATCGAACTGTCGTCCGAGCGCTCGGCCGGCGCCGTCAGCCTGATCGACTCGGCGACGCAATGGCATCGCGTCGGACTGATTTCGGGCGAAAGCCGGGAGCAGGCGCAGCCGCTTCTGGCGCCGCTCTACTACATCCAAAAGGCGCTGACGCCTTACGCTGAACTCGCCGTGTCGAAAGATTCGAATCTCGCGCAGGGGCTCGACGCCGTCCTTAAACAGAACGTGTCGGGGCTGATGCTCGCCGACATCGGCACGCTGACCGGCGTGGTGGCAAAAAGGGTCGAAGAGTTCGTGGCGCGCGGCGGTGTGCTCGTGCGCTTCGCCGGTCCGCGGCTCGAAAAGGCAGGCGACGACCTGCTGCCTGTGCAGCTGCGCGCCGGCGGCCGCTCGCTCGGCGGCGCGTTGTCGTGGTCGTCGCCGCAGCCGCTCGCCGCCTTCGACGATGCCAGCCCGTTTGCCGGCTTGCCCATTCCGGCCGACGTCAAGATCAACCGGCAGGTGCTTGCCGACCCGGCGCAATTGACGCCCGACGTGCAGGTCTGGGCTCGGCTGCAGGACGGCACGCCGCTCGTCACGGCGACCAAGCGCGGCGAGGGTCAGATCGTGCTGTTCCACGTGACCGCCAATTCCGACTGGTCGAACCTGCCGATCTCGGGCCTGTTCGTCGAAATGCTGCGCAGGCTTTCGGCTATGGGCCGGATCGGGGTCAGCGGAGCCGCCGGCGGAGAGGGTGCCGCAGACGGCGCCGCGACGGCCGACACCGCTAATGTTCTGGCGCCGCTGAAAACGCTCGACGGCCATGGCGCCTTGAAATCTCCGCCGCCGACCGCAGAGCCGATCAAGTCCAACGAACTCGCGACGGCGGCGCCGTCGCTGCTGCATCCGCCGGGGTACTATGGCTCAACCGGCGCGCCGCACGCCTTGAACGTCTTGACGCCGAAAAGCGAGTTGATGGCCATCGCCAATCTCCCGGCGAGCGTCACGCGCCTGACCTACACCAACGCCTCCAGCACGCCGCTGAAACCCTGGGCGCTGGCGGTCGGATTGGGTCTGCTTATTCTCGACATCATCGCCGTCCTGCTGCTTCAGGCCGGCGGCGTCGGCGCAGTGCTCGATCGTCTCGCCGCGCCGCCGCGAACTGCGATGGCGCTGGCCCTTATCTTCGCCGCTTTTGCGGCGACCCCCGATGTCCACGCACAAACGCCCGCGCCCGACCGCACCCGCGCGGCGACGCCCAACGCTGACGCGATGGCCGCCGATCAGACCGCGATCATGTCAACGAGCAAGGTCACTTTCGGCTACGTCGTCAGCGGCGACCGGGAAACCGATGAAACAAGCCGCACAGGCCTCCTTGGCCTCGCCCGCGTGCTTGAAACGCGAACCGCGGTGGAGCCCGGCGAACCCCACGCCGTCGACATCGCCACGGACGAGATCTCGTTCTTCCCGATCCTCTACTGGCCGGTGCTCGAAAACGCCGAGGCGCTGCCCGACGCGGCGATCGCGCGGATCGACGCCTACATGAAGGAAGGCGGCCTCATCGTTTTCGACACGCGCGACTATGGCCAGGGCGGCGTCAACCAGCTGCCGATAGCAGGCAAAAGCGGCAACGCGTTGCAGCGCCTGTTGAGCAAGCTCGACGTGCCGCGGCTCGAGCCCGTCCCTGAAAATCATGTCGTGACCAAGTCGTTCTATCTGCTGCGGTCGTTTCCCGGCCGTTGGGACGGCGGTCATCTCTGGGTGGAAGCGATCGCCGAACCCGAAGACGGCGGACGGCAGAGCCGCGTCTCCGACGGCGTCACCTCGATCATGATCACCTCGAACGATTTTGCCGCCGCCTGGGCGCTCGACGATCGCGGCCGCCCGCTTTATCCTGTCGTGCCCGGGGGCGAGATGCAGCGCGAGATGGCGTTCCGATCCGGCGTCAACATTGTCATGCACGCGCTGACCGGCAACTACAAAGCCGACCAGGTGCATGTGCCGGCGCTGCTCGAACGGTTGGGACAGTGACGATGAGCAGCGATAGCCGTCGCGCCTCTCTACTATCGTCATCCCGAACGCGATGCCGTGCATCGCGATCCGGGACCCAGAATTACATGCAATATCCCGAGACACGGCTCTGGGTCCCGGGTCTCGCCGCAAGTCGGCTCGCCCGGGATGACAAGATGGCTGTGAGGCTGCGCGGATGAACTGGTCCATCGATTTCGCGCCGATGTTGCCGCCGCCCATTCTGTGGGGCTTGGCGCTCGTGGCGTTGGCGCTGGTCGCACTGTTGTTCTTCAATCGCTCGCGCGGGGCGTGGCTGCGTCTCGCGGCGCTCGCAGCCATGGTCGCCGCGCTGCTCAATCCGACGCTGCGCGAGGAAGAGCGCGAGGCTCTGACTAGCGTTGCGATTGTCGTGCTAGACGAAAGCACCAGCCAGCGGCTCGCTGACCGACCGGCGCAAACAGACGCCATCAAGGCCGACCTCGAGGCGAAGCTCGGCAAAATTCAAAATCTCACCGTGAAGTGGGTGTCCGGCGCCAAGCCAAACGATCAGACTGCAGCCGGCACCAATCTCTTCGCCGACCTCAATGCGGCGCTCGCCGACACAGCGCCGGACCGTATCGCCGGCGTGCTGTTCGTCACGGATGGGCAGGTTCACGACGTTCCAAAAACGGCGCAATCGCTCGGCTTCGAAGCGCCCGTGCACACGCTGCTGACCGGTGTCGACGGCGAGTTCGACCGGCGCATCGAGATCATCGAAGCGCCAAAATACGGCATCGTCGGGCAGACGCGGCGGATCGAGTTGGCGGTGCGTGAGACCGGCAAGACCGGCGCCTCGCCCCCGGTTGCGCTGAAGATCCGCCGCGAAGGACTCTCCGACGAAATCGTGCGCAGCCAGATCGGCCTGCCGTTCAGGGTCGACATGCCGTTCCCGCACACGGGGCAGAACATCGTCGAAATCGAACTCGATCCGGTCGACGGCGAACTGACGCCGGCCAATAACCGCGTCGTCATCGCGGCGGAAGGCGTGCGCGAAAACCTGCGCGTGCTTCTGGTTTCCGGCGAGCCGCACGCCGGCGAGCGCACCTGGCGGAACCTGTTGAAGTCCGACGCCGCCGTCGATCTCGTGCACTTCACGATTTTGCGTCCGCCCGAGAAGCAGGACGGCACGCCGATCAATCAGCTGTCGCTGATCGCGTTCCCGACGCGGGAGCTCTTCGCGGAGAAGATCAAGGATTTCGACTTGATCATCTTCGACCGCTACGAGCACAAGGGTATCCTCCAGCTCCTGTACTATGAGAACATCGCCCAATACGTCGACCAGCACGGCGGCGCGTTGCTGATCGCGGCCGGCGACGATTATGCCAGCATGTTCTCGATCTACCGCACACCTCTCGCTTCCGTGCTGCCAGCCTCGCCGACGGGGCGCGTCATCGAGGCGCCGTTCCGGGCGAAGGTCACGCGCGAGGGCGCGATGCATCCCGTGACGCGCGACCTTCCGGGCTCGCTCGGACCGCAGCTTGCCGATGCGTCGCGCGAGCCGACCTGGGGCCGGTGGTTCCGGCAGGCCGAGGTTCGTCCCGACCGCGGTCGCGTGGTGATGACGGGCGCGGAAGACCGGCCGCTGCTCATTCTCGATCGCAAGGGCAAGGGGCGTGTCGCGCTGCTGACTTCGGATCATGCGTGGCTGTGGGCGCGAGGCTATGACGGCGGAGGCCCGCATACTGATTTGTTGCGCCGGCTTTCCCACTGGCTGATGAAGGAGCCTGACCTCGAGGAAGAGCGCCTGCTTGCGACCGCCAAGGGACTGAAACTTACGCTCGAACGCCGCTCGATGGATGAAGCCGTCGCGCCCGTGAAACTTATGGCGCCGGGCGGTGACGTTTCCGAAGTGACGCTGGAATCTTCGCCAGCCGAAGCAGGCGTGTGGCGCGCGGCCGTCGACGTCAAGATCCCCGGACTTTACAAAGCCGAGACGCCCACCAATTTCGGAACGCTCACGGCCGTCGCCAACGCCGGGGTCGAAGACCCGCGCGAGATGAGTGAAGTCACCGCGACGGCCGACAAGATGAAGCCCATCGCCGAGGCAACTGGCGGCGGCGTGTTCTGGACGCGCAGCGCGGGTCTGCTGTCTGGCGCCGCGAGCGCCGTCGACGTACCGCGCATCTCGATGATGTCGAACGCCAAGGTCATGGCGGGATCGGGCTGGCTCGGCTTGCGCGACCGAGAGGCGTACCTGACGCGCGGCGTGAAACTGACGCCGATGTTCACCGGCCTCGCGGCGCTGTCGGCGCTGCTGGCGCTGATTGCGCTCGCCTGGTGGCGCGAAGGTCGATGACGGCCGAACGGCTTTGAGGGGACCCGCGACATGCGTATTCATATCGGAGGCGGAGAAGATACGCGCCGCGCGGCGAAGTCCGTCGGCCTTATCGGCGCCGACGCGACGTCCTTGACGCTCGCGCGGCGCATCGCGGCGGCGGGTCAGCGCGTCGCTCTGCACGCGCCCTGCGGCGCGAGTTTGCTGCCGCGCATCGCCCGCATCGAACACGCTGCCACCACGACCGACATCGCCGCCGATTGCGACATCGTGCTCTCGATGATTGAGGACACGGCCGCGCTGCGCGCGCTACTGATTGGCGGCGCCGATCGCCCCGGGCTCGGCGCAGACATGGCGCCGGGATCGGTGCTCGTCGATCTTGGCGTCAGGCCGGCGCGCGAAACACAGGCGCTGCTCGGGCTGCTCGGGACGCGCGGCGTTGCGGTCATCGACGCTGCCGTCATCGGCCCGCTCGATGGCGAAGGGGCGACGGCACAGGACCTCACCGTGCTCGTCGGCGGCTATCCGGACGCCGTCGACCACGCGGCGCCGGTTCTCAACTGCATCGGCCGCGTCGAACGCACCGGCCCGCTCGGCAGCGCGCACACCGCGGCGGCGCTGATGGGCTACGTCGAGGCCGCTCAGGTGGTCGCCGAACAGGAAGCGCTCAACATCGGCCGGGCGCTTGGTTTGACCGACGCGACGCTGGCGCGCGTCGCCGAGGCGCCGGTGGCGCCGGAGAACGTCGTGCGGCTGGCGCGGCGCCTCAGGATCGCCGGCCGAATGGCCGCGGATCGCGGCGTCAACGCCGAAGTCATCGAATTCACGGGCCGCAAGCTGCCGGACGTTGGCGACGCGTCGGAGTGAGGCGGAATTGCCTGGGGACCAAACGGCCGACTCAATCGTACGTCGCGCGCGACTCGCTTAGGCTTCCCGGAATCGCAAAGATTTTTCGAGGCCGCCCATGTCCGCACTCTTCCGCATCGTCTATGCGGCGCACGCCAACGGCACGCATCACAAGCTCGCGCTCGATGCGCTGACCCAAATGCGCCGGCCCGACGCGGAGGCGTGGCGACGCGTCTTCCTCAAGCACGTCGCGTTGTATCTCGAAGGCTCGAAGGCGCCCGACGTCAGTTTCAAAGACTTCAAGAATCACGTGCTGCACGTCGGCGATAAGTATTGGGGCGGGGCGCCGGAAAAGGTCGAAGCTTGGTACGGCCATACGGTCACGGCGCTCAGCGAACAGAAGTGGGGCGACGCCGCCTACGCCGCCGGCGTGATGAGCCACTATTACACCGACCCGATCCATCCGTTCCACACCGGCCAGACGGAAGCTGAGAACGCGATCCATCGCGCCTGCGAGTGGAGCATCAATCGCTCATACGATGCGTTGCGCGCTATTGGAAGCAAGGAGTTCGCGGCTCTGCGCGTGGAGGTTCCCGAGGGCGCGCACTGGCTGCGCGAGCTTGTCTGCGACGGCGCCGAGTTCTCGCATCGCTACTACGAGAAGCTGATCGCGCACTATGATTTCAAGCGTGGCGTCGTCAGGCCGGAAGAAGGTCTCGACGCCATCGCGCAGAAACTCGTCGCCGAACTGCTGATGTACGCCGCCGACGGCTTCGCCCAGATCGTCGATCGCGCCATCGCCGAGTCCGGCGCCACGGCGCCGGACGTCGCGCTGACGGTCGACACCGTGCTCGCGGCCGCGAAGATGCCGCGCAAGTGGATCGAGAAAAAGCTGACCAACAACGCTGACAAGGCGCTCGTTAACGCGCAGTACGACGAACTCGCCGCGACGGGGCGCGTCGACCAGACTTTGTCGGAGGACGATCGCACGGTCCGAGATACTTATGCGCGCGAAGTGCTGGCCCCGAAGCTCAAAGCGCGCGCCGAGACTCGCGCCAAGCGCGTGCCTGAGGGCGATCCGGCGGAACTCGCACGCAAGGCCGAAGTCAAGGCTGCGCCGGTTGCGCCTGCTGCGACGGCCGGCGCCGCCAAGTCGTTTGTTGTTTCCTCCGTCGTTCCGATGGTTGCGCCGCCGCGCACCGCGGTGAAACCCGCGATGCCGCCGCCGATCCCAACGAGTGTTCCAGTCATCCGGCCAAATCCTGTCTCGAAGCCCGTTTCCGAGCCGCGCCGCAGTTATCTTTCGAAAGCCGACCAACTTGAAGCCGCGCCGTCGATCGGCCCGAAGATGGCCGAGCGTTTCAGCGAACTCGGGATCAAGACGGTGGCTGAGTTCCTCGGCAACGATCCCCACGACATGGCCGAGCTGCTCGACGACAGCCGCATCGACGCCGAGGAGCTGACCGATTGGCAGGATCAGGCGCAGCTTGTCATCGACATCGCGGGCCTTCGCGGCGGACATGCGCAGCTGCTGGTCGGCGCCGGGTATCGTACGGCGGAGGCGATCGCGGACGCCGAGCCGGTCGAACTCGCGTCCGACGTGCTCAAGTTCGCGGCGACGAGCGACGGCAAGCGGATCTTGCGCGAGGGCGACACGCCCGACGTCGAAAAAATCAAGACGTGGGTGACGTTCGCGCGCGAGGCGCTGGCGGCCTGACGCCCGCTTGCTGAGCTGCTCAGCCCGGCGAAGGGAAGGGAAACGCGTGACAGCCTCGATCTTTCTCGCCAAGGTGATCGGCCCGATGCTCGCCGTCATCGGCGCCAGCATCCTCCTCAATCCGAAGCAGTTTCGCGGTGTTACGCAGGAGATCATGCGCAGCCCCGCACTGGTGTTCGTGATAGGCCACATCGCGCTTCCGGCAGGCATTGCGACGGTGCTCGTTCACAATGTCTGGGTGCTCGATTGGCCGGTGATTATCACGATCCTCGGCTGGGCCGCCGCTATCGGCGGCGCCATCCGCATCCTCGCTCCGCAGCGCGCAACTGAAGTCGGGCGCGAGGCCATTGAGAGGCCAGGGACCCTCCCCATCGCCGGCGGCGTGTGGCTCGTCATCGGGCTCGTGCTGTCCTACTTCGGGTTCCGCTGACGGAGCGAAACTAGAACAGCTCCGCCTTGCATCAGCCGCATCCGCGGCGCAAACTACCTCCCGTATCCGAGGGGCGCCGGTCAGTCCGGCTGAGATCGCGCGTTGGAAGCGCGAGCACCCTTAGAACCTGATCCGGGTCATGCCGGCGATAGGGACGGAGCCGCCATGCCTTCGCGCCACCCACATTCGGATGAACCCTATTGCCCGTGGCGCATCCTCGTCGCAGATAACGATCTTGCCAGACAACTTGCGTGGACGCTGACGCACCACGGAGCGACGGCTGTCGCCATCGCCACTTCCGGTGAAGAAGCGCTCGCCCACGCGGCCGGGGCGAAGTTTGACCTCATCCTGCTCAACTATCGGATGCCACGGAAAAATGGGGCGGTTACGCTGCGAGAGTTGCGTGCTCGCGGCGACGTCACGCCGGTGATAATGATCTCGGCCTGGTCCCGAGATGAGATCCCCGACCCCATCGACGATCTGGCTTTCGACGACTGGATCGAAAAGCCATTCTCCAGTCACCACCTCCTCACCCGCATCAATCACAGTATCGACCGACACCGCGCCGCGGCGGGTGCGGCCGATGGAGATACGACATGAACAAGATCACCCGCCCGAACGAGATCGAGGCGCCGAAGGTGACGACCGGGCCGATCAGCGGTTCTGCGAAAGTTTATTGCGCGCCCGATGGATCGCCCGACGTGCGCGTGCCGTTCCGCGAGATCGCCTTGGGCGAGTTGAGCGGCGAGGCGCCATTCCGCGTCTATGACTCATCGGGGCCTTACACGGATTCGACTGCGACGATCGATGTTGCGCGCGGATTGCCCCGTCATCGAGACGTTTGGGTGCATGAGCGCGGCGGCGTCGAGGCGTATGACGGCCGCGACGTGAAGCCGGAAGACAACGGCAACGTCGCAGGCGCTCACGCCGCGCGCGAATTTGCGAGTGTGCCGAAGCCCATGCGCGGCGTCGCCAACGCGCCGATCACGCAATTTGAATTCGCCCGCGCCGGAATCGTCACGAAAGAGATGATCTACGTCGCGCATCGCGAGAACCTCGGCCGCACCGCTGCGCTCGACCGCGCAAAGGAGGCGCTCGCCGACGGCGAGAGCTTCGGCGCGGCGATCCCGGACCACATCACGCCGGAATTCGTGCGCAGCGAAATCGCCCTCGGCCGCGCGATTATTCCGGCGAACATCAACCACGGCGAACTCGAGCCGATGATCATCGGCCGCAACTTCCTGGTGAAGATCAACGCCAACATTGGCAACTCGGCCGTCACGTCGTCGATCGAGGAGGAAGTCGAGAAGATGGTCTGGGCGATCCGCTGGGGCGCTGATACGGTTATGGACCTTTCGACCGGCCGCAACATCCACACGACGCGCGAGTGGATCATCCGCAATTCCCCGGTCCCGATTGGCACCGTGCCGATCTATCAGGCGCTGGAGAAATGCGGCGGCGACCCGGTGAAGCTCACCTGGGAGATCTATCGCGACACGCTGATCGAACAGTGCGAACAGGGCGTCGATTATTTCACGATCCACGCCGGCGTGCGTCTGCCCTATGTGCCGCTGACGGCGAACCGCGTCACCGGCATCGTGTCGCGCGGCGGCTCGATCATGGCCAAGTGGTGCCTCGCGCATCACAAGGAGAGCTTCCTCTACGAGCGGTTCGGCGAGATTTGCGATCTGATGCGTAAATACGACGTGTCGTTCTCGCTCGGCGACGGACTGCGCCCCGGCTCGATCGCCGACGCCAATGATCGCGCTCAGTTCGCGGAACTCGAATCGCTCGGGCAATTGACGAAAATCGCCTGGGCGAAGGGCTGCCAGGTGATGATCGAAGGCCCCGGCCACGTGCCGATGCACAAGATCAAGGTCAACATGGAAAAGCAGCTGCGCGAGTGCGGAGAGGCGCCGTTCTACACGTTGGGACCGCTGACGACCGACATTGCGCCCGGCTACGACCACATCACGAGCGGCATCGGCGCGGCGATGATCGGCTGGTACGGGTGCGCGATGCTCTGTTACGTGACGCCGAAGGAGCATCTCGGGCTGCCGAACCGCGACGACGTGAAGACGGGCGTCATCACGTACAGAATCGCCGCGCACGCGGCGGATTTGGCGAAGGGGCATCCGGCAGCGCAACTTCGCGACGACGCCTTGAGCCGCGCTCGGTTTGATTTCCGCTGGGAGGATCAGTTCAACCTCTCGCTCGATCCCGACACGGCGCGGTCGTTCCACGACGAGACGCTGCCCAAGGACGCACACAAGGTCGCGCATTTCTGCTCGATGTGCGGCCCGAAGTTCTGCTCGATGAAAATCTCGCAGGACGTGCGCGACTACGCGGCGCGGTTGAACGAAGCCGGCGTGGAAATTGCGCAGGAGACGACCGTCGTCGACCCCGAAGCCGGAATGGCGGAGATGAGCGCGAAGTTTCGGGAGATGGGCGGGGACATTTATGTCAAGTCGGACTAGCGGGACGCCGTCATCGATTGAGCGACTCGCCACCGGACGCGCGTCGGGGCATAACAGGCGCGTTCGGCGCCACGCACAAGACGACGGCTGAGATCGTCTGGCGTCGCCGCGGAGGAGACATGGACCAGGCTCAGTCTTGGGCGCGTCGATTGGCGGTGGTCGCCGTCATGATGCTCGTGCTTGCGGCGGCGTGGGAATCCGAGGCGCAAGCTGCCGAGGTCGTGGCCGGCGCCGCTGGCGCGGCCTGCCAGATCACGCTGAAAGGTCCCATCGCGGCAGGCGACTCCGAGAAGCTCAAAAGCGCATTCGACGCGCTGCCGTCCGAGTTCGGCGGTGAATCCACGCGGCTGTGCCTCAACAGCCCGGGCGGCGACTACTACGAAGGCTTGAGCATGATCTGGATGATGCTTCGGCGCACCAACGTCGCGACTATCGTCGATCGCGGGGCGGAGTGCTTTTCGGCGTGCGCCTTCATGTTTCTCGCCGGAAATACGCCGGCCTCAGAAGACGGCGAGATGGCGCCCGACCGCACGCTCGACGCCGGCGGAACGCTCGGATTTCATGCGCCGTATCTGACGACCCCTGAAAAAACCGGCAGCACCGCCGTCAGCGACGAAACGTTTCGCCAGGGGGTCAGCGCCATCGCCCAAATGCTCGAGATCGACCGGCGCGAACTGTTTCCGCGCGGACTGCTAGCCAAAGCGTTGCAAGTGGGCCCGGGCTTTCTCCTCTACATCGATACAATCGAGAAGATCGGCGTGTGGTCGATCAAGCTCAAGGGCTATCGGCGGCCGGCGCAGCTGACCGACACGATGCTCGATCAGGCGTGCCGCAACAAGGATGTGTGGACTAACTACTCGCACTCGTTTCTCGGACGGCCCGCCGACGACCCGGATCAACTGCACGGGATCAGCCAATCGGACTTTCCTGAAATTCGCGGGGAAGGAAAGCCGATCAAGCTCGTCAATGGAAAGTTTCGACTGGTCCTCGATCTGTTCGGCCACGAAGCCACGAACAACTGCATCGTCGACGTCTACAGCGACGCCAAGAATGGTCTGTTCCTTTCGCTCGCTATGGCGCCGGTCGAGACGCCGCCGACAGAGCCTGACCAGTTCGCATTGGATGTGACTTCGAGACTGACCGATCCCGCCAGCCTCGATCTCGTCGCCGCGCCGCTGTGGTACGCCTACGCGCCGGCCACGACGATGAAGAGCATTGCGGCTGCGCCGTAACGCGCCACCGGATTTAGCCGTATTGACGATAGATAGTTTCGGCGCAGAAACATTCTTCCGCCTAGAGCGTTTCTGTCCGCGTGATGTATGTTCGATCGGCCGTCGTCAACAGAATGGCTCGCTCACATGAAATCGATCCTGACGCCGATGTTTGTACTCGTCGTGGCGCTTGGCGGCGCTTCCGCGTTTGCGGCGGAAATGTCGAAGGAGATCATTGCCGCGCAGATCCGGAAACAGGGACATCAATGCGTCAATCCACAAAGCGCGACGCGTGACGATGCTGCCTCAAAACCTGACGAAACGTATTGGATGCTGACCTGTGAGAACGCCAGTTATCGCGTGCGGCTGATCCCGAAGATGGCGGCTCAAGTGGAAAAGCTTGGCGACGCGCCGGCAAAATGATCGCTTCATGGCGACGTTTGGCGCTTCAGCCGAAACGTCGCGCGGACCGCTCGCGCGATTTCGCCGCCTCGACGTCGCGGTCGCGGGGCGGAGCGTTGGTTACGAGCGACGCCAGCAATTCGCGCGACGCATCCGAGACTCGCTCGATCGCCTGATTGAATGCGGCCTCATTGGCTTTCGACGGATTTGTGAACCCCGAAAGCTTGCGAACGAACTGGAGCGCCGAGGCCCGGACCTCGTCCTCGGTGGCGGGGGGGTCGAAGTTGCTCAACTTCTTGATATTCCGACACATGACCGCGCTACCTTTACGTTTTTTCGCCTGTAACTCTAGACCAGCTGGCTGAAGTTGTAATTGCTCCGCGAGGCATGGAACCCAAGTCTGGGTTTGGCCGTTCACCCTCCAGACGGATGCACCAGCATACGTCAGGCGCCCGCAAGGGTGCTGGGCCGCCCGCAGCCGCAAGGCCTGCCGGCGGCCTTTTTTGTGCGAACGCTCCGAGATCGAAGTCGATTGTTGCCCGCACGTAACTTTTCTTGCGGCGCAAACCATGGCAAGTTCACTGCGTCTGAAACAATCGAAAGGAGGTGATCCGATGTCGAGTGGGATTATGAAGGCTGCGGTGTCGTGGTCATTCGAGTTCTCGCCGGACCGCCTCGAGGCGCTGGCGTAAGAGAACCGCGATCGCGGCGGAGTGAAATCATCCGTCAATCATCGCACCCATTTCTCACGGGGGCCGCTCGCAAGAGCGGCCCTTTTGAGTTTTCGGGGAGGGTCTTTTGAAGCCGCCGCCCATTGCTGATGCTACAAAAATGCAACAACTGCCACGTAGTTATGCACAGAAATCGATATTTGGTGGCGGCCATGGACTTGACGACCTAGACTTTTCGCGTGGGCGAATTGATCGGGGGATCGATTCGGGGGTGGCCTTGCCCACACATGCCGGAATCGCGATCGCTGGCCCAAAGCCAGTTGCAGCGCGGCCGCTCAAGAGTTCGCCGCCGCTCTTTCGAGCGACAGTCGAACTGGAATTGCGGCGGACCCGAGGGGACTACGGGGATCCGGACGAAGAACGGGCGGCGCCAAGCGCCGCCCGTTCTCGTTTTCCCGATCGTCCTGACAGCGAAGGTGCCGCCTTCACGGTTTTTTGCCGAACCAATTGTTCCAGACATCCTTGGCGCGATCGCTGAGACCCTTCGAAGCGCCGGCTTCGTCTTCGACCACGCCCTCGGACGACGCGTTGCTCGCTGAATCGATCGACGACGTGGTCGACACCGGATTGCGCGGCTGAGGCGCGGCGCCTGTTTCGCCGGCTGCCGGCGGGGCAGGCGCCGGGGCTTCGGCCTTGGTCGGCGCGGGCGTCGGCGGCGCGGATTCCTCCGGCGTCGGATCGCCTTCGATGGTGCGCACGACGCTGGTGGTCGGCCGCTCGGCGCCGGCCTGCGGCAGACCCTTTGTGTCCTTCTCGATCAGCGCATCGAACTCGGGAAGCGTTTCGGCCGTGTTCTTGGCCGTCAGGTGCACGAGCTTAAAGCCCTTGTCCTTCAAGCCTTTCAGAATGATCGGCAGCGCTTTCGCGGTGTTCTTGTGGATGTCGTGCATCAGCACGATGCCCTTGCCGTCCTTCTCAAGCTTGGCGAGCACGGAGGCTGCGAGCTTATCCGGCGGCTGCAGCTTGAAGTCGAAGCTGTCGATGTCGGTCGAGAACATCGCGATGTTGCGCTCGCCCAGATATTTGATCGATTCAGGCGAGTCTTTCAGCGTTGGATAGCGGAAGAACGGGGCGATCGGCATGCCGACCGCGCGATGCACGCCCGACACTCCGCGCTCCATCTCGTCCTTCCAAGCTTCGAACGTCTTGAGTTTCGGAAACGATTGGTGGCTCCAGGTATGCGTGCCGATCGTGTGTCCGGCCTTCGCGACTTCGCGGATGATCTCGGGGTAGCCGAGCGCCATCTTGCCGATCGAAAAGAAGGTCGCCTTGGCGCACTGCTCGGCGAGAGCTTCCAGCACCATTTCGGTCGAGAACTTCTGCGGCCCATCATCGAACGTCAGCACGACTTCCTTCGGCTGCAAGAAATCATAAGCCTTGTAGTGCTGCATGCCGAAGCCGGGACCGCCGGTCGTGTCGATCTCGACGGTACGCGACACGCCGAGCGCGTCCGCTTTCGGGCAGCCTGCCGGTTCGGCCATCGCCGCGCCGGCGCCGCACAGGCTCCACGCTGCGCTCGTGGCGACACATGCCCTCAGAAGCCGCAAGCCCGTCATCCCCTCGACCTCCCGAAATTGATTCTGCCGAACAACTGTAGCATTCCAAATTGGCCCCGCCACCGCCGCACTTGTCGAATTTCCATATGCCGGCGCGGACATTGGGACAGTGACAATCCTGTCGAACTTACCGCGCTGTTGCGATCCAGGCGCGTGGCGGCGCGTAAGAGCGTTGGGGCGCTGAAATGCTCGACGCCGCAGTTAGAGCCGTCATTCTAGGACATCATACAAAATGCGCAGTGCGTTGAAGAGTTTTGCCTTCGCCCTTGTCATCTTTGCGGCCTTGGCCGCGCCGGGGCGGTCCGAGGAGCGGCTAGGTCCGCCGATCCCAGGGTCGTTCGAGCTGATCGACTTGGTGCGCGCGACGGTGCTGGCCGTGGACGCCGGCAACAAATCGGGCGACTACACACGCCTCTTTGAGATGGGCACGCCTACCTTCCAGGCCGCCACTTCGCCGGAGCGCCTCGCGGCCGGTTTCGAGCCGCTTCGCAGCCGCACCCGTGACTTAAGTGTGGTTAAGGCGATGACGCCTCAAACCACGGGCGCGCCAACGGTCGATCGCAATGGATTGCTGCGAATCTTGGGCTTTTTCGAGATCGGGGCCGTGCAGTTGGTCTATGACCTCGTCTACGATTACGACCACCAGGAGCGGCGCTGGCGCGTGGCGGCAATATCGTTAATTCCGCACGATATCGCCCCGCAGCCGGAGCTGATGCAGCCACGGTAGGCGCCCTCGGCGGCTACCCGGCCATTTCCCGGCTGGCGCGCATGAACCAAGTTGGACATAATGTTCCCACAGACCGATGGCAGCGTCCTTGCCTCGCGGGGATAGCGGCAACAGTCATTCGTGTTCTTGGGGGTTCCTTATGTTCAATCGCGTCGCAACGCCTGATGGTCGTCCTGCCGATCCCAATCGCGGCCCTGCTCCTGGCCAAGTCCTTTCGGGAGCGCCACCTTTGAAATCACCGCCTCCGTTCACGTCCGGTCCCATGCCGGCGCCGCGCGGACCTGATGCGCCGACTTCGGTGCTTGGTCAGGACATCACCATTATCGGCCAGCATCTCGTGCTGAAGACCAAGGGCTCGCTGCTTATCGCGGGCCACATTCAGGGCGACGTGCATGGCGAGAGCGTCACCGTCGGGGAAACCGGCAGCGTCGACGGCACGATCGTCGCGCGCACCATCACGGTGCAAGGCGCGGCCCGCGGCGCGCTGAAGGGGTCGACCGTGATTCTGAATGCGACGTCTCGAGTCGATTGCGACATCGTCAAGCAGTCGCTGACGATCGCAGAAGGCGCGCAGTTTGACGGCAGCGTGCGCCGCGCCAAGGACGTGGTTGAAGTCACGCCGGACATCGGCTGACACATACTTCGACGTTGGACACCGAATTTATGGCGCGGCCGGTTGAGCAACCCGGCCGCTTTTTTGTTGCGAGCGCGATCGCGCTCGGCATCAGAAGCGACGGCGGTCGCCCTCTAGGCCCTGGCAGGCGTTGCGAATGCGAATGTCGTGGCCGACGAAGCGGCAGACTTCGGCCTTGCGGTTGGGATTATAGCGGATCTCGGCGTCCGAAACTTTGACGCCATACTGGCGCGCGACTTTGGCAACCAGGTTGTCCTGGCAGTAGGGCGTCGAGAGCCAACTGCCTTGCACGTATTGAAATCCGTCGGCAGAGCACCTGATCTTGGCGAACGCCGCCGGGACGGCTACGAGGCTCAAGGCCAGCCCGGAGGCCAGTACGAGCGCGGCGTTCTGTTTCCATTGGGTCATAAGGCATCCTCCGGTTCGTTTGACACGTCGGGCGGGCTAGCCGCGGCCGGCCGAGCAATGATAGCAGAGGTACGACTCATGCCCGGCCAAGGTTGCGGCGATCACGGCGAATTCAACGCCGTCGCCTGACCCGGTCACTTCTCATTGCAAAACCTCGGCCAGAACCTCGGATCGCCCATGCTGAACGCTTACGAAACCGTCGCCGGCAAATTGACGCCAAGCCAGAAAACTGACTTGTCGGGCCCCGAGGTCGTTTGGCTTGATCTGCTTTCGCCGACGGAGGAGGAGGACGCCAAGGTTGAAAGCGCACTCGGCATCGACGTTCCGACGCGATTGGAGATGCGCGAGATCGAGGCCTCCAACCGTTTCTATACCGAGAATGGGGTCGCCTACATGACGGCGATCGTGCTGCACCAAGCCAGTCCGGGCGCGCCGATGATTTCGCCTGTCACCTTCATCCTGACTGATCGCAAGCTCATCACGGTGCGCTACGCCGAACCCAAGGCCTTCGAACTCTACGTGGCGCGCTCGGCCAAGATCGCCAATGGCTGCGACAGCGGCGCCGAAGTCATGATCGGTCTCATCGAAATGTTGATAGAGCGCGAAGCCGACTTGATCGAGCGGGTGCAGGACGACGTCGAGACGATCGCGCCGCAGGTTTTCGGCCAGAAAGTGGCCGAGCAGCCCTCTCGCACGCGCCGTCTGGATGTGCTGCTGCGCAACGTCGGCAAGGCCGGCGATGTCGTGAGCCGCGCTCAGGAAAGCGCGACGTCGCTGAACCGTCTGCTGCTGTTCGCCGCCAGCGCGCTGAGGTCGCGCAAGGAAGACGCCGCCGTGCTGGCTCGCATCGACTCCGCCAGCGCCGACATATCCTCGCTGATCGAGAGTCTGCGATTTCTATCGGCCCGCACCGCATTCCTGCTCGACGCGACGCTCGGCATGATTTCGACCGAGCAGAACCAAATCATCAAGCTGTTCTCGGTGATGGCGGTCATCCTGATGCCGCCGACGCTGATCGCGTCGATCTACGGCATGAACTTCGAGTACATGCCCGAGCTCAAGTGGCTCTACGGCTACCCGATGTCCCTGTTGCTGATGGTCGTGGCCGGCATCGTGCCGTACCTCTACTTCCGCGCCAAAGGCTGGTTCTAAAGCGCGCCGGCAGCGCTGCTTGAGCCGCGAATTGCGGCGGCGCACAAAAATTTAGCTAGATATACGGGACTGCGAGGTCCACCAAAGCCTTGCTTGTGCGGGCTGAACTGCGACCTGCCGTCGCGCAACTTCCGCGCGCAGGTTCAATAGGTAAGCTTTTCAGCAGCTTGCAGATTATGGTTAAAATGCGCGCGTAGGTGCGGGTTGACGGCCTTATTTCGCAAGTGCTCAGTCCGCAGGCCAGGACGGGGTTTTCCACAACCTGGGCGACAGAATGAACTGGTTCTGGAGTTCTGCAACGGGTCTTCGCTTCTAGCGGCCACCTCCGACTCTCCGTGCGCCGAGACGCCCGAAAGGCTCCGGCGACTTTGGCGGCTCATGTGAGCCGGCGGCGACGGGACTCGGCTCATTCGACCCAGCGCCACTGACGCCCGTAATTGCAGAGAAGGAGTGAACCATGCGTTCTTTCATGGGTTATGCGACGCTGTGCGCCGTCGGAGTAATGGTCGGCGCCGCGCCGGCCAGCGCGAACTGGAGCTGCGACGGCGCGGAGTATGTCTGCGGCGGCCCCGCACACGTCACCAAGGCGAGCGCCAACAAGGCAGCGAGCGTCAAGAAGGTCGGCGTCTCGAAGAAGTCAGCCTCCTACAGCCCAAAGAAGGCCAGGAAGATCGCCAGCAGTTCGACGTATTCGTCCGGCGGCGGCGCCAGCGGTAAAGCCTCGTACTACTGGCAGCCCCAGCGCGTCGCGTCTGGCGGATGGTTCAACCCGAACGCCATGACGGCCGCCCACAAGACCCTGCCGTTCGGCACCAAGGTGCGCGTCACCAATCGCCACAACGGCAAGTCCGTCGTCGTGACGATCAATGACCGTGGGCCTTACGTCGCCGGCCGCATCATCGACTTGTCGCGCGCCGCTGCCCAGTCGATCTCGATGACCGGCGCAGGCGTCGTGCCCGTCTCAATGACGGTTCTCGGGCGCGGCTAAGGCGGAACCAAACTGCACATCAACGAGTTGCGGCGGACACGATGCACCCAAGTTTCGCGCCGCCGCTTCTCCTTAAATCCTCATCGTCCAACCAGAAAAAAGGAGCGCCCCATGCGTTCACTCGTAACACTCGCGGCAGCCAGCGCCGCCATCGTTGCGGCCTCCGCCATGCCGGCCAGCGCCGCCAAGTGGGATTGCCAGGGCCCATCTTACGTTTGCGGCGACGCAGCGCCGAGCGCCAAGCAGGCAAACTATGGCAAAAAGTCCAAGAAGGGCTACTCGGCCCCCGGCTACGTTTCCGCCGGCGGCACGAGCGGCAAGGCCTCGTATTATTGGCAAGGCACGCGCACAGCATCGGGCGCGCGCTTCAATCCCGGCGGTCTGACGGCCGCCCACCGCACTTTGCCGTTCGGCACGCGCGTGCTCGTGACCAACCGCGTCAACGGCAAGTCGGTGGTCGTGACGATCAATGACCGCGGCCCGTTCGTCGGCGGCCGCATCATCGATCTTTCACGCGGCGCGGCGCAGGCGATCTCAATGACCGGCATGGGCGTCGCACCGGTGTCGATCTCGGTTCTCGGCCGCGGCTGAGCTGTTGAAATTCTTGAGTGCTAGGGGCGGTGGAGTGGTCCACCGCCCTTTTTTTGTGCGCGTCGGCATCTGACCTATTTGGCCGGTTCGCCGCTGGCGTCAAAATGCGGCGCGTCATCGGCGATGTCGTAAAAATCTGATTTGTCGGCCACGAAAACATGGGCGCGCGTGACGAGGCCCGTCGGCTGGTCGAGCGTGCCCGCCAGCACGGCGATGCGCGATCCGTCGGTCGGTTTCCAGAACAAGCTGGAGCCGCAGCGCGCGCAGAAGCCGCGCTCGGCGTGTTTCGACGCGGAGTACCAGGCGAGCGCGTCGGCGCCTTCGATCAAGGTGAAATTCTCAGGGCTGACTGCCGTCGCAGCGACCGCCGATCCCGTCCATTTCGCGCACTGACGACAGTGGCAAAAGATGACGTCGCGAAGGGGCGGCGAAAGCTCAAAGCGGACGGCGCCGCACAGACAACTTCCAGTCAGACGTGCTTGCGGCATGGCGCTTTCGGTCTCCCTGTGCGAAATCTGCGCGGTCAATCCTTGCGGAGAGTTCGCCTGTGCGATTTCTAGTCCTGAAGCATATCGCCTGCGAACATCCTGGCATATTCCGCCGATTTCTGGCGGCCGACGGCGTCACTTGGGACGCGGTTGAGTTGGACGCCGGCGAAACGATACCGCCTCTTGAGGACTATGACGCGCTTTGGGTCATGGGCGGCCCGATGGACGTGTGGGACGTCGAGGATTGTCCGTGGCTGATCGAGGAAAAGCGCACGATCCGACGCTGGGTTCGCGAGCTCGATCGACCATTCATGGGCTTGTGTCTCGGACATCAGTTGCTTGCGGACGCCTTGGGCGGGACGTGCGGGCCGCAACGGCCGTCCGAGATCGGCATTCTCGATGTTGCGCTGACGGCTGAGGCCGATAGTGATCCCGTGTTCAACGGATTGCCGAAATCGTTCAAGGCCCTGCAATGGCATTCGGTCAAGGTTGCGCAGCCGCCCGAGGGCGCCGTCGTACTCGCGGGCTCGGATGTGTGCCGCTGCCAGGCCATGCGGGTTGGATCGCGGGCGTGGAGCATGCAGTATCACGTGGAAATCGAGCCGAACACGATTAGCGACTGGGGCGAGATTCCCGCCTATGCTGAAGCGCTGGAGCGCACGCACGGAGCGGGCGCACTCAGGGCGTTGGATGAAGCCGCCAAGTCTCACATGCAAAGCTTCACCGACAACGCCGAGTCGCTCTATCGCAATTTCATGCGGCAGGTTCGGGGCTAGCGCCGACAAGAGCGCTATCGGCTCTGGGCGCCGATCAGATCGTTGCGGGCCTTGTCCATGTGGCGGACCATCGTCTCGGCGGCGGCCGCGGCGTCGCGGGCCTGAATTGCACGGACCACGGCGGCGTGTTGCACGTTGTAAAGCCGCATGTTCTCCTTCGTGATGATTTTCTGGCGCATCTCGGCCCACTGCGCGTGAGTCCTGATGACGTTGATCTGTTCGTAGAGCCAGACCATCAGCGGGTTCGACGTTGCGGCGGCGATGGCGAGGTGGAATTGCTCGTCGACCATCGCGTAGCGCTCGCTGTCATCGTCCTTCTCGGCGGCTTTGAGGTCGTTGACCAAAGCCTGCAACTTTTCGAGATCGACCTGGCTCGCATGCATGACGGCGAGGCGCGCCATCTGGGGCTCGACCACGGCGCGAACCTCGATAAGCTGCAGCGGGCTGGTTCGCTCCGCGATGCCATTGTTGCTCGATCGCGTATCGAGACTCACATACGTGCCGCTGCCTGGTCGGCGCTGCACCAACTTCCGCATCTCGAGCATGGCGAGCGCTTTGCGCACGGTCGTGCGCGAGGCGGCGAAATTTTCGGCGAGCTGTCGCTCCGTCGGCAACTGCTGGCCGCTGGCGAAGGCGCCGTTGGCGATCGCGTGCGCCAATTGCTGCGCGATCAAGTTGGCGCCGCGCGGCGCCGAGGCATTGCGCGCGAGGTCACGGGAAGAGTCATTGAACATTGCCGGTCCTTTGAAGCGCTCTCAATCAATTGATCTGCCCGCCGGCTCTGCGGACTGCGAAAGTTGTCTACATAATAGTCCAATTATATACCAATTTATCTATTTGGCACAGCTATTTTGCTGTGGTATCCGAATATGTGAGCGTTGTGAGCGCGTATTGGTTGCGGTTGGTATAGGAGTTCGCATGTCCCCTCAGGACCGGGCGCAACTTTTGAGACCCACGGCGCACGCCATTTTCGACCACTGCCGACCGGCGCCAAGCCTGCGCGCGACCAACCCCACCCCGTATCCAACAAACGCCGCGCCCCGAGACCTGGGGCGTGGCGTTGGTGTTTTCGCATCATTCCGTTAGGCCACAACTCTGGGGACGCCGATGACCGCGACGTACAATCCGACTGCTGCAGGGCTGGACGGCAATACGCTGCATCGCGCCATCGACTGGCGCGGCGCATTCTGGGTTGCGAGCGGCGTGCCGGCCCTGGTGCTGTTCTCCATCGGCGGCATCGCCGGAACCGCGGGCCACCTGGCCTTCGTGGTCTGGACGATCTCCATGATCATGGGGTTCCTCCAATCCTTCACGTATGCGGAGATCGCAGGGCTATTTCCGAACAAGTCGGGTGGCGCGTCGATCTACGGCGCGACGGCGTGGCTGCGCTATTCCAAGATCATCGCGCCGCTGTCGGTGTGGTGCAATTGGTTCGCGTGGACTCCGGTGCTGTCGCTCGGCTGCGCCATCGCCGCCGGCTACATTCTTAATGCGATAGCGCCCATTCCGGCCTTCACCGACGCCTCGCCCGAGGTCGTCGCCTGGCTGGCCGATCCGGCCAATGCCGGGAAAGCGGCCGCCGACGGCATCGCCGCCATCACGGCGCTCAACACGCCGGCCCTGCAAGCTTTTAACGCCTACAGCGTCGCGGTCCCCGGCCTCGGCACGCTGAACTTCAACGCCTCGTTCTTCATCGGCGCCGTGCTGATGCTGATGGTTTTCGCCATTCAGCATCGCGGCATTCTGGGCACCGCGAACGCCCAGAAGTGGATCGGCCTTATGGTCATCATTCCGATGCTGATCGTCGGGATCGTTCCGCTGTTCAACGGCGGTTTCAACGCGGCCAACGTCGCGCCTCCCTACTGGCCGGGCGTCGGCGACAACGTCGGATGGACGCTGTTCTTCGGCGCCATGTTCATCGCCGCGTGGTCGACATACGGCTTCGAGACGGCGGTTTGCTACACGCGCGAATTCCGCAATCCCAAGACCGACACGTTCAAGGCGATCTTCTATTCGGGCCTGCTGTGCCTGCTGATCTACACGCTGGTGCCGTTCACATTCCAAGGCGTGCTCGGCGTCGAGGGCATGAAGGATCCGGGCATCGTCGCCGGAACGGGTGTCGCCAATGCCATGGCCAACATGGTCTCGGGCGGCAACGTGATCATCAAGCAGATCTTCGTCGCGCTGATGATCCTGGCGCTCGTCCTCGCGATCATGACCGCGATGGCGGGGTCGTCGCGAACGCTCTATCAGGGTTCGGTCGACGGATGGCTGCCGAAATATCTGAGCCACACCAACGAGCACGGCGCTCCGACCCGCGCCATGTGGACGGACTTGACTTTCAACTTGTTCCTGCTCGCGATCGCATCGGATGCGGCGGGATATTTCTTCATCCTCGCGGTGTCGAACGTCGGCTACATCATCTTCAACTTCCTGAACCTCAACGCCGGCTGGATGCACCGCGTCGACAGCGGCCACATCGAGCGGCCCTATCGCGCGCCGACCTGGCTGATCGGCCTCAACACCATCCTCGCGTTCGTCAACGCCGTGTTCCTCGGCGCCGGCGCGAAGGTTTGGGGCTACTCGAACGCGCTTTGGGTCGGCTTCGCCTTCGCCGCGCTCATCATTCCGGTGTTCGCGTTCCGCCACTACGTGCAGGACAAGGGCAGATTCCCGGCTGGAGCGCTTGCGGATCTCGGACTGACAGGCGACGATCTCGGAGAGCGGAAGGCGGGGATCTGGCCCTACGTCGCGCTGATTGCAGGACTCGCGGTCGTGCTGATCTCGAACCACCTGTTCCAGCTTCCCGCATAGGGTGGGGATTGCGAGTTCGCGCAGCCAATGCATGAATTGCGGGGTCGGGCCGGTCGCGGTTCGACTCCCCAATAGAAACAGTCAGGGGCAATTTCCATTGACCCAACGAACGCAGTGACGAGGGCAACATGGCAGGTCGCGTCGCAATCATAGGAGCAGGTCCGAGCGGGCTTGCCGCGCTTCGCGCGTTCGAAAGCGCGCGCAAATCGGGCGCAGATGTTCCCGAAGTGGTTTGTTACGAAAAGCAGAGCGACTACGGCGGCCTATGGAATTACACGTGGCGC
Organism: Hyphomicrobium sp.; assembly: GCA_046160845.1. Taxonomy (GTDB): domain Bacteria; phylum Pseudomonadota; class Alphaproteobacteria; order Rhizobiales; family Hyphomicrobiaceae; genus Hyphomicrobium_B. Next base: position 75,193 of record JBJXHD010000008.1, read on the forward strand.
ACCGGGCTCGATGAATTCGGCGAGCCCGTGCACGGCGGCATGTACCGTTACCTCTGGTCCAACGGACCGAAGGAATGCCTGGAGTTCGCCGACTATTCGTTCGAGGAGCACTTCGGCCGGCTGATCCCCTCGTATCCGCCGCGCGCGGTGCTGCACGACTACATCAAGGGCCGAATCGAGAAGAGCGGCGTCGCGCCGTACATCAAGCTGAATACGATGACTCGCTGGGTGGCGTACAACGAAGATACGGGCAAGTTCACCGTCAAGGTGCGCGATCTCAAGAGCGATGTCTCTACGGTTTCGAACTTCGATCATGTGATCGTCGCGAGCGGGCATTTCTCGGTGCCGAACGTCCCGGATTTCGAAGGCATCAGGACGTTTCCCGGCCGCGTCTTGCATTCGCACGACTTTCGCTCGGCGGACGAGTTCGCGGGCAAGCGGGTGCTGTGCGTCGGGTCGAGCTACTCGTCGGAAGACATCGGTATCCAGTGCCACAAGTACGGCGCCAAGTCCGTGACGTTCACCTGGCGCACCAAACCGATGGGCTTCAAGTGGCCGGCGGGCTGCAAGGAAGTGCCGCTCATGACGAAGGTCGAGGGCAGCCGAGTGCACTTCCGGGACGGAACTTCAGACGACTTCGACGCGATCGTGCTATGCACCGGCTACCTGCACCACTTTCCGTTCCTCGAAGATTCTCTGCGCCTCAAGACGCGGAACCGTCTCTTTCCACCGAACCTCTACAAGGGCGTGTTCTGGTGGGGCAATCCGAAGCTGATCTACATCGGGATGCAGGACCAGTATTACACGTTCAACATGTTCGACGCGCAGGCGTGGTACGCGCGCGACGTGGTCCTGGGGCGGATCATGCTGCCGTCGCTCGAAGAGCAGGCGGCCGACATGATCAAGTGGATCGGCATGGAAGAGCAAATCGCCAATCCGTTCGAGGCCATCGATTTTCAGACCGAGTACACGCGCGACCTCCTGGCAGCGACCGACTATCCGAAACTCGACGTCGATCACGTCGCGCGACTGTTCAAGGAGTGGGAGCATCACAAGTCGGAAGACATCATGACGTATCGCGATCGCGCCTATCCATCGACGCTGACGGGCAACATGGCGCCCGTGCATCACACGCCGTGGACGCAGGCCATGGACGATTCCATGGAAGCTTTTCTGGCCGTGAAATCACAGAAGTCCTGACGTATAGTGATACGACAGCTGTATCGGCTCCACTTGACGCATCGAGTTTGCGGTCATGAACCTCACTGCGGTCGCATCGAAACAAAGGCCGAAGATCGTGCCGGCGGGCGCGGCTGCGCTCGATCCCGGAGTCGAGCGGTACGTGCTGAAGGGCGGCGGCACGGGGGTCTACGCGCTTGAGCCCGGCGACAGTGTCGAAATCGCCTTACTTGAAGGCGGGCAAGCAGTCGAAGCGCTGGCCTTCGGCGCGGATGGCGAGAGCAACCTAACCTCTCTCGGGCTGACGGCAACCGATCTGCCGAGCGGCATTCACGGCATCCTCGACGGCTCTACCGACGACGCGGCGCGCGTGCGCTTCGGTTTGTTTCGCCGCGGCTTGCAGTTGGGCCGAACTAAAGGCGCGCGGCTGTTTGGCAAGGACGCGCCGGCCGGTGAAACCGAGACGCTGAGGGCGGAAGGCGCGAGCACACTGGTGCTCGGCGCGCCGGCAGAAGCAATGACCGTGTGGCATCAAACGCCGCCGAGCGATGTGCTGGTCTTCATTCGTCGCGCGCGCCCGGCGCCGCTCGGTCAGCCGCGGTATCCAGAGCCCTTGGCTGAACCGCGCCTTGAAATCCTGATCAACGTCGCGTCGGCCGAGAGTTTCGAAGTGTTCGAGGGCGAGCACATCCAGATCGTCGATCTGAGAGGACGGCAGTGCTCGGACTTTCTGGCGTTCCATCGCAAGGCGCTCGACAAGGGCGCCGTGCTCGGCATCGATTCCACAACGACGCGCTCTATGACAGGGACGGCGTACCCGAAACCGGGATTGCTTTCGAAGTTTTTCGACCGCGACCGCAATGCGCTCGTCGAAGTGGTGCAGGATACGGTGGGGCGCCACGACACGTTCAACCTCGCCTGCACCCGGCGCTTCTACGAGGACGCCGGATATTTCGGGCACCTCAACTGCTCAGACAACTTCAACGCGGCGCTGGCGGCGTATGACGTTGGCAGCTACCGCGGCTGGCCGGCGATCAACTTTTTCTACAACACCAATGTCGACGGCCATAACAACATCTGGTCCGATGAGCCGTGGTCGCGGCCCGGCGACTATGTGCTGATGCGCGCGTTGACCGATCTCGTCTGCGGCGCGTCGTCGTGCCCCGACGACATCGACCCCTCGAACGGGTGGCGGCTGTCGGAAATACTCGTCAGAGTCTATCCAAAGGACGCGGCCTTCAAGCGCGCGATCGGATTTCGCATGACACAGGACTCACCGCTGCAGCTCACGCGCGAGACGGGGTTTCATCCGCGGACGTCGGCGCTGACGCGCGCGTTCACCGAGTACAAGGGTTACTGGGTCCCGTCCTCGTTCGCAAAGGGCGGCGCGATCGACGAGTATTGGGCGTGCCGCGAGCGCGCGGTGATCATGGATCTGAGTCCGCTGCGGAAACTCGAAATCCTCGGGCCTGATAGCGAAGCATTCCTGCAGGGGCTTTTTCCGCGCGACATTCGCAAGCTGGCGGTCGGGCAGATCTTTTACACGGCGATCTGCTACGAGCACGGCGGCATGATCGACGACGGCACGCTGTTCCGGCTTGCCGACAACAATTTCCGCTGGGTCGGCGGCGACGACGCGAGCGTGCTGTGGATCAAGGAGCAAGCGGCGCAATCCGGCGCCAAAGTTCTGCTGAAAACCGCGAGCGACCAGATCAGCAACGTCGCGGTGCAGGGTCCGAAGTCGCGCGAAATTTTGAGCGCGATCTTATGGACGCCGCCGGGACGGCCGACGCTGAGCGAACTCGGACTTTTCCGATTCACGATCGGCCGCTTCGGCGGATTCGATGGCGTTCCCGTGCTCGTGTCGCGGACGGGCTACACGGGCGAGCTCGGGTATGAGGTTTTCTGTCACCCCGACGATGCGCCCGCCGTCTGGGACGCGATCATGGAGGCCGGCGCGCCGCACGGCATCGCGCCATTCGGCTTCGACGCGCTCGAGCTGGTTCGCATCGAGGCCGGGCTCGTGTTCGGCGGGTTCGAATTCGATTCCGGCACCGACCCCCTCGAAGCCGGCATCGGCTTCAGCGTCCCTTCCAAGAAAGACGAAGACTATATCGGCAAGGCGGCCATCGAACGGCGCCGAGCCAATCCGGTGCGCAAGCTGGTCGGGCTCGACATCGCCGGTAGCGAGAAGGCGGCGCACGGCGATCCCGTATTCGTCGGTCGAGCCAACATCGGAGTCGTCACAAGTTCGATGCGGTCGCCGATCCTCAAGACAACGCTGGCGCTGGCGCGCGTGGACGTGACGCACACCGAGATCGACACGGCGGTCGAGATCGGCAAGCTCGATGGCCAGCAGAAGCGTTTGCAGGCGCGGATCGTGCGGTTCCCGTTCTATGATCCCGAAAAATCGCGCGTGAAGGCGTGACGCGCTAAAAGTTGTAGCGATCGCGCAGACTCATCCACGCCTCGACGACCGGGACCATGCGCGTGGCGATCGGTTGCGCCGGAAAATTTTGGAACGCCAGATCGTCGTAGGCGGTCCGGCCATCGGGATCGCCGAGCACCTTCAATGCGATCTTGCGGCCGAAGTACGTGCCGCGCGCGACGCCGGCGTTGCCGCAATAACCGAGCGCGAAGTGAACGCCATCGGCGGTTCGCCCGATGTGGGGCGCGCCGTCGTAAGTTTGGCCGATCAATCCGCTCCAGGCGTGGGTGATTGGCACATCCTTCAGCGCAGGGAAGAGGCACAGCATGGAGCGCGCCAAATGGCTGTAGCTCGACGTGCTGTCATCCGCGCCGAAGCGCGCGCCGCGTCCGCCGAAAATCAGGCGGCGCTCGCCTGGCGCGGAACGAAAATAGGAAAAGACGCGGTCCGTATTGCCGTAAACGCGGTCTTTCGGAATGAGGCCTGCGAAAGCGGCTTCGGGAATTTCTCCGGTGGCGATTTGCGACGAAACGATCGGCACGATGCGCCGGCGAAGGTGCGAGCTCAACGATCCCGTATGGCCATCAGTTGCGACGATGACGTCGTCACATTTGATTTCGCCGGCTGAGGTCGACAGGCGAAAGCCGGGGCCGTCGCGGTCGATCGCGCGCACCTCGGTGTTGCCGATGATCGCCGCTCCCGCCTGCCGCGCGCGCGCCAGAAGCCCCGCGTGATAGAGGCCCGGGTGCAGCGAGGCGTCATTGGGAATCACCACGCCGCCGTGGAACACGTCCGATCCGATCTCGCTGTGTTGTTCGGCGCGCGGGACCATGAAACTCTCGAGCCCGACAGTCTTGTTCAAATCCTCCATCGTGCGCGCCAGCCGCTCATAGTGGCTCGGGCGCATGGCGCCGCGAAACCGGCCGCAGCGACGGAAATGGCAGTCGATGGCCTCCGACGCGACGAACTGCGCGAGGTGGTCAAACATGCGCTGGCCTTCGCGGAGGAGTTCGAGCGCCGCGCCGCCACTTCCCGCCGCGGCGAGCGCTCCGGCGCTGACCTTCTGATTGCCACTGCCGATCTGGCCGCCGTTGCGTGTGCTGGCGCCGGCGCCCGGCGCGCCGCGATCGAGGACGACGCAGCCGCGACCGCGCCGCGCGAGTGTCAGGGCCGCAGACAATCCGGTATAGCCCGAGCCGACGATGGCGACATCTACCTCCGACGGCATCGAGGCCACTTCGCTCGACGGAGGCGCGGCGTCCCACCAGAAGGATTTGAAGGCAATGGCGGTTGCAGCCGGTGCGCGCCCGTTCGCCAGTTCGTCGGCGCTCGGGAACGATGACGGGCGCTCGGCTCCGTCCATGCTTCGCCTCCGAAACGGACTAGAACTTCGCGTAGGCGTTGCGCAGATCGACGAGCGGATGGGTCTTGCTCATCTGGAACTTGATCAGCAATTCTCGCGCAATCATGTCGCGATCCTGCTGGTTGTCGGGCAGCTTCACGTCGGACGGGACTTGTACCCAGCCGTTGACGTTCCGGTCGAACACCGCGGGGCGGCCTTCCTCGTAGCCCATGTGGACGTCTTCGAGCCAGTTGAGATCGCTCCAACCCATGATCTCGATGTAGTCTTTGAGGAACTTGGTCAACCGCGTGTAGTCGGGCACGAGATTGACGTCGTAGCGATAGCCGATGTGCTGGCCGATCAGCTTCTCGCGCTCGGTCTCGACGCCATCGCTCTTGATGAAGTGATCGACGTCCTTGGGATCGTTGGCGACGGCGACGACGGGCCGTCCTTTTTTGATCTCAGCCATGCGGACCTCTCAATAACGAGTCATGTCGGGACGGCCGACGGTGTGTTGAGTGCCTGCGAGCGGAACCATGGCGAGCGCGGACGCTTCCATCGTCAGCGCCGCGAGGTCTTCCGGTTCGAGCGAGTGAATATTGGTCTTGCCGCAGGCGCGGGCCATCATCTGGCATTCCATCGTCAGCGTGTGCAGGAAATTGAAGACGCGCTCGGCCGCCTTGTCGGGATCGAGGCGCTTGCGCAAAATCGGGTCTTGCGTCGCGACGCCGACCGGGCAGCGGCCCGTGTGGCAGTGGTAGCAATATCCGGCCGGCACGCCGACTTCGTTCTCGTAGTCGGCCTCGGGGATCGCCTTGTTGCAGTTGAGCGCCATCAGCGACGCGTGGCCAATCGCGATGGCGTCGGCGCCGAGCGCCAGCGCCTTGGCGATGTCGGAGCCATTTCTGATGCCGCCTGCGTAGACGAGCGAGATCTCGCCCGACTTGCCGACGTCGTTCAAGGCCTTCCTCGCCTGGCGGATCGCGGCGATGCCAGGTACGCCCGTATCCTCGGTGGCGAGATGCGGACCGGCGCCGGTGCTGCCTTCCATGCCGTCGATATAGATGACGTCGGGTCCGCACTTGGCCGCCATACGCACGTCGTCATAGACGCGCGCCGCGCCGAGTTTTAGCTGGATCGGGATTTCATGATTGGTCGCCTCGCGCACTTCTTCAATCTTGAGCGCGAGATCGTCGGGGCCGAGCCAGTCGGGGTGACGCGCGGGCGAGCGCTGGTCGATGCCCGCCGGCAGCGAGCGCATTTCGGCGACCTGATCGGTCACCTTTTGGCCCATCAGATGACCGCCGAGTCCGACCTTGCAGCCCTGGCCTATGAAGAATTCGACCGCATCGGCGAGACGCAGGTGGTGCGGGTTAAAGCCGTAGCGGCTCTGGATGCACTGATAGTACCACTTGGAGGAATAGCGGCGCTCGTCGGGGATCATGCCACCTTCGCCCGAGCATGTGGCGGAGCCGGCCATCGTCGCGCCGCGAGCGAGCGCAATTTTGGCTTCGTAGGACAGCGCGCCGAAGCTCATGCCGGTGATGTAGACCGGAATGTCGAGCACCATCGGCCGTTTGGCGCGCGGGCCGAGCACTGTCTTGGTGATGCATTTCTCGCGATAGCCTTCGATGACGAAGCGCGTCAGCGTCCCCGGCAGGAATGTCAGATCATCCCAATGCGGAATTTTCTTGAACAGCGAGAAGCCGCGCATCCGGTAGCGGCCAAGCTCGGCCTTGATGTGGATGTCGTCGATGACTTCGGGCGTGAAAATGCGACTGCGACCGAGCAACTGCCGATTGCGCTCATCCGCGCGAGGCGTCTCCGCGTCGGCTTCGAGCGGCTTTTTCTGCGGACCCATCGGGGTTTCTCCTAGAGAACGAGCTTCTTCTCGGCAGGCTCGAGATTGTCGTAGTTCCAGAGCTGCTTTCCGGCGACGATCTTGGTCATCTTTTTCAGGTCTGTGGGCGCGTCGATCTCATAGGTTTTGAGCTTGCGCTGAAGCCACGCGACGTCGAGATCGGTCATCTCGGCCTCGACCGCATCGACGCCGAGGCTCGCAATCTTGCCGCCGACGTAGATCGTGCCGTCGTACATGCTGTCGCCGAGGTTCGCGCCGGCGTCGCCCAGGATCACCATGCGCCCACGCTGCATCATGAAGCCCGAGAAGGCGCCGGTGCGGCCGCCGACGAGGATCGTTCCGCCCTTCTGGTCGATGCCGGTGCGGGCGCCGACGTCGCCCTTGCAGACGAGGTCGCCGCCACGGATCGCGGCGCCGAAGCAGGATCCGGCGTTCTTCTCGATGACGACTGTACCCGCCAGCATGTTTTCAGCACACGACCAGCCGACGCGGCCCTTGATGTGGACGTTGGGTCCGTCGAGCAGTCCGCAGCCAAAATAGCCGAGCGAGCCCTCGAAGTAGAGTTTCAAGCGGTTGAGGATTCCAACGCCGAGGGAGTGTTTGGCGCCGGGGTTGTGGATGACGATGGTGCCGTTGCCTTCGCTCATCAGCTTGCGAATGGCGGCGTTGATGGCGCGCGTATCCATGTCCTTGGCGTCGAATTCGGCACGCTTGTTGAAGTCGACCGCAAAGGCCCAGGGGTAGACGAACCCATCGCTGCCCGCGCCGACGTCAAAGAAGCGCTGCTGCGTGCGGCCGAG
>JBJXHD010000009.1:0-132050 GCA_046160845.1 Hyphomicrobium sp.
TGGGTGCGATGTCCGGCATGCTGAATACCCTGCTGGATATCAACCAGATCGATTCCGGCATTGTAGTCGCCGAGGTCGCTCGGTTCAATATCAGCGAAATGTTTGATCGACTAAGAAATGAGTTCACTTACCACGCGCAAGCTAAAGGGCTCCAGTTACGCGTCGTCACTTGCACCCTCTCGGTGTGCAGTGACCCGCGTCTACTCGAGCAGATGATACGCAACCTGCTGTCAAACGCTTTGAAATACACGAAAAGCGGAAAAGTACTGCTTGGGTGCCGTCGCCGCAAGGGTCTTTTGAGCATTGAGGTGTGGGATACCGGAATTGGCATCCCCGATAGCGAACTTCAGTCGATCTTCGAAGAGTATCATCAGCTCGACAATGCTGCACGCGAACGGAGCCGGGGTTTGGGCCTTGGTCTTTCAATCGTACAAAGATTGGGAATTTTGCTCGGCCATCGCCTTCGAGTCCGATCGCGTGCAGGAAAAGGGTCCGCTTTCACGATCGAGATAACCTCGGCTCGCATCGAGCCAGAGACACGGAACGAGAATCAAAAGCCGGTCAATGATGAGCATAAAGCTCAAGGCGATCGCCGCGAAGGTACTATCCTCGTCGTTGAGGACGATCCCGACGTGCGCGAATTGCTTGAACTGTTTTTGAAAGAAGATGGCCACCGCACGTCAACCGCACCAGATGGTATTGCAGCGCTGGACATGGTGACGCGAGGAGTTGTTCGGCCTGACCTGGTTCTTGCCGACTTCAATCTTCCTAAAGGCATGAACGGACTTAAACTAGCCGCGGCGCTAAGAGAAAAGCTCCATCGGCAGGTTCCCGTCATTATTCTGACGGGTGACATCTCAACGCGCACCTTGAACGCAATCTCCCAGCAGGATTGCATTCATTTCAACAAGCCGATGAAGTTGAGTGAATTGACACACGTCATCCAACGAGTGTTACCCAGATCAACGCCGAGTAGCAGATCGCTTGTGGCGCTGTCCGAGACACCCGCGCCAGGTCGCGGGTCACCCGTCATCTTCGTTGTCGATGATGATGGTAACGTACGAGATGATATACGAGGCGTACTTGAGGACGATGGGCAGACAGTTGAAGCTTTTCCCGACTGCGAGACGTTCTTAGAAGCTTACCGGCCAGGTCGCGAAGCGTGCCTTTTAGTCGACGCCTATCTGCCCGGGATGAGCGGTCTGGAATTGCTGCAAAATCTTCATGACGCCGGCCATCGGCTTCCAGCGATTATGATCACAGGCAACAGCGATGTGCCAATGGCGGTACAAGCAATGAAAGTTGGAGCTTCGGATTTTATTGAGAAGCCAATCCGCCACGGCGAGCTACTCGCCAGCGTGGAGCGTGCCCTAGGGCAATCGCGCGATACCAATAAGCTGTATGCTTGGCATGAATCCGCAGCAAATCTTATAGCAGAGCTCACCCCGCGGCAGCGTCAGATAATGGAATTGGTGCTTGCAGGGCAACCTAGCAAGAATATCGCCGCTGATCTTGGCATTAGTCAGCGCACAGTTGAAAACCATCGCGCTACGATTATGACGAAGACCGGCTCAAAATCACTTCCAGCATTAGCCCGCTTGGCGCTTGCGGCCTCGCGGAACAAAGACAATGGGCCTGGAGCCTAAACCATTGCACTGTGCACGCGCAGTGGCCCACTGCGCGACAATAGGCATGGATTGTACGCAACCGCAAACTGCCAGCGGTCCGACCGGCCAGTTGCTAAACTAGCCAGCACGCATCGTTATATCGTGGTGCTGGATCAGGGGCATGAGTAGATTCCGATACTGCCATCCATATTCGTCCAATGCTGAGATCGCAGTGTAGCCGACGACAATCATGTCGTTTGCTGTCGCGGTACGCACGGCTTCGCTGCGTCAGCATTGGATAGAACAAGGATATTGTTGGGATGATTTTCGACTCAGTGAACGCCGCGCTCAAGAAGTGCCTCATAGTCGTTTTTGGATTCGTTGCGTTGTTTGCCGGTGGGTGTGTCCAATCCGAAACGCCACTATTGGCCAATGCGAAGCCGCTAATGGGGGCTAACTTCGAGGTTCATTTTTACGAGGATTTTGTTGATGGAAAAGCGTCTGCTCTTCACACGGCCTCCTACCGATGGACTGACAAGCGCTATGTCTTGGTAAGCGGCAATCAGCGCATTTCGAATTTTGTAGGTGTCGCGCTCGACAAAGAAAATTTCCTCGTTGAGGGGGTCCGTCAGGGGAATCCTGGATATAGCTTCTGGATTGCGCAAAAGATCGTCGATGGCGTCTATTTAATCGCAGCTGTTGACGAAGAGGCCGCTGATGATGCCACCAGGACGGCAGCCTGTTCCGGGAAGAAAGTTGAAGGTGCTTGTTACGTCGAGTCAGAAGAGCAATTGATGAAGCTTGCGAGGGCAACAGCGGCGAAGGCTCTGCGTGATCCGACGCTTGGTGTGCTCGTTCTTCGACGCGAAGGGGTCTGACAATCTAAGTCTGATGCTATGATTGCCATCTAATGCGAGTAGACTTGCGAACTGGGACTTATCGCGAGTTCAGAGGTCGTTGGCAATCGCTGCGTCTACGACCAGTCTGAACGCTTGGATGCTACGACGATTAATCGCCGAATGCCTTTGGTGGCTCTTGTGAATTGGAAGTGCGGGCCATTGCGAAGGCGGCTCGCGCTTTCCCGCAGTGTAGACATATTATGCCAGAGCGACGATCTTAGCGATTAGGGCATTTAAACGACCGCGGATTTTGCGTGCCTCAATGCCGCTGTTCAAAAACCCGGATCGCGATGTTTATTTAAATCGTTTGCGCAGTCGCGATTTGGCGAGCCTCTGATGCCGCCTCGATCGTTTGGGGTCGTTCGCGGAGACCTGGACGATCAGTCACTATGCCAAGTCTTGATTCGTCCTTGCCAGTACGTGTTTTTAATCCCGCCGATTTCCCAGGCGACTTCGCCGCTAAATGGGATCAACTTATCGCCGTGAGATCGGTAGTCGGAGAACCGGCCGTGCCACGGCGTTGGTAATGTTGGAGCGGAAGCCGAACGCGGGCGGTCCGGTGCAAAGGCGCCGGCGATCCGCCCGGCGCTGTCGAGGCTGAGCACGACTTCCGACGCGGTGTCTTCAGCTCCGGCACTGACCGCCAAGGTATCTGGGCCATCGGCGCGCCATCGCAGGCTAGCATTGAGAAGTATTGCGTCAGGCGACCACGGGAGTTCCGCGAGATAGCGCATCAACTCGCCCCGCACGAGCGCTGGCGTGTGTTTGGCGCGCGCGACAGGGATGAACCCCAACGCCGTGATATCAAACCGTCCCGCGCCATCCAGCAATGTATCACGCGCCGACACGATACCAAGGAAACCCACTCGCGCCCGCCAATCGAATTCGCAATCGCGTGTCGATATCGTCTGCGTCGCGGTGAAATCCATCCATGCGTCAACGTCGACGCTGCGCTTCATCCGGCCCACCTGTGTCAGCCTGACGGTCGATCGATTGTCGCCAGGCTTCACGCCGAGCCGCAAAGCGAGGTCATAGACCGGGGCAGGAAGGCGTGCCCGGAAGTGATGGTCAGCTGCGAGCATCTAGCGTTCCTTCCCTGTTCAGGAGCTCTCGGTCCAAAGATCTTCAAACGGACGTATGAGATGTGGGCTCATCGCATAGAACTTCCAAAAATGGCTTATGACATTGTATTCAAGCCAGCACGGCGCTCACTGGCCCTCGCGCCGCATAGGGGAGCGTTGATCCCGCAGCCGAAGGGCATCACGATATTGGCTCGGCCCAGGGATCGTAGCTGCCGAAGTTCCAGAGATGGCCTTCAGGATCGATACAGGAATAATCTCGCCCGCCGTAATCCTCGTCCTTTATCTCAATGGCAATCACAGCGCCGGCCGCTTTCGCGCGCGCGTAGTGCCCGTCGATGTCCGTCACCACGATGTAGGGGCTCTGCGTGGTGCCGCCGACAAAATTTGGCGCTCTGGTCAGCCGGCCGAATTCATCGCTTCGAATTGTGCCCAGCATGATCATGCCGTTGCCGAACGTAAGTTGGGCATGTGCGATTGTCCCGTTCTCGCCCGGCACAACTAGATGCCTCTCAAAACCGAAGGCGTTACACAGCCATTCGATTGCCGCAGCTGCATCGCGATATCGCAATGTCGGAATGATTGCAGCGTGAGAATTCGTTGCTACGCTTGTCATTGCGCTTCCTCACACATGGCAAAAAAATTTGCTCTGATTTGCTGAGATCATACCAGCACGGCGCTCACTAGCCTTCGCGTCGAATAGGGAAGCTCAGGCCCATACCCGAAGCGCATGACGATATCGGGTCGGCGCCCGGCCATGCCGACCAGGCCCGCCAATTCCGGCCTCAGGTTTGGAACTTCGACCGGCTGATTGATGAACGCGTGCTTGAGACCAAGCGCCGTCGCTTGCAAAGCAAAGCGCTGGCAGGCGCGCCCCGCGAGAACCCAGTGCTCCCGGTCATCCTTCTCTGAAACAAAAACGGCAACACCGGCGGACGAGCGCAAGTGTCGTGCATACTTCTCGTTCTCAGCCTCCGCTGTGAAGACCCAGTCGAATAGTTTAGGGCCAAGCCACGCTGGAAGCGCCGGGTTGCCGCTCGCCGCACTGAACAGGCCATCGCTGGTTTGCATCGCTTCGCGTGGACTGAACCGCAACCAAGCCTTCAACTCATGAACAAACGCCGCGTCGGCCAACTGCGCGCTGTTGCCTGCAATGACCAGATCGCGGACGCTGTCCATCTGCGGCCGGTCGGTAATCAGGACGAGATCGACGCCCGGAACTTCGGCTGCAGCCGCCAATGTCGTCAGGTCGGCAGAGCTGACCCGGCGCGTGTCGTAGTCGGCGCGTGTCGATTGGCGCTTATGGATCGCATCGACCAAGGCTGTGTTCTCTGCGGTCCCAGCCGCGTACGAGAATACGACAGCGCCGTTGTTCGCCGGATCGAACTCGATCGTTCCTGGGCGGCCCTGCGCGGCGGAGGCCAGAGCGAGGTTCACCGAAGCGCAGCCGAGGCTGGTAAAAAGGTGATGATCGTCGGGGTCGACGACAGGTGTACGCCGCGATAGATCCGGAAGGATCGCGATCTGCCCTTCCCCGATGCGGAACTGCCATGGCTGGGTGTTGTGGCCGCTTGCCGCGAGCGTCGCGTAGCGAAGGCATTCCTTTACATCGGGCGACTGAGCAAGTGCGCATCGCGAGGCTGCCACGGAGCGCTCGTACATCTCCATTGAGCCCATATCACGCATACCCACATATGCCGCTCCGGCTCCCGCGAGCGCCAGTGTGCCACCACCAATGAGTAGTCCTCGCCTATCCACCATCTCTGATCACCGCGGCTTCCTCAGTCCGATACGCTTTGTAAAAACAATATGTGCATCGGACGCAGTGAGGTGACAGTTTTCATTCGGTTGTCTTGCCGTCGAAATGCTCTTCGTGCGATTGAGCCTCAGCTTTGGTGGCGTGGGTGATGCCATCGCGATGTTCGGGCGGCGCATAGAGTGTATAAAGCCGGAGTGCCTTATCGCCCGTGTTCACGATGTTATGCCGGGCGCCCGCAGGAACGAAGATCGCGACATCACTCTTGATTTTCGACCGCACCCCGTCAATCCACACCTCGCCCTTGCCTTTTTCGACGCGGAAGAACTGGTCACGGTCGGTGTGGGTTTCCTCACCGATCTCGTCGCCGGGCTGGATAGCCATGAGCACGAGTTGAAGGTTCTTGCCGGTATAAAGCACACGCCGGAAATCCGAATTATTTTCGGTCAACTCTTCGATGTCGGCCACGAAGCCCTTCAGGGCCTGCGAGTGCGATTTCTTGATCGCTTTGCTGTGCTGAGCGACTTTGTTCAAGATTTGAATCTCCACTACTAGAAACGAACGATTTTCTGGAGGCAGCTCGTCCCCCGTCTGTTTGGCCTAGGGCGTTAGAACACAACAACAAGTTCATCGGTCGTCGACCACCAGGTCAAACTTGCAGGTTCCAATACCCAAGATTGCGTAAAGCGGGCACCAGCCAATTGTCTGCCTCACCAGAGTGGTGCTATTGCATTTGGCTGCGCCGGCAGCCAAGCGCACTGCGCACCATTAAACTCGGAACGCATTTAGGTCGCCGCGATTTCCTTCAAACCCTCACCGGTTGGACGTCGGCGGTCATGACGCTTAGCGCCTTCTCGAATGTGGCAAGCGGACCGCCAAAAGTGCCCGCCTGGACTTCCCCTTGAGTAATCGCGCAACAGGCGCGGGGCTTCTTACCTGTAACAGCTGTCATCTGCGCAAAAGTACTTTCACTCCCCGAGCCGCCAAAGCAGCAGAAGAACGCGACGTCTGGCAGTTGGGGCGCAGTCGCCATCAGATAAGCGCGAGCCGGAGAGCTGAGCGAGGAGCCCCAGACAGGAGTGCCGACGATGACGAGGTCGTACGCAGCCACGTCGCGCTTCTTTGCGGCGATGACGGCAGGGCGCCTCAACAAAGCCTCCAGCAGCGACCGCGTGTAACCAAAAAAGCCAGCCCGGGATTTGGGCTCGCTGATTTCCTCGAGGTCGCAGCGCATCGCTTTAGCCAACGCTTGCGCGATCTTGCGTGTCGTGCCGGAGCGCGAATAAAAAACAACGAGAATCTTCGAGCCAACCATACCAAGAAATCCCTCAACTCGCTTGGCGCGCATAACAACAGCAAGCCAGCCGGACCAAGGTGAGACATTCGCAAGTGCTTGAGGAGGCTCGGAAACTACTTAGTCTCTCCAATCAATACCTGCTGAGATCGCCGGTAGCTCCGTTCGCCGACCGCTTCGTCGGCTCAGGGTTGAAAGGCACCGGTTGGACTAAGGCGGGTCCGCCGGTGCACTTAAGCAGCCAAGCAGCTCGCAAACTACATCAGGCACATGTGCAATCTTTACTCGCTAACAACGAACCGCGAGGCGATCATGCGCCTGTTCCGCGTTTCCGACAACCGCGCAACCATCATCAATCCGCAGTCATCCATCTTTCCGGCTTACTCAGCTCCCGTGGTGCGCACCGCGGCAGACGGCGAGCGCGAGCTTGTGCAGATGTCGTGGGGCTTCGTGCTGCCGCAGGCGGGCAAGGCTCCACGCCGCGTCACGAATGTTCGCGACGATAAAATTCTCACGTCGCGGTTTTGGAAGCCGTCATTCGAAGCGCGGCGCTGCCTTGTGCCGGCGTCAAGCTACTGCGAACCCAACGGCCAGACGCCGGCGACTTGGTACTGGTTTGCGCTCAAGGGTAAGGAGGATCGTCCGCTGTTCGCTTTTCCCGGCATCTGGCAGCGCTGGCACGGTCCGGTGAAAAAAGACGGACCCGTCATTGACGTTGACGTGTACGCATTCATGACCACCGAACCGAACGAACTTACGCGTTCAATCAATCACGAGCGCATGCCGGTGTTGCTAGCCGGCGAAGATCAGTTCGAAACGTGGCTGACTGGCTCGAACGACGAAGCGTTCTCGCTCGGCCGCAGTTTCGATCCTGCAAAGATGCGCATCGTGCAGTCGAGCGCAACGAAAGAAGATTTGCACACCCCGGCGTGATCAATCAGTGCTTCGATCAGAAGGCGACGAAGTGCTCATCGGTAGCGTGCGCTCCGAACTCATGCCGGTGAGTCGGCTTTTTCCTTGAGGTCAGGTGCCGGCGCACCCATCGCACGAAGGCAATTAGCCAGCCGCCGATAGAGCGTTGGATGGCCATTTTTCCGGGTCGGGTCTTCATTTACAGCGATGTTAAAACCCTTCACGCCTTCCCCTGTCATATGAATTGAGCCGTCTTCATACAGCCAGAAGCCAACCCGCAAATACACGCTATTCCCGTCTTTGCTCCGCTCCATGCGCACCCCCCGATTTGCGCTCAAGATGCACTGAGTCGGGTTCCGCAGCGAACTACCAAAAATTATCAAATCAGCGCCACGCCTCGCACGAATACGCATTCATGACCACCGAACCGAACGAACTTACGCGTTCAATCAATCACGAGCGCATGCCGGTGTTGCTAGCCGGCGAAGATCAGTTCGAAACGTGGCTTTCGAGTAATGACGAAGCGTTCGCGCTGGCGTAAAGCTTCGATCCGGCGCTCATGCGTATCGTGCAGTCGGGCAAAACAAAAGAAGCCCTCTTAGCGGCGTGAACGATGACTGAAGATTCGGTCTTTCACATCTACGTCGACGAGAGTTCGCAAACAGGCCACCACTATATGGCAATTGGTGCAATTTTCTGCCGGCGAGACGCCGCGGCCGAAATTTCGACCGCCATCACCGAAACCGTTTTGCGCCACAAGCAACGAGCCGACAAGGAACTACATTGGTCTGAGCTGAAAGGCCATACGCTCGGTCTTTATCAGGATGCTTCTTCGCAGCTAATTGGCTTCACTCAGAAGAACCGTAAGATGCGATACCGCGCGCTCGTTGTTGACGCGCACCAAGTCGACAAATCCCTGAATAAGGACCGCCGTCGCGAGGTGCCGCTGGCTAAGTTCATCTTCACCCTGGTGTTCGGGTTCGCCCGCGACTTTGGCCCAAAAATTCGTTACCATGTGTGGGTCGATAAGCGCTCCGACACTGTTGCCGACAAGACTACGGACAAGCAAACGCTGTATGCTCTGAACAACAAAGCCAAGACCGTGTTTGGCTGGCCCGAGGGCCCATTTGCCGATGTCGCGTTTGTTGACTCGAAGAAAAGCAGACTGATCCAGGCCACCGACATTCTTACCGGTGCAGTAGCGTACGAGACCAACGGCAAGCACCTTGCGTCGGACGCCTCCAAGCACCGCGTCGCCCTGATGAGACATATTATTGAAGCCTCCCGGCTCCAGACGCTGGCGTTGCCAACGCCGCGGTGGCCGTTCCACTTCCAGATCGCTCATTTCGATTTCGAGAAAAGCTTCATTATTCGGCAGAAAAGCTCGTTTTCGAGCTAACCCCATCGGAAGTCTACTTTCTGCTGGCATCGAATTTTGCAGCCTATTTAGAGCACTTAGAGCAAAGTGCCTCTTGGCTAGGCGCTACGTCACCGCTGCACGCCGGTCGAAACAATGTGGGTGCCAGGAATCGACTCGCTTGCGGTGGAAAAGGCATTTAGTTTTAGGATGCTGCGTTGTTCTTATGGGGGAGGGGGGAAGTAATGCGTAAGCCAGTTGTTATGTCGTACCTCACGATGAAGGGTGGGGTTGGAAAAACGACATTGGCGGCCAATGTAACCCGAGCCATGGCAGACTTGGCGACCAAGAAGGCAGCAGGCGCACCGACAAAGTATCTGCTGATTGATGCCGACGCGCAGTGCAATCTCACGCAGATTTTTCTAACCCCTGCTGAGATGGACGCGCGCCAGGGTAGAGATGTCTATCAAGCTTTCAATGCGTCTCATCGCTTGTTCACTCCTAGCGATCTGAAGACGACCGTCTATCACAACACGACCAACAATAGCATCATTGACCTGATCCCCGGGTCTTTCGATACCTTTGCGCTCGTGGTGGGCACTCCGGCCGTTCAAGACAGTGCGGCGAACGTTTTCGCGAACTTTATTAAAGCAGCATGCCAAGAGTATGACTATGTGATCATCGATACAAATCCGAGCGCCACATTCACAACCCTTCAGGCGTTGAAAACATCGAATTTCCTTGTGGCTCCCATTACATTTGACTCGTTCTCGATGCGGGGGATCGACTTAATCGTTAGCACTTTGAAAGTCAGATACGATTGGCTCTCTAATCCAAGACGAATTCGAATTGTTCCCAACAAGATCAAACGTGCACGAGACAATTCTGCGCAACTGCGGCAAGAGAAGGACGAGCAATCTGTTATAGAAATGTTCCCACACCTCGAGCAGTCAGTCAGTATCAGTAGAATTCACGAATCTAATTTTCTGGACAATAGAATTGCCCGCCGGGGACACGGCTTCGTTATTGATCAAAGGGTGTTCGCGATTCACAAGCCGGCATTGAGACGAGTGGGCGACGATTTTTCTGAAGTTGCCAGAGCTCTAAATGCTGCATTGAGAGAGGCCTTTGGTGATGAAACCGAAAACAAAGTCGCTTCTAGCAATGCTTTTGAAAGAGCACTCAAAGGCTTCCTTGATCAACCTGTGGTCAGACATTAGTTCACTAAACGCGGAAGAGTTCGTTGCGGCGATTGACGGCATCACTGGCACCAAACAGAAAGTTAAGAAGCCTAGCAAAAAGAAACCGCTCCCGCCTGCAGATGACAAACCGGTGACGCGGATTGCGCATCAATTGCGAACAAAACTCGGGCTCAGCGATGTGCAAGCTTTCAGTCAACTGCAACAGGCTCTAGTTAAAAACGGCGTTAGTCAGGATCATATCCCAGCCTGTGCGACCAAAAGTCTTGAAGATTGGCTTTATGAGCTACTGGGACATGTTCCAGATTCTAAGGTATTGGCCATTGCCAAAAAAATCCGGCCGAACGAATTAGACAAGTCGTAGAACTGCGGCAGTGAGGCCCAACAAAACGGTCGGGATGGCGAATAGGGTCACCAAATATGTGGCAACTGTTTTTGGTTCCACGATGACGTAAGCCATTTGGAGATGAGTATTTCCCGTTCGTGCCGTTGCGAAAACTGATGCCAGACAAACAATCGGCGTCATCAGGAAAGCCCAGAGGTACTTTGGCAATCGACACGCGAACTGAGACACGAAGCTTTGCCTGTCCTTATAGCAATAGTTCTGTCCTATGTGGCGCCATAGGAACGTGCCGTCGCTGCGATAAACGAAAGCGTTCACCGCGACGAACGTAGATATCCAGACGACAAGTACATCGAATGCGACCGACGCCGTCCTCGTATTCAGGTGAAAAGCCTTAGATATCGGATCACGGATGTAGATGGCGTAGAGCTCTGCAGCTTCCTTGAAGTGGTGCAGAGATTCCAGCGCGGGACTAAGCGATACAAAAATCGACAATAAGCCGACGCAACCTGCAAAAAGACCGCTGCCGCTGAGCCAAGAGGCTGCCTTTGCCTTTTGCAATTTCGCACTCTCATACATCACAGACCCCATGAGAAGGTAACGTACTACACGGGTCGAGTTATTCCAAAAAGATATGGTTCGCGCTTCCCGGTTACACCAGCCGCGGCGAAAAATGTAATTCCGCCGGGACTAGGTCGCGACGTGGAGCCAGCTGGCGAGCTTCACGCTGGCCAATGCAAGGCGCTTGCTGCAGTGAATAGCGGCACTCATGTATCAGTAGAATGTCGCGTGTGTTGCGCTGAATAGCATGCAAACCAAAGCGCATATTATGCACAGCGGCCTTCCTCAGCGGGTTTGTCGCGTGCCTTGCCGCTCAATCGCGGACGCTATAAGCGATCATTTTCTGCTTTAAGGTCTCGAATTATGAAGTTTTCGACGCATTTCAAGCTGCGAAAATCGCAAGCCGAACTCGATTTCGTGGACATTGATCCCGAGCGTGACACTCGGTTGTTTGTCGACCCTTATGCCATCGAAATCAAAGACGACGATTGGTCGGCTGGATGCGGGGACCATATTCGGTCGTTTTTCCAGGAGGTTATAGACGCTCTGCGCAAAGGCGATGATGCGCGTGCCGCACAACTGATTTCTCATTTGCACGAACCGCCGGAGACGTTTCTCGGGATGTCCAAAGGCAAACCCAAAGGTCGGGGCGTCGGTGATGAGCAGGGTGAACTCATTCTCGATGCATTGCGAAAAAGTGCAGCAGTGAAAACTGGTGTGCTGTCCGATTTGGGTGAGGCAGAATTATTTGTAGCTGGCATTGGACCCGACAAACTGTCCGATCTAACCACGAACATCATCCGTGGCCAGCTAATAAAATACACTCAGTCCCAATGCGACCTTCACGGCATCACAATTGGCAACGTGGCCCACGGTCCGACATGGAACATGGCCAAATCTCGATGGGAAGGCGGTTACGCCAATCTACCGGTTATTGGCGAGAAGCCCATACTACTCGTGCCGAAATATTCAGTGAGGCGACGGCTCTCGTTGGACAGCCAAGAATTCTACAACCATCACATGATAAATTTCTTGCAGTGCGAGTATCAATCTGGCGCATCAGGATTAGCGCAAGTTTTTAAGGGGAAAGTCTACAAAAAGGATGTCAAGCGGGTGCATCCGTTCATCAAGGACGAACTCGCAAAATTCGTCGATGAGCACCCAGAGGTTCTCGAAAGGTACAAAGAGCTGAAAGGGCAGCAAGGGGCGCTAGGCAACAAAGATTTCGACGAAGATTTCGATGCTGAGACCTTCGCGTTCACATTGAAGGAGCGCCTGGCAAGGTGTGCGACTGGCGATAAGTCGGCGAGTGAATATCACTCATTGATGATCGGCATATTGACCTTCATCTTCTACCCGCACTTGATATGGCCGATCAAAGAAAAGGAGATTCACAAGGGTCGCAAGCGTGTTGACATCCTTTTCACGAACTCTGCGCAGGACGGTTTCTTTTATCGAGCGCTAGTGGCCGCTCAGACCAGAAGCACGCACTTACCGGTGGAGTGCAAAAACTACAGTTACGATATAGGAAACCCTGAACTCGATCAGCTTAGTTCAAGGTTTGGGCATCACCGCGGGTTTCTTGGAATTCTGACTTGTCGCAAGGATGACCGGAGAGCGCTGACGACTGAACGATGTAGAGATACGGCTCAAGACGGCCGCGGCTTCATCATCGTTTTGACGGATGAGGACATCAACAAGTTACTCGCTTTCGTCGGCCAAAATGATCAAAAGGCCATCTCGCGATTTTTGCAGCATAGGTATGAGAAACTCGTGCTTTGAAACCCACGCCGAGTGCCAGACATGTGTACTAGCAGCGTGTACTAGACGGGAGGAAAATTCTAACTTAAGTTATTGTCTTTATTGCATTATTTTAGATGGCTGGGGGACTAGGATTCGAACCTAGACAGGCAGAGTCAGAGTCTGCAGTCCTACCATTAGACGATCCCCCAAGACCTCGACCGGCGGTCGTGGTTTGGAGCGGGCGCACCCGCTAGAAGCGCGCGTGATACCAGTTGCGCTCCCCATCGGCAAGTCAAGCCCACAACACCGATTGCGACCGTCGAATTAGCGCCCTGAAGACGGGCCTGACGGCGGTGAAAACAACTCCGGCCGGTACTCGAAATGCATCGTGTCATAGTGTTTCCAGCGCCCACCCCAGATGAAGCCATGCCTCTCGAAGATCGCGACAATCTCCATTGGAATAGCGTTACGGTAGACGGGCGCCGTGCGATCGTCGCGTCGACCCCATCGCCAGTAGTGCGAGCGCTTTAATGCGATATCGACGGCGATGCCGTAGCCGTGCGCAGAAGGCATCCTTGTCCCAGCAATGTCGCGGCAGACGTATCCGCCCGCAGAAGGCATGAGAACGGTCTGAAAGCGCTTCGGCAAGTTCGCAAGCTCGTTCGTCAAGTCCCTGAATCTTCCCGCGACACCGTTGCGCGTCGTCACCTTGATCGTCTGGCGTGAAAGGCCCGGCAGCCAGCCAATTGCCGTCAAGTTTTTTGCGACGCCTCCCTTGTGGCAATCGCCGTAGATCTTCCGGAAGAAGAGCGAATTGCGCGCGCGCCCCGGATCCGTGACGGGGGCAGCGGTCGCCGCAGCAGCCGGATAGGCAAATCGGAACATGTCTTCAATGTCGGGATCGGTGAGCCAAAGTTCGAAGGACTTCTCGCCCTTGCCGTCATCGAAGGGCAAGCGCCCGCCATCCTTGAAGATCACCTCATTGCCTTCAACGCCGGCGACGTCGTCAGGGTAGGCCGTCGTGAGGCGCCCGGCGATCTCGTCCTTCGTCAGCGCTTCAGCCATTGCCACGGGCGGCGCGGCGACCAGAGCTGAAGCTAATAGGCCGGTAACCAAACGTGATCTGCGCCGCTGCGCCCGCGCTGAACACCGCATTCTCGCTCGCATTTGCGCCGGTTGTTGATCCGCGTACAGAGCGCCGCCGCTTTACGTCGCCGCAAGAGCTGATAAGCTCAATGCCAAGATAGGTCCAGATCAACGGCTTGATGAGGACAGCGGCGCACACATACAGCGCAACTGGTCGTGCCAAGCCCTGGAGATATGGTTTGAAGCCCCACCCAGAAGGCCCCAACGCGCCTCACGGCGCAACCGGGCAACCCAGATCGGATCGAAACAACTCGACGATCGCGGGCCCCCGCGATCAGTCCAACGGCCGGCCGTCGTCGGCCGACGCGGCGTTCGGCCCAATTTATGGCGCGCTTGATCTCGGCACCAACAATTGCCGGCTTCTGCTTGCGCGACCATCGAGGCGAGGCTTTCGTGTCGTCGACGCCTTCTCGCGCATCATCCGTCTTGGCGAAGGCGTCAGTCAAAGTGGCCTGCTCTCCGATCACGCCATGCAGCGCACTTTGGACGCGCTAAAGATCTGCGCCGGCAAAATAGAACGGCACCATGTGACGCGCCTCCGCCTGGTCGCGACGCAAGCCTGCCGCGTCGCTGAAAACGGCGCCGAATTCATTCAGCAGGTCAAGAATCGATTTGGCCTCGAAATAGAGGTTCTGACGCCCGAGACCGAAGCGCGGCTTGCGGTTGCCGGCTGTTCGTCGCTGATCGACCCGGCCGCCGACTTTGTTCTGGTCTTCGACATTGGCGGCGGATCCTCGGAGATCATCTGGCTCGACCTGACGCGGCTTGGCGCCAGGCGCAGCGGCCACGGGCGCGTCGATGTCGACGAGGCTGTCGTCGCATGGACGTCGTTGCCGGTTGGCGTCGTGACGCTGGCGGAGCGTTTCGGCGGCCGCACGGTAACACCCGAGAGCTTCGAGGCGATGTCGTCGGTGGTCATGGACATGCTGGCCCCGTTCGAGGCCGAGCACCGCTTTCAAGATCGCCTCGCCGGTCGCAGCGCCCATCTACTTGGCACCTCGGGGACGGTGACGACAATCGCCGGCATCATGCTGGAGCTGCCGCGCTACGATCGCAACAGGGTCGACGGCATCTGGCTGCAGACACGCGACGTCAGCGCCATTTCCGAGCGGTTGCTCGGCAAGACTTACGAAGAGCGCATCGCCGAGCCGTGCATCGGCCGAGAACGCGCCGATCTCGTCCTCGCCGGCTGCGCGATCCTCGACGCCATTCTCAGACTCTGGCCGGCAGAACGCCTGCGCGTCGCCGACCGCGGCCTGCGCGAAGGCATACTGACGACGCTGATGATCGAAGACGGCGTCTGGCGCTCGGGCCGGCGCCGCCGTGGTGGGAATCGCCGGGATGGGCGAGGAGCCGGGACATGACGACGCGCAAGGAGGGGCCCGGCGGCAAATCCGGCAATAGCAGTTTGAACGGCGGCCAGCGCCAGCTCCGCGTCGACGTCAAGACGGCGCGCAAGCGATCGAGCTCATCGGCGCGTTGGCTTGAGCGACAGTTGAACGACCCCTACGTCGCCGCGTCGAAGCGCGAAGGCTATCGTTCACGCGCGGCCTACAAACTGAAAGAGATTGACGCGCGATATCGTATTCTGAAACCTGGTCAGCGCGTCGTCGATCTGGGCGCAGCGCCGGGCGGCTGGTCGCAGATCGCCGCATCGACCGTCAAATCGCTGGATGGCAAGGGGCAGGTCGTCGCCATCGACTATCTGGGCGTCGAACCAATTCCCGGCGTAGAAATCCTTGAGCTAGACTTCACCGACGAGGTCGCCGAGGACATGCTGAAATCGCGTTTGCGCGATGGCGGAGCCGACATCGTGCTCTCGGACATGGCGGCCCCAACGACGGGCCACGCCAAAACCGATCACATGCGCATCATGAGTCTTGCTGAGCAGGCCGCGGCCTTCGCCACCGACGTACTGGCGCCCGGCGGCGCGTTTCTCTGCAAGGTCTTGCAGGGCGGAACCGAGCGCCAACTGCTCGATACGCTAAAGCGGAATTTCGCCGTCGTGCGCCACGTCAAGCCACCGGCCAGCCGCGCAGAGTCGGCCGAACTCTATGTGCTGGCGACAGGATTTCGCGGACGTTCGTGAGGTGCGCCGACGTTTCGCGCTGCGTCTAGTTTTGTAACGCGATCGTATCGAGGATGCGGCGAGGCGCACCATTCACGCTCGAGACGACCTCATCGACCGCGTCCGACGCAATGTCACGCGCGCGGTGGCACGTCGCAGCGAGCCCGGCGTGCGCGCGCGAGTCGTCGAAGCCGCCGGCGAGCCGTAACATTTCGTCCATCGGCACGCGCGGCGCGCCGGTCTTCAACTGCAACTCGGCGCCGCAGTTGGCGTTCGCCCACGCCAGCGCCGCCGTCGCGACTACAGACGCTGGAACGCCGTCGACGAACCGCGCCGAGCCAGTGCCGGGCATGACCAAACAAGCGCATGCAGTGCTGATCGAAACGAGGAGCGAAGCGAGGGTTTTGCGGGCGAATGTCATGCGCGACGGACCCAAAGCTCATGGGAGCCAAGCCGGCTCCGTGGGCTTTAGGTCTCAGAGTCGGACGACGCGCGTGTGACACGCCGGCGCAAAGGGGGCGCCGACGGGGGCAGACACCTGTCCACACACCCTTTATGACGCGGATTTGGCTGCTTCCACGCTCTAGTCCTTGGTGCTATAGACCCCGCGACAATGTTCGCCCAGGGGGCCTGAACGTGTCGCCCCCTTAAACCTGGAGACACCAGCATGGCCTCGGGCCCGCTCGCGCTCGATTCGGGGGTTGCGCTCACCTTTGACGACGTTCTCCTTGTGCCGGGGCCTTCTGATGTCTTGCCGGGTCAGGTGGACGTCGGCACGCATTTAACCAAGTCGATCCGCTTGAACATTCCGCTGCTTTCGTCAGCCATGGATACCGTGACGGAGGCGCGCCTCGCCATCGCCATGGCGCAGGAAGGTGGCATCGGCGTTCTGCACCGCAATTTGTCGATCGACGAACAGGCGCGCCACGTCGGCCTGGTGAAGCGTTATGAAAGCGGCATCGTACTAAACCCTGTGACGATCGCGCCGGGCAAGACATTGCGCGACGCCTTGAAGCTGATGGCCGAAAAGGGCGTCACCGGCGTTCCCGTCGTCGAAGGCGGCGTCGAGGCCGCGGACGGCAGCGCCGGGCTCGGCCGCCTAGTCGGCATCCTGACCAACCGCGACGTGCGCTTTGCGACGCGCCCCGATCAGCCTGTCTCCGAACTGATGACGCGTGAGAATCTGGTCACCGTCAAACGCAACGTCAGCCAGGAACAGGCCAAGAAGCTCCTGCACAAAAATCGTATCGAGAAGCTGATCGTTGTCGATGACGCCGAACGCTGCATTGGCCTCATCACCGTCAAGGACATCGAGAAGGCCGCCAAGCATCCGCACGCCTCAAAGGACGATCAGGGTCGCTTGCGCGTCGCCGCCGCGACAACGGTCGGCGATGACGGCCAGGAGCGCACAGAGCGGCTCATTGCAGCGGGGTGCGACGTCATCGTCGTCGACACAGCGCACGGCCATTCCGCCAAGGTCATCGCCGCCGTCGCGCGCATCAAGAAGCAGTCGAACAGCGTGCAGGTGATCGCCGGCAACGTCGCGACCGCAGACGCGACCAAGGCCCTGATCGACGCCGGCGCCGACGCCATCAAAGTCGGCATCGGACCCGGATCGATTTGCACGACACGCATCGTCGCCGGCGTCGGCGTGCCGCAACTCACCGCCGTCCTCGAATGCGCCAAAGAGGCCAGCCGGTTCAGCATCCCGATCATCGCTGACGGCGGCATCCGCTTTTCAGGTGATATCTCCAAAGCCGTCGCGGCCGGCGCCTCGTGCGTCATGATCGGCTCGTTGCTAGCCGGCACCGACGAAGCGCCGGGTGAGACGTATTTGTACCAGGGCCGCACCTACAAATCCTATCGCGGCATGGGCTCGGTGGGCGCCATGGCGCGAGGTTCGGCTGATCGGTATTTCCAGGCGGAAATCCGCGACACGCTCAAACTCGTACCGGAAGGCATCGAGGGCCAAGTGCCGTACAAGGGTCCGATGGAAGCGGTCGTGCATCAGCTCGTCGGCGGCCTGCGCGCCGGCATGGGGTACCTCGGCGCCAAGTCGATCCCGGAGTTCCAAAAACGCGCCAAGTTCGTTCGCATTTCACCGGCGGGCATCCGCGAAAGCCATGCCCACGGCGTGCTCATCACGCGCGAAAGTCCGAATTATCCGGGCGGCGGCGTTTGAAACGATTTCAATCAGAAAGCCCCCATGACAAACATTCTCTATCCCGCGATCATGCTCGCGTTGTTCACGTTCCTGATGGCCTTCTGGATGGCGCGGGAGAGGTTTGCTGCGATCAAGAACCGAGAAGTCAAGCTCGGTGACCCTGGCGTCCGCCCGACGTTCTCGGGCCGCGCCGGACAGGTGTCGAACGCCTATCACAACCTGCTCGAGCTGCCCGTTCTGTTCTATGCCGTCGTCGCGTTCGCGATGGCCGCAAACGGCGACGATGCGACAATGAACATCCTCGCCTGGATCTTCGTGGCCTGTCGAATCGTGCAAGGGCTGATTCACGGCACCTACAATAAGGTGCTGCACCGGTTTCTGGCGTTCCTGAGCGGCTTGTCCGTGCTGGTCGTCATGTGGCTGAAACTCTTACTGCATGTCTCTTCGGCGACATTGACCTGATGCGTCCCGGCGCGCGCATCTCCGCCGCAATCGAAGTTCTCGACGAAGTTTTGAATCGCCATCAGCCTGTCTCGATGTCGCTGCAGAATTGGGGTAAGGCGCACCGTTTCGCCGGCTCCGGGGACCGAAACGCCATCGGACACATGGTCTACGACGGATTGCGGCGCAAAGCATCGGCGGCTCACGTTATGTCCGCCGACACGCCGCGCGCTATCGTCATCGGAACGCTCGCTCTGCAAGGCGCCGAGTCCGCCGAAATTGCCGAGATGTGCACAGGCGCGGATCATACGCCCGAGCCGTTGAGCGCCGACGAGCGCCAACGCGTCGAGGGGCGCGACCTCACGGCTGCGCCGCCGTGGGTCGCGGGCGATTATCCGGAATGGCTCAAAGGATCATTCGAACGAACCTTCGGCGCGAACGCTGCGCTGGAAGGCGAGGCGCTGTCGCAGCGCGCTCCGGCTGACATCCGCGTCAACACGTTGAAGGCGACGCGCGAGAAAGTCTTGAAAGCGCTATCGAGCTTTGGCGCCGTTGAGACGACCTATGCACCGAACGGTGTGCGCATCGCCGCGCCCGTTGGCTTCGCGCGCACGCCGAACCTGCAGGCGGAGGCGGCCTTTCAGGCGGGATGGTGCGAAATCCAGGACGAAGGCAGCCAGATCGCCGCGGCGCTCTCCGGCGCCGGACCGCGCATGCAGGTGCTCGATCTCTGCGCCGGCGCCGGCGGCAAGACGCTCGCGATTGCAGCCGCCATGCAGAACACCGGCCAGATCTTCGCTTACGATGCCGACAAGATGCGCCTAAAGCCGATCTTTGATCGCGTACGGCGCAACGGCGTGCGCAACGTCCAAATTCTCCGCGCAGGCGATCAAGCCGCGCTCGATGCGCTGGGCGCCAAATTCGATCGCGTCATTGTCGATGCGCCGTGCACGGGAACCGGAACATGGCGCCGCCGTCCCGATGCCAAATGGCGCTTGCGCCCCGACGCGCTGGGCGTGCGCCGCGATGAGCAAAAGGACGTCATGGCCCAGGCCGCCAAAATGGTGAAACCCGGTGGGCGCCTGATCTACGTCACCTGCTCGATCCTGATCGAAGAAAATCGCGATCAAGTCGCCGCTTTCCTTTCAGCCGACCCGGAGTTTCGCGCATTGCCTTACGCCGAGGTCTGGCGCGAAACGTTAGCATCAGAACCCCCTGCTTCGGCCGACGGCAGCGGCGATTACCTGCTATTGACCCCGGCGCAGCACGGAACAGACGGTTTCTTCATCGCCATCCTGGAGCGTGCGAAATAACGCCGCCTTCGACGGCTTTGAACTGGATCACGAACCCGCGCGTTCTTATGTCTAGGCAGTGCAGATTCACGCGAAGGACATTCGACCATGGCGATATCCACGTCCAACTCATCCAGGGAGCGCACGACGCCGATGGCCTATTACGGTTCGCTCGCCGTCTTTCTAGCACTCGTCTTTGCAGCTGCTTCGTCGGGCGCGATCTTTCAGACCGGCGCCTGGTATGAGCAGCTGAACAAGCCCGAGTGGACGCCGCCGAACTGGGTGTTCCCGGTTGCGTGGAGCGTCATGTATCTGATGATCGCCATCGCCGGCTGGTTCGCGTGGCGCGCCGGCGGCATGAGTTTGGCGATCGTCATCTGGGGTGTTGGCCTCCTGCTCAACGCGCTGTGGTCGTATGTCATGTTCGGCCGCCACGACATCACTTTGGCGCTAGTCGACGTCGTCGGTCTGTGGCTTGCAACCGCCGCATTCATTGTCGCCGCGTGGGGGCTGGACCAGCGTGCGGCCTATCTATTCATGCCATACCTTGCCTGGGTCACATTCGCGGGCGCATTGAATTTAGCCGTTTGGCGCATGAATTGACCGCCGCCGTGGATGGCGCGCCCCGCGGCGTTTCCGGACGTTGCGGCTGAGCGCCGGATCGCGTAACGCAGGGCGCACGATCAACGCCGCGGATCGAGGCCCTTGAGCGACAGCGTTCTCATCATCGATTTCGGAAGTCAGGTGACGCAACTGATCGCGCGGCGCGTGCGCGAATCAGGCGTCTATAGCGAAATACACCCTTTTCAAAACGCCGACGCGGCATTCGCGAAACTTAATCCCAAGGCGGTCATTCTGTCCGGCGGCCCGGCCTCCGTGACGGCAACAGGCAGTCCCCGCGCGCCCGAAGCCGCCTTGCGCGCCGGCGTTCCGGTCTTCGGCATTTGCTACGGCCAGCAGACGATGGCCGAGCAGCTCGGCGGCAAGGTCGAGAGCGGTCACCATCGCGAGTTCGGCCGCGCATTGGTCACGGTCGAAAAGCCGAGCGCGTTGTTCGAGGGCGTGTGGCGGCCGGGCGAACGCCATCAAGTCTGGATGAGCCACGGCGATCGCGTGACGCGCCTTCCCGACGGTTTCGAAGTGATCGCGACCAGCGAGAATGCGCCGTTCGCCGCCGTTGCAGATGAATCACGCCGATTCTACGCCGTCCAATTCCATCCGGAAGTCGCTCACACGCCCGACGGCGCGAAGCTGATCGCGAACTTCGTGCACAACATAGCCGGCCTAAAGTCCGACTGGACGATGGCCGCCTACCGCCGCGAGATGATCGCCAAGATCCAGAAGCAGGTCGGCAAGGGCCGGGTGATCTGCGGCTTATCGGGCGGGGTTGATAGCGCCGTCGCCGCCGTTCTGATCCACGAAGCCGTCGGCGAACAACTCACCTGCGTCTTCGTCGATCACGGCCTGATGCGTCAGGCCGAAGCCGAGCAGGTCGTGCCGCTGTTTCGCGACAGCTACAACATCCCGCTCGTCCACGTCGACGCATCAGAACAGTTCCTCACCGCGCTTTCAGGCGTCACCGATCCGGAAGTGAAGCGTAAGACGATCGGCCGGTTGTTCATCGACGTCTTTGACGGCGAAGCGAAAAAGATCGGCGGCGCGGAGTTCTTGGCCCAGGGGACGCTCTATCCCGACGTCATTGAGAGCGTGTCGTTCAGCGGCGGCCCCTCGGTCACTATCAAATCGCATCACAACGTCGGCGGCCTACCCGAGCGCATGAACATGAAATTGGTTGAGCCGCTGCGCGAACTGTTCAAGGATGAGGTGCGCGCGCTTGGCCGCGAACTCGGCCTGCCGGAAGCCTTCGTCGCGCGACATCCGTTCCCTGGACCCGGCCTCGCTATCCGAATCCCGGGCGACGTAACGGTCGAGAAACTCGACATCCTGCGCAAGGCCGACGCGATCTATCTTGAAGAAATCCGCAACGCCGGTCTCTACGACGCGACCTGGCAGGCGTTCGCCGTGCTGCTGCCGGTTCGCACCGTCGGCGTCATGGGAGACGGCCGCACCTACGATCACGTCTTGGGGTTGCGCGCTGTCACATCTGTCGACGGCATGACAGCTGACTTCTATCCTTTCGACATGGCTTTCCTCGGCCGCGTCGCAACACGCATCATCAACGAAGTCCGCGGCGTCAACCGCGTCGTCTACGACGTGACGAGCAAACCGCCCGGGACCATCGAGTGGGAGTGACGAAGCCGCCGCGCAGATGTCGTCGCGGCGTCATCGAGCTCTGAGATGGGACGGTCCTCAATCGCGATAGCGCGCTTTGTGGACATGCTTGCCGCTGCCATGGCGACGGACTTTCGCGTAGTGATGCCGGCGCGGATGAATGATCCTGTATCCGCCGCCGTAGTATCGGCGCGGTGCGTACCCATAGGAGTAGGCCGGGGCATAGCCGTAGTAGTATGAACGCCGCGGCGTATAATCGTAGTCATAGCCGTCATAGTCGTCGTCGAAGGCATAGGCGGCGCTGTAGCCACCGTTGTTGTAGCCGTAATCATTCGGATAACCGTCGTATCCGCCATAGCCGTACGGATAACGGTTGTATCCTCCATAGCCGTAGTAGCGATAGTGAGGGCGATTGTGGGCGATGATGGCCCCGCCGATGATCGCCGAGCCGACGCCGAAAGCCAGGACGCCGCGATACCGGCGCGCATCCGCCTGTTGGGTCGTCGCCGCCAGCGCGGTCAGCGCGACGAGCGCGACGGCGATCGGGGTAAAAAGTTTTCTCATGACAAACTCCTGACACGCATTCGGACGAGACGCCGGAATTTAATCGTCCTGGCTGTCTCCTCGCGGACTGGGTGTAGAGTGCCGCCGCCGCCCGACAGGATCAAGAAAATAGCGGTACGCGCTGCTTGACTAGGTAAACGCCGCTCCGATCACGCTATTTCACGTACGCCATCATCCGGCCCGCGGCAATAATCGCGAGCCAGAGCACAATCGATGCCGTGGCTGAGAGTCTGGCGCCGCGGCCCAGTCGCGCGCGGTCATCGCCGAGCAGCCCTGGATAGAGCCGTTTTTGAAATGCCAGCGCGTTGATACCAGCCAGCAAGATCAGCGCCAATTTCACTTGAAACGCCGGATTGCGTGCAAACTCGGCGGCATCTGAGATGAACAGCAACGCGCCGCTCGTGACATTCGTCGCAAAGCCTGTCCAAACCCAGGGCAGAAGCGCCCGGTGCAGGCGGTCGAGATCCATGTCGCCATTGAAACCGAGCACACGCAGATCGAAGATGAGGATCGGCGCGAACACTAGCGCCAGACCCAGAACGTGGAGCGTTTCGAGCGCGGGGTAGGCCCACGCCGACTGACCGATGAACGTCGCAAGCGCCGACTGCGCGATCGGGTCCCAGAACGGATCGGGCATCGCCTCGTCCATCGCCGCTATCGAGCCGACCCGCGCAGCGTCATCGTGCGCCCACCGATGGTGATGGATTTGAGCCCGAGCTGCGCTGAGCCGCTCTTGGCGGGCCAGCCTGTCACCGTCGCGGCGACGCCGGCTTTCAAAATCGCTTCGGTCAACCCTGCAGCGCGCACAACCGGAATGCTTTCCGATTCAATGGTCCACGATCCGCTCGCCGTCGCGAGCGTAAAGATGATATGTGGGTTTTTGTAGCTAACACCCGCGACCGTGCCGGAAAGTTTGATGACTTTTCCACCATCGTACTTCGACACATAGGAGTGATGCGCCCGCACCGTCGCCGACATTGCAAGCATCATGAACACCAACGCGACTGACAATTTCATTGCATCATCCGGGAAAGGTGCGGCAGGAAACGCAAGGCGAATATACCAGTCGCGCGAAGCGCCGCGACAGCGACCAAGTGACAGCGTCAACGCGTACGTCCCCCGGACTGAAAAGTCCGGAGGACGTTGGGGCGGGTGGGACGACACGGGGGAGGAGGGCCCGCCCAAACTCGCAATACGACCGCTCAGTACCAGCCGCGGCAGGCGTAGTATTCGTGCTTCCAGAACTTGCTGCCGGTCAGACGCCAGCGGCGATAGAGAAAGCCGCACTCGTCGCCGCCGATGACCACCCGGTAGCGCGGGCCGTAATCGAAGGAGTGGAAATTATGAAACTTATGGAAGCCGAAGTGCTTTCCGTGGGCTTCAGCAGCGCCGACTCCGCCGAAGATGGCGAACGCAGTCGCAGCCGCAAGCGCGACGGACTTGAAGGGGGACGACATAATTGGGTCTCCTGACTAAGGGGGATGCGCGGCCGTCGCCCGGGGGGAGAACGACCGGCCGCGCCGAACAGCGGAACCATCCGCTTTCGTCCGTCCAAATTGCCAGGAAGAGACGCGCGCGGCTGTTCCCAAAGGAACACCTTAGGCGACGCCAGCACTAGCCCTCGCCGCCGGTCAAAATCGCAGCTGTTTTTTCGCCGTCGAGTACAGCGGGGAGCTTGTGGAAATTCGCATCAACTTGCAACGCCGCGTCGAGCTCGGACTGGAATGTCGCCCGATCAAGCTCAACTGTGCCGAACTGGCGTAGATGCTCGGTTACAAATTGCGTGTCGAGCAATCGGAAACCGCCGAATCGCAATCTCGCGACAAGGTGCGCTAGTGCGATCTTCGAGGCGTCACGTTCGTAAGAGAACATGCTCTCGCCGAAGAACGCGCCTTTCAATGCGACTCCGTAGAGACCGCCGACCATGCGCTCGTCGTTCCAAACTTCGACGGTGTGGCATGCGCCGAGATTGAATAGGTCGCGATAGAGCGCGCGAATGCGCCGGTTGATCCAGGTCGACGCGCGTCCGGGCCGCGGCGCCGCGCAGCCGTCGATCACGGCCTCGAAGTCAGTGTCGATCCTGACGTAGAGTGGAGTTGAGCGGACGGTGCGTAGAAGGCGCCGCGGAAACCGCGCGCTGTCGAGCGGCAGTACGCCGCGATGCTGCGGCTCGATCCAGTACAGCGCCGGATCGTCGGCGCTTTCCGCCATAGGGAAGATGCCGCAGCTATAGGCTTTCAGCAGCACCTGCGGCGTAATCTCAAACATCGGGTCGTCGCGCGACGCCATAGGGTTTCGTGCCAATCGAACTCGAGGTCGCGCGCGAAACAGATCGCGCAGGGGCACCAGCATCCTCGCTCCGAAGTTCGCCTCGTTCTACTGCAGCCGCCGTGCGAACTTCGGAGTGTTTAGGGCGCTAGCAAATCATGTCATCCGCGGGGGAACGGTTCTCACTCTTGATCCGCAGCCAAAGCCCTGCGGCCGACGCAAACTTTTGTACCGCCCCAATGGGCTATTTCATCCCGAGATGCTTTTCGAGCCAATGAATATCATAAATTCCGTCGACGACATCGGGCTGCTTGACCAAATCCTGAAACAACGGGATCGTCGTTTCAATCCCGTCGATGACGAATTCGGACAGCGCGCGGCGCAGGCGCATCAGGCAGTCGTTGCGGGTTCTGCCCGTCACGATCAGTTTGGCGATCAGGCTGTCGTAGAACGGCGGCACGCGGTAGCCCTGATAGACGCCGCTATCGACGCGCACGCCAAGCCCGCCCGGCGGATGCCAGTAGGTGATGACGCCCGGCGATGGGCGAAACGTCTCCGGGTTTTCCGCGCAGATGCGGCACTCGATGGCATGGCCCTGCAGGGATATCTCCTCTTGCGTGAAACTCAGCGGCGCGCCCGAGGCGACGCGGATTTGTTCGAGCACCAGATCGATGCCGGTCACCGCCTCGGTCACCGGGTGTTCCACCTGGAGCCGTGTATTCATTTCGATGAAGTAGAACTCGCCGTCTTCGTACAGGAACTCGACCGTGCCGGCGCCGCGATACTTGAGTTTCCGCATCGCCACCGCGACAGTCTCGCCGATCTTGGCGCGCTGGGCGGCGTTCAAAGCCGGCGACGGGCTTTCTTCCAGCACCTTTTGATGGCGCCGCTGCAGCGAACAGTCGCGTTCGCCGAGATGCACGGCGTTTCCCTTGCCGTCGCCGAACACTTGGATTTCGATGTGACGAGGCTTCTGCAGATATTTCTCGATGTAGACGGCGTCGTCGTTGAACGCCGCCTTGGCTTCCGAGCGTGCTGTCGACAGTGCGACGCCGAGGTCGGCCGCGCTGGTCGCGACCTTCATGCCGCGCCCGCCGCCACCGGCCGCCGCTTTGATCAAAACCGGGAAACCCATCTCCTTGGCGACTTTCATCGCTTCGGTCTCGCTGGTCACCGCGCCGAGGGAGCCCGGAACGCAAGGGATCCCGAGCTTCCTCGCGGTCTCCTTCGCTTCGATCTTGTCTCCCATGATCCGAATGTGCTCGGAGGTCGGACCGATGAACGTGATTTTGTGTTCTTCGAGGATTTCGGCGAAGCGGGCGTTCTCCGACAGGAAGCCGTAGCCCGGATGCACGGCGTCGGCGCCGGTGATCTCGCAGGCCGTGACCAGCGCCGGAATATTCAAATAGCTCTCGCGCGCCGTCGGCGGACCAATGCACACGCTTTCATCGGCAAGCCGCACGTGCATGGCGTCGGCGTCGGCGGTCGAATGGACGGCGACTGTCGCAATTCCGAGTTCGCGGCATGCGCGTTGAATGCGCAGCGCGATTTCTCCCCGGTTGGCGATCAGGATCTTGTCGAACATCGGCTTTGAAATCTCCAGACCTTTCGCGACGGCGGCGGCTCGCGGCGTCCGCCTTTCACTCGATCACGATCAGCGGTTCGCCGTATTCGACCGGCTGCGCGTTCTCGAAAAGGATGGCCGTCACGGTTCCGGAGCGCGGCGCCGGGATCTGATTCATTGTCTTCATGGCTTCGATGATCAGCACCGTTTCTCCCTGATTGACCTTACTGCCGATTTCGCAGAACATCGCCGCGCCAGGCTCGGGCGAGCGGTAGGCGGTGCCGACCATGGGCGACTTGACGGCGCCTGGATGCTTGGCGAAATCGCCGGCGCCCGATGCCTGCTGTGCAGCCGGTGCGGCAGAGACGGCTGCCGTCGGCAATGCAGGCGCAGCGGCGTAGACGGGGGCTGCGATGGCGGCCGGCGCCGTCTTGGCGACGCGGATCTTGAGCCCGCTCTTTTCGATCTCGATCTCCGAGAGGCCGGTGTCGTTCAGCAGGTCCGCGAGCTCGCGGATCAGCTGGCCTTCCGTCGTGGCCGGCTTCGCTCCTTGATCTTTTGCCGTCATCAATCCCGTGTCCCTTGATTGGCCGCGCACCGGCTAGGCTGGCCCGCTCTGGCGCGCCTCACTTGGCAGCGCGCGCTTCGCTTCATGTCTTCTTTTTCACCAGGTCGGCCATGGCTTCGAGCGCCAGGTCGTAGCCCCTGGCGCCAAGACCGCATATCACGCCTGTCGCCGCAAGCGAGACGTAGGAATGCTGGCGGAATTCGTCGCGGCGAAAGATGTTTGACAGATGCACTTCGATAACGGGCCGCTCTGCCGCCTGCAGTGCGTCGAGAATGGCGATCGAGGTGTGTGTATAGGCGCCGGCATTGACGATCAGGCCCGCCGCTGCGGTGCGCGCCTCTTGGATCCAGTTGACGAGTTCGCCCTCGATGTTCGACTGGCGAAACTCGACCGCGAGCCCAAAGCGCTTGGCTGTCGCCTCGCACCGCGCCTTGATGTCGGCGAGCGTGTCATGCCCATAAACCGCCGGCTCGCGAACGCCGAGCAGGTTCAGGTTCGGACCGTTGAGAATGTAGATCAGATTTGACATCGGATTTGGGCTGGGCCGGTTCGGAGGGCCCTCCGATCTATCAGCTTTCGCCAAATGCGCAAAGACTCGGGGGACCGCTATCCGAAGTCTGCCCCGAGCCATTCGCGTTGGACCGCCCGCCGTCCCTTTAGGCAAGCCATTTCAGATCGTTAACAATAGCTGCAGCCAGCCTTACGGAAGTCCCCGACCAGTGCTTCGAGCTGATCATGCAGGTCTTCGGGCGCTCCGGGGATCGATTTGTCGCCGACCAGGAAATGCGGCGTGCCGTTGATGCCCATTTTTTTGGCGAGTTCCTTGTCGGCCTCGAGCTCGTCGGCGATCTCCTTGCTCTCCATGTCGGTCTTGAGCTTGCTCATGTCGAGACCGAGAGCCTCGGCCGCCTTGATCGAGGAGGCTTCGTTGGCCTGACCCTTCTGAGTTAGCATCGCCTGATGAAACTCCCAATATTTCCCCTGCTTTTTCGCAGCCAGTGCGATCTTGGCGGTTTCCTCCGAGCCCTTCGAAAGGATCGGCAATTCCTTGAAGACGAAGCGCACTTTTTTGTCAGACTGGATCAGCTTCTGCACTTCTGGCAATCCACGTTTGCAGTAGCCGCAGTTGTAATCGAAGAACTCGACGACGGTGATGTCGCCGTTTGGGTCGCCGGCGACCGGGCTCTGGGGATTGCGGAAAATATCCTTGGCGTTCGAGGCCATGAACGCCTTGAGTTTCTCCGCCTGCTCTTTTTCGAGCTTGGCTTCGAGTGCGGTCTGCACATCGACCATGACGTCGGGATTGGCCAGCAGATACTCCTTCACGATCTCGCCGATCGCGGACTTCTGCTCGGTCGAGAAAACGCCCGCTCCTGCAGGCTTGGCGGCGCCTTCGGCGAGCGCGGGCGCAACGATGCCGTCACGCGAGCCGCCGGCTCCGAACCAGGACGCCCCCGCGGCAACGGCGAGGACCGCGGCGGCACAGAGTAAGTCGCGGCGAAGTGCGCGTCTCGAAGGATCGAACGGAGCAGGCATGTCAACTCACTTTCTTAGGTTCGGTGCAATTCGAATCTGGGGGCGTCCGCGTTACGTGGGTCAAGTTTGCGGGCGAAACGTGATGATATCCTCGTTCTTGATCGCCTCCGGCGAGCCAGCGCGCAACTTCGGCCGCGCGCGGTTGGCGAAGAGCTGGGCCTGCTTGACGTTGCCTTCGAGGAAATAGGCTTGTGCGGTCATGGCGTCGGCCTCCGGTCCCTTACCCTGCTTGTAGTAGGCGTTCGCCAGCATCCGGTAAGCGCGGGGATTCTCGTCTTCAATGATGGATTTACGAAGCAACTCCACGGATTCCGGAACCCCAGCCGTGCCGTCGCCCTGCAGCAGCGCCGTCGCGAGCTCCACGCGCATCAAGGGGCTATCGGGCGCAAGTTTGAGCGCATGGCGGAACTGCGGCGCAGCTTCCGCCATGCGGCCCGATCGCGT
This sequence comes from Hyphomicrobium sp., assembly GCA_046160845.1. Taxonomy (GTDB): domain Bacteria; phylum Pseudomonadota; class Alphaproteobacteria; order Rhizobiales; family Hyphomicrobiaceae; genus Hyphomicrobium_B. The sequence goes on from JBJXHD010000009.1 coordinate 29,038, forward strand.
CAGAAGTTCGCCTTTCAACTCGTAGAAGTAGGCGTAGTTCGGGTTGTCGCGGATCAGGCTATCGATCTCGACGACCGAGGCTTCGAGCGCGCCGGGCCCGCCTTTGAAAAATAGGGCGATGGCGCGCGCATACCGCGCAGGCAAAGTCTTGTTTGCGGCTGGATAGCGGTTGAATACCGTGCTCGGCGACTCGAGGAAGCCAGAAAGTTTCGCTTTCATCATGTCATGTCGAAGCTGCAGCGCTTCGCTGTCCTTCGCGCCGGCGTACGCACTCGAAGAGACGAGGTCGCGCAGCTTGGCCAAGCGATCTGTTGCAACCGGATGGCTGCGCACAAAGGGATCCTTGTATTGGTCCGAAATGTATTCTTGCTGCTGAAAGCGCTCGAACGTCGTGAGCATGCCCTGCCCCGATTGTCGGGTGGCGTTGAGATACGTGAGGCCCGCCTGGTCTGCGGCCGATTCCTGAGAGCGGCGCTCGGAGAGCAGGCCCCGCATGATGACCTCGTTGCCGCCCTGCAGGACCGCTTGGCCCCCTGACGCGACCTCCTTGCCGCCATCGCCGCCGGCGACGCCGCCCGCCACCATTGCGCCGATGCCGATCAACTGCGTGAGGAGGGCGCGCGTCTGGTCCTTAGCGATGCGGATGCGCAACGCCGCCATGTGCCCGCCGGCGATGTGCCCGGCCTCATGCGCAATCACGCCGATGACTTCGTTCGGCGTATTCGCCTGCAGCAGCGTGCCGGTGTGCACGAAGACATTCTTGCCGTCGAGGACGAAGGCGTTGAAGGCGTCGTTGCGCACGATGCGCACTGTCACGCGCCCCGTTTCGAGACCGGCGGCACGGAAGATAGGCCGCGCGTAATCGCTCAGAACATTTTCGATTTCGCTGTCGCGGATCAGCGGCAGCGATTGAGCGCCAGCCGTCCGCGCTGCGCCGTCGAGGCCAATGACGCCGACGGCGAGCGTCAGCGCGGCTGCAACTCTAATGCTAGTCGGCAGTCTGACCACGGGGAAGGCCATGTACTCCGCCTCGAACCTCTTCATGTATTGCGGGACGCGGCGAACCTAGGCGGGAAGCAGAAACCGGTCAAACCCGGCGCGGATTTCCCCACACTTCGGCCCGCAAATCAGCGACCTGCGTCATCGGCGAGCCATCGTGGAAAATTGGGCATGACAAAGGCAGCGTGATAACGGGTTTGTCATGACAATCGGGCTTCGGAAGCGCGGCTTATTTCGGCACATGTCCGCACGGCGCACCAACACTCGCCGGGCTGGCACACTGTGCGGCCCGTTCGACGTTTACGCGAGGGGGACACGGCCCTCAATCAGCGCCGAAGCGGCGCTGCCACCAGCCCTTGCGCTGCGGGGCTGCGGGCGCATCGTTGGGATCGTCGCTAGGTTGGTCCGGCCGCACGACAACGCGTTCGATGCGCGGCTCGCTGGAGCCGACCTCGTGGCGTCGCGTCGGCGCGGGCGCATCAGCTTCGACAACGCGCGGCGGAGGAGCAGTTGCGGCGGCGTTGTCCGGCGCCTCGTACGCGCGCACGGACTCCCCGTTCGCTCTGGGCGACGGCGTGTCCCATATTCGCTCGGGTCGGGCGCGCTCAGGGCGCGGACGATCGAAATCGCGAGGACTGCGCCGCGACGGCTGTTCATTCGGGACGATCTTTTGCGAAGCTGTGTCGGTGTCCACTTCGGCGCCAATATCATCGCCGTCTGGCGCATCCGCGTTAACGGGCGCCGTGCCGTCGGACTGCTCGCCGCGCTCTGCGCCGTCGCGACCGCGCCGTCCGCCACGCCGTCCGCGCCTGCGTCTGCGTCCCGGCCTGTCGCCGGCCGCTGCTTCGCCGGCTTCCGGCCGTTCAGCGCCCTCGATCGCCGACAATTCGTCGGACGCAGACTCATCGTCGTTACCTGCGTCGGTCGGCGAGCTAACCTCGTCCCGCTCGGCCACGCCGCGATCGGAACCGGCGCTATGAGAGCGCGAACCGCGATCGCCGTCGAATTCCGCGCGCCGGCCATCCTCCCCGCGCCCTCCACGCCCGCGCCCGCGGCGCCGTCCCCGCCGTGAGCCTCCCTCGCGGCGGGCGAAGTCTTCCTCGCCGTCGCGGGCGCGCGGCTCGGCGCCGTCGCCGCCTGCTCGATAGTCATTCTCGCCGACGATCTCGATTTGAACGGCTTCAAAGCTCGGCGCTTCGTCCTCGCCCTCGCCCTCGAAGCCCCAGTTCATATTGACCGCCGCGCGCTCCGGCCGTCGCGCCGTCGTCGCCGAGGCGGCGCCGCGTTCAATGGTGAAGTTCGCGCCCTGGACCCGATCGCTGCCGAGGATCGTCACGGCATGGCCGTGCCGCACTTCCATGTCGGTAACGTAAGCGCGCTTGGAGTTGAGGATATAGAGCGCGACGGTTGGCGTAGTCGTTGCGATCAGTGGCGCGCTGCCGCCAGCCGTGATGGCGTCTTCGAGGCCGCGAAGCACGGCAAGAGCGATGCTTTCTGTCGAACGGATGATGCCGGTGCCCTGGCAATGCGGGCACTGCGACGTCGAACCTTCAAGCACCCCGGTGCGGAGCCGCTGGCGCGACATCTCCATCAGTCCGAAATGCGAGATGCGCCCGAGCTGGATGCGGGCACGGTCGAAGCGCAGCGCATCTTTCAATCGGCGTTCAACGGCGCGGTTGTTCCGCTTCTCCTCCATGTCGATGAAGTCAATGACGATGAGGCCCGCGAGGTCGCGCAGCTTTAACTGGCGCGCGATTTCATCCGAAGCTTCGAGGTTCGTCGCGAGCGCCGTCTCCTCGATCGAGAACTCGCGCGTCGACTTGCCAGAGTTGACGTCGATGGCGACGAGCGCCTCTGTCTGGTTGATGACGATGTAGCCGCCTGAACGCAGGGTCACCTGCGGCAAGAACATGGCGTTCAACTGCCGCTCGACGCCATACTTCGTGAAGAGTGGCGTCGGATCCTTGTATTCGATGACGTTCTTCGAGTGGCTCGGCATCAGCATACGCATGAAGTCGGCCGCTTCCTGGTGGCCGGCGGCGCCGGCGACCACGACTTCCTCGACATCCTTGTTATAGAGGTCGCGGATCGACCGCTTGACCAGATCGCCTTCTTCGTAGACGAGGCTCGGCGCGGTCGACTGCAGGGTCAGTTCGCGTACGCTCTCCCACAACCTCAGCAAATATTCGAAGTCGCGCTTGATCTCCTGCTTCGTACGCGCCGCGCCGGCGGTGCGGATGATGAGGCCCATGCCTTCTGGAACTTCAAGCTCCTGGGCGATGGCTTTCAGGCGCTTGCGATCCTGCGGGTTGGTGATCTTCCGGGAGATGCCGCCGCCACGCGCCGTGTTCGGCATCAGCACGGTGTAGCGTCCAGCGAGCGAGAGATACGTCGTTAGCGCCGCGCCTTTATTGCCGCGCTCTTCCTTGACGATCTGCACCAAAATGATCTGGCGACGCTTGATAACTTCCTGAATCTTGTAGCTGCGCGGACGCCGGCGCGGGCGCGACGGAGCGTCTTCCGCGAATTCACCCCGAGCGGAGCCTTCGTGCTCGCCGTGCAAATGCTCGTCGGCGTGCGCTTCACCGGGCTGGTCGGCGTCGCCTGACGGCTCATCGTCGTCCTGACCCTCGTCGTCTTCGGCTTCGTGATGACTGGAATGCGGTTCATTGATGCCACCGCCGAGTTCGGGCGATTCGGCGGAGGTTTCGGCGTCATCGCTGTCGTCGGCGACCGGCTCGGAGGCAACGTCATCGATCGAAATTGCGTGTGACGCGGCGACTGTCATTGCAGGCGTGGCTGTGGCGTCGCCGCCAACTTCTTCGATATGTTCGTCTTCTTCGACGTCGACGATGTTGGGTGCGTCGCCTTCGCCCGCCGGCTCGTATTGGTCGCCCTCGGCGTCTTTAACGCCCGCGTCACTGAAGTCAGGTGCGGCCGACGGATGACGCATGGCGGACCGGCGCGCCAAAGCTTCGGCCCGGCGATCGGCCGCCGCTTCGAGTTCTGCTTCCGCCGCAGCCTCTTCGTCGATCAGCGCCTGACGGTCGGCGACCGGGATTTGATAATAGTCGGGGTGGATTTCGTTGAAGGCGAGGAACCCATGACGGTTGCCGCCGTAGTCGACGAACGCCGCCTGCAGCGACGGCTCGACCCTGGTGACTTTGGCCAGATAGATATTGCCGCGCAGCAGTTTGCGGGCGGCGCTTTCGAAGTCGAATTCCTCTACCCGGCCGTTGCGTTGGACGACGACCCGGGTCTCCTCGGGGTGCGTCGCATCGATGAGCATTTTTGTGTTGGACATTGAATCGGTTCCTTGGCGCGCCACATTGGCGGCTCGTCCAGGCGGCCGGCGTGAGCCGGGCTCATGGCGAGCGACGCGCGGCGGCGCGATGTTGTGTTGGATTGGAAGTGGTGGGGGAGACAGCGCGAAGTGCGTCGCAGTAGTCTTGGCGCGGCGGCGCGGAGAGCGCCGGACCGAGCGAAATGCACGCCCGACCGAATTCGGCCGAGCCGTGCAATGTCAAGACTTTTGCAAGCTTTCGCCATGTCTTTCAGGTCTTTACCGGCTCGCCGATTGCAGGACGCAAGAGCGAAACCGGGAAATTCAAAGGGCAGCGCCGCGAACGGCGCCGGGGCAAATCACCGGTCAGTTTTCGCCGAATCGCCCTTTCTGCGGGACAGCGAACCAGACCGGTACGTGAGGGCTGCGGCGTCGCTCGTGCGACCAGCGGGCGCTCTTCACAAGCCGCGCATTTACTAGGTTGCCGCGAGGTCGACTGATACGCGCCCTCTGCGGTGGCCGACAGGCCGTCCAGGCGAACCTAATTACCTGTGAACGCAGGAGTTTTAGCAAATTCCTGCAGCAGGCCGATTAGGGTTCGCGCGCATCTCTGAAATCGTCCAAATGGGAAGAATCCACAGCTGCGCCGGATACATTGGTTAGTGTACGAGGTCGCCCCCCGTGTCGCAAGTGATGATATAAGGCACAGCTCTGCGACGGCGGAAGTCATCCGTAGTCTGATGTTAGATCGCACTCTACAACAGAGGGTTAACGGCCGCGTCATTGCGGCGCGATGGTTGGGGCGGCGCCGTTTGGCGGCCGCAGGGACGCTGAGGGCCGGCGAAACGTGCGTGTGAATTCTGGGCAGGGGCCGCGCCGGGCGGACATGATCCGCCGCGGATGCTGGCGCGCCATAATTGCGGCTGCAACTTTAGTATTTGCGAACGCCGACGCGGCCGAAGTCGTGAAGGCGACGGCCGCGGCCCTTAAAGGTGACGCCAAGGCGACGACCTTCGAACTTTCAATATCAGAAGGCGTGACGGCGGAAGTCTTCACCCTCGCCAATCCTTACCGTGTGATCGTCGACTTGCCGGACGTCGACTTCAAACTGTCGCCCGAGGCCGGTCAATCCGGCCAAGGCTTGATCTCCGCTTACCGCTACGGTCTCTTCGCCGAACGCAAGGCGCGCGTTGTCATCGACACCACAGGACCCGTGCGCATCGCCCGCGCAGAGATGGCGCGTCCCAATTCGAGCTCGGGAGTTGTGCTGGCGATTACGCTTGAAGCAATGGACGCCGCCGCGTTCGGCGATGGTACGGGCGCAACGCGCGCTGCCGCCGCCAAGCATGGGCCTGAAGACGCCGCAACGGAGCCCAAACCGAAGACGACGTCGAAGCCGGTCGTGGTCATCGACGCCGGCCATGGCGGTATCGATCCCGGGGCCACCGGCGGCGGCGTCGTCGCCGAAAAAACGGTCGTGCTCGCGGTTGCGCTGGCCTTGAAAGACGCGCTGACCGCGGCTGGCCGCTATGACGTGCGAATGACGCGCTCAACCGACGTCTTCGTCTCGCTCGATCGGCGGCTTAAGATTTCGGAAGACGCCGACGCCGACCTGTTCATCTCGCTCCACGCCGACTCGATCGCGGAAATGAACTTCGCCCAGAACATTCGAGGGGCCACGATCTACACGCTGTCGGAGAAGGCCTCTGACGAACAAGCGCGGTTGATTGCTGAAAAGGAAAACGCGTCCGACTTGATCGCCGGTCTCGAAGCGTCTCAGTCCGCCGCCTACGACCAAGTGAAGAACATTCTTATCGACCTCATGAAGCGCGAGACCAAAAACTTCTCCACCGACTTTTCCAACGTGCTCGCGAGCCGCCTCGGGAAAACCATCGCAATGTCGCGCGACCCCCAACGGTCGGCGGCGTTCAAGGTGTTGAAACAGACCCACGCGCCCTCCGTGCTGATCGAACTCGGCTATATGAGCAACTCACAGGACCAGCAGCAGATGTTGACGGAGGCCTGGCAGACCAAGGTCGCCGCCGCCGTCGCTGCGGCAGTTCAGTCATATTTCGATAAGAGAACTGCAAAAGACCCTTGAATATGAGGGTGCTGGGCGACTGCTTGACGCCACATTTCGTGTTACAGTGCCCCGGCGCTCGGCGGGGCCCCGGCTGGGTTGCTGCATTGCGGCAATCGCTCTATACACGCGATCTTTCAACGAGATAATAGATCTGATGCGCGCGCCAACGCTCCCGCCGCCGCAACCTCCGAGACAGCGAAAGAAGCGGCGCAAGAGCCTGCTTCTGAGCTTCCTAGGATTCGGCTTCGCGACCTTCGTGCTGGTGTTCCTGGCCGCGTCCGGCGTCGCGGGCTTCCTGCTGTGGCAGGCGTCGCGCGAGTTGCCTGACTACGAGAGCCTCGCAAAGTACGAACCGCCCGTGATGACGCGCATCCACGCGAACGACGGCTCGCTGATTTCCGAGTTCGCGCGCGAGCGACGCATCTTCGTGCCAATTCACACCATTCCAAAGCGCGTCATCAATGCCTTCCTGTCCGCCGAGGACCGCCGCTTCTACGAGCATGGCGGTCTCGATTTCCAAGGTATCGCGCGAGCCGTCTACGCCGCGATCGAGTCCAAGGCGCAGGGCTCCAATCGCCGCGCCCAAGGCGCCTCTACGATCACCCAGCAGGTCGCCAAGAATTTCCTGCTGACCAACGAGCGCTCGATGGAGCGCAAGCTCAAGGAGGCCATCCTCGCCATCCGCATCGAACGCGCCTACTCGAAGGACAAGATACTCGAACTCTACCTCAACGAAATCTATCTCGGCATGAACGCCTACGGCATCGCGGCGGCGGCGCTAACCTATTTCAACAAGGAACTGAAAGACCTCACCATCGAGGAAACAGCCTATCTCGCCGCGCTGCCCAAGGCGCCGAACAATTATCACCCCTTCCGCCAGAAAGAGAAGGCCACCGAAAGGCGCAACTGGATCATCGGCCAGATGGTCGACAACGGCTTCATTGCCAAGGCTGAAGCGGAGGCCGCGAAGGCGGCGCCGCTGACTGTCAATCTCCGTCCGACCGGCGCCCACATCTCGACGGCCGAATACTTCGCTGAAGACGTGCGCCGGACTCTGATCGCGCAATACAAGGAAGAAAATCTTTACGGCGGCGGGCTTTCCGTTCGCACCACCCTAGACCCCCGCCTGCAGCAGATCGCGCGCCGCGCGCTGATCGATGGGCTCGTTCGCTTCGACCGGCAGGAAGGCTGGCGCGGTCCGGTCTCGAAAATCGACATCTCGGGCGACTGGGGCGTGCCGCTGGCCGCGATCGACATGCCGCCCGACATCCAGCCTTGGCGGCTCGGCGTCGTGCTCGGCGTCGAGAAGGTCAAGGCGGTCATCGGCCTGAAGCCCGCGCGTCAGCAGGATCAGGCGCTCGTCAAGGATCGCGAAGCCGTCGAGGTGTCGCTCGACGAGATCAAATGGGCGAAGACGCTCGACAAGAAGCTCGAACCGAAGGCGGTCGGCGATCTGCTGTCGCCCGGCGACGTCGTCTATGTCGCGCCGAAGGATCCAGCCAACATCCAGGGCGTCTGGTCCCTGATGCAGATCCCAGAGGTCAGTGGCGGCCTGATCGCCATGGACCCGCACACCGGCCGCGTGCTCGCTGTCGCCGGCGGCTTTTCCTTCGCCATGAGCCAGTTCGACCGCGCCATGCAGGCCAAGCGCCAGCCGGGCTCGTCGTTCAAGCCGTTCGTCTACGCCGCAGCGATCGACAACGGCTACAAGCCGACGTCGATCATTCTCGACGCGCCGATCGAAATCGAGCAGGGCCCGGGCCAGGAGATTTGGCAACCCAAGAACTACGAAAAAGACAAGTCTGCCGGCCCTTCGACGTTGCGTTTCGGCGTCGAAAAATCACGCAACCAGATGACCGTGCGTCTCGCTCAGGATCTCGGCATGCCGCTGATCACCGAGTACGCGCGCCGCTTCGGCATCTATGACGACCTGCTGCCGGTGCTCTCGATGTCGCTCGGCGCGGGCGAGACGACGCTGCTCAAAATGGCGACCGCCTACTGCATCCTCGCCAACGGCGGCAAGGACGTGAAGGCGACGCTGATCGATCGCATCCAAGACCGCTGGGGCCACACTGTCTGGCGTCACGACGAGCGCCAGTGCATGGGCTGCACGGCCGAGAAGTGGGCAGGTCAGGAAGAGCCTGCGCTGATCGACGACAGGAAGCAGATCGTCGATCCGCATACCGCCTACCAGATGACCTCGATCCTCGAAGGCGTCGTCCAGCGCGGTACGGCGACGGTCTTAAAATCGCTCAATCGTCCGCTGGCCGGCAAGACTGGCACGACGAACGAGGAAAAAGACGTCTGGTTCATCGGCTACACGCCTGACATGGTCGTTGGCGTGTTCGTTGGCTACGACCAGCCCAAGCCCATGGGCAAGGGAAATACCGGCGGCGCGATCGCAGCGCCTATCTTCGGCGATTTCATGAAGCAGGCGCTGGGCGACAGCCCGGCCGCGCCATTCCGCCAGCCGCCCGGCATTAAACTCGTCCGCGTCAATCTCAAAACCGGTCTTAGGGCGTCGGCGACAGAGACCGATGCGATCATGGAAGCCTTTAAGCCCGACGAAGAACCCGACGACGCCTATTCGATCATTGGCGTCGCCAGCGCCACGCCGGAGCAGGCGGCGACGAGCGACGTCACGGGCGACGCCTATTCGCCGCCGCCCGGCGAGCCCGCCCGCCCGCCGATGGGGCGCGGCAACGGCGTGTGGTAGCGCGTCCGCGCGCCCCACCTCCGGCTCACAGTCCCGCGTTTACATCGCCAAACGGCATCGCTATACGTCGCCGCTCGCTATTTTTAAGCGCACCGAGTCGCGAATTTTCGAGTCGGATTTTCCAGCTTCCTTTGGGAGATACTCGCCATGCGCGCTGAAGCGCAGAAATTGTCGGACGGAATCAAGGAGGCGTTTGGCCTCCTGAGGAGGTCGCTTTGACTGGGACACCGCTGAAGACCGCCTCGCGTCGCTGAACGCGAAGAGCGAAGACCCGAACCTGTGGAGCGATCCGAAGGCCGCGCAGAAGGTGATGCGACAGCGCCAGTCGCTCGAGACCGCGATCAAGGAATTCAAACGCCTGCAGCGCGACCACGAGGACGCGCTGACGCTCATCGAACTCGGCGAAGCCGAAGGCGACGAGGCGACGATTGCCGAAGGCGAAGCTGCGCTCAAACGGATTGACACGGAAGCGCAGCGCCGCTCCGTCGAAGCCATGCTATCGGGCGAAGCAGACGCGATGAACACCTATATAGAGGTGCATGCCGGCGCCGGCGGCACCGAGAGCCAGGACTGGGCCTCGATGCTGGCGCGGATGTACGCGCGTTGGGGCGAGCGGCGCGGCTACAAGGTGAAGTTGATCGACGAAAGCCCGGGCGAAGAGGCCGGCATCAAGTCGGCGATGTTCGAAATTGAGGGCGAGAACGCTTTCGGCTGGCTGAAGACTGAAGCCGGCGTGCACCGCCTCGTGCGCATCTCACCCTACGACAGCAACGCGCGCCGGCACACGAGCTTCGCCTCCGTCACCGTCTATCCGGTGGTCGACGATACAATCGACATCGAGATCAACATGTCCGACGTCGACATAACGTATGCGCGCGCTTCAGGCGCAGGCGGGCAGTCGGTCAACCGCACCGAATCCGCCGTTCGACTCTTTCACAAGCCGAGCGGCATCATGATCTTCGCGCAGGAGCAGCGCTCGCAGCACCAGAACAAGGATCTCGCGCTGAAGCGCCTGAAGGCGCGCCTCTACGAAATGGAATTGAAGAAGCGCGAGGCCAAGGCTAGCGCCGATCAGGCTGCGAAAACCGACATCGGCTGGGGCCATCAGATCCGCTCCTACGTGCTGCAGCCTTATCAGCTGGTGAAGGACCTGCGCACCGGCGCTACCTCAACCAACCCCGCCGAAGTCCTCGATGGCGACATCGACAATTTCGTCGAAGCCGCGCTATCGCAACGCATCAAAGGCGGCGCGCAGGCGGTGGTAGAGGACTTGGACTGACGCCGTTGCGTCAGTTCAGCCGAGAGGTCGCAGAGTGTCCGGGCCAGGACTTTGGCGGTTGGCGGCAGTCATGCTCGGTATCGGCCAGTGACCTTTTTGCATCCAGCACGTTGCGCACAATGTCGGGGAAAAGCCGCCAATTGATAGGCTTGATCAAAAACATGTTGGCGCCCAGACGATGAGCTTCCTCTGCGTCTTCGGATTTATCGCTGGACGTCACTACGATGATCGGCAGTTTGATCAACGACGATGTCGACCGAATAAGCGCAATGAGCCTGAATCCGTCGACCCGCGGCATGGCGAGGTCGACGATCGCCAGATCGAAGTCCGTGCTTCCGAGCACGCTAATGGCCTCTGCGCCATCGCTGACGACCGACACCGCGAAGCCGGCCGCCGAGAGTGCTGTCGCTGCGGCTTCGCAGAAAACGGAGTCGTCATCGGCTAGGAGAATGCGTTGGGGCAAGCCCGCGTGCGCGTTCATGCGTTCGTCACTCGGAAAGAGTCGGTAGGCCGCCGACGCCTTTGATCCCGCTCGGCACTGGCACGTCGCTGCTGTCGTAGCTGGTGTTGAGAACGAGATGCGGCCCGCCATAGAGCCGTATCGCCCGCGCCACGATCGCCGTATAGGCGGATTCGTATGCGATCGGGCTGCCTGCGTCGACGCGCAGCTCGCCTTGCGGCAGATAGATCGTCCCCAGCAGCAGCGGCGCATCGTCCGACATCAGCTCGAACGTGCCGGATGTCGGCCGGCTTCGCGATTCAAACATCAGAAGTCCCGCCATCGGTCCGGATATCGGTGCGGTCAACGAGATGTGAGTGCTGTTTTCAAACTTGAAGGTCGCATTGTCGCCCGTGAAGTAGAAGCCGACGCCATCTCCGCTCATGCGTGAGCCGTTTGCAACCAGCAGCGGCCCGTCCTTGATGACGTAGATGCCGGGTTTAAGGATGACGTTCGCCCCGAATTTGATTTCGATGCCGCCGCAATAGGTTCCAGGCTCTAGCGTTGTCGGCAACACCGGCAAGATTGACGGATTGGCGATGCACCCGCCGACGTCCGGCTCCGGCCGGCTGCTCAGAGGATCTTCAAACGACGGGCAATCCGTCATGGGTTCGGGACTGAAATTTGCTTTGCCGCCAACCTTGCCGCCGTGCGTGCAAATGAAGGTCGCGGAGAGGCTCGCCGAGTTTTTCGCCTTGATCGAGGTCGCATGAGATGAATTCGAATAGACCGCGCAGTTTTGACCCGTGACGCGCGCCTGCTGCTCCAGCGATATGGCGCCATTTTCATCCGGATCGAGGGCCAAGACGCAAATGTTAGGGTTGCCGACAACGCGCGCGACGGCCCTTGATCTGATTTCCGGCGCATTGAAGCCGAAGACATTGCCGAACATCGGTGCGAAACTGAGCGTCGCCGTCACCTCGACGCTCGAGGATTTGTCGAAGAACGTGGTTGAAATGACAGGCACGCCAGACGCCGAGCCGGGCGCGCTTCCGTTGAACTGGCTCGCTGCAATGGCCTTGACGACGCTTTCAATTCCGGCGTTGTCGGAATTGGTTAGACTCAGTTGCTTAGCGGCGCCCAACGCGGCGGCGTCGATCGCGTCCTGCAATTGGCGCTGTTTTGCTAGATAGCGCGCGTGATCGATGACGTTGCCCGTCAACATCAACAGGACCGGCCCGAGCAAGGCCGTGGTGGCGGCGATCGTGCCGCTTCGATCGATGCGGAATCGCGCGCCATTGCGAATTGAGCGATTAAAAAGGGACATGCTCACCAGCGAGGCGTCCATCAGTTGAACTTTAGTGCATGAAAGTCATAGGTCTGAATAATTCAATATAAAAGTCATATATCGAATATCGGAGAATTCCGTATTTGCCAGTGTAGTGATTTGAAGCAATTGGCGCGCGCCGCATGCCGCCGCTCGTGCTATGTCGATCGCCGGCGCGAATATGCGTTGGTGGACGATGGGCGGGGCGAAGTGGTCTTAAATCTCGTTTACCCGCCTCCTACGCCCAAAGCCGATTGGCCATGAGCGCCGCGCAATAGGCGATCAGGGCACAGGAGGGGAAGGTCAACACCCAAGCAAATAGAATCCGTCTCAGTACGCCCCAACGCACATCTGAACGCCGCTTGGCGCCCGCAACGCCGACGATGGCGCTGGTGATCGTGTGCGTCGTCGAAAGCGGGATTCCATGCATCGACGCGCCGAAGATCGTGCTGGACGCCGCAGCAGTTGCCGCAAACCCCTGCCAGGATGTGATGCGCGCCATCTTCATGCCGACGGTCTCAATAATGCGCCAGCCGCCGGCGCTCGTGCCGAGACCCATGGTGAGCGCGCAAACGATGATGACCCACCAGGATAGGGTGAACTCCGAGGTGACGCCGCTTGTGAGCAACGTCAAAGCGAAAACCCCCATGAATTTCTGTCCGTCATTGAGCCCGTGATTGAAGGCCATGAAAGCCGCCGACGCCAATTGAAGCTGATCAAAGGTCCGATTGGCAGGCGTTGGGGCTGCCTTAGCGGCGAAGCGAATGATCAAGCGCGCCAGGGTGAACGCTCCGAGTAGGCCGAGACCTATCGAACAGATCATGCCGATCCCGACTTTTTGCCAGCCGCTCCATTGAAGCGCATCAAAACCGCCACCGGCGAGTCCAGCGCCGGCAAGGCCTGCCAGCAGCGCGTGCGATTTGCTGACCGGGATGCCGAGCTTCGCCGCCAATGTGCCCCACGAGATGATCGCGATCATCGTTGCGGTGATGGCCGGGATGGTCAGAGCCGAGGGCGAAACGATGCCTTGACCTACGGTCGTGGCGACCGCCGTGCCGGCCATCGCGCCGATGGTGTTCATGACGACCGCCATGGCGATCGCGAACCTGGGTGTCATCACACCCGTCGACACCACTGTCGCGATGGCGTTCGGCGCGTCGGTCCAGCCATTGACGAATTCGGCGGCCAAGACAGCAACGAGGGCGATAATGACGCCCAGCGTCAACTGCTCCATTCACGCCTCCCTGCGGGCAAGCGAAAGGATGTGCCTCGCGCAGTGATTGGCATCGTCGGTCATTTCTTCGAGGAGATGAAAAAACTGATGCCAGCCGATGAAGGCGATCGGATTCGCCGAAGGCTGGCTGTATTCTCCAACGAGCATCCGCTCGACTTTTGAAGCGAGACGATCCGCCTCCGCTTCGCCTTCGTCGACGGACGTCGCGAGATCGCGGACTTTCGATAAGATAAGTCTCAGCTCTCCCATCATGACGACGAGAGCGTGCAGCTGCTTCGCCATCCGATCGCCGATTTGCATCAGTTCGCGCGCTTCCGGCCTCAGCTCTTGCAAGTGCAATTTGTAAACATCGAGGTGGATGGCGACTTTGCGCATGCCGTCGATGACGTTGTCGAGTTCATTGGTGAGTTTCATCGAATCCGGGATGTCGAACCGCATGATGAATGAATTGTCCAGCAACTCGTGGATGTCGTCGACGACCGCATCCGCGCGATGCTCGAAGTCGATGATTCCGGTGAGGTCGCGCCCGTCGGTTTTCAATAAGTGTGCCGAGCACTGCACCACGAGGTCCGAGAGTTGCAGCAATAGCGCCGCTAGTTTCTCATTGTTCGAGGGGCCGAATAGATTGGCGAGCGCGCCTTGTTTACTCATTGGCTCTCGACTTCGTGAAGCTTCGCGCCCCTGCTGGGCGCAACGCTTCATACAGTGGGGCGACATGCCAAAGCCAACGCAAAGTCCATTGGTCCACATGGCTGAGACAGGCATGGCTCAAGCGTTGCGCGAAGATCTCGGTTCTCCAACTCTGCTCGCAGTCGAATTGGCGGCCGAGCGGATGCCGGCAACTCTTGGATGGTGCCGCCGCCAACCACGCCTCTCAATTCAGCGGTGGCGAATACAACAGCGAAAATAACGGCTTGCCTCGAATCAAAATTGCGGAGATTAAATCCAAATCGCCGAAGCAGCTTTGTATCTTGTCGCGCTGTTACCCGCTCTGCCCCCAGAGCGTCGGCGACGAACAGAATGAGTTGCGTCCTTCCTCATTCTGTCAGCGGGCTCGAGCCCGGAGAGGAGTGGTCTCCCCGACCACTCCTTTTCCTTTTTGTACGGAACGTCGCGCCTTGCAGACATGATGGCGGGGCCGGATCCCGCACGTCCGACAGGCATCTCAAGTAAATAGTCGTCGGCGCTATCGACAATCGCCCAATGCAGCGGCGTGAACCGCGCCGGCACCCCGTGTTGTCGCGCGCACTGAAGCCACTTTTCAACAGAGCAAAACCGGAAACACATCCTGGTAGATACAAGATTGCAACTTAAGATTGCGATAAACTCGATTCTACATCACCCTGCTACCGAATCGATTTCGGAGGGGCAAATGACTGGCTGCAGGCGCAGGTACCGCACGTATTCGGAAGTTTTCTTTCTCGCCTGCAGGCTTAGACTTCGTCGAGGTGCCTGCCTCCTTCTACTAAACGTAGCTACGTTCCTGGTAGCGCCGTCGGCCGCTGACGCGCAGTTCGTTTGCGGCCCCACCGGGTCGTACTCCGTAATCGGCCTCGTCGTGGGCATCGTAAGCCCCGGATCGTCCGCCAACTCCAATTCGACAGCGTGCGGGACAAACTCCGTCGCAGGTGGAGTGGCCGCGACAGCCATTGGCGTCGGCACCTCAGCGTCTGGCACACTCTCAACCGCCATAGGTCAGGGATCGAGCTCAACCTCGGACAACTCTATAGCGCTGGGCGCCAATGCTCTCGTCACGGGCGTTGGCGGTGTCGCGGTCGGTGCAGGGACAACGGCATCCGGCGCCCTCTCGACAGCAGTCGGTGACGGCTCGTCGGCGAGCGGCGGCTCCTCGATCGCGCTTGGCGCCAATTCCTTGGTGACAGGTCTGAACAGCGTCGCGCTCGGCGTCGGAACAACCGCGTCAGGCACACTCTCAACCGCCATTGGTCAGGGATCGAGCGCGGCCACGGACAACTCTCTTGCGCTGGGCGCCAATGCTCTCGTCACGGGTATTGGCGGAGTCGCGGTCGGTGTTGGGACAAATGCGACCGGCGACCTATCGACCGCAATCGGCGATGGCTCGTCGGCCAGCGGTGGGTCTTCCCTTGCGCTCGGCGCCAATTCCTTGGTGACGGGCCTCAATAGCGTCGCCCTAGGCGCTGGCACGACGGCGTCCGGCACGCTTTCGACCGCCCTCGGTCACGGTTCTCAGGCCATTGCCAACG
The DNA here is from genome assembly GCA_046160845.1 of Hyphomicrobium sp. Classification (GTDB taxonomy): domain Bacteria; phylum Pseudomonadota; class Alphaproteobacteria; order Rhizobiales; family Hyphomicrobiaceae; genus Hyphomicrobium_B. The sequence continues at coordinate 44,623 of JBJXHD010000009.1, forward strand.
CGTCATTGGCCATCGGCTCAAACGCCGTCGTCAATGGCTTGAACGGAATCGCAATTGGCATCAGCGCGACGGCGAACTTCTCCAACTCCATCGCCATAGGTAGCGGCGCATCGACCACCGATAACGACGAGATCGTGATAGGCAACTCCAGCAATACATACACGCTTCCAGGCGTGACGTCGGCCAAGAGCAAGGCCAAGCAGTCCGGTCCAATAGAAGTGGTGACAAGCGACGCCTCCGGACATCTCGCGACAGCCGACATCAGTGACCTGTTGCCGGCATCGAATACCGACGCGGTCTTGGCGAACCACGAGCGCCGCATTTCTCAGAACAGCGAGGGCGTGGCGATGGCAATGGCGATGGCCAACGGCTCTTTCCTTCCGACGGGAAAGAATTTTTCCGTTTCAGCCAACTGGGGCAATTTCGAAGGGGCGAATGCATTCGCCGCCACGGGCACGACGCGACTCCAGGATGACGTCTATCTCTCCGGCGGCCTAGGCGTTGCCGATAACAGCGTCGGGGGCAGGGCGGGAATTATGTACGCGTGGTGAAGGTAATCACATCGCGTCAGGAGTGACTCATGAGAACCGACGCAAAGTTGAGCTGTTGGGCGGCTGTTGTGGCTGTGGTGTCCGCTGGCGGGCTTCAGCTAGGAGCGCTCACCACGACAGCACGATCAGATCCAAGCTCGACGGTCAATTCGGACCTGCAAAACAAAATCTTCAAGGCCCAAGCCGGCGCAAATGATTCGTCCACGTCAATCTTGCCCAATGAACAAGTTCTCTATCTCGTGAGATCGACGATACTCATGCTGGATGACGCGAACCAGTCCGGCAACTACACAGTTATGAAAGACCTGGCGTCTCCGGAATTTCAAAAGCACAACTCTGCCGCCGATCTTGCCAATATATTTTCTGACCTGCGCAAAAGCCCCAACGGAAATCTCTCCTCGGTTGCGGTGTTGGTTCCAACATTGTCTCAGCCGGCGACAATTGCGTCCGATCAAACAATACGCCTCAAGGGAAATTTTGCGACGGTGCCGCTGCGCGTCGAATTTGATCTCGCGTTTCGCGCGGATCAGAATAAATGGCGGTTAACGTCGGTAGTCGTCGGGCTTTCGCAGCCGCCACTGGCGACAGGGTCGCTCCCAGAAACTCCGCCGCGAGCTGCAACCAAAGACAAAAAATTCAACTGGCAAACCCTGGTCGATCGCTGAATTTTCTATTGATCTCTCTGCGTCAATTTCCGCAATACTGCGCCGCACGCGCATTGCGCCCCGCTCTTAACCTTCGCCTGAAAATAATTCGGCGAGAACGTATCCCCGCTTGCTCTAGCGCCTGCACACTCCACGCATCCGCTCTCACGAAGATCGGCGTCGGGGCGCCGGCGTCGCCGGAGCGGAGACGATCGGCCGCGCTGGCGTTAGACGCGATTGCCGCGCGAGGGGAATCGCCGTCGGCATTGGGTGAGGCGCCCATGTACGGAGCAGCCCGGCGTGCGACGCCCCGCAATGACTGGCCACAACTTGCAGCGCGATCATCGTCAGGCATTGCGGGATGAGTGTCGCACGCAAAAGTATGACTGCTTCGTGTCCCTTATGTCTCGCAATTGCCGAAGCTCTTGGCCGCGCCTCTGTCGGCAATTGCGAGACGGACACGAGTGAAAGTGGCGGCGCAGAGCAGCTGTTCGATCGTCGAAGACCGGTTCCGGTTTCGCATTTTTACGTCACGACCCTCGCGATGCCGCGACCGGTCCGACTTCGTTCTTTGTGCAACCGACTCGCGTTTCGCGAGCCGGCTCGCGGCGCTGCCCGAAAGATTGTCATCCCGGGTGAGCCGTCAGGCGGCAAATCCCGGGACTCAGGGCGACGTGCCATATCGAGCGATGAGGCCGCTAAATGCCAACTCTCCGCTGCGCGGCGGCCGGGATGACAACCATCGAGCGTCAGAATTGCTCGCCAGCGCGCCCAACCGTGCTAAACGCGTGCCGCGAAGCACTCCAACTTCCACCACTCTCCACTCGCTAGAGCCCATGCAGCCAGCCGATCGACTGTCGCTCGTTACTTCCGACGGCTTTGCCGACTACGCGCTTCTGGATTGCGGCGGCGGGCGAAAGCTCGAACGATTCGGCAATATCGTCGTCGATCGCCCCGAGCCGCAGGCGCTGTGGCGGCCGCGCCTTGGCCCCGCCAAGTGGGCCAAAGCCAATTGCGTATTCTCTGCGTCCGGCGAAGACGACGAAAAGGGCAAATGGCGCATCGACAAACCCGTGCCGGAGAGCTGGCCCGTCTCCATCCCCTTGAGCGGCGCCGGTGGCCGGCTCCGCGAAGCGGCGTCGCCAGCGCCCGACGTAAAAGTCCTCTGCAAGCTCGCGGGCCTCTGGCACCTCGGCCTCTTTCCCGAGCAGGCGCCGCACTGGACATGGATGATTGATCACATCGCCGGCGTTCAGGGCGAGACGCCGCGCGTTCTCAATCTCTTTGGCTACACCGGCGCCGCGTCTCTGCTGGCGGCCCGCGCCAGCGCCGAGGTTACGCACGTCGATGCGTCGAAAAAAGCCATCGCCTGGGCGCGCGAAAATCAAGCTGTCTCGCAGTTGGACGCCGCAAAAATCCGCTGGCTGATCGACGACGCCGCAAAATTCACGGCCCGCGAGGTGCGCCGCGGAAAAACCTACCACGTCATTCTCGTAGACCCGCCGAAGTTCGGTCGCGGTCCCGAGGGCGAAGTCTGGGATCTATTCACGCATCTCCCCGCGCTGCTCGCCGACTGCGCCAAACTGCTGGCGCCGAAGCAGGCCGCGATGGTGTTGACCGTCTACGCGATCCGCGCCTCGTCGCTCGCCTTCGACCAGCTGCTGCGCGATACGTTGAAAGACAAAGGCGGCGCATTTGAATGCGGCGAACTCGCGATCCGCGCCGAGAGCGGACCAAGCGTGCCGACATCGCTCTTCGTACGCTGGCAGGCGGACGCATGACAGGGCCGAAGATCATCACAAGTCTCACAAACGACCGCGTGAAGGCCATTCGTGCGCTCGGCATGCGCAAAACGCGCAAGGAAACAGCGCTGTTCATCGCCGAAGGCGTCTCCCTGCTGATTTCTGCGCGCGACCGCGGCGTTGTTCCCCAAACGCTGGTCTACCGATCTGGCGAGGCCGAGAGCGGGTTCGTGCGGGGCCTCATCACGTTTGCGCTGAAGGAAGGCGCCGAGGTGTTGGAGGTTTCGCAAACGGTGCTCGCGAAACTCGCCTCGAAAGACAATCCGCAGACCGTACTCGGCGTCTACAGACAGCGCTTCGCCGCACCGCCCGAGCCGCAAGCCATCGCGTCTAGCTCCACATGGATCGCCCTTGAAGAAGTCCGCGATCCTGGCAACCTCGGAACCATAGTGCGTACCGCCGATGCGGCCGGCTGCGCGGGCATAATTCTGGTCGGCGCGTGCTGCGACGCCTACCAGTCAGAAGCTGTGCGCGCGACCATGGGTTCGATCTTCGCCGTGCCGATCGTAAAAATGGAACCGGAGCCATTTCTTGCTCTAGCCGCCGCGTGGCCCGGCGACGTCGTCGCTGCGACGCTGGACGCACGCGACGATTTCCGCACGACCTATCGCGGACCCGAACTCGTCGTCATGGGTGGCGAGGGCCCAGGCCTGTCGGACGCTGCAGTCGCCGCCGCGACGCGCCGCGTGAAAATCCCGATGGCGGGCGATCTCGACTCGCTCAACCTCGCCATCGCGACGGCGCTGATATTGTATCAAGTCCGCGGCGCGAGGCTGAAGCTGTAATCATGCGCATCGAATACCACCGCACGCTGATCGCCGACGCCGTCCGCAACACCGCGTTCCACGCGGCGCTGAAAGCTGTGATTGCCCCCGGCGAAACCGTCGTCGCCGACATCGGCGCGGGCACGGGGCTGCTCGGCCTCATCGCCGCCAAGCTTGGCGCCAAGCAGGTATTCTTGTTCGAGGCAGCCGAAGTCGCAGCCGTCGCCGCCAAAACGGTCAAGGCCAACCGCGCCAAGCAGTGCGTGCTGATCCCCTGCCACTCGACTGAGTTCGACGACACGCTTCAAGCCGACGTTATCGTGTCCGAAACGCTCGGCAATTACGCGCTCGAAGAAAACATCATCGCGACGATCGCCGATGCGCGCCGCCGCTTCCTGAAACCCGGTGGCGTCATCATCCCGCGCGCGTTGGCGCAACTCGCCGCGCCCGTCGTCGCCCGCCGCATCCACGACGAACTTTCAGCGTGGGACAAGGTCGGCCACGGACTCGATTTTTCGTTTGCGAAGGCGATGAGCCTCAACAACGCTTACGTGCGCGCGCTTCGCCCCGACGAGCTGCTCGGCGCCGTCGTTTGGGATGCGATCGACCTTGCGCATGACGACCGCTCAAATCGCAAGGGGGAAGCACGCTGGACCTTGAAGCGCGGCGCCGACATCTACGGCTTCGCCGTGTGGTGGCGCGCCGATCTCGGCTCAGGCGTGTCGCTCTCGACCGCGCCAGACGCGCCGAAAACGCATTGGGAGCAGCTCTACTTCCCGCTCCTCGAACCGATTCACGCCAAATCCGGTGAGACAGTCGAGGCGTCGTTTCGCTCGCGGTCGTCGGAAAAAGCTGGCACGCACCTCGCGTGGACGGCGTCGCATGTCGACGCCAAGGGCCGCCGCATCGCCCGGCAGACGATGGACCTCGACAAGGGCTACCTGCCATAACGCATGCAACGAACGTGAATAAGGATCGAACCAATGATGCTGATGATCGTCGGCCTGTTGATTTTCCTCGGCATTCACCTGCTGCCCACTTCGCCGGACGTGCGCAACGGCCTGCGCGGGCGCCTCGGCGAAGGCGCCTACAAGGGGGCGTTTTCGCTGATCTCACTTATCGGTCTCGTCATCATCGTGCTCGGCTACCACAAGATGCAGCTTCATCCGGGCAAAAACCCGGTGCTGTGGGATCCGCCGACGTGGACGCGCCACATCGCGCTAGCTCTCATGTTGCCGTCGATGATTTTCCTTGTCGCGGCGCAGGTCCCCTCGCGCATTCGCAACGCCGTAAAACACCCGATGCTTCTGGCGATAAAACTCTGGGCGCTCGCGCACCTGCTCGCGAACGGCGACGCGGCGTCGCTGATCCTGTTCGGATCGTTTCTCGCCTACGCCGTCTACGACCGCATTTCAGTGAAGCGCCGCGGCACGCTTGGGCCGCTCGGCGACAAGCAGCCGACAAGCGCCATCAACGATGTGATCGTCGTCGGCGTCGGCGTTGCGCTTTATGCGGCACTGCTGCTCGGTGGGCATGAGTGGCTGATCGGCGTCGCGCCGCTGTCTTAGACCAAGATCGCCAGGGAGGCGCACTCAGCGCGTATGCAAGACGAACTCGGTGTTGAGCCCGTTCTCGTTTTCTTTGAGTTCGCGATCAGTGATTATCAGCGAAGCTCCCGCGCGCGCCCGCTCGGCAATTTGCGCATGGATTTCCGGCGGGATGGTGATGCCTTCGAGCGCCGCCGCTAGAACCTCGGCGGACGAGCCGTAGGCCGGCAACAAGTTCTGCTCGGAGGACTTGCGCTTGTTGCGCCGATCAGGCTCGCGATTGGCAAAGGCCGGAGGCTGCGCCGTGACGAGCCGCCAGTCGAATGTGTCCGAGTTGCGAGGATCGTACCGCATGGCGGTGAGCACATACGTGCCGATTTTCCGCGGCGGCCCGTCGATGCCAATCGGCGATTCGAGTACTGCTTCGAAGCCTTGGCGTAGATAGATACGCCCCGACTTCACGCTGATGAGCACGGAGAGCGGCTTGGAACGCCGCGCCGCGTCCTTGGTCGCGTCGGTCAACTGGATTTGCGCCGACTTGAGATCCGTTTCGGCCTGCTTGACGGCCGCGACGGCCACCGATCGCGCACGCTCGGCGGCGCGGGCTTCGGCCTCCAGCGCGGCAAGTTCGATTTCGCCGCGCGCCAGTCCGGCGTAGGCTTCGCTGATTGCGACGCTGGCGTCGAGGATCGACTCTTCGAGGTCCGCTTCGCGATCCTCGGCGTCGGCAGATCCGAGCGCCATGGGCGCCCGCAGAAACTCTTCGAAATTGCGATTGGCTTTTGCCAGAGCAGCTTCTGCGGCGCGCAGAGCCCGGCGGCCGGGCTCTGCTTCGCGACGGGCAGCCGCGAGTCGCACGCCGATTGTCGCTGCGGATTGGGCGGCGACCTTCGAGGATTCGAAACCCGCGAGGCGCGCAGACTGCGCTCTCTTCAGATTGGAGTCGGCTTCAGCAATGCGCTCAGCAACTCGGCGGTCGGCGTCGGCGCGGGTGAGGGGCCGGTCGGCGTCGTCGCGCCAATCGGCGGCGGCTGCGGCCAGCGCCGGCGTGATGCCAAGCATCGTTCGAAACTCCGACATCGACTCGGAACTCGCCCCGACGTCGTTAGCGGCGAGGCGTGTGTCGGGCGCCCCGGCCGACGCTGCTCCCGTCGGCGCACGCTCGGGCAATGGTTGAAACAGTTTGGGATGCGAGAACGGCACCGGCTGGGTTTCGTCCTGCGTGACGACCACGCGGACTCCGGCCTTCGTGAGGCCATAAAGCGACCGCGCGAACGAATGCGGCAGCCGGATGCAGCCGTGAGACGCGCGATAGCCCGGCACCACCCCAGAATGCAGCGCGATGCCCGACCAAGTGATGCGCTGCATGAACGGCATCGGCGCACCGGAGTAAATGTTGCTGAAGTGGTGCACCTTTTTCTCGAGCACCGAAAACACGCCGGTCGGCGTATCGAAACCCGGCATCCCGCTGGAAACGCGCGACGACGCGATTTCTCCGCCGATATCGAAGACGCGCAGTTTTTGCTTTCGCAGCGACACCACCACCAGCAGCGGCCAGCGGCTTTGCATTTCGGGCTTGATCAGGGTGTCGCGCGCACCGGCGGGTGCGAAACTCCCGAGCAACGACAACAACGCCAGCGCCGCGACCGGCCTTCGCGAAATCCGCCGCCGCCGACCACTCTTATGCTCACCGCTCACCACGTAACGCCCACCCTAACGGAAACGCACGGCGCCGAATATTCGAGCCGGCCCCGACCGCGCTGACTTTGGATACCAGACCTGAGACGGCCGTCGCAATGGCGCCGCTGCCTTCAGGCCTGATGCGCGTGCGCCATGTTGCGGGATTTCAACGACTTTATCCCGTGGAGGCCCGCCAAGCTGCGCGTAACGGGAAAATTTACGATGCCGCGGGAGTTTTGCGCCGAGGCGCTGCCCCGATCGGTTATGATGCGGCGTCAGCGCGGAGGCCTAACGTCCGCCGGTAGAATCGCGTTTTCCGCCGCTGGCGCGTGGAGCGCCGCAAGGAGCAGCATGTCCATTTACGTTTCGCGCCGCCGTTTGATGGCCCCTGACATCGCCGCGCGCAAGAACGCCGCGCCGATCGTGGCGTTGACCTCCTACCACGCGCACACCGCCGCCATCGCCGATCGCCACTGTGATTTCCTGCTCGTCGGCGACAGCCTGGGCATGGTGATGCACGGTTTCGAAACTACCGTACCCGTGCCCCTGGATCTGATGATCATGCACGCGCAAGCCGTGGTGCGTGGTTCGAAGCGCGCGCTCGTCGTTGTCGACATGCCTTTCGGCACATATGAAGAGAGCCCTTCCGTAGCCTTCCGCAACGCTGCTCGCGTAATGAAGGAAACCGATTGCGGGGCCATTAAACTCGAAGGCGGCCGGCGCATGGCCGAGACCATTCGCTACCTCGTCGACCGCGGTATCCCGGTGATGGCTCACATCGGCCTAACGCCGCAATCGGTACACGTCCTCGGCGGCTTCAAGACCCAGGGGCGCTCGATTGACGAATGGGGCGAGATCGAAACTGACGCCAGGCTGGTGTCGGAAGCGGGCGCCTTCGCCGTCGTGCTCGAGGCCATGGCTGCGCCACTTGCCGAGAGGATCACCAAAGCCATCCACATTCCGACCATCGGCATCGGCGCCTCGCCCGGCTGCGACGGACAGATTCTCGTCATGGAGGACATGCTCGGCCTGTCGCCGCGCGTCCCCAAGTTCGTGAAAGAGTTCGGGGCTATCGGCAAGGCGATCGACCGGGCGATCGGCATGTACGCAGAAGAGGTCCGCGCGCGCACCTTCCCGGCGCCCGAGCACACCTACAGCATGAAGACGCAAAATATCCCTGAGAATCAAGGGTCGATGGCCGCCGGCGCAGTTCCAAAAGCCACGAAAAAGCCGAAGACTGCGAGCACCTGACTTGGTTCGGTTCCAGGGGCGCGTAGGGCTGCCCACGACTTCCCAGGCGTGAGGGCTTGCGGACAGGGTGCGCTCCGGTATCTATGCGGCCTGTCGCGCCTGACTTAGTGCCAGTATTGGCGGCGATATCCACCGAAAATGTTTAGGAATTTCGAGATCCCATGGCCGACGATCGTGACAGCCTGCTGCGCGAGGTGGACGAAGAACTCCGCCGCGAGCAGATGCAGAAAATCTGGGAACGCTATAACGGCCTCATCCTCGGCGTGGCGGCGCTGATCGTCGTGGGCGTTGGCGGGCTCAAATATTGGGAAGGCCGCAACCTCTCTGCCGCCGAAGCCAACGGCGCCGCGTTCGAAGCCGCATTGCGATTGTCGGACGAGAAAAAAACCGATGATGCGTTAAAGGCCTTCGAGGCGATCGCAGTAGGCGGATCAGGTGGTTACGCTGGCCTCGCGCAGTTGCACGTCGCCGGCGAACAGGCGAAGGCCGGCAAGTCCGCGGAAGCGCTCGCCGCTTATGAAGCGCTCGCCAAAGGTTCGTCGGGCGATCGGCTGTTGCGCGACTTTGCGGCGCTGCAGGCCGCATCCCTCCGCTTGGGCGAGGCGGACTTTACCGAGATGCAGAATCGGCTGACAGCTTTGACCGCGGCGGGTCAGCCCTTCAGGACGAGCGCCAGCGAACTGCTCGGCCTCGCTGCCTTCAAAGCCGGAAAGCTTGAAGAGGCCCGCAATCTTCTGGAACCGTTGTTGATCGATCCGACAGCCGCAAGAGCGATACAAGACAGAATCAAGATCGTGTTGGCAGAAATCGCATCGACCGAACTGGCGAATGCGCAGCCGTCCGCCGCGCCGGCGCCGCCAGATGCCGCAAAGCCAGGCGCGTCGCCGCCGGAACAGAAATAGCCGTGGCTTCGGCCGCGCGCATAGGAGAAACCATTTTGGCCAGGCGCATTTACGAAACTGGCGGCAGACCGTGGCGGCTCACCGCCTGCGCCTGTTCCTGCGCTGCGCTCGCCGCCTGCGCCAGCGACGGCCCAACCTTGCCGAAACTCTCCGACCTCAATCCGTTCGCCGAAAAGCAGCAGCCGCTGCCCGGTCGCCGCGTGCCGATTGTGCAAACGACGGAAAGCATTTCGAGCAACCTCGCCGAAGCAACCGGACCCTTGGTGCTGCCGCCGCAGCACGCCAACGACTCCTGGTCACAACCCGGCGGCGAAGCGACCAATGCGCCGGGCCATTTGGCCCTGAACGGGACCGTGCGCGAAATCTGGACCGCGAGCGCCGGCGAAGGTTCATCGAAAACGGGACGTATCACCGCCAGCCCAATCGTGTTTGACGGCCGCATTTATACGCTTGACGCCGCTGCAATGGTGAGCGCATTCGCGCTCACGGGCGGCAAGCTATATTCGATCTCGACGGTTCCCGAAACGGAAAGCGGCGAAGGCGGCGGGCATGGCGGCGGACTCGCTGCGGACAACGGACGCCTGTACGTCGCCAACGGTTACGGCGTCGTCGCCGCGCTCGATCCGCAATCGGGCAAGGCAATCTGGATGAAGAATCTCGGCGCGCCGATCCGCTCTGCGCCGACGGCGGCGGGCGATCGCGTTTTCGTAACAACTATTCAGGGCAAATTCTTTTGTCTCAGCGGCGCCGACGGCGCCGAACTCTGGTCGGCGCGCGGACTGCCGCAACCCGCAAGCCTGACGATTAGCACCAGCCCGGCGGTGAACGGCGAGATCGTCGTCGTGCCATATCCATCGGGCGACGTGATGGCGCTGAAGATTTCCGACGGCACGCCAGTGTGGTCGGAGAACCTGGCCCGCACGCGCCAAACCTCGCAGCTCGCCTCGATGAGCGATGCAGCGCGTCCGGCGATCGACGGTGATACCGTGTTCGCCGTCGGCCACGCGGGCCGCATGGTGGCGACCAAATCTCAGACCGGCGAGCGCTTATGGTCGATTAACGTGCCGGGCACGCAAGCACCCTGGGTAGCCGGCGATACGGTGTACGTCGTCGACACGACCGGAAAACTTATGGCGCTGGCCCGGGCCGACGGCAAGACGCGCTGGACGGCGCAGCTCCCGGACTCGAAAACGTGGTCGGGCCCGGTGCTCGCTGGCGGAATCCTGTGGCTCGCCTCCAGCAAGGGCAAGCTGATCGGCGTCGACGCCGCCACCGGCAAGGCGGGCGGCGAACTCGATATCGGCGATCCGGTTTATATCCCGCCCGTCGTGGCGCAGGGCCGCATGTTCGTATTGACGGACAGCGCGAAACTCGTCGCCCTGAACTGATAAATCGTTTAGGACGAAGCCGACGAGCGGCCCCTGCGGGGGCCCTTGTCGTTTCGGGACGCGGCGCATGGTGCGTTGGACGTCGGCACGCACGTATCGGCTTTCGCCTAATGTATAGCCATGACTGAATCACCCCTTGTCGCCATCGTTGGCCGGCCGAACGTCGGAAAATCGACGTTGTACAATCGGTTGACGGCCTCGCGCGCCGCGCTCGTATCCGACATCCCGGGACTGACGCGCGATCGCCGTGAGGGCGTCGCCGACCTCGGAGGGGCGCGCATCCGGCTGGTCGACACCGCGGGGCTAGAAGAGGCGCGCGCCGGGTCGATTGCCGATCGCATGCGCAAGCAGACTGAAAAAGCGATCGCCGACGCCCAGCTCATCGTGTTCGTCGTTGATGCGCGGGCCGGTGTGACGCCCGCCGATACGGCCTTCGCACGGATCGCGCGAGAGAGCGGCAAACCCGTGATCCTCGCCGCCAACAAGGCCGAGGGCCGACAGGGGACCGATGGATTTTACGAGTCCTTTTCGCTCGGCTTCGGCGCGCCGTTGGCGATCTCGGCGGAGCACGGCGAAGGCATCGGCGACCTCGCCGCCGACATAGCCGCAGCTCTCGGCTTAAAATTGAAGGCGCGAACCCGCAAGGGGCGCGAAACTTTATCCGACGACGTCGATGACACGCCCGACGCCGAGCCGGACAAGAAGCCTATTCGCGTCGCGATCGTCGGGCGACCCAACTCCGGCAAGTCGACCCTCGTGAACGCGCTGCTCGGCGAAGACCGGATGATTACGGGGCCGGAGCCGGGCCTGACCCGCGACAGCGTTGCCAGCGATATCGTCTACCAGGGTCGCGCCATCCGAATTTTCGACACGGCCGGCTTGCGCCGCAAGGTTCGCATTACCGAACTCGCCGAAAAGCTCTCGGCGAGCGACGCCGTGCGCGCCATACGCTTTGCCGAAGTCGTCGTGCTGCTGATTGACGCCGAGCGCCCATTCGAGAAGCAGGATTTGACTATCGGCGCCATGGCGCTCGAAGAAGGCCGCGCGCTGGTGCTGGCAGTAAACAAGTGGGATCTCGTCGCCGATAAGCAGAAAGCGCTGCGCGCCTTGAAGGAGACCGTGGCGGACAGTCTGGCCCAAGCGCCCGGCCTCGCATTAGTGACCATTTCAGCGCGGGCGGAGCAAGGTCTCGACCGGATGATGTCAGCCATCCTTAAGAGCTATGTAATCTGGAATCGCCGTGTGCCGACGCCGCAGCTGAACCGCTGGCTGGCGGAGGCGCTGTTGCGGCACGCGCCTCCCGCGGCATCTGGCCGGCGAATAAAAATCCGCTATATGACGCAGGCGTCGACGCGTCCGCCGACATTCATCGCATTTTGCCAAAGGGCCGACGCCATGCCGAAATCTTACATTAAATATTTGACGAACTCGCTGCGCCAAGCCTTCGATCTTCCAGGCGTGCCGGTTCGATTTAGCCTGCGCAAAGGCGACAACCCATTCGCCAAGAGCTAGGCGCATTTCGCAATTACGTTCAGGAACAATTGTCGCGCGGCGATTGATCGGCGCTCCGCCCTGTCGACGCCGCATCACCGCCACGATTAGACAGCACCTGCAAGTGAACCACAGAGCGGGCGCTGGCGCAGCGCGCGCGGACGCAATAAAATCGACGCTGAATCGCGTGAGTCGCGCATGACGTTCGTCGAAAACGAGGATCACGCACGCATGACGAAGATATGGAAGATCGCCAAGACTGCGCTTGTCGCGCTCAGCGCGACGGCATCGCTGGCTTGCGGCGCCCACGCCTATTCGGAAAAGGTCAAGAAGGCCTGCGCTGGCGATTACCAGAGCTTCTGCTCGCAGTACGTGCCGGAGAGCACGCAGGCCCGCCGATGCTTCGAGAACAATCACAAGTCGCTATCGAAGTTCTGCATCACCGCGCTGGTCAATGCGGGCGAAGTGCCGGCGCGGTACCTGAGAAAGTAAACTCCGCCCGCTTCGGACCGGCAGCGGGCGGGAGCATCCGAGGCTTATCAGTAATGCCACGGCGCTCACCGCCCGCACGGGCGTCAGCCGCTCCAACTGGCGCCGCTCCGGACGGCGAGAGATGGGCCCAGCTCCCGGAATTTCAAGAGCGCCTCGTTCCGACCCGTAAATTTCTTGTCGATCGGCCGCGAACGCGCTTTAGACAGGCGTCATGAGCGCCGCCACCCTTCCGGACGTCATGTTCTACCACCTCGAGAGCCAGCCGCTGGAGCGCGTGCTGCCGATGTTGCTCGAAAAAACTCTGGCCAAGGGCTGGCGCGCTGTCGTGCAAGTTGGCGGCGAAGAACGACTTGCCGCTCTAGACAACGCTCTTTGGACATATGCTGAAGAGAGCTTCCTGCCCCATGGCACGGCCAAGACCGGCGCCGCAGACTTGCAACCCGTGTACCTGACGCTGGGCGACGATACGCCGAACGGCGCCGGCGTCCGATTTCTCGTCGACGGAGCCAAGGCTGCAGCATACGCAGGCGCAGAGCGTTTCGTCTATGTGTTCGACGGCCGCGATGAGGATGCCGTGACGCTGGCGCGCGCCGAATGGAAAGTCGCCAAGGCCGCCGGCTGTGCGGTGACGTACTGGCGCCAATCCGAAGACGGGCGCTGGGAAAAGCAGGCGTAGGGACCGGCGCGACGTGAATTATAGACACGCCTACCACGCCGGGAATTTCGCGGACGTCCTGAAGCACATCGTGCTGGTCCGCATCCTGACTTACTTGAAAACCAAGCCTGCGCCGTTTCGCGTTATCGATACCCATGCCGGCGCTGGACTCTATGACCTCGCGGGTGTGGAGGCCGGCAAGACGGGCGAATGGCGCGAAGGGATCGGCCGTGTGTTAGACGCGGTCGCCCCGGCCGACGTTGCAGCCTTGATCGCGCCCTATATCGACGTCGTAAAAAAGCGCAACGCCGTCGGTTGCGGCATAGGCAACTATCCCGGAAGCCCGCTGATCGCGCTCGACCTGTTGCGCGACGTCGATCGATTGATCGCCAATGAATTGCACATCGACGCCGCCGCGCAACTGAATGGCGTCCTGAAAGGCGCCACCAACGCCAAAACGCTGGCGCTCGACGCCTACCAGGCGATCAAATCGCTGTTGCCGCCAAGGGAGCGGCGCGGCCTGGTGCTGATCGATCCGCCGTTCGAGGCGCCGGACGAGTTTTCGCGATTGACCGATGCGCTTGGTGCGGCGCTCGAGCGGTTCTCGACGGGCGTGTACCTTGTTTGGTACCCGGTCAAAGACCGCGCGGCCGCCGACCATTTTCTGAACATCGTGGCCGCGCGGCACGGCCCAAGGCGCCTCGACCTACGACTCGCCGTTTGCGCACCGTCTGCCCTGCCCGGATTGACGGAAACGGGCGTGCTGGTGTTGAACCCGCCATTCCCGCTCGCAGACGAATTGCGCTGCCTAATGCCATGGCTTCAGGACGTCCTAGCGCGTGGCCGCGGAGGCGGCTGGAGTATCGACGGCAGGGTCTCATAGGCGCAAGTGCTGCTAGTCGCACCCATTTGACCTTGCGTGGCGCCAGCGTTTCCTCGATAAAATGTCGCAGGTTGGCTGGGCGGCCGGTCGGGGCTGATCCGGAGTGATCTCGCCTGGGCCATGCGGTCGAACGCGAGACTTGCCTCCGTGTGGCGCTTACTGGGCGTTTTGCGTCAATCCGCGTGCCGGCGGGAAAGCAATGTCCGCGCGCGCGTCGGGACTGCGCAAGGAGATGCCGCATGCGCCAGACAGGCACCGTGAAATTCTACAATTCGCAAAAAGGCTATGGCTTCATCAAGCCAGACGATGGCGGCAATGACGTGTTCGTCCATGTCACGGCGGTCGAGCGATCCGGCATCGGCGAACTCAACGAGGGCATGCGGATCTCGTTTGAGACGGAACCGGACAAAAGGGGCAAGGGCCCCAAGGCCGTCAACTTGCTGCAAGCCACCTGACGGCGAGCGCCGCAACGACAGCGCGTGACGCGACGGCCACGTCGTCGATTGAAAATATTGCAAGTCGGGCATGCGCCGCACGGCGCCGATGAAGGTTCTGATAGACCTCCGAGTATCGACATTACGGTCATTGAACGAACCGAGAGGAACGCCCCATGCCATCGAAAGCAAAAAATGCCGCCGCGGCGATCGCAGTTGCATCGCTCGCGGTCATCGCCGCAGCACCGGCGTCGGCAGCCGGCGCATGCACGCAAAAAGCCGCTGAAGGCACCGGCGGCACGGAAGAATCAGCAAAGTTCCAGGTCTACGAAGCGCTGTTGCAGGCGACAGATTGGGGTGCATGGGCCGCGTGGATGGCCAATGGCACGACGCCAGGATACAAGGTTAGCACCCCCAAATACAGGTGCGTGAAGGGCCAGGGGCTTGGCGTCACGTGTCGCGGTCAGGCGACCATTTGCAAGCTCTGAGCGACTAGGCGACGTCGCCTGATGATGGCTTTTTGCATTTAGGAGAACGCGAATGTCTCGATTGTCACTAGGCGTATTGGCTCTCGTCGCTCTGCTGTCCACGACGACTGCAAGCTCCGCTGGCTGTGTCATGGCCGGCGGCGAGGCGACGATGGTGACGCAAGACCTCGCCAAGTTCATGGCCAACGCCGCCTTGAACAACTCGATCAAGGGGCACGGTTGGACGGCGCATGGCGCCGTCAGAATGACGTGCGACACCACCACCCTCGGTCTGTCGCACTGCTTGGCGCAGCAGAAGGCTTGCAGCTGAAAGCGTTCACACGCTGTCGAGCGCGCGTGTGATTGAGCTGCTCTAATACGCCTTTGCAAAAAAAGCTCGCCGGGTTGGCCGGCGAGCTTTTCTATTTTCGAAAGTCGGGAAGACGTGCGCTCACTTTGCGATCAGGCTGCGCAGCAATCCGACAATCGCCAGCGTCGCACCGCCGCCGACGCCGCCGCTGAGGACCTGAGTCAGAATCGCCATCGGATCGAGCGCGTCGCCGACGCCTGGCAAATTGAAGATCGATTGTAGAATCTGGCCGCCAAGTCCGCCGCCGATAATACCTGCCAACGAATTGCCGAGCGTGCCGAGACTGATGTTTTTCAGGATGGCGCCGGCGATATTGCCGCCAGCGGCGCCGCTTAAAAGCTGAATGATGAGTGTCACGATGTCCATAGACGTCCTCCAGGTTTGTCCCATGGGGCGAAGGAGACGCAGTTTTCCCCAGTTTTTTCGCGCCCCGCCGCCGCGCCGGACGGCTCCCCAAGGTCAACGAGTCATAGCATAGTTCGGGTGACTCGGCCCCTTCGACTGCCGCAAGGGTGTTTTCCTGACGCAAGCGGCGCCGATTTATTGAGCGGAGTTGGTGAACAGCGTGATCCTTCGGCGACATATCGCTGTGATTTCGCGGAGTTGGCGAAATGTCGGCGATCCCGGAAGGCTTTTCCTATATGATGATTGCAGGCAGTACCTAGCAGGGCTGATGCAACATGAGGCGCATTTGATGATTCGTTATGTGATGTCGGGTTTGGCGGCGGCAATATTCGCGTCGTTGCTGGCGCCGGCCGCCGACGCTGGTCCGCGCAAGGGCTATCAGTCAGGGCCGCAAGTTAAGGGATATGCAGAGCGTCGGGGCGGCTATTCCTACAGCTACGCAGACTCGGTCAACACTTACGGCGACAACCGCAGCATTTACGGCGGCGCATCGACCTACCGCGATCCCGCGCTCGACAAGCAGACCAATGCCGGTCCATTCGACCACGGCTTCTTCTTCGATTCCGGTGTCAGCGGTCCGCATGGCGGCGACTCTCCGTACATGAACTGAGCCAACCGGCTCCAGCGGCCTGTCCTCAACCCGCGTCGCCAACGCGACTCAGGGTTTGCGACGCCGTAGCCCACGGATTTTGACTCGACTGAGCACTCGACACCGAGGCCTTCCGCTGGCCATGACGCGGCGCCGAAGCTATAATTCGGGCTACGGACCTGGGCTTTTCTAAAGTCGCAAACGGAGAGACGAATATGCGCGCGCAGTTCAACGTATTATTTGCGGCCGCCGCAATGGTCGGCGCTCTGGCCGCCTCGGTTCACCCGGCGACTGCAGGGTGCACGCGACTTGGCTTTTCCGTCAACGACTACGGCAAGGACGGTCCGACGAACGACGCTAAGGCGCTGCTCGACAAGTACATCGAGAAAAAAATGGCAGAGCGCGGCGTCAAGACGTATCGCGTCGGCAAGAAAGACGTGAATTGCGAACTGTTCTTGAACTTCATCGTTTTCGATGAGCACACGTGCCGCGCCGATGCGACAGTGTGTTGGGACGATGTCGCGGCGCCGAAGGTTCAAGGCGCGGCAGTGCCAAGTCTGGCGCCCGCCCCCACCGCCGCGGCGCCAAAGCCAACCGAGGCAGCGAAAAGCCAAGAGGCCCCGGCTGCGCCATCGACGACCACCGGCTCGATCGAAAAGCCTGAAGCGGCAAATGTCGAAGCGCCGACGCCCGTCGCAGAACCGGTCTCGTCCGAGACGCCGGCGCCTGCTGCAGCAACAGAACCAATCGTGCCCGAACCGCTAGCCCCTATGGCCGCTGAAACCGTTCCTGCCGCACCGGTGGAAGCTTCCGCGCCTGACGAGTCGGCGCCAGTGGATTCCGTTCAGCCTTAAGACACGCTCGCAATCGACGGCGCGCGGCAGCGAGCGCTATCAACGTTGCGCGCCGCGCCGCACGATCAGCGACAATCAAGCAAGCCGATCGAGTCGGAGCCGATGTCGTTCGTCGGTCAAGAGCCACACGGCGATGAAGCCGCCGGCGACAACAGCCATGCCGGTCGCCCCGGCAATCAAAAACATAATCATGATCTGATACTTCGCGGCCTCCACGGGATCTATGCCGGCGAGGATCTGGCCTGTCATCATTCCGGGTAGCGAGACCACGCCCGCCGCCGCCATGGCGTTCAGTAGTGGCGTCAAGCCGGTTCGCAAGCCGCGGCGCATGACGTCCGAAAAAGCCTGGTAACGCGTCGCTCCGAGCGCGAGGCGCGCTTCGATTTCCCGTCGCTCTCGGCTCGCCGCACTTGTGACGGCGTCCAGCGTCAAGGCCACGCCGGAAAGCGCGTTTCCGACTAGAATGCCGAGAATAGGCAGCAGGATTCGGGGAGCGTGCCACGGCGTCGGCTGAATGATGGCCATCGCAATGCCAGCGGTCACGAGTCCTGACAAGAATGCTGGACTGCTACTCATCAAAAGCGCGCGCCAGCCGCTGAACCGTCGGCTCTGGCTGAGCACGACTTCAAGCGTCGTCGCGGCCGCCATGACGGTGACGAACAGCACGGTCCACAGCGGGCTCGTTTGCGCGAAGATGAATTTGAGCGCTAGCGCCACGGCCGTGAGTTGCACAATCATGCGTGCGGCGCCGAGCGCCAGACTTTTTTCCAGCTTCAGACCGTAGACGACCGAGATCACGCCGTTCAGGGCCAACAAAAGTCCCGAAAGCACGAGTTCGATTGACGCAAGGGGCATGTATGTTGTCATCGGCGCGCTCCCTGCATCGCGATACTCGCAAGCCGAACTGGCGGCGGAGGCGCCAATTGCAGACGCAAATGAGCCAGCCTCTCGATTTGCGCGCGGTCATGGCTCGCTAGCACGACGGTTCGGCCCATGAGCAGATGTTGTCCGATGTGCTCTTCGACAAGTGAGGCTGCGTGAGCGTCGAGACCTGTGGTCGGCTCATCAAGAAGGAGAACGCGCGGCTGATCGATGATAGCGCGGGCGAAAGCGATCCGCTGTCGCTCGCCGGTCGACAAGCTGGCGAGCGGTTTGTCTAGGATCGCAAGCTCAAGGCTCAAAGACTCTAGTAACAGTGCAACCGCCGCGTCGTTGATGGCGGGATGCCGAAACGCTTCTCGCGCCGTTTCGCACCACCACGCGGGTTCCGTCGCCACGTAGCGCACACGGCGGCGCCATTTCGTGGCGCGCATCTCGTTGCGCTCGGCTCCGTCCAGGAAAACCTGACCATCAGTCGGATCGAGATCGGCGAGAGCCCTCAAGAGGCGCGTCTTGCCAGAGCCAGACGGGCCTTCAATCGACAGACATTCACCACCAGCGACCTCGAACGACATCGCAGGCAACGGCGCAATTTTGAGTTTGTCGGCCCGCAGCAATGACGGCACGAGGCTCCGAAGTCTTCAATCCCGGAGTTGTGCTCTATCAAGTCCTGAGAGCAGGAGCCAGCGCGCAGATCTCGGCAGCCACAAGCGCTAGGCCGCGAGGCGGATTTCCTGGAGCTTCATCTCGATGATTTCGCGATTGAACGGCTTCAGCAGATGCGAATCAGCTCCAAGCCGCATGGCGAGATGCACGTCGGAATAGTCGTTCTCGGTCGTGACGTAGACGATATGCGGGCGCCGTTCGAGCCCGGCCTTGCGCACTTCGGCGACGAAATCGAGCATGTCGGCGCCCGGAATCCGCCAATCGATTAGCATGAGATGAGGCGCGTCGCCGCGCAGCCGGTCGAGAGCGGTATGCGGATCGCGGGCTTCGCTGACGCGATACCCGAGGCTTTCAAAAATCAGGCGCGCGTATTTGCGAACGACATCTGAGTCGTCAATGACGAAGCAATGTTGCAGCTGCATTGAGGTCGCTCTCGAAAATGGCGCACAGTCGCAAGCAATCAAATCCGGCGCGGAGGCCGCCGTAGCGACGCCGTCGCACGCGTACGTCCGCCGAATGTGACGGGGACATGCTAACAGCCCGTTAACGGCTTGTTCACCATAAGGCCCAGGGTTCGGTCTAAGGCGTCAGGTTGCCGGCTGAGCGACCAGGAGGATGTCGGCAGCGTCTCTCAGAATTTCCAAACGCATATTGGCGGACTGCGCGATCCGCCACGTATAGTAAGCTTGGATGCTCATGGCGTCGAGCGCCTGAGCGCTGCCGGAAATAAACTCCGTGAGATACTGTGGCGGACGGGCGCTGGTTCCTTTGCAGCGGATCAGGAAGCTTGGCGTCTCGAAAGAGCCGCCGATGGCGACCTCGATTTCGCCGCCGCGCGGCAGTGCGGTCACGGAAGAAGCCACAAGATTGAGCAGCAACTTGACCTTGTCTTTCGCGACATAGCCCGGCGCGCCGCGCCAACTCAGCTTGTGCTTGCCTTGCGTGATGCCGATGAAGCCGCGTGAAATCTGCTCGGCGGTCGCCAAGTCGATCATGGCCCCGGCGGAACCGGCTGCGCCGAACGCGAAACGCGCAAATTGCAATCGCGCGGACGCTTGTTCCGTGACGTTGCGAATGACGTTCAACGCATAGGATTTGGCCTGCGCGTCGTCGTCTTCGTCGAGGATTTCGAGACCATTGTAGATAGCGCCGACAGGATTGATGACATCGTGGCAGATCTTGCTCGAGATCAGCGCGGCGAGTTCAAGATCGGAAGGATGCACGCGCGGATTCATCGACTTGGCCCCTTGTGCGAAAATCCTGCGGCGGCAGGGGCGGCGGCTCTGGCGCGACAGCGCGACGCGAGCATACAGGGGCCGCTTGCGAATAGGTCTCATGCTCTGATACACGCGTCGCGTCTGGTTTGCCAAGCCCCTCGCAGGCCCGCGATCGCGCCGCCCGCTTTTACCATCGGGCTGAGTCTTGAGCGCCACGGTCGGGAGTCCGAAAGTTCGCGATGCAAGCGCACTTCGGACCAAGCAGGGGTTGCATCGCAATATGACGGCCTTCGACCCCGACACCCTAAGTGAAGCTCTATTGCCCGCGGTGTTCGAAGTGGGTCGCTTGGAAATGGCGCATTTTGCCGCCGGCGTCGCCGTCGAGCGAAAATCTGACAAATCCCCGGTCACCGTCGCTGATCGCGAAGCCGAAGCAGTGATCGTCGCGGCGCTGTCGCGAATCGCGCCCGGCATTCCGATCATCGCCGAGGAGGCCGTCTCCGCTGGCCACACGCCGGGCGAAGCGGCACTCTATTTCCTCGTCGACGCCCTCGATGGCACACGGCTTTTCGTCAAGGGCAGTCCTGAATTTTCGGTCAATGTGGCCCTTATCGCTGCGGGAAAGCCGGTCTACGGACTGATTTACGGTCCGGCAATCGGCCGCTTATACGTGAGCAGGTCCAACGGCAAAGCCGCCGTTGCGCCGTTGACTGTCGATAGCGAGATCGAGTTTTCGAAGTTGTCGTTCCAGACCCTCGCCACGCGCTCGCCCAACTTGAATCGGCTGGTCGCTTTCAATAGCCAGGCGCAAGGCGACCGGGCAGCCGGGGTGCTCAAGGACTTGAAGGTGAGCGAGGCGCGGCCCTACGGATCATCATTGAAATTCTGTCTCATCGCTTCAGGCGAAGGCGACCTGTATGTGCGACTTGGCGACACCAACGAATGGGATACGGCTGCCGGCCAGGCAATCCTGGAATCTGCTGGCGGTTCAGTCACCACGCTCGATGGTCAGACGCTCACCTACGGCCGGTCAGGCGCCAACTACCTAAATCCCCATTTCATCGCCTGGGCGCGCCAGCCGCTGAAAACTTGGACGAGGGCGCCGACCTAGTTGCAAATCGGCCCTTTTGCAACGCGAATCGGCCACACTTTGGCGCAAGAGTCTCGCAACGGTTGAGTCCACGATGCCGGGGCGCGAGCATTGAGTCAGCCACGGCCTGTCGCGCGCCGCTCGACGAACCCACTTCGAAGGTCATCTTAAAATGCGGATCAACTCGACCCATTCCTCTGGCGCGCCCCGTACCATGTTGCTGGCCGCCGTTCTGGCGACGATCACTTTGTTCGCTAACGATAGTCACGCCGCCAACGACGCCTACAGTCCGCCGGAGAGCGCCGGAGGCGCCGACGCTTACGGAGCGCCACCACAGGAAACCTACGAACCCTACCGACCTCTTGATCGGTCGCGCCGGGATGGCGGCGGCCAACCTAGCGGCTATGGCGAGCCTTATTCCGAGCAGCCTGGCCCGACAAGTCGCGAAGAGCGTTATGAGACGATCCCGCCGTCAGACGCCGGAGGGCCGCCCATCGAGGACTCACGCGGCACATACTCGCAGAACGAGATCATCAAGGCGGGGCACGGCTTTTTCGGCACCGTCAGCGGCGGGCTGGCGTCCGCGGTCGAGTGGGCGTTCCAGAATGCCGGGAGGCCCAATGGTTACATTCTAGGCCAAGATGCTGGAGGCGCGATCGTCGCCGGCCTGCGCTACGGCGAAGGCGTGCTCTACACCAAAGACGCCGGCGATCATAAGGTGTTCTGGCAGGGGCCATCGGTCGGATACGACCTCGGCGCCGAGGGCTCGAAAGTGATGACGCTTGTCTACAATATGCGTGACACCTCGGATATCTTTCATCGGTTTGCAGGGGTCGAGGGTTCGGCTTTTCTGGTCGGCGGGGTCAGCGTCACACTACAAAAGGCCGGCGAGGTGACGCTTGCGCCCATCCGCGCCGGAGTCGGCGTCAGGCTGGGTGCCAACGTCGGCTATTTGAAGTATACCCGAGCGCCGACGTGGAACCCTTTCTGAGCCGGTGCGCCGCCACGCCATTCGCTTATGAAGGCGCATAGAGGGGCGACTTCAGGAGCCGGGTCGCCACGAGAAGGTCGATGCGCTGACGAAGTACGGCGCCCAGCTAAGCCAGGACGCACGGTTTGATTACCCTCTATGCCGCCATGCTGGTGATGCTGGGCTTCCTGATGGCGGCCCTGATAGCGGTCGTCGTGCTACCGGCCTATCGCCGCCGCGTCGAGCGCTTCGCCGCCGAGGCGGTCAAACGCACCTTGCCGCTCAACGAACACGAAATCCGCGCCGACAAGGATCGCCTCAAGGCGGCCTACGCCATGGACGTGCACAAGCTCGAGACGAAGCTCGAGGAGGCCGCCATCTCGGCCGCGCGACAGAGCGTGGAGATCAACCGCAGAGACGCCAGGGTTCACGAAGTCGAAGAGGCGCTCGCGGCGCAGAAGCTGCGCGTCGAAGAACATGAGAACGCCAGGCGGGTTCTCGAACAAGCAATCCTCGACCGGCTGCCGAAGGTTGAGCAGCGGCTCGTCGACGCGCGCAAACTTCTAGCAGAACGCGACGCCGATATCGCATTGCTGGCCGAAACCAGCGCCAAGCAGACAGCGGCGCTCGAAGAGGCGACGCAGATCAA
Organism: Hyphomicrobium sp.; assembly: GCA_046160845.1. Lineage (GTDB taxonomy): Bacteria > Pseudomonadota > Alphaproteobacteria > Rhizobiales > Hyphomicrobiaceae > Hyphomicrobium_B. Next base: position 67,263 of record JBJXHD010000009.1, read on the forward strand.
CATTCAGCAATCGGAAGATCTGTTGCGCCAGCGCACGACGCTTGAGACGCGCGCGGCGCGCCGCGGCGAAACAATAGGTGATCCTCGCTTCGACGGAGAGGTGGCGCTGCGCACCGAGATCGAGATGTTGCGGGCAAAGACACGAGACCAGTCGGCCTTGATCAAGCGCCTGCAGACCGCCGCGTCAGATGCTGACCAGGGCGCCACTGACGACAAAGAGATCAAGCGCCTGCGCAGCGAGCTTGCTCGGGTGGAAGCGCAAGTTCTGCACCTAAAGGCAGGCGATACGAACGTCGACACGCAGCGCGCAGGTCTCGAAAACCGAATCCGTGAGATGGAGAACCTGGACCGCGATCGACTCATCGAAATCGCAAAACTAGAGGCCGCGCTTAAATCGTACGAGTCGGCGAACTCTGACGAAGTCGGCGTGACCGGCCTGTCGGCGAAAGCGGAGATCAGCGCTCTTCAGGCCGAAGTTGATCAGCAGCGCTTGACCATCCAGAGCCTCCGCGCGGACGTCACCGGTGGAGCCGAGCGGCTGGCGCGACAAGCCCAGCACTTCCGAGACGAGTTGCGTCGGCTCGGCAGCGGCGCCACGACGGAGCACGAAAGCGGGCGGAACGCGGATAGTGGTTCGCCGCAGGCGTCGCTCGCCGAGCGGTTATCGAAGCAGCGTTCGCCTCGTCATGCGTCGACGGCGGTAAATGGGGCCGAGAAGGTGACGGGCGAGGGCGGCCGCGGTGGTGGGTTCTTGAAGGCCGTCAATGGCGGCGCTTCGGAAGCGCCGGATGAGGCCGCTGCAGAAGAGTCGCCGGCTTCCAAAGACAAGGCGGCGTCAGATGGCCCGCCACGACGTCCGCGCCTCCTCGAAAGGCTTGGCGGCGGCGATAAATCCTAACAGCTGATCGCAATGCGGCGCAGTCACTTGGCAGGCGCTGCGTCGACGGGCCTCAGCTCCACGATGCGCTTTCCGGTCTCAAGGTCTAAGATCGAGATTCCGACTCCTGATGGACCGTCGTGATGGACCGCAAGTCGATTGCCCGATACCGACATCGAGACGATTTTCGCGCCCCGCGGAAGCTCGAATCCAATCTCCCCGCCCGGCGCCGCGAAGGTGGGCGCTTTTGTCGACGTGCTGGCGGTTTGTGATGCGAGCGAAACAATGCGGACCACGACAGCAATGAGACCCGCAGCTATTAATAAGCCGAGAAAACCAACCAAGTATTTCAGGTTGCGCTGCAGGCGCTGTTCACGCATGAGGGTTTCGGGGAATGGCTCGGCCTGACCCCCATTCCGACCCTGAGCCTGCGCAGTTGGCCTTGAGGCCGAGTCCGTCATATCTCTTGTCCCTTGCGCGAAGTCATCGAGGCGGACGAGATGCCGACTCATTCGAACGACGATCAGATCGTTACCGTCGAGGCTCGGCCGGATGAAGCCGGACAACGGATCGATCGTTGGCTCGCCTCGAAAATTCCGCACCTAAGCCGCGTCCGCGTCCAGGCGCTCATTCGCAGCGGCTGCGTGCGCGACGCTAGTCTCAACGGCAGCGCGACCATAGGAGACGTCGGGAGTCCGGTCAAACCCGCGGTAATCTACGAAATACGTTTGCCCGAACCTGTCGAGGCGGAAGCGGCTGGCGAAGCGATCCCGCTCAAGGTCGTTTACGAAGACACGGATGTCATCGTCATCGACAAGCCCGCGGGCTTGGTCGTGCATCCCGCCGCAGGACACGCATCGGGAACTCTGGTCAACGCGCTTATCGCGCACTGCGGCAAAAGTCTTTCCGGCATCGGTGGCGAGAGACGCCCCGGTATCGTCCACCGCCTCGACAAGGACACGTCGGGCCTGCTTGTCGTCGCAAAGAACGACGTGGCGCACGCGAGTCTCAGCGAGCAGTTCAAGAGCCATGGTCGCGACGGACGCCTGCACAGAGCTTATTTGGCGCTAGCCTGGGGTGCGCCTGTGAGATCGAAAGGAGTCATTGACGCGCCTTTGTCGCGCAGCACGACCAACAGGACGAAAATCTCGGTCGCGTCCGGCGCCACCGGTCGCGTGGCGCTTACCCGGTACGAGGTTCTGGAATCCTTTGCAGACAAGCACGGTGCTGCCGGTGTGGCGTCACTTTTGCGTCTGGAACTCGAGACGGGACGGACCCATCAAATCCGCGTGCATATGGCGCATATCGGTCATCCGATTTTGGAGGACGCCGTCTATGGCGCCGGTTTCAAAACACGGATTGACCGCATTGCGATTGAGGCGCGCAAGCAGGTTGAATCGCTTACTCGACAGGCGCTGCACGCTGCTGAACTCGGGTTCGAGCATCCCCGAACCGGCAAAAGTATGACCTTTGTCAGTGATTTGCCCAATGACATGGCGCAGGCCCTCGTCGGTTTCAGAATTTCGACATCAACCCCACGAGCGACGGAAAAGCTCCGGTCTCGCCGTTTTAAGCGTCGGTAGGTCTCAACGCGATAAGTTCAAGGATTGTCACGAGTCGGTGAAGCAGATTCTTGCATCCGAGCCTGGAGCTTCGGCGTTTAACACCTATGTAACGTGCCGCGAAACAGGCGCGAAGATAGTCTAACGACCCGATCCCGCTCACTTGAGGGCGTCCGACGGGTTTTTCTAAGGAGCGTCGGCCGAACCGGAAACGGGACAAGGTTGGCGGAGGGAAAGATGGCTGTGAGAGCGCTTCCGACATTGGCCGGTGGTTCACTCGGCTTGACGCGGTATCTCGAAGAGATCCGCAAATTTCCGATGCTGGAACCCAATGAAGAATACATGCTCGCCAAGCGTTGGCAGCAGCATGACGACGCGGACGCCGCCGAGAAATTGGTGACCTCGCATCTTCGCCTCGTGGCGCGCATCGCCATGGGATATCGTGGCTATGGGCTGCCGATCGGCGAAGTCATCTCCGAAGGCAACGTCGGCCTGATGCAGGCCGTCAAGCGTTTTGAACCGGACAAGGGCTTCCGTCTCGCGACCTACGCGATGTGGTGGATCCGCGCCTCGATTCAGGAATACATCCTGCGATCCTGGAGCCTCGTCAAAATGGGCACCACGGCGGCGCAGAAGAAGTTGTTCTTCAACTTGCGAAGGGCGAAGAGCCAGCTGCAGGCCTTGGAAGAAGGCGACCTCAAACCGGAACACGTTAAGAAGATCGCCACGAAGCTCGGCGTTTCGGAAAACGACGTGATCAGCATGAACCGTCGACTTGGCGGCGACGCCTCGTTGAATGCGCCGCTGCGGTCGGACTCGGAATCCGGCGAGTGGCAGGATTGGCTGGTGGACGATGCGCCGACGCAAGAGGATCGACTGGTCGAAAGCGAGGAATTGAAGCGTCGGAAGTCGTATTTGACGTCCGCGATGGCGGTTCTGAACGATCGTGAAAGGCGCGTATTCGAAGCCCGACGGTTGGCTGAAGAGCCGTCCACGCTCGAAGATCTGTCGACTGAGTTCGGCGTTAGCCGCGAACGCATCCGGCAGATCGAGGTTCGCGCCTTCGAAAAGGTCCAGAAGGCGGTCACCGCCTCGGCCAAACGCGAGGAATCGCCGGGGGCCGCGGTTCACTAGTGGACGACGGCGTCGAGCGGCTTTGGCACGTCATTGCGACTTGACGCAGGTTGCCCCGGCCACTAGGTCCTCACGTGGCTAACACGGACCAAAGCGGCGCCCGCGTGCGCCGCTTTTCCACGCCGTGTCTCCGCATCATGGATCGCCGTGACGCCGCGCAGCCGCTTCGCTCTCGTCTATAACTCTCACGCCGGCATGGCGCTGCCGCGCCTGCTCGATGGCGTTTTAAGGCAACTGCGCGCCGATGGCGCCGAAGTCTTCCAATTGCCTGCCAGGTCAGCGCATGAGGCCTCCGAGTGTGTCCGGGAGGCGGCAGAAAAAGAAATCTGTGATGCCGTAATCGCCGCTGGCGGCGATGGCACGTTCCGCGCCGTCGCAACCGGCGCCGCTGGGTCATCTCTACCGGTTGGCGTAATTCCCCTTGGCACCGGCAACGTAATCGCCAGAGAACTTGGCATGCCATGGACGCCGAACGGCCTCGCGCATGTTCTGACCGCCGGCCCGGCGATCCCGGTCCAGGGCGGGCTCGTCAATGGCGCGCCATTCTTCTTGATGGTTGGCGCTGGATTCGACGGCCGCATCATTGCCGGTCTCAACTACAACGCAAAACGCTTGATGGGCCGCGCCGCATTTGCGCCGCCGGTCATCAAAGCGCTGGTCAAAGGCGCTCAAGCGTTCGACGTTGTGGTCGACGGCGCCGAAATGAGCGCTAGCTGGATCATCGTCGCGCGCGCCAGTCGCTATGGCGGGTCATTCGTCTTAAGTAACGAGACGCGGCTCGGCGTCCCCGAGATGATCGCCGTCGTCATCGCGGCGGAGACGCGGCTCCAACTCGCGGCCGCATGCCTGGCATTGGCGCATGGTCGGCTCGCAGATCCAGTCGCGCGTCCAAATTTCGTTCACGTGTTCCGTGCCCAAGTCGTCGAGATCGGCGCCCGCGTTGAAGCGCCGGTCGAGATCGACGGAGATCAAGCCGGAGTGACCCCCGTCGCGATCCGCCGAGATGGGCCTGTCGTGAACGTCATCGCCCCGCCCGGCTACGCGCACGCTTAGGTTGCTGATGTCACGAATCGTTATTCGAATCGCGTACTATCAAAGCTGTGGTGCGTCGTGGCATTCCGATTCGGAGCGCCTCGACTTAGTGCGAGCGTCAGAGTGAGACCCAAGGGTCGAATGCCCTTTTCTTCTCTGAACCGGCGCTACAAGGCCCGGCAGTTGGCTTCAAACATCGCGCGGCGGCAGTGGATAGGGCCGCCCGAGGGAGCGATGTTACGGCCCAGGCTCAATCGCGCTGCGATCCTGTCCAACCCTTTCCGTACGATTGACGTCGTCAACGTTTCGTCCGCGCGAACGACAGCGAGCCCGTGTGCTGGCCGTCCGCGCGGTTTGAGACGGCGTTACAGCCCGCGCGCGCGAGCGCTGGTGTGCGGACAATTGGAAGATGGAGTGCCTCATGCAGAAGCGCTATCACCGGCCAACGTCGAGTTCACGACCAGGAAGCACGAAGGGGGCGGACGAGCCCGACAGACATTCCCGCTGGCTGATATTGCTTTGGCGACAACACCTCAAACATCCTCCAAGTAGGATGTGATTGATCATCAGCTGGAGGCGGTGCGACGCGCTCCGGCCACGCCGAAAATACGAAGGCCGGCTCTTATGAGCCGGCCTTTTTTCTTCGTTGGACGCCGGCCCCGCTCACATCGGCAAATGCGCAACTTGGTTGCTGAAATAGTTTTCGATCGCCGAGACGATCGAATCCGAGACCTTCTCGCGCCACTGGTCGGATTGCAGATTGCTGGCGTCCTGACGATTTGTGACGTACGCGAGCTCGATCAAAACCGATGGAAATTGAGCCGTTTTCAGCACGCGAAACGCCGCTTGCTGATCGGGCTCATCGCGCATCGGCGTGCTTTCGCCCATTGTTTCGATCACGGATTTTGCAAACATGCTGGTGCGCTCGCGCGTCAATTCGACGTCGCGTCCTGCCAGATCGGCGAGGATCCCGCGCACCGTTTCGACGTCGCCGCTCGACCGGCGCACGCTTTCGGCGTCCTTGGAGGAAAGCACATTGCGCGCCATATCGCCTTTCGCAGAGCGCTCGAGATCCTTCGCCACGCCGTCTCGCAGCGTAAAGATGGTGGCGCCACGGGCCGACGAGCGGGCATAGTCCGCATGGATTGCGATGAACAAGTTGGCCTTGTTGCGTTCGCCAAACGAGAGGCGATCGTCAAGGTCTACAAAGACGTCCGTTTCGCGCGTCATCAAAACCTTGAAGCGCCCCGTCTTTTCTAATTGCTTGCGCAAGGCGTGACCAAACGCAAGCACGACATTTTTCTCGATCGTGCCGAACTTTTCCGCTCCCGTATCCATTCCACCGTGACCGGGATCGATAACAATCACAGGCTTGAACGCCCGCGCGGCCCTGTTGCGCGGGCTTTCGGCGCGTTTCGGCAGCGGTGGCTGAACGCTGGAGGCGCCAAGCCCGGCGGGCTGCACTGCGAATGACTTGCGAGCCGTCGACGTTTCGGCGGCCGAGACTGGCAGCAGTTCGAGCGCGAGGCGATATCCACCCGACGGATCCGTCTCGATCGTTGCGCTATCGACGACGACCGATTCAGTAACGTCGATGACGATGCGCGACTTGCCCGGCGCGGCAAGACCTCCTCGGAAGGCTTTGACAAGGCCGACGGGATTGTTGGCGGCCTGATCCGGTAGGCGCAGATTCACATCCGGCAATTCGACGATGACGCGATTGGGATTGGTCAGCGAAAACACGTCGTAGTCGACTTTGCGATCGAGTCCGACGACGAAGCGTGTGAGAAGTCCAGTTGCCGCGGGCGGTGGCTTTGCCGCGACGACCGCGAGCAAGTCGTGTCGGGGAACAGCGTCAACAATAGCTTCGCCTGCCCGGGCAGGGGTCAATGTCAAAGCAAGAAGGATGGCAGCTAGCGCCCCGAATGCCGGCCGCCGCGCGTTAGAGCGCATGGTCAAGTAACCCCCGTCGACGCAGCAATTCACGCAAAACCACCCGCTGTGCGACCACTCTGGTTTGCCCGGCGATGATGGCGCTAAAGCGGCGCCGGACGGGCCCAAGGAGGGTCATCTTCAGGCCGCATGAAGGTTATCGAGGCGGCTTGGTTAAGAGGAGGTTAATTGGACATCCGACGCGGAGACGGTCCGCCACGTCACCCCCGCGGCGTGCGCCATTTCTCGGACGCAGCGTCATCGCTGTCGCGCGCCTCGACCCAGCGGCTCTCGCCTTCGGGGTCCGTCTCCTTTTTCCAGAACGGCGCGCGCGTTTTCAAGTAATCCATCAGAAAAGCGCATCCATCGAAGGCGTCTTGGCGATGCGGCGCGCATGCGACGACAAGGACGATGTTGTCGCCGGGTTTGAGGATTCCGATCCGATGTACAACCTTGACTGTTGAAAGGCGAAAACGTTTCTCGGCCTCCTCGGCGATGCGGACAAGTTCGCTTTCCGTCATGCCCGGGTAGTGTTCCAGCGTCATCGCCGCTAGCGGCCGGCCGTCGGACCCTCCTCGGACTTTCCCGACAAACGTCGCAACGGCGCCGATGCCGACATCGCCGCGAGTCAACTCTGCGATCTCGGCGGAAACATCGAAATCGGCTTCTTGGATGCGCGCCGGCATTGCCATCAGCCTCCCGTTATGGGGGGAAAGAAACCAATCTCCCGAACGCCTAAAATGTGAGCGTCGGGCTTTGCGTGGACGTGGTCGAGTGCGACTCGGATAGCGTCGGGCTTCTGGAACGCCACTTCATACTCGGGCCCTCGCGCGCGCAGCCAGTGCACGACGTCCGCGACGGTGATGAGGAAACTCGGCAACGATAAGCGTTCTTCGCTCCGGCCAATAGCCTCTCGAACCCAGGCGAAATAGCGAAGCGTGACGACCTGCGAGTCGGCGCCTGAACTCGGCATGTTGGCTCCTAGCTGATGGCGTGGCGAACGCCCGCCTTCAGATAGTCATACCCTGTCACCAGCGTCAGAAGCGCGGCAATCCAGAAGATGACCATGCCGGCCTCCGTCACACCGGGGACGAACTCGTCTGCAGCCGGGCCCACGAGCAACATCGCCAACGCGATGAACTGAAAAGCCGTCTTGAATTTGGCAAGCTGCGTAACATGCACCTTGACGTTCAGCTCGGCCAGGAACTCGCGCAACCCAGAGACGAGGATTTCGCGAGAGAGAATGATGATTGCGGCCCAGATCGACCATCCGCTGATCGCCCCCGTATAGACCAGCATCAACAACGTGGCTCCAACCAGCAACTTGTCCGCGATCGGATCCAACATTCGGCCGAGATTTGACTGCTGCTCCCAAATTCGCGCCAAATAGCCATCCAGCCAATCGGTCAGGCAGGCCGCGACGAAAATGGCGAACGCGAGCCACCTCGATCCGTTGTCATTGCCGAAAAATAGCACGGCCGCAAGAACAGGAATCGCGGCGATGCGACCGTAAGTCAGGATGTTCGGCAGACTGGTCGACAGACTTCGGCGGGCGGCTTGTTCCATGGTGTTGGGGTGCCATCGCCCCGGCTGCGCGTCAATGGGGAGGCTTGCTGCGCCGATCTTGCGACATCAAGCCCTCGCTGCTTCACTGACCGCAGTCGGCCCCGCTGTTGCCGCCGAAGGAACCTCGATCCGCGCTGCCCTCAGGGCGTCGAACACGGCGATCCTGAGGTCCGACTGAACCTTCAACCCGCGATGGATGTTCGGCAAGAGAACCCGAAGTGAATAGTCTGTCGACGTTGATGTGTAACCCTCGAAAACCGCCAGAGGCGCCGGTTCGCGGAGAATTTCCGGATGGCGTTCGGCGCATGACGAGAGCACCTCTAGCACGCGGCGCGGATCGGCGTTGGGGCCAGCGCTGAATTTCAGGACGACGCGGCCGAGGGCGTTGCGATGCGTCCAGTTCAGCACGCGGCCGGTGATCAGTTCGGAATTCGGAACGATCAAGCTCGCGCGATCGAATGTTTCGATTTCCGTCGATCGCACGGAGATTCGTTTCACGTTGCCCTGTTCGCCGCCGACGACGACCCAATCACCCACCTTGATGGGGCGCTCGATCAGCAAGATCAATCCGGACACGAAATTGTTGACGATCGACTGCAGGCCGAAGCCAATGCCGACCGAAAGCGCGCCAGCGACGATCGCCAGGTTGGTGATGTCGAAGCCGGCATACGAAATTGCCACGACCGCCGCGACCGCCGCGCCGGCATAGCCCACGACCGTATCGATGCTGTTCGCGATGCCGGGGTCCATCTTCGGCTGGATGAGAACATTCTCGCGCAGTCGCCGCTGGATGACCCGCGTTGCAAACAGCATCGCCATGAACAAGAGGACGCCGAGCAGAATGCGCACCAGCGAGATTTTGAACTGCCCGATCTCGAACCCGAATAGAAGCGATGTGAACCAGTCGCGAATGTCGGCGCCAGAGTAACCCCATTGCAGGAGCAGCAGCGGCAGCGTGAACATCAGGACGATGACGGACAAGAGGCTCTCCGTCAGCCAGCCCAGCTGTCGGCGGCGCACGTCGTCAAAGCCCAACCGATCCTCAAGAAAAATGCTCGCCGTGCTGCGTCCGACGGCGCTCTCGCGCGTGAAGGCGCGGATCGCAAGAAAAAGAAGTGTAGCGACAAGCGCGATCACGCCCGTCATCACGATCTGCTGCGCGAGGAAGCGGCCGAGCGCCACGTAGCCGAGCAAACAGGCGACGATGATAGCCGCGGCTGCAATCCAAAGGGGGAACTTAAGCCAACGCGGTTCGGCGCGATTTCGCGGTGGCGCGGTTGTGCCGGCGTCGTGGGGTTCGAAAGGCGTAAGCAGAAGGCCTATCAGCACGCCCGCAAATCCAAGTGATGCGATCAACGATTGCACGACACTGATGGACAGCGGGAAGTAGAGGATTTGTCCGAGCGACGACAGAAACAGGTCACCGGCGTAAATCGCCGCCATGATGGTCAACAGGCGGTTCACTCGTCGCGCGCACCGGTTCGATAGCAGAACAAGTCGTCGTTGCGGCTGAGACGGAGCGAATACGGCGGCGAGCAGCGCCGCCACGGCGATGAATATCAGCGCCGATCTCAGTAATGAAACGCCGGCGGGCGCTGTGGTCGGGTAGTACAAAAGGCCCAGAGAATCTAGACCGGCATACAATAGGAATGCAGCCGCGGCGCCGGGGATGGCTCGCGCCGGCGCGATCCATGACGCTGACGCGGCGCGATCGAAAAACGAGGGCGAAGGCACGCCGGACTCAGCGCGATAACGCACCATCCTTAGAACGAGCGCTTTGAGGATCAGGTACAAGGCGAGCACGGTCGCGAGAAGTATTGAGACCGCGCCGCCCTGCCGGGCTATGGCCGAGCCCCAATCTCGGACATTATAGTCGATGCGCCACGCAACGGAGGGCCAAGCGCGGACGAGATTGCTCCAAAGATCGGGAAAGAGCGGGCTCGACATGCGCTCGGTAAGGCTACGCACAAACAGCTGCAATCGAAGCTCGGTGATCTTGTCGATGGCCTGGCGCGCCCGCCACCAGGTGACTTCGAGGGTCTTGATTGCGCCGGAGACTTCCGACGCTTCCGCGCTCAGACGCGCACGCTCCGCCGCGATTGTCGGAGCCTCTGGTGGCGCGTCCTTCGCCGGCGCCGGTCCAAATTTATCGATCTGGCCTTGAATATCCGACAGTCGGGGCCGAAGGCTGTCGGCCGTGCGCGTCGTGGTCGAGATGACGCCGTCGATTTCGTCGCGAACTCGGGCGAGATCGGTGTCGACGCTCGTGATCGCCGTAAGAGACTTCTCTGCGTTCTCCATCGTGCCGACGACAGAAGTGATGGTCGAGTTGACTTCCGGCGGCAGAATGTTCGGCGTCGGCTGCGGGGATTCGGCGGCCGGCGCTGCTTCCGGCGTTGATGGCGCCGCCGCAGTCGCTGCCGGAGGCTGAATCTGTCCCGGTCCGGTTTTGGGCGCTGCCGGTGCGGGTTCTTGCGCCCAGGTGGCCTGGCAAAACAGCAGAGATACAGCTGCAAAAATCGCGCGCGCGGGAGATTTCTTGAGCAACGGATGACACCATTTTGTGGATCGCAGCGCAAAGGCCGCTTCAACGCCCGAATTGGGACGCGAGTGGCGCGAAATTACGGCAGAACGGCGCGGCAAATCCAGCGGCATCGCCACGTCATCCCCATCGCTAAGTCCGACGATCGTGGAAGAAATCGTAGATTTTCTGCGCCATTTCGTCCGAAATGCCGCTAACGACCCGCAGATCCTCGGCGCCGGCGCGCGACACCGCCTTCGCCGATCCAAAATGCTTCAGCAGCGCCCGCTTTCGCGTCGGTCCAATGCCGTCGATCTCATCGAGCGGATTGGCGCCGAGCGCATTCGAGCGTTTCGCGCGATGCGCACCGATGGCGAACCGGTGCGCCTCATCGCGCAGACGCTGTATGAAGTACAAGACAGGATCTTTTGATTCCAAGAGGATCGGACGCTCACGTTCAGGAAGATAGAAATGCTCGCGGCCCGCATCGCGATCCGGCCCCTTGGCGACGGCGATCAATTGCACGTTTGCGAGTCCCGAAGCAGCCAAAGCCTCTGAGGCAACCGATAACTGCCCGACGCCGCCGTCAATAAGAACGACATCCGGCGCCGTCGGTAAATCTTTCGCGTCGGCGAGATCCGCACCGGCGCTCTCATCGTCGGAACTCTGCGAAACTTCGGACGCAGCTGGTCCATCGGCAAGTCGTTGGAATCGCCGCGTCAGCACTTCGCGCATCATGGCATAATCGTCGCCGGGCGCTGTATCTGGCGACTTTATATTGAACTTTCGGTATTGCCCTTTCACGAAACCAGCCGCGCCCGCGACGATCATCGCGCCAACCGCGTTGGTTCCGGAAATATGGCTGTTGTCGAAGACCTCGATTCGGCGCGGCGAACGCGGTAATCCGAAGCGCTCGGCAAGTCCGTCCAAGAGTCGCAATTGCGATGAGCTCTCCGCGAGTTTTCGGCCAAGCGCCTCGCGCGCATTGGAGAGAGCGTGTTCCACCAGTCCGGCCTTGACGCCTCGAGACGGCGCGCGGATTTCAATCTTGCGGTCGGATTTGATCGATAGAGCTTCCGCAAGCACCATTTGGCTCGGGATTTCATGCGAGAGCAGGATCAACCTCGGCGCAGGTTTGTCATCGTAAAACTGCGCGATGAAGCTATCGAGCACCTCTTCTACGAGAAGCGATTTGTCGGCGCGCGGATAGTAGGCCCGATTGCCCCAGTTCTGTCCTGTGCGGAAGAAGAACACTTGAATGCACGTTTGGCCAGCGTCCTGATGAGCGGCGAAGACATCCGCCTCCTCGACGCCTTCCGGATTGATCGTCTGGTCGGCGGTGACGTGCGCGAGCGCCCACAGGCGATTGCGATATTTGGCGGCAGTTTCGAATTCGAGCTCTGCCGCCGAGTCATCCATCAGCCGTTGATACATTTCGCGGACGTTTTGGCTCTCTCCGCGCAGAAACCTCACCGCCTCGTCGACGAGTTTATCATAGTCCGGCAACGAGATCTCGCCCGTGCAGGGCGCCGAGCAGCGCTTGATCTGATACAACAGACAGGGTCGCGTTCGGCTGTCGTAGACGGCGTTGGAACACGTCCGCAAGAGGAAGGCGCGTTGCAGCATCGTGATCGTGCGATTGACCGCTCCGGCGGAGGCGAACGGCCCGAAGTAGTCGCCCTTTCGCGCGCGAGCGCCACGATGCTTAGTAACCTGGGGCGCGGCATGATCCCGCGAAATGAGAATATTCGGAAAAGATTTGTCATCGCGCATCAGCACGTTGAAATGCGGCCGGAACCGCTTAATGAGATTGGCTTCAAGGAGCAGGGCTTCTGCTTCGGTCTTGACCGTCACGAACTCCATCGAAGCCGTCTGAGCGATCATCCGGGCGATCCGCGTCGAGTGGCCGACCGGTCGCGCGTAATTGCCGACGCGAGCCTTCAATGAGCGCGCCTTGCCGACATAAATGACGTCACCGTCCGCGCTTAGCATGCGGTAGACGCCCGGCGTTGAGGGCAGGTTTTTAAGATAGGCGGCAATGACGCTCAGCCCAGTCGGCGCGATCTGCGCCGAAGGGTTCAGTGGATCATCCTTGAGGGTCTGTTCCGCCATAGCGTGAGGTAGGGAGCGGAACCGGTCACGGTCAAGGCTCTGCGGCCGTCCGTCCGCCACAAAAACAACATTACATCGGCGCGTTCTGCGCCTTCGGAGGGGCTTGGCTGTCGGGGGCGATATGGGCCGATTGAACAAAGCCTTGGGTTTGGGATTGGCTTTCGCAGCTTTGCTGCTGACGGTCGCCACGGCGTCGGCAGCGAACAAGTCGAAGAAGAAGGCCGACCCCGCGACGTTCTCAAAGGCCGAAGAACTGCTCAGTTGGGTCAACACCTATCGGTTGAAACCCGAACCGGAGCGACTGCCCGAAGCCGTCGCGGCCATGTCGCGCTTCGGCGTCACCAAAGACATGGATCAAGCAGGGGTCTATGTTGGTTTCGCCGCCGGCGTGCTCGGATCGAACCCCGAGTCGGCTGAAGCGCTGATCGCCAAGATGTTTCCCCTGCCGCCCGAAGATCAGGTGCTTCTCATCAAGGCCATCGCCTATTCGGGACTGCCCGAATGGAAACAGGTGATGATCAAATTCGTCGAACGCATGCCGGCTCGGAAAGTGCTGATCGACAAGTATCTGTTTTCGAACAAACCGTTGCTGGCCGATTTGCCGATGGGTGAGGATCAGACCGCCATCGACGTCAATTGGGGCTACTATTTCGCGACGGGATCGGAGCCGCCTGTACGCCGCATTGTGGGGGCGATGGCTTGGACGCTCGACAAGAACGAAGTCGAAAAACTCACGATCGGCGCGATGGCGAAATGGACGCTGGCGCAAAACGCAGCGCGCGATCCCGATCTTCTCGCAATGCTCAAAGCCATGACAGCCGAAAACGATTCGAAAGTCCGGGCGCCGCTAAACGACGTGATCGAAGCGGCGGAAACATTGGAGATCGCCAAGATCCGCAAACAGGCTCTCGCGTCGATCGAAGAGCTTCGAGTAAAGGGACCGGAGCGTGTTCGAAACTACAATTGGTGGGGGCAGGCTGGCCAGACGGTATTGGCGCTCGGCTGCGTTGCGGCAGGAGCGCTGGGCCAAGTCGAATTTGGAATCCCCTGCGTCGTCGGCGGCGCGTTGTCGACAGCGGCGTTGAAATATTTGGCGCCGGCCAACTAACGACCGATCATTCGTTCGGACAGTTGGCGCGGGCTTCCGCGAGCGCTTCTTCCTCGCTGGCGTATTCGCCAATGATCTCAGCGTCTGGCGCGGCCGCTCGTGCGTAGGTTTCGAACAAAGACTTCTCAAATCCGTCTATGACGGTAAGCGCCGTCAGGCGCACTTGGCCGTCGAATGTCGAGCGCAAGAGCAAAGCCTTTCGCCCGCCGTAACGCGCCCTCATGATCCGACATGGCGGGATCGACCGGGCATTGGCCGCGGATGGCGACAACGCGTCGGCTGCCAGATCAGGAACCGGGCCGCCAAGTCGTGACGGCTGGGCAGGCGCGATGCGGAACAGAGGCAGAAAAGTCGCGTCTCCGGATGCAGCAGCCTCGGGGGCAATCGAAGACGTCGGTTCCAATCGAGATTCGTTAGGCTCCGACGCAACGGCTGCTGGCTGCTCGACCGGCTGCTGCGCGGCGGCTTTGACCGTGTTCGAATTTTTCCGCGTCCAGATCGTTCTCACCGGACTTTTGACTTTGGTCGCAGGCGAAGGTTTCATCTCTGACTGTTGCCGCGCCGGTTCCTCCAACGTTGGCGGCTCTGCTGGTTTTTTGGCCCAAGGTAAAACTTCGCTGTCTGCTGCCGCCCGTTCTGCCTGAGGCCCGGCAAGCGAAGACGGCGTTGGTCCGCCAAGCCCGGACGGTTGCGCGAACGAACGCTGATTCGCCGGCCGCGGGACAGGGGCAATCGGGGCGTCGACCGTTCGCGCCGCATCGCTGCGACAATAACGATCGCGATATTGGCCCGCGATAGATTCAATAGACTCGGCGTAGCGCCGGTCGCTCGCCCAGCGGCCTGCAAGATCACCGAACGTCACGGCTCGGTCGAGGCGGCGCGCCAGATCGACGATATCATCCTGTTTCGCAATCGTCCGCGGTGCGATCGGCTTGACCAAGCGCTCGCCCGAATAGACCACCAAATGCTGAATTTGTGCGTGAACGCCGGTCGAAACATCCGCGAAACGATCGCCGGATACACCGCGGCCGGTAGCGCCGATGCCGGCAAAATTATTCTGAATTCCGCGGACGTCGCCTCGGCTGCCGTCGTCGCGGCGAAACCTGAGAAAGTTGGTCTCGATCGCCATTTGAAAGACGGCGTAATCCCAACGCACGCGCCAAGCCTCGCCCCAATGCTTGTACAATTTTGCGATGCCGGCGAAGCGCGCGTCGATGTTGGGATTGCGCTCGAAAAGAAACGCCATCAGTCGGTCAGGCGTGACGCAGGCCGGAACAGGATTTGTCGCGCCCGAACGGATCTGTGGAGACGCCGCGATTGCATCGGTCGAAACCACCAGAATCGCCGCAGCGATGCCCGCAAGACCGGGCGCACGCAAAGCTTGATTTGAGGGCCGTGAAATCAAATCGGCCGGTGAGCGACGGACCACGTTGATTTAGCCTTCGGGGCACAGCTCGAATGCGCGATCGAGCGCCTGCGTTGGGTCGGAGAATTCGCCGACGGTCTGACCGCCTTTGGCGTAAGCGGCGATGTAGGCCTCGACTTCTCGCTTCTCGGCGCCCTCGTTGACATCAAGCACGGTGTAATTGTCGTGCTTATCGGCGCTGGCCTTGATGATGACCGCGCGGCCGCCACCGTAGCTGGCGGTCCAGACCTTACACTTCGCAGTATCAGTTTTCTCTGTGACGGCTTTCGACTGCGCTTCCGGCGCGTTCGTGACGGCGGTTTTGGTTCCGGCGCCAAGGGCGGCGACCTCGAAACGGGGGCCAGACGAAGCTGGGACAGTCGCAACGGCCGCAGCCGCGGGCAGTATGGTTTCGGACAAAATCTCGATCTTCGGCGCGTTGATGATCGTGACGGCAGGTTGCGGCTTTACCGGCGCGACTGAGGCGCCTGCGCCGAGATTGGAGCGCACAAACGATCCCGACGCGCGAGCCTCTTCGACAGCGCGACGCGCAAGGTCAGCTCCACTGAGCTTCGGCTCGCTGGCGAATTTTGGATCCACTTCGGCTTGCGCTATAGCCGCCGTTTGCAATCCAGTGGCAGGTCGGGCGAGGGCCATCATCTCAGGATTTGGATCGGCCTCCTTGCACTGCCCCGAGTAGAACGAGTCTGCGACGCCCTCGATGTCCCGGGCGTAGTTGCGCGCGCCTGGCGCCCACTTCTTGGCGATCAGGCTATAAGACATCGGTTGATGAATCGATTTAAGCCAGTCGGTGAGCACGCCCCATTCCTGAACCTTGCGTGTGCGCTCGGCCACGGGTTTTTCGAGTTTTTCGCCGGCGTAAAGCAACAGGTGCTCAAGATGGGCTTTCACGCCCGTGGCGACGTCGGGGAAACTCTCGCCAGGTTCCTTGCGCCCCGTGGCGCCGAGCCCAGCGAAATTGTTTTGCTTGGAGGAGACATCACCGGTGAATGTGAGATTGCCGGTTTCCAGAAGCATCTGAAAAAACGCGGTGTCCCAGCGAATATTGAGTTCCTCGCCGATGCGCATGTAGTCGGCGGCGATGGTATTGAATCGCCCATCCAGCCGGTTGTTGCGATTTTCTAGAAATGCGGTGAGGCGACCGGGAGTGGCGCATTCGGGGACGGCGTTGGTCGCGCTGATCTTGATTTCCGGCAGGCTCGCCGCTTCGGCGACGACCGGTGCGACAGCAGCAAACACGAGCGCATAGCTCGCGCGAATGCGGCTCTTCATGAATTCACCCATGGAACGCAGCACCCCTCGCAGAGCGCCCAACAAAACCGAAATGGTTTCTAAGCGCTTAAGGTTAACAAAGTGTTGTTGTGAGCCCCCGTGACTCGCTCCACAGGATCGCCAAGCATTGGGGCGGCAATACGGGCAGGGCAAGGTACGATTGCGGCGAGCTTCCGCGATACAACTCTGAGCAATTCAAATGGCTTGGAAGAATTGGCTCATGTCAAATGCTGGCCGCTGTCGAGGGCGATCATCTGCCCGGTCATAGACGGCGAGGAAAGGATGAACGCAACGGCCGCGGCGATGTCGTCCGGCGATGGCCCCGCGCGCAGCAACGTCGACTCAATCTCAGCTTCGAAATCAGCGTCCGTCTGGTGCACGCTCCGCAAGACGGGCCCTGGTCCGATCGCATTGACGCGGATATGCGGCGCGAGACCCTGCGCCAGCGTGCGCGTTGCGGTCCATAGGCCGGCCTTCGAAATGGTGTAGGAGAAAAAATCCGCCGTCAGCTTCCATACGCGCTGATCGATGATGTTGATGATGTTGCCGCTGGCTTCGGCCGGCAGGTGGCGGACCATCGCCCGTGCCAAAAAAACCGGGGCCTTTAAGTTGATGTCGAGGTGCGCATCCCAATTCGCCTCGCATAGTGTCTCGACTTTATCGGGCAGGAATTCGGAAGCGTTATTGATCAAGCAGGCAGGCGGACCGAGACGTTCGGCGACGGAGGCCACCAACGGCTCGAGGGCTGTACAGTCTCTCAGATCTGCAGCGAACGCTACGGCACGGCCGCCGGCCGCGACAATCTCGTCGACTAGTGAGTGAGCAGCGGCTTTGGAGCTTTGGTAGTGGATTGCAACGGTCCAACCGCCACGAGCCAACCCCAAGGTGACCGCTCGTCCGATCCGTTTGGCGCCACCCGTAATAAGAGCCGTCTGTGCGTCCTTGGACGTTCGTGGCGGCATCTGGAAAAACACCTAGCTGAGTAATGGCATCGAGGGGGCTTATACTCGCATTCCGCAAACCACGTATTTTACCTCTCGACAAACCTGGACGCTATTGGCCTGGCGCCTGCCGGTTTGGCAATGAGTTCCGAAGCGGCCAATCAACTCCAAAAAGTGTCTAAAAACGAGGCATTTCGCGAGATTTTAGGCCCTATTAAACGGCAAAGATGCCGACATGTGACAGCGGATCTTCAACTCTACGCTAGCCGGCGCGAGTAGCTTGAGTCTGCAATCGGAAATCAGTTCTATGGTGTTGAGTTGCGAGTTTTCTCGCAGCCGTTTGGGGGTCTTTGCGCGGCTCGCGCAGGTCCGGTACGGGAAAGGTTACGATAGCTATGATGAAGTGCGGTCCAGGGGTGGCAGTGTTAGTTGCGGCAACAGCCCTCGCTTTTGTCGGTCCGGCAAAAGCCGATGAATTTGGTTACAGCATCACGCTCGGCGCCACGACGGATTACGTTTTCCGCGGTATTTCGTTGAGCGACGAAAAGCCGGAGGCCCAGGGCTCCATCGACTTCTCCTACGGCCAGTTCTACGCAGGGGCGTGGGCCTCGGGCGTTGAAGGCTCTGGCTTTGCGCCGGTGGAACTTGATCTATATGCAGGTTGGAAACCGGTCGTCGGGCAATTCACCTTCGACTTCGGCATAATTGGGTATCTGTACCCAAGCGCGGACGACGACCCCGATTTTGGAGACTATTACGAATTCAAGGCCGCCGTTTCGACAGAGATAGTCAAGAGCCTCACCGGTGGTGTGATCGTCTATTACACTCCCGATCAAGACAAATATGTCGAAACATATACGGTCGAAGGTTCGTTGGCTTACTCGCTGCCTCAGATGGGCATTTTTGCTCCGACCGTCAGTGGCGGCGTCGGCTACACGGAGGCCGAAAACGGTTCAGGTTTCTTCCTGACGGGCGCTGACGAGTACACCTACTGGAACGCCGGTTTCTCGCTTGGGGTCGAGAAGTTGACGATGGACTTCCGGTACTTTGACACCGACCTCGACGACGGCCTCGCAGATGAGCGCTTCGTCTTCACTGCGAAGGTCACGCTGCCCTAATCTCAGCGACGTGTAATCCTGTCGGAATTCGATTTGACCGGGGCCCCCAAACGGGCCCCGGTTTTCGTTTGGCAGGACTTCTATGGATTTGCCGCTTTTGAGGATTTCAGTTCGCCGTCAAGCGACCACCGATCCGCGAGCCCCAATCCCACATCTGCCGACGGCTAACCGACACCCGTACTCAGGTCGCGCCAAGGCCCGGCGAATTTCAGACAGCCTACTCGCGACTAAGGTCCAGGACGAAGCTGAAGATCAAAATCTCCCTCAACCGCCGGTGCATTGACCGGCGCGCCTGCGTCGGTTTCGGACGCCGCCGGTACTTCTGGAGGGGGGTCCCCATGACCAACGTCGGTAGCGTCGGTCAAGCGATCGCCCTTTTCGGATTGGTCGTTGTGCCGAAAAGGCAGCGAAGTTTGCGGACACGCTGTTTTCTCGAAGTTGCGCTTATGCCGGTCGATTGCTAGAGCCACGCAATCAGCGGACGTGGGGATCTGCGACGACGTGATTGAACCGGTAACGATATCGCTGGTTTTAACCTCCTGCGAAGCCGAATTTCTTGCGAGCGCCACAGGAGGCGCCGAGCCAACGTCGCCGTTGAAGGCGATAGCCGAAACGAAGCTCCAGAATCCGACTAAGTGCCACGCAAGCGCCCCGGCGAAGAATCCCACCACGCCGCAGGCTACAGCATTCTTGTCAAAACCTTTGGCACGACCGCCGATCGCGACCACCTCCTCATGATCCGTCACGAGAGGCGCGGGATCGCCGCCCACCGCCGGGCTTAGATCGGCTGGACCCTGGTTGCCTTCAGCATGCCGATCTTTGGTTGCTGGATACCCCGTCTGCAAAGCGTCCAGGACTGCGCTCAAGTCTGCAATGAAATCAGTTTCGGAATGTGGGGCAACCGCGATCGGCTCATGCGCGTGCTCGGCGACCGGCTGAGACCCAGCGTTCCGGGCGCTCGATGATCTCCAGACGTCCCAATCGCCGCCAAAAATTCCTTCGCCCATGTGCCCGCCGCAAGAATCACCAATGCAACTGTGCGAACGAGGAATACCCGCGGCAAGTCGTCGACCTCACGCTGCATGGCGCCGTTCTGGCTTATCCACATGTGCTGTCGTAATAATCACGATTGTTCGGCGCCCGACGCCAGCCGCCATTAGAGCGGGCGTGCGCCATCCCTCAGGTTTCGAAAGGTCGGCAGCGGACGGCGCGGGTCGTAGGGTGATGGCGCGGGCTCTGCGTCTTCACGCGCTGACGATCGGACCGGCAGCGCGTAAATACTGTCTGCCGCGCAGAGCCGGCGAGCATTTTCGTTCTCGCCGCATGCCCGAGATTGGCCATCCTTCGTGAAGCAGATGCGCACTTCCTTCAACCGCCCGGCCTTGCCGTCGCAAACCACCGCGATACTGTTGGGCTCAATGTTCGGATTGGCTCGCGCGAATGCGATGACGAGGTCGCGCGGCGTCGACGTCACGGTCTCGAATGGATTGCGGTAGGCTGGCGGAATCTGAACCGAAGAGAACAGGCGTCGCGACGCCGAAAAGTAGGCCTGCGCGTCGAGGCCTGAGCAGACGCCATGCTTCCGATATTCATGAATCACGAGGCCGCGGCTTGGCATGACGTCCAGCATGTTGTCGATCACGCTTTCAGGCACAAACGGTCGACGCGGTGTTCGACAGGCCTCCGGCCAGCCCTTTTCATATTGCGGCCACAGCCCATGCAACACAAACGCGAATCTGCGGCCGTCCCGGCGATTGCATTGTGTGTCGTCGCGCTCGCTGGCCTCCGAACAGTACGTCGGACTCCATGAGAGCGACAGGACATAGTAGTCGAATTCGCCAGCGACGTTGCGCTGCGCCGGCGGCGCAAAGCGTTCGCTCGGCCATGGCGCGCGCGGCTCTGCGATCAAGGGTGCGACTGACACGGTCGCGCCCATCGCAGCAACGAGCCCAAGCATCTTCAAGCAATTTTGCATCGTGACGCAGCGTTCCTCTTCGAATTGATTGTGTCGGGTGTGTCAGTCGCCCGTCGTTGCGCGCAAAGGACCCTGTCTCACTGCTCTAGCCTCTTGCTGTTCGCACGCGGGCCAGCGCGTCAAGGATCCGAACCCAGCTGCGTGCGCCTTTGACGAAGCTCCTGAGGTTGTACTTTTCATTTGGCGAGTGGATGCGGTCATCTTCAAGACCGAAACCGATTAGTAAGCTATCCATGCCAAGGGCGTCGCGGAAGGCGGAGACGATGGGTATCGAGGCGCCGCACCCCATCAATACCGTCGGTCGGCCCCATTCCTGCTCGAGCGCGGTGGCGGCGGCCTGCATCGCCGGATTATCAGTATCAAACATGATCGCGCCCGAGCCGCGGTTGCCGAGCCAGTTTGCGGTGCAGTCAGCTGGAAGCAGTGTCTCAACATATCTGCGGATTGCCGCCATCACTGCGTCGGGGCTCTGGCCCGCAACAAGCCGGCATGTGATTTTGACGGAGGCTTGGGACGGTATGACCGTCTTCGAGCCGACGCCTTGGTACCCCCCTGTCACGCCGTTGAACTCCAGCGTCGGCCTCGACCAAAGTTGCTCGATGAGGCTGCGGTCTTTTTCGCCAGACGGCGTTTTGAGGCCGACGGCGCCGAGGAAGGCTTCGCCGCGCAGCCCCAGCGTCTGCCATTGCGCCAGCTGCTCAGGCGCTGGGTCCATGACTCCGTCGTAAAAGCCAGGTGTTGCAACCCGTCCGGTCTCGTCGTGTAGCGCCGCCATTACCTTGGCCAGTACGCGAATGGGATTGACCGCGGGACCGCCATAGATGCCGGAATGCAAATCCCGCGACGGCCCTGAAATGATGAGTTCGTCCCCGGCGAGACCACGCAACATGGTCGTGATCGCGGGCGTGTCCTTGTCCCATTGGCCGGTGTCGCAGACTAGGACGAGATCCGCCTTTATTTTCTCGCCGTGCTTGGCGAGAAACTCGGGAAGCGACGGGGACCCGCATTCTTCCTCGCCCTCGATCAGCAAGGAGACAGCGATGGGCAGTTCGCCCACGGCTAGAAACCACGCCCGAGCCGCTTCGAGAAAGGTCATCAATTGACCCTTATTGTCTTCGGCGCCGCGCGCCACGATCACTTCTCCATTGTCCGGCTCGCGATCGAGGCGCGGCTCGAATGGCGGCGACGTCCACAAGTCAAGCGGATCGGCCGGCTGCACATCGTAGTGACCATAGAAGAGCACGTGCGGCATGCCGGGCGGTCGCTGATGGCGGTCGTGCGCGACCACCATCGGGTGTCCGGAAGTATCAATAACTTCGGCTTCGACAAACCCGATGTCCTTTAGCGTCGCTGCGCACCAGTCTGCAGCGCGACGGCACTCCGCCTTGTAGTCCGGGTCCGTCGACACGCTTGGAATGCGCAGCAGGTCGAAGAGGCGTTCAATACTCTCGGGTCTGGCGCGTTCGAGCGTTTCGAGAACTTTGGCGATTTCTGACATGAGCGCTGAGTGTCCTGCTTCGACTGTGTCGTTCGTGGGCCGTTCGGGTGAGCGAACCCACCCCTCGTCGCTCTCTAGGAATGGAGCCGCAAGGCTGCTATGGCGCGAACCCCAATCCCGGATCATGATCCAAGGGATTCGACGGAGGTGTGATGGCACAGCCAGGTTCTGACGGCAAAAAGAAATGGGTCTATGCATTCGCGCCCGGCAACGCAGACGGCGACGCGACCATGGCGGAGCTTCTCGGCGGTAAAGGGGCAAATCTCGCTGAAATGGCTCGTCTCAAACTGCCTATCCCTCCGGGATTTACAATTACGACAGAAGTCTGCGCCAAGTTTTTCGAGGCGGGTGAGCGCTTGCCGGACGCGCTTCAGCCCGATGTGCTCGCCGCGCTGTCGGCTATTGGCGAGACAGTTGGCGCTAGGTTTGGCGACTCGGAGCGGCCGCTATTGGTCTCTGTGCGATCGGGCTCGCGCGCGTCGATGCCTGGTATGATGGACACCATTCTCAACCTGGGGCTCAACGACAAAACGGTCGAAGGCCTCGCGGCGCTGACCCGGGATTCGCGCTTTGCCTTCGACAGCTACCGCCGCTTCATCCAGATGTACGGGGACGTAGTGCTCGGCGTCGATCATGGCGCGTTCGAGGATATTCTCGCAAACTTTAAGAATCTGAACGGCTACGCAGCGGACACCGATCTCGACGCCGAGGCCTGGCGCGAAATTATCGCTGACTACAAGGAGGCAATTCTTCGAGACACGGGCGCGCCGTTCCCACAGGAAACCAGCGCGCAGCTTTGGGGCGCCATCGCCGCGGTGTTCAAGTCATGGCGCAATCCGCGCGCAAACGTGTATCGGAGCCTGCATGACATTCCCGACGATTTCGGCACCGCTGTCACTGTCCAGGTCATGGTATTCGGAAATCTGGGGGAGAACTCCGCGACGGGGGTTGCATTCACGCGCAATCCATCGACGGGCGAGAACGAGGTTTTTGGCGAGTATCTCGCCAACGCTCAAGGCGAAGATGTCGTCGCCGGGATTCGAACGCCGCAGCCACTGACGTCGCGCGATGCTGAGGCCGGATCGCAAGCGCCGCTTGAAACGCTGATGCCCGAAGCCTTTGCCGAGCTTAAGAAGATTTTCGGCCGCCTCGAACGACACTATCGCGACATGCAGGATGTCGAATTCACCGTTCAGAACGGCCGACTTTGGGTGCTTCAAACCCGGTCGGCTAAGCGCACGACCGACGCGGCGCTCAGAATCGCCGTCGATATGGCAGCCGAAGGCTTGATCACCAAGGACGAGGCTGTGTTGCGCGTCGAACCATCTGCGCTCGACCAACTTCTGCATCCCGCCATTGACCCTGCGGCGGAACATGACGTGATCGCCAAGGGCCTTCCGGCATCGCCGGGAGCAGCGAGCGGCGAAATTGTCTTCCACGCCGAGATGGCGGTCGCATTGAAAGCAAAAGGCCACGAAGTCATTTTGGTGCGCGCTGAGACCAGCCCCGAAGACGTGCACGGAATGCATGCGGCCGTTGGGGTTCTGACCGCACGCGGCGGCATGACGTCCCACGCAGCGGTCGTCGCACGCGGGATGGGCCGCCCCTGCGTTTCCGGCGCAGGCACGCTGCGAATTGATGCAAATGCTGGGGTCATGCGCGCGGGCTCGCGTGTGTTCAATTCTGGTGACGTGATCACGATCGACGGCAGCACAGGGCGCGTCTTCGCCGGTCAATCGAAAATGCGGCCGCCGCAGCTTTCCGGCTCGTTTGCAACCGTGATGGGCTGGGCTGATCAGGCGCGACGCTTGAAAGTTAGGACCAATGCCGACACGCCGCGCGATGCGCGGCAAGCCCGTCAGTTCGGCGCCGAGGGCATCGGACTGTGCCGAACCGAACACATGTTCTTCGAAGAGGGACGGATTCTGGCGGTTCGGCAGATGATCTGCGCCGACAGCGAAGAAAGCCGTCGCGAGGCGCTCGACAAGCTTTTGCCGATGCAGCGCGGCGACTTTGTCGAACTCTTCGAGGTCATGGCCGGTCTGCCCGTCACCATACGGCTTCTTGATCCGCCCTTGCACGAATTCCTGCCGCACGAGGATCGCGAGGCGGCTCAGGTCGCCGCAGCGCTCGGCATGGATTTAGCGCGCTTGAAGGCCCGCGTTGCCGAGCTCGAAGAGGCCAACCCGATGCTCGGGTTTCGGGGCTGCCGACTGGGCGTCAAATTTCCTGAAGTGACGGCAATGCAGGCTCGGGCAATCTTTGAAGCGGCCGTGCAGGCGGGAAACAAGACGGGCAACCCAGTTCGACCGGAGGTCATGATCCCGTTCGTGGCCTATCGTCGGGAATTTGACTTTCTGCGCTCGGTCATCGCCGAAGTTGCGGCGGCCGTGCAAAGTGAAACGGGCGTAGCGCTAGCCTATGATATTGGCGCGATGATCGAACTGCCGCGCGCCGCGTTGCGCGCCGGTGATATCGTCGCCGATCCGGACGGCGCCGATTTCATTTCCTTCGGCACAAATGATCTGACGCAGACAGCGCTGGGGCTGTCGCGCGATGACTCGGCTCCGATATTGTCAAGCTATCTTGAGCGCGAGATCATCGCCATTGATCCCTTTGTATCAATTGACCAATCCGGCGTCGGTGAACTCGTGAAAATCGGCTATGAGCGCGGCATTGCACAAAAGGCGGCGCTGAAAACCGGCATTTGCGGCGAGCACGGCGGCGATCCGAAGTCGATCACGTTCTTCGATTCTGTTGGCCTCGACTACGTTTCCTGCTCGCCGTATCGCGTGCCTCTGGCGCGCTTGTCTGCGGCGCAGGCGTCGATCCGCGCGCGGCTGAAATCTACTTAAAGCGAAAGCAGCGCTAGAATGCTCCGCCATCTCGGTCTCGATCCAAGTCATCAAGCCGTGGTTGTCGCGGGCGCGGTCCCGGGTTCGCAGGCATCAGCATCAGCCAGATCACCAGGGGCGGAAAAATGAAGCACCACGCCATCCAGGATGAATAGTCGCGGTTCTTGTGGCCTGCGAACACGCCTGCAAGCGCCGCGGCGCCAATAGCGCTCAATCCCCAAACCACGATCCACTGCATGGTGGCCATGTCGACCTCTTCATTGCCGCCGACGGACGTCTGCGCGGCGA
This sequence comes from Hyphomicrobium sp., assembly GCA_046160845.1. Lineage (GTDB taxonomy): Bacteria > Pseudomonadota > Alphaproteobacteria > Rhizobiales > Hyphomicrobiaceae > Hyphomicrobium_B. The sequence continues at coordinate 92,480 of JBJXHD010000009.1, forward strand.
ACCCCTAGCATACTCGGTGAGGTGTTTGCCAATTAAGGCGGCGTCACGCGCCGCCACGAGCCGAAGCGCCGTGCGGCGCCAACGTTAGAAAATCGAAGCCCAGGTCGAGTGTGGGCGCAGAATGCGTTAATGCCCCGATTGAAATGACGTCGACGCCCGTTTGAGCGATCGCTTTGACCGTGTCGAGGTTGACGCCGCCGGAAGCTTCCGTCACGCAGCGGCCTTTCACCCGTCGCACGGCCTCGCGCAGTTGCTCCGTCGACATGTTGTCGAGCAAAACAGCGTCGATGTCGAATTTGAGGGCCTCGTCGAGTTGATCGAGGGTGTCGACCTCAACTTCGATCTTCATAAGATGTCCTGCAGCCTTGCGCGCAGCTTTTAAGGCGCTCGACAAGCCTCCGGCCGCAATGATGTGATTGTCCTTTATCAGGACGGCGTCGAAGAGACCGTTGCGATGGTTGTGCCCGCCGCCGCAACGGACAGCGTATTTCTCGAATGCGCGAAGACCTGGAGTTGTCTTCCGAGTATCCGTAATTTTGGCTTCCGTCTGCGCGACGGCTTCGACATAGCGTCGCGTGAGCGTCGCAATTCCAGACATGCGACCCATGAAATTCAGCGCCACGCGCTCTGCCGTCAGAAGCGCGCGAGCCGACCCCGCGATGCGCACGATGTTCTGGCCCGCGCCAACAGCCTGGCCGTCATTAACGAGAGTCTGGAATTGCACACTTGGCTCAAGCGCGCGAAACGCCGCCTCGGCGACATCGATCCCGGAGACGACGCCCGCCGTACGGGCTGCAATGGCGGCTTCAGCTCTCGCTGATTCAGAAATCGTCGCGTTCGTCGTGACGTCGCCGGCAAGGCCCAAGTCTTCATCGAGCGCCGAGCGTATAGCGGCTTCTATGAGCGTCACGGGAAGTGGGGCGAAATCAAGCCGCGCCTCGTCTAACTTAGAAGGTCTCGTTCGGCTCACGACGGACAGCCGGCGACGTCAAAATCCTGCGCTTGGACGCGACGCGGACGTTCGACTGAATCGAGGTCGTTTAGCGTCAAGTATGAGCGTGACGCGCGCGCAAGATCGGCATCCGGAAAGTCACTTCGATAATGGCCGCCTCGACTCTCCTTGCGCTTCAACGCGGAATGGGCGACGAGCCGCGCCGCCAATGCCATGTTGGAGAGCACGCTATCATCACCCGCCTCGCGTTCAATGCGCTTGAGTTGCGAGAGCGCGAACCGCAGCCCTTTGGCATTGCGGACGACGCCGACATAGGACGTCATCAAGTTGCGCAATTGCGTCACGGCCGCAGCTCTCTGGCCGGGATCGGTAGGACGCGGGCCAGAAATACGCTTCGGCTGGACGAAATGACCCTGCCGTCCACGCCGCGGGATGCTGGCGATATCGGCGGCCGCGCGCGCGCCGAAGACGACGGCTTCCAGCAGCGAGTTCGAGGCGAGTCTGTTGGCGCCGTGTAGGCCGGTTGAGGCGACTTCACCGACGGCCCAGAGTCCAAGCAAGCTCGTACGTCCGCGCGCATCGGTCGCGATGCCGCCCATATGATAATGCTCCGCCGGGGCGACGCGGATGAGGTCGATAGCGGGGTCGATCCCGGCGCTCTGGCAATGGGCATAGACCGTCGGATAGGCGTCTTTGAATCTCGGGCCGATTGCCGTACGGCAATCGAGGAAAGCGGGGCGCCCGCCAGTGATCTCTGCGAACACCGCGCGTGCAACGACATCGCGCGGAGCAAGTTCCGCGCGGCGATCATAGTTCAGCATGAAGCGTTCACCGAGAGCGTTCACCAGGGCGGCCCCCTCGCCCCGCAGCGCCTCGGTCGCGAGCGGAGCCGGATCAATGCCGGCGTCAATAGCAGTTGGATGAAATTGCACGAATTCCGCATCGGCTATAACGGCGCCGGCGCGCGCTGCCATAGCAATCGCCTCGCCCTTCGCATACGATGGGTTTGTCGTCAGCGCATACAACGCGCCGATACCGCCAGTGGCGAGCACGACGGCAGAGGCAGGTACAAATTCGTACGCGCCGCCGTCGATAGGCGAGGCGCGGATCAACCTAACGCCTTTGACCTGTCCGTCCTCAGCAATCAGATCGTCCGCCTCGTAGCCTTCTAGAACGCGGATGGAAGGCGTCGAGCGAACGGCGGCGATCAGCGCCTGCATGATCGCCGCTCCTGCCCGGTCACCGGAGACGCGCACGACGCGCTTCTCCGAATGCGCGGCTTCTCGCGACAGCACGTAGTGTCCCTCGAGATCACGATCGAAGGGTACGCCGTAGGAAAGCAAATCGCGGATTCGATCGGGCCCTTCTTCGGCGACGAGACGCGCGATATCCTCGTCAACGATCCCGCCCCCTGCCGCGATCGTATCAGCGGCATGCTTCTCAGTGCTATCGCCCTCGCCGACGGCCGCAGCGATGCCGCCCTGCGCCCACATACTCGACGCACCTTCGCCGAGCGGTGCGGCGGCGATTACAGTCACCGGTATTGGAACCAGCTTCAAAGCCGTGAACAGGCCTGCCAATCCCGCGCCAATGATCACGACATCACCGGCGCGCGACGCCGTCTCGGCGGGCTTGAAAGGCGATTGGGCGGTACGACGGCGCTTGACGGACATGAGCAAGGGACCCTTCAAAGCTGAGACTTGGGCGGTCTTTGGCTTTTCAATTCGTCAAGTTGACCATGCGTTCCACAGCCCGACGCGCGCGAACCGCGACGTCAGTATCGACCTTCACCTCATGGCGCAGATGCACAAGGCTGTCGTAGATGTTTTCTAGGCTGATGCGCTTCATGTGCGGGCAAAGATTGCATGGGCGCACAAACTCGACGTCCGGCGCTTCGACGGCGACGTTGGACGCCATCGAGCACTCAGTGACGAGCAGCACCTTCTTTGGCCGCTTATCCTTGACCCAGTTGATCATGCTCGACGTAGAGCCGGTGAAATCGGCTTCCGCGATGACATCCTGCGGGCACTCGGGGTGCGCGATGATTTTAAGGCCAGGATCGTCATCGCGCATGCGACGGAGCTCAGCGCCGGTGAATCTCTCATGCACCTCGCATGCGCCCTTCCAGGTCAGTACTTCGACCGACGTCTGCGACTGGACCCACTTGGCGAGGTATTGATCGGGAATGACCAGCACGCGCGGTGCGCCGAGGCTTTCGACGACCTTGACGGCGTTGGAGGATGTGCAGGTGATGTCACACTCGGCCTTCACGGCAGCTGACGTATTGACATAGGTGACGATCGGCACGCCGGGGTAGGCCTCGCGAAGCAGACGCACATCGTCCGGCGTAATCGATGCGGCCAGAGAGCATCCGGCGCGCATGTCCGGGATCAGCACCAACTTTTCCGGCGATAAGAGCTTTGAGGTTTCGGCCATGAAGTGAACGCCGGCCTGGACGATGATTTTGGCTTTGGTGCGCGCTGCTTCTTTTGCCAACTGGAGGCTATCGCCGCGGAAATCGGCGACGCAATGGAAGATCTCGGGCGTCATGTAGTTGTGCGCCAGGATCACGGCGTTGCGCTGAACTTTCAGTTCATTGATTGATTTTATCAGCGGCGCATAGTGCGGCCACTCCATCGGTGTGATGACGTGTTTGACGCGCTCGTACATCGGCGCCATCTCGGCTTTGAGTGCCGGCGACCACATATATTTCAGGTCAGGCTTGTTCTGGTTCACCGAGCCCGCGGTAGCGGAAGTTGTGTCGGAAATCTGAGGCGCGCTCGCGATCATGATGGCCATCACTCACCCTCCGGCCCGCGCTCGCCGGACCCAAACTCGCAAAACCGCCGAGCAGGCGAACTCAGGATATGCTCAACACGAGCATATTTAGGTCGCAAAATAGGCCGGCACTACGCCGAGCCCCTTTCGTGTAGAAAATGCTCAGGAAGAGCACTCTCGCAACTTATAAAGCTAGTGTATCGAACGCCGAAATTCCAGGGCGGATCGAAGAATTTCTCAACGATCCGCCGTCTGGAGCTTGTTGCGCTTAGCCCCGAACTGGAGGCGCAGATACGCGGACGCCCGGTGCGGGACGTTCGAGTAAGACTTCGCGTCGGAATCTGAAAAGCTTGGCCGGTCTTCCGCCAGTTCGCGTTTTGACGTCGCCAGTTGTCTCCACGAGCCCGGCTCCTTCGACGAGCCGTCGGAAGTTCTGCTTGTGAAGGTGCGGACCTAGAATGGCTTCGACGGTTTTTTGCAGTTCGTACAGCGTGAAATCATCCGGCATCAATTCGAAGATGACCGGACGATACTTGATCTTGGCGCGTGTGCGGCCAATTGCGGTCGCAAGAATCCGGCGATGATCGGACTGCATCGTCAATCCTAGCGTCGGGCGCTCGGTCCAAGCATGAGCGGAGCTACGCCCGTCGCGGAAGGCCTCTTCGATCAGTCCAGCTTCGTACAAGAGTTCATATCTTTCGAGGATTTTTTCCTCGTCCCACGCGGCGCCGTCCAAACCAAAGCACATACGAATCCGGTCGGCGCGCGGAATTGGACGTTGCACGGCCAGCGCCGGCGCTGTGCGATCGGCCCAGGCTCGAAGGCGCGGTTCAATCTCGCGTGCAATAATTTCAGGACGGCCACGGCGCCAGTCTTCCCAAGGGAAGTACTGATACCAGCTTCGCCAGACGCCGTTGGTGAGAGCGTGCTGGCCCGTCGCCTGCGTCAGAGCCAGGTAGCCGATCGAAATCACGTGAGGCGAACGACTTTCAGAATCAGCGTCGCGACCGCGGTCTGCAAAGGTGTAGAGCTGCTCCGCGTATCCGAAATCGAGACCAGTCTGATCGCGAACCCAAGATCTGAGGCCGCCCTCGAGAGTCCGGTGCTCTCTCGGATTGAATGGTCCGAAGGGCAAAGCGTCTGCGGCCCCGCAGCTGTCCGCGTCGCCACGCACAGCAAGCGCGACCGGCTCGTCATCGAGCACGGCGACGATCGCTGCGTTCAAACCGATGCTGACGGCAGGTTCGCTTGCATGGTCAGCGATAGTCGCGCGCTGAGATTTTTCAACGGTTGGCTTTCGCCGCGCGGAAAGTTCCATGTTCATTGTGCTGTCATCCCCATGCTCCCCAAGAGCCGAGCTAGACGCCGATCATGGCTATTTTCCGAATTAGTGTAACGCAAAAAGCCCATTAAACGTCGCATTTTCGCCTTATTTGCGAGTCGCACAGATTTTCGTGAAGCGCGCGAGATATCGTTTCTGAGCTTCATTGGCTGGCAACGGCGAAAGTCTGACCAAAGATTTTGCAATTTGAAGCGGGTTCGGAGGCCGTCCAAAAAATTCACTCGCTTCATCAATGGAAAAGCCGGCGAGCTGCGTCGCCTCATAATAAGCGACGATCCGGTCAGCTGATTTGATCGCGGCAAGACCGTTGGCCGAAATGGCCCCAACTGAAAATCGCGCGTGAATCGCATCAAGCAAGTTGAGCTCGAAAGCCTTGTAGTCCAGTGAAAGCGCCGCCTTGAACGGACTTATCAGATCGCCAACGACATATTCAGGTGCGTCGTGCAGCAGCGCCGCCAAAACCTCACAGTTCGTGGCGTCAGGATTGAGCAATTCGAAAATGTCGGTCACGACCAACGAATGTTGGGCGACCGAGAAGGCGTAATCGCCGGTCGTCTGCCCGTTCCAACGCGCGACGCGCGCCAGACCGTGGGCGATGTCCTCGATCTCGATGTCGTCAGGCGACGGAGCGAGCAAGTCAAGCCGACGGCCGGAAAGCATGCGCTGCCAGGCGCGCAGCGGTTTTGACGTCGACGCCGTCATTGTATGGGCCGCGTGATTGACAGCTGTAAATCGCGGCACTGCGCATGTCGCGGGCACGTGACGAGGTGGTCGTTGACCATGCCCGTTGACTGCATGAACGCGTAAATCGTGGTTGGACCCACAAATCGGAATCCGCGCTTCTTCAACGTCCTACTGATGTGCTTCGAAAGGTCCGTGCTTGAAGGCGCGTCTTTGAGGGTCCGGAGGCGATTCTGGATTGACCCGTCAGCCAGGAACTCCCAAAGGAACGCCGATAGCGATTGCGTTCTCGAAAGCGCCAGTACGACCTTCGCATTGTCGATTGTGGCCTCGATTTTCATTCGATTGCGAACGATTCCAGCGTCGGCCATCAGTCTAGCGATGTCCCGATCACCGTAGCGCGCGATCTTTGCAACCTCAAAATTGTGAAATGCGCGGCGAAAATTGTTTCGCTTCTTCAGGATCGTTAGCCACGACAATCCGGATTGAAAGCCCTCGAGCGTCAGTTTTTCGAAGAGTGCGCGATCCTCGGTGAGGGGTACGCCCCATTCTTCGTCATGGTATCGGGCGTATTCGGCATCATCGATGCCAGACCAAGGGCAACGCGCGAGCAGCGGCGACGTCATGAGGGAAGGTCGCTCGAAGCGCGTTGCGTGCTGGTCGATCGTCGATAACGATCGAGAACCGCCGCATCGGCAGTAATGGCCACGTCATTGGACTTAAGTTGGATCGCTCTGTCTTGCGCTTCCACGGCGCGGTCCAATCGCAACATCGCCAATGCTGCTCGACCGTCGACCGATCCCACCCGTCCGATCGCGACGTCACCGATCAGAACGCTGGCGCCCGGCGTCAGAGCTGTTGTTCCACTGATGGGCGTGACGCGCTTACGGACTACCGACTTGTTGTGCATGCGCGCCACGATCTCCTGGCCGACGTAGCACCCTTTCGAAAACGAGACGCCATTGAAGAGATCAAAGTTCGCTTCATGCGGAAATGCGTCGCCGAACTCGTAGTCGACGCCGCCTTCAGGGATGCCAAGTGAAATGCGATGCGCCTGATAAGCGCTCGCGGGAGCGATGGTTGCGGAAATCGCGGTTTCGACATCGTCGCTCTTCGCGGCATCCGATATCAGTCTCTGCCCAAGCTCGGGCAACCTCGGATCGACAAAGCGGGGCGTCGCGAGGCGACCGGAGTGTGCATCTCTCTGGTCGCCAAAAAAAGCGAAAATGCGATAGCGATCGGAGACTTCGGCAATGGCGACATCGGCGCGGAGTCGGTACATCGCAAGTCTTTTGGCGAGATCAACCGCCTTGTCTCGCGCCACGTCGAGCAGATACCCCTGGTCCGTCCCGACGACGAAGAATTCGAACAGTATCTTGCCTTGGGGCGATAGCAGACCGGCGTGGATCGCATCGCCAGAGGCCCCGATGCGCTCCATATCATTTGTAATCAAACCCTGAAGGAATTTAGAGGCGTCCGCGCCGTCGACCTTGACGACGCCGCGTTCAGGCAATGCGACGAGCATGGCGGTTGACATCGGCGGCGCCTCGGGAACGCTGGCATTGCAATGGCCTGCGTTGTTACGTATTCGGGTCCACATCTGAACGCAAGACGCAGGGCGCGCGATGGATCCGAACGATACGTTTGACGTCGTTATTCGCGGCGCCACGGTCGTAAATCACGACGGCGGAGGCGTCCGCGACATTGCAATCCGCGCCGGCCGGATCGCCGCACTCGGACACCTATCGTCCGCCAAGGCCGCTACCGTAGTTGACGCCAAGGGCCTGCATGTCCTTCCCGGGGTCATCGATAGCCAGGTCCATTTTCGCGAACCCGGCCTCGAGCACAAAGAAGACCTCGAAACCGGCAGCCGCGCGGCTGTCGCCGGTGGCGTGACGACAGTGTTCGAGATGCCGAACACCAAGCCGCTGACAACGTCGGCCGAGACGTTGGCCGACAAGGTGCGCCGGGCGCGCCATCGCATGTTCTGCGATTTTGCATTCTTCGTCGGCGGCACGCAGGACAATATCAACGACATCCCGGTTTTGGAGCGCCTCGAAGGTTCGGCCGGCATCAAAGTCTTTATGGGCTCGTCCACGGGAGACCTGCTCGTCGACGACGAAGTGACGCTGGGCAAGATTATCGGCGCACTGTCCCGTCGTGCGTCGTTCCATGCCGAGGACGAGGCGAGATTGAAGGCGCGCATGCATTTGCGACGCGCCGGAGATCCAAGCTCGCATCCCGAATGGCGAGATGAGGAGGCGGCGCTGATTGCGACCCGCCGTCTTGTGACCTTGGCCGAAAAGCACAGGAAGCGCGTTCACGTGCTGCACGTCTCAACCGCCGAGGAGATGGCATTCCTCGCGACCCACAAAGACTACGCGTCTGTGGAGGTCACGCCACACCATCTGACTCTCGTCGGGCCCGAGTGCTATAAGCGCCTCGGCGCCTATGCGCAGATGAATCCGCCGGTGCGGGATGCGCGCCATCGCGACGCCATCTGGGCGTCGCTTTCGGCGGGCGTTGTCGACGTGCTCGGTTCCGATCATGCCCCGCATGTGCGTGCCGAAAAGGACCATCCATACCCCGACACCCACTCTGGTATGACCGGCGTTCAAACACTCGTGCCAATCATGCTCGATCACGTGCATGGCGGACGCTTGTCTTTGCAACGCCTTGTCGACTTGACGAGCCACGGCCCGCAGAGGCTGTTTGGATTGATCGGCAAGGGTCGGATCGCCGTCGGCTACGACGCCGACCTGACAATCGTCGACCTGAAGCGCAAGTCCACAATCACAAACAGCTGGATCGAAAGCCGCTGCGGTTGGACACCTTACGACGGCGTGTCCGTGACCGGCTGGCCCGTAGGAACATTTGTGCGCGGGAGGCGCGTGATGTGGGACGGAGAAATCCTCAAACCGGCGTTCGGAGAACCGGCCCGCTTTCTCGAAAGTTCGGCGCGTTAATGGACTTGGCCCGGTGTTTGCTTCGTGTGGCGAAACTATCCACTACGACACCGGAACTAGATGTTTACTGCCGCCATTCGAAACACGATAGCCCCGGTCTCCAAGACACGCTGGCTCGACGCGATCATTGTAGCGGCGCTCTCGTTAGTCGCGGCGATCCCCGTGGTCGCCGCCCTCTATCTCGTGAAGTCTGCTGCCGGCATTAATCTCATGGACGGTCCCTCGCCGCTTCACGACCTCCTCTATGGCTTCTCAGGATAAGTCCGGCTCAGCCGTCTGCGCCGGCCCTGGCGATTTTCGAAGGCAACTTGTTCAACACATGCACCTTGGTGCCGACGCCCGCCATGCTGGCGAGATGCACCACGTGGCCATTGTTCATGCGTATGCAGCCCGAAGACACGGCCTGCCCGATCGACTTCGCATCGTTCGTCCCGTGAATTCGGTAGAGCGAACTGCCGAGATAAAGCGCTTTGGCCCCCAGCGGATTGCGCACGCCGCCTGACATGTATTCCGGAAGGTACGGCTTGCGGGCAATCATTTCTGCCGGCGGGCGCCAATCGGGCCAAGACACTTCATTCGAAATCGTTTTCGTGCCTGTCCAGGTAAAGCCTTTCTTGCCGACGGCGATCGGGTAGCGGTAAGCCGACGACGACGACGTGACGTAATAAAGTTTGCGGCCCGCCGTATCGATCACGATGGAGCCGGCCCCGTAGCTGTTCGGAAAGGACACGATCGGCGGAGCGACTGCGGAGATGCTCGGCTTGCCGCCGCCGTCCTGCGACTTCGGACCCTTTGCGACTTTCTTCTTCTTTTTTGTTTTGCCATCGCTGAAGAGATCGCCCAAGGCCGCTTCGGACTTCGGAGTTGATGGCTCGAAGAACGAAGTCGACTCAGGCGCCGAATGTCTCTTGAATTTCTTTGGCATCACGTACCCATACGTTTCATCGAACGGATGGACGGCTTGTGCCGGCGTTGCGAAGCCGATCGCGAAGACTGCGAATACGGCGAGAGGCAGTTTTTTCATAACGCTGAACCCTGCGGCTAATTCGAAATACTATTATGCCATTAACCCGAGACTTTGCTTCGCACCAACCCCGTGCGGCATATGGCGACGACGGAACTGGCAATCTCAGGTTGTTGTCCGAAATGCATGCTCAGTTTTCTTGTTTTTTCAATGCAAGCCAGCTTCCATCGGCGCCGATTGCGAGGCGCCACCACGTCCAACGCTTTTTTTCGCGCATTTCCGCGGCCTTGGCCGGCGTGACGAGCGTCAGAAGATCGATCTGCTCGCGCGTGGTGAGTTGCTCGAGCGGACGTTCGGCAAGGTATGGCCACACGAAGATCAGATTGTTCTCGATGTCGCGACCGAGCGGCAATGTCGCAGGCGGTAAACGCAGAATTTCGCCCAGTGCAGCCAATATTTCGAGTCCGGCGCCGTCTGCCGAAACGCGTTTCATTCCGGCTATTGGGTCTTCGCCGTCCGCAAGACCCAGTTCCGGCTTCCCCGGCGAATGCTCCAATGCCGCGCGAAAATCTTCGATGGAGCCGTTTTGAACCGCCGAAAGCATCAGCTCGCGCAGCTCAGCCACTTGCGCTGGGATTGCGCGCGCGCCGGCAGAGACCCGTTCGTCCGCGCGGGCGCCATGGACAAGCAGACAAACGCCAACTACCAGTACCTTCAGACGACGCGAGCGCCACGGAAGCGCACGTGGCGCCCTTGGTTCGCGGCTTTCGCTGGCCGACCAGCCATCGCACGTTGGCAGCCATGACGTGGCGTCTCGGATCTCCGTGGCAAATGGTTGCGTTGAGACCGTGTGCATTTCGGCTCGATCGGGTCGACGGACGCGGGCGCAGAGGCTAATGGACTACATTCCCAACCCGCTTATCATCCCCATCGGCTTGCTCATAGGCGTGCTTATTGCTGCGCCCGTTGGTCCCGTAAATGTGATGTGCATCCAGCGCGCCATTGAGCGCGGCTTCTGGGGAGGCGTCGCGGCCGGCATCGGCTCCGTTCTCGGAGACGGACTTATCGCGCTCTTCGCCGCGCTTGGCGTCGGCGCAGTCTCCGGAGCGTTCCTCACGCACCGCGCCTTGATCGAGGTGATCGGCGGCATTGCATTCATCGGCTTCGGCTTGAAGCTGTTCCTCACCAAACCGCGAGTCATGATCCCGTCCGAGGCGCTGCGGCCCGAGGCCACGCTGAAGGATTTTGTGTGGGACATCCCCCAGACATTCTTTCTGACGATCACCAATCCAGGCGCAGTGCTGGGGCTGTTCGCGATATTCGGCGGCGTGAGCACCTTTGTCGAGGTGAACTCCACCATCGATGCGCTGCTGATGGTCGCCGCGATCATGGCGGGCAGCTTTCTTTGGTGGGTATTTTTGTCGAACCTGATCGCCCGCTATCGACATCTGATCGACGCCAGTCGGCTTTACTCGATCAATCGTCTGGCGGGCATTGTTCTGGCTGGGTTCGGAGCGGTTCTGCTGGTGGAAGCCACGCTGAAGTCGGGCGTTCTCACCTCAGTTTAATCTCGCCGACGAGGCGACTATTGATCGCGCCGCGCCAGCGTGAATTCGCCTTCGACGATACGAGTCTCGAGGCCGCGCGTCAGATGGATGACGGCCGATTCACCGTAAATCGCCACGAGATCGGTCAGCGCCGTGAATAGTGCCGCATACGCCATCTGCTGCGGCTGCACGCCCGTGTCGACGCCTTCATCCCAGGCCGCCAGAATGAGATCAAGCGCTTTGAGGTTTGGGTTCTCTGTCTCGAAATCCGCGAAGCGCTGCATGTCGTCCCCATCCATACTGGCCGCCGCGCATGATGGCGCCTGCCTAATTGTTTTGACGTAGCACGCGCTAGCAGGAAAGGTCGCGGTTGCAACAATTCACAGTAAATCGTTCATCGCCAGCGATCATGCTGCGCAGCTAGACCGCACGTGGGTTTCAAGGAAAGCTTTTGACCAGGGCTTCCGAGATCTGCGCGCCTTCGGCAAGAAATCGTGTAATCGCCGTTTGCGCAGAGGGGCTGCAAGTATTGTACGTTCGACTATAGCTGCGATAGCCCTGATTGAATGCGCGCGACAGCCGTGCGCGGCGAAGCGCGGAAGAGCCTTCGGAGTCCATGAGGCCCTGCATGCGTTCGCGCCAATATTGGCCTTCGTTGGCCCCGCACAACTCGCGCAGATAGTGCACAGCGCCTAGAATTTCCGAGAGGCGGAGCAGCTTGTCGTCATAAGGTTTGGTGTCCGGCGCGGCCGCCGCTGGATCGGCGCCGGCGAGCATAACTAAGATTGCCGCGAGCAGCCTAGCGCCACGGCGAAACGCACCAGATTGCGGATAATGTCGGCACGTGAGATCGTTGAGCATTGGGTCGATTTAGCATCGATTCTATCCGTCGCGGCGAGTGAGGGATATACTGATCCTTCATCCACGGCCAGGACTGCGGCGACGATGTGCTCACGCTATAGTTTGACGTCTCCCCCCGAAGCTGTCCGGCAGCTGTTCAGCCTCAACCTTATCGAAGACTATCCTCCACGATACAACATTGCGCCGACGCAACCGGTGCACTTCGTTCAGCAATCGCAGTCGGGCGAGCGCACCGCCGGTCTGGCCCGCTGGGGACTCATCCCGTCCTGGGTGAAGGACCCACGGACGTTCTCGACCCTTATTAACGCCCGTATGGAAAGCGTGGCCGAGAAGCCGTCGTTCCGCGCCGCATTCCGTCACCGCCGCTGCCTGATCCCTGCCGATGGGTTCTACGAGTGGACTGGCGACGCCGGGAGCAAACAGCCGCATCTGATCCGTTTGAAGAACCGGGACTTGTTCGCTTTCGCCGGTCTGTGGGAGAATTGGCTCGGCGCCGATGGCAGCGAAATCGAAACCGTGGCCATTCTGACCACCGCCGCAAACGCAGATATGACCGAAATCCACGATCGCATGCCGGTCATTCTGCAGCGCGACGCCTACGAGGGCTGGCTCGATTGCCGATCAGGCACGAGTCTGCACGCCGCCGACCTCCTTGCCCCCTTGCCGAATGGTCTGCTCGACGCGATGGCCGTTTCGCGGAAATTGAACAATTCGCGCTTCGAAGGGCCGGAACTGCAAACGCCCGCGCATGCAGCGGAACCGCTGCTCTAGCGACGAATTTTCTGCCGGTCCGCGGCAGCCATTGACCAAGGTCGCCGTTTGCCCTGGTCATCGACTCGCCCGATCAGCCAAAGGGCGCTAGTCTGCGTCAGTTCAATGTGTTGCCGCGTTATGGCCGTCTCGCCGCCGCGGACCACCGGGGAGAAAACGGCGATGGCCTACCGGGGTGAGGATCTTGATCTGCGGACACCGCAGACATGGAGCGCGACGGCCGCAGAATTGGCGGGCGCCTATGATCCCCAATCACCGAATAACGGACAGCGCGGCGCCTACGGAAATGCGCCGATCTGGGTCGACGATACGCTTCTCGCCTGCTCGAACCACGCCTTTGACATCGCACTCGCGCACCGTTCTGGAGATGTCAGGCTGGAGCATCTGCTGCACGCGCTGACCCGCATCGAATCCGCCGCTGAGGCGCTCGAATCTCGCGGAGTTCGCGTCGCTTCTCTGCGTCGGGAAAGCGCAACGATCATCGCCGCGGAAATTCCGGTCGGCCTTCCAACCGGCAAGGGATCGCCGAGAGTTTCAGAAGACTTCGGCGAGGTGTTGAGGATGGCCGGCGCCCACGCGTCCAGACGCGGCGAGCCAGCTGGAATCAACGATCTCCTTTTCGTGCTCCTTGATCAGCGGCCTGATGTGCCGGGGATCGGCCTTATGTTGCGCCATGCACCCCGGTTGCCGCCGCTCCGCGAAGCCGTCGATTTGCCGCCGCGTTACGACCCTGCGTTGCGCTACGCCTCCGAGGCGCGGTACGCACAACCCACGCAGGAGCGGTATTATAAGCTTGAGCCGCCACGTCCGTACCGCGCCGAAATGGCGGGCGCCACGACCGACGCCATTCAGAACTCGCGCATCGATGCACTCGAACATCTCGTCCGCAAGCTGAGTTCCGACCTCGCCACTGAGCGCCAGGTCGTCGCGGGGCTGCTGCACGACTTGAACAGGACCGCGAACGCGCAGCGTGACGACCAGGGTCGACTGCAAGCCGATTTGTTCGACCGGCTGCAAAGCATCGAACAGGTCTTTACGCACGGAAGGGGCGCAGGCGCCGATGAGGCGGTCGGCGAGCGACTGGCGGGATTTGAGTCGACGCTCGATCGCCGCGTTCAAGACATGACGCAATCCTGGTCCACGTTCGCCGCGCGACTGCAAAGCCTCGAAGATTCGATCCGTCAGTCTCCTGGCGGGCTCACGAGCGACGGCGGCGGGCTGTTCGAGCGATTGCAGGAGGCGATCGACCTGAGGCCGATCTCGAGTCGTCTCGACATCATTGAAGAAGCAGTGCTTGGCCGCGACTACCAAGGGGGCGCGTCGGGCGACGGCAGCCGCTCCCTCGACGCGGCCATGTCCCACGCGGTTTCGACGATTGACGCTCAGGTCGCGCGCGTCGAGGCGGCGTTGGCCGACTTCGGCCGTCGAAACGCCGTCTTTGATCCGGACGCGATTGAAAAAGTTTCGAACTTTGCGTCGACTATCGACGAGCAGTCTCAGCGGCTGGCGGCGGTCGAGCGGGCGGTGACAAGCGAGATAGAAACGGCGGCCGCGAAACATCAGGCCTCCGCACATGACCTATCGCAAGTTCATGATGCGATCATGAAGCTCAATCAGAACCAGCATGAGATCGCCGGCTCGATCGATCAGTGGCGAACCGATGCCGCCGGCGACATCGCGATGATCTCCAATCGACTGACCAATCTCGACCGCGACAATGAACGCCCCATCGAGACCCTGAACGTCCTCACGTCCCACATGGATACGATGAACCGCATGTTCATCGAACGCTATCACCGTCGAAATCGGTTCTGGTATTGGCTATTCGGCACGGACGACTGGCTAGGGCGCAGCTGGCCCTCTCAATCCGCAGCGATGGAAGCCGACGCCGAGCGCATGAGCGCACCAGAAAGCGCCTGAACGTGCGACCGTTAACACTGGAAGGCGCAGCTGCCATGTCATGTCATGGTTGGTGCTCAGCATGTGGACGGGTCGCAATGCCTGTAACCTTGGCGAAGTTTACGATGTAGGCAATCGCCGACTTCACAGCTTGAATTTGTGTCCTGTCCCATGCATGTTGCTTAAGAAAGCGTTAAGAGGCGCATCGGGGGGGCTCACATGCTGCGTCGGTATCTGATCACAAATCTGATTTCGACGATCGCGCTTTACGGCGCGGCGCTCGCGCTGGTCCCTTCGGCGTATGGATTTTTCGATGCGCTGCGTCTGGGTTTCGAGCTGTATGCGATGGACCATTCGTGGCTGGGTCCGATCCTCACCGGTATTCCGGCCGTCACCGGCGGCTAATCGCGCGGCGCGGCGGCGCGTCTCAATCGATCATTAATCGCTTCACCCAGCCCGTGCTCCGGCACGGGAGCGACGGCGATGCACGCGACGTGACAAGCGTCTAGGGTGCGCAACGCCGAGAAGAGATTTGCGGCGGCCTCGATCAAATCCCCCGTGACGCTGAGATTGAACATCGGTCCCGTTGGCTTGAGCGTTTTCGGCCCGAACGCCAGCAACGCTTCGCCGGGGCGAACGTCGGTCACATTGAGGCGTAATGCGGCGCGCGGCGCGTAGTGGCTGGCCAATTGACCCGACGACTGCGGCGCATCTTCAGCATTGATCCCACGCACAAGCGCGCCGCCAAACACCGCTTCGATATCTGCGACGCTGACTGCGCCAAGCCGAAGCAGGGCTGGTTGATCGCCCGCGAGCGTGATGATCGTCGATTCGATGCCGTGTCGCGTCGTGCCCCCGTCGAGGATCATGGCGACGCGCGACCCGAGATCCGCGGCAACGTGGTCTGCCCGTGTGGCGCTGACATGCCCGGAGCGGTTGGCCGATGGCGCGGCAAGTGGGCGGCCCACGGCGCGCAGAACGGCTTGCGCAATCGGATGATCAGGGACGCGCACGGCCAACGTTCCAAGCCCGGCTGAGACGAGGTCCGAGATCGGGGACGCTGCCCGGCGCGGCAGGACGAGCGTAAGCGGCCCTGGCCAGAAGACTTCGGCCAGCGCTTGCGCAGTCGCATTAAAGTCGGCGTGTTCCGCCGCCACTCGCGCGTCGGGGACGTGAACGATCAGCGGATTGAAGCGCGGCCGGCCCTTGGCCTCGAAAATCCGCGCGACGGCCTTTCCATCTGTCGCGTCAGCTCCGAGCCCGTAGACGGTTTCGGTCGGAAACGCGACGAGGGCGCCCTGGCGCAGCAGCGCCCCGGCTTCAGCGATCGTCGCGGCTTCGGATGCGCAGATCCGTGCGCCGGAATCCTGTGATTTGCTCTCGCCCGCGTTCGGCATAATCTGTTGGTTGATCCACTCTCGATCCGCCGAGCGGCCAAGAGATTTCGATGACATATCAGGCTCCAGTAGACGACATCCTGTTCGCCCTCAAGACGGCGGTCAGCCTTGACGACCGCATCTATGACGGACTCGACCTCGACACCATCGCCGCCATCGTGTGCGAGGCAGGGTCTTTCGGCGCCGATGTGCTGGCGCCGCTCAACTGGACCGGCGATCGGGCCGGTTCGAAATGGTCGGCCGGCGAGGTGAAAACGCCCGACGGATTCCGCGACGCCTATCGTCGTTTCGCAGAAGGCGGATGGAGCGCTCTGCCATGCCCTGAAGCCTATGGCGGTCAGGGCCTTCCCGAGATCATGACCGTCGCCGTTGGAGAAATCTGGAACGCCGCCAACATGTCCTTTGGGCTTTGCCCGCTCCTGACGCAAGGCGCGATCCACGCCATCGAAGCCGGCGGCAGCGAGGCGCTGAAGGCGAAGTTTCTGCCGAAGATGGCGTCCGGCGCCTGGACCGGAACAATGAATCTCACCGAGCCGCACGCCGGATCGGACCTCTCCCCATTGACCACGAAGGCGGTTCGGCAAAGCGATGGGACGTACAAGATCACCGGCGCCAAGATTTTCATCACATGGGGCGAGCACGACCTCGCGGAGAACATCATCCACCTTGTTCTGGCGCGACTGCCCGACGCGCCGGCCGGCACGCGCGGCATCTCTCTGTTCGTCGCGCCGAAGTTCCTTGTGAACGACGACGGCAGCCTCGGCGCGCGCAACGACGTCGTGTGCTCCGGTGTCGAGCACAAGCTCGGAATCATGGCCAGCCCGACGTGTGTCATGAAGTTCGGCGAGCAGGGCGGCGCCACGGCATATCTGGTCGGTGAAGAGAACCGAGGCCTGGCCACGATGTTCGTGATGATGAACGCCGCGCGCCTCGCCGTTGGCGTCCAAGGGGTCGCGATTTCCGATCGCGCGACGCAACGCGCCATCGCCTATGCCCGAGATCGCCGCCAGGGACGAAGTTCGAAGCCCAATGGCGCCGGCATGAGTCCGATCATCGAACATGCCGACATCCGGCGCACGCTTTTGACGATGAAGGCGACGACGCAGGCGGCGCGCATGATCTGCTTCGCCACATCCTACGCGCTGGACGTCGCCCATCGTAGTGGCGACGCAACCGTGCGCAAAGCGGCCGAGCATCGCGCCGCGCTTCTGACGCCGATCGCCAAGGCGTTTGCAACTGACGCCGGCGTCGAGATCGCGTCGATGGGTATTCAAGTGCATGGCGGAATGGGGTTTATCGAAGAGACCGGCGCGGCGCAGCACTGGCGGGATTCGCGCATCCTGCCGATTTACGAAGGCACGAACGGCATCCAGGCGATCGACCTCGTGACGCGAAAGCTTCCACTGGATGAAGGCCGAGCCGTGCGCGCCTATCTCGATGACATGGGCGCGGTGATCAGCGACCTGAACACGTCGAACCGGCCCGGTTTTACACAAATGGCGGAGCGACTGACGGACGGCATTGCCGCACTGCGCGAAGCTACAGAGGCGATGATGTTGGCGCTCAAGTCGAATCCCGAGGCGGCGCTGGCCGGCGCGACGCCCTACTTGCGCTTGTTCGGCACGGTCAGCGGCGGCGGCTACCTCGCGCGCGGCGCGCTGTCCGAGGATGCGCCCGCGACGCAGATCGCACTCGCTCGCTTCTATGTCGACAATCTGTTCACTTCCGCCGGCGGTCTGGCGGCGACGGTGATGCGTGGCGCCGACAGCGTCCTGAGCGCAGACGCGGCTGCGGCGCTGTCATGACCGAGGAAATCGAAATCTCACGCGATGGCGCGGTGCAGATCCTGCGGCTGGCACGGCGGAAAAAGAAGAATGCGCTGACAGGCGCCATGTATCGCGCAATGTCCGACGCGATCGAGGCTGGAGACGCGGCGCCGGACGTCGCTGCGCATGTGATCTTCGGTTCCGGCGGCGTGTTCTCGGCGGGAAACGACATCGCCGATTTCCTCGCAACCGCCAAGGGGACCGGCGGTCTCGGCGACGATGTGCTGCGATTCATCCGCCTATTGCCGAAAATCAGAAAGCCGCTTTTGGCTGGTGTCGACGGCAAGGCGGTTGGCATCGGAACGACACTCTTATTCCACTGCGATCTGGTCTATGCGACGCCGGAGTCGGACTTCTCGACACCGTTTCTCGATCTGGGACTCGTACCCGAAGCAGCGTCCAGTCTGCTGGCCCCGCGCGTCATGGGGTATCAGTCCGCTTTCGAGCTACTGGCGCTCGGCGGCTCTTTTTCAGCCGCACGCGCACGTGAGCGCGGCTTCGTCAATGACGTCGTGGGGTCGCTCGAGCTGGAAGCGCGAACCATTGCCGCCGCCAGGAACCTTGCCGTTAAGCCGCCGGAAGCCCTGCTGTTGGCGCGGCGGCTGTTGAAGGGCGATGTCGCCGACATCAGCGGCCGCATCGAGGAGGAAGCCGTGCTGTTCCAAAAGCGGCTCCAGTCTCCGGAAGCACTGGAAGCGTTTCAGGCGTTCTTTGAGAAGCGGGCCCCGGATTTCAGCAAATCCCGATCGTAGCTGCTTCGCTGCAAGTTCAGCCGACTCGCGCCACACACTCTAACCAATTAGACTAGGACGACCCCGAGCAGAGGACTTTGCCATGGCCGCGACGCCCAGACCTTCCCTCAAAGGCAAGACGGTTTTCATCACCGGCGCCAGCCGCGGCATCGGACTTGCGATTGCAAAACGCGCGGCGAAAGACGGGGCGAAAGTCGCGATCGCCGCCAAAACGACGGACCCAAATCCGAAGCTCGAAGGCACCATTCACTCGGCCGCCGAAGAGATCCAGAAAGCCGGCGGCATCGCCCTGCCGATTGCCTGCGATATCCGACATGAAGATGAGGTCAAGCGCGCAGTCGATCTCACCGTGTCGACGTTCGGCGGCATCGATATTTGCGTCAACAACGCCAGCGCCATCTCGCTGACCAAGACCGAACAGACTGAAATGAAGCGCTTCGACTTGATGTCTGGCGTCAACACGCGCGGAACGTTTCTCGTCTCGAAAACCTGCTTGCCGCATTTGCGCAGATCGAAGAATCCGCACATTCTCATGCTGTCGCCGCCACTTGATCTGCACCCCAAATGGTTCGGCGGCCACGTCGCCTATACCATCGCGAAATACGGCATGAGTTTGTGTGTGCTCGGCATGGCAGAGGAACTGAAAGGCGAAGTCGCGGTCAACGCATTGTGGCCGCGCACGACCATCGCCACGGCGGCGATCAAGAACATTCTGGGCGGCGATAAGTTAATGCGCATGAGCCGGACGCCCGACATCATGGCCGACGCAGCGCACTTGCTGTTCCTGCAGCCGGCCAAGACGTTCACCGGCTACTTCTTGATCGACGACACATTTCTCCACGACGTTGGCGGCGTAAAGGATTTCGAGCACTATCGCGTCGACCCCGCGATGCCGCTCGCGCCGGACTTTTTTGTTCCCGCCGACAGCAAGCCGCCGCCCGGCGTCAAGATCGCCCGCGTCTCCGAATTGGCGTGAGCCCTAGCGGCTTGAAGCGTGATTTCAGTTGGCATCGCGGACGACACCCTTAGTATCCGAGCGCAGAGCCGCCCCGCCCGCCAATTCGAGACGCCGCGCCCGTGACCACCGTCCTGTTTTCCCATCCGGCCTTCGTCAATCACGACACGGGCCCCGGGCACCCCGAGCGCGCTGACCGGATCCGGACCATCGACCGGGCGCTGGCGCACGAAACTTTCAACGCGCTGAAGCGGCAAGACGCGCCGCTGCGCGATGACGATGAGACCTACATTCTCATGGCGCATACCGCTGAGCATTTGGCGCACATGCGCGCCGTCGCGGCGGGCCAAGTGCAGCGCTCGACGCATATCGACGGCGATACCGTCGTCTCGCCTGGCACCTGGGAAGCGGCGCGGCGCGCAGTAGGCGCCGGCCTAGCCGCCGTCGACTCAGTAATGGTGGGCGAAGCCGCCAATGCGTTTTGCGAGGTACGCCCACCCGGCCATCACGCGGAAAGCAATCGGGCCATGGGCTTCTGCCTTTTCTCCAACGTGGCCATCGCCGCGCACTACGCCCGCGCGAAGCACGGCGCCGACCGCGTCGCCGTGGTGGATTTTGACGTACACCACGGCAACGGCACTCAGGAGATTTTCTGGTCCGACAAAGACCTCTTCTACGGGTCCACCCATCAAATGCCGCTCTTCCCGGGAACCGGTGCGCTGCGCGAGGCCGGAGTCGGCAATATCTTCAACGCGCCGCTCAGCGCAGGCGACGGCCGGGAACAGTTTGAGCCGGCGTTCCGTGAACGGATTCTCGGGCCCTTGCGCAACTTTGGCCCAGATCTCGTCATCATATCGGCGGGCTTCGACGCTCACGAGCGCGATCCGCTCGGCGGATTGCGCCTCGTTGAAGCCGATTTTCTTTGGGCGACGGAACAACTTGCCGACGTCGCCCGCCGCCACGCCAATGGGCGCATCGTCTCGATGCTCGAAGGCGGTTACGATCTGCAGGGCCTTGCAAGATCGGTTGCGGTTCACGTCAAATCGCTTATGGACGTGGGCGGTTGACGAGCCCTGCGCTCCGACCTCCACGCGTTCCAGAAGGTTCCGCGCCCATGACGACCGCCAAGCCGCCGCCTAAGACCCATGCCGACATCAAGGATATGACCTTCGAGCGCGCGTTAAAGGAGCTCGAAGCCATCGTCGGCCGGCTGGAACGCGGCGACGTCGAGCTTGAGGAAAGCATCAGCATCTACGAGCGCGGCGAAGCGCTCCGCGACCACTGCGACCGATTGCTGAAGCAGGCCGAAGCCAAGGTCGAGAAATTGACGATTGGATCGGATGGCAAGCCCAAGGGCGTGGAACCCTTCGATCCGGATCGCTAGCGACTACGCTGGCGCGGCTTCCCTGCGCTATATGACCCTCTTGTGACGCAAGGCGAGGCGGCTAGATTGGCTGCAGGGGACGTGCCGGGCATAATCACCCGCTCACGCCCGGCCATGCGCCAGGGAACTCAGACGTGAGCAGAACGCCCAACCTCGACCGAATTCGCTTTCCAGCAGATTTGCGCAAATTCACCGAGGCCGAACTTCCTACCGTCGCTGCGGAATTGCGTCATGAGACCATTGAAGCCGTGTCCGTCACAGGGGGGCACCTCGGCGCGGGCCTCGGCGTCATCGAGCTGACCGTCGCGCTGCACTGGGTCTTCGACACGCCAAAAGACCGCCTCGTCTGGGACGTCGGTCATCAGACCTATCCGCACAAGATCCTGACCGGGCGCCGGGATCGCATACGGACCTTACGGCA
Source organism: Hyphomicrobium sp. (assembly GCA_046160845.1). Taxonomy (GTDB): domain Bacteria; phylum Pseudomonadota; class Alphaproteobacteria; order Rhizobiales; family Hyphomicrobiaceae; genus Hyphomicrobium_B. Next base: position 113,976 of record JBJXHD010000009.1, read on the forward strand.
GCCCGGCGGTCTCGCCGGTTTCACCAAGCGCGACGAAAGCGAATACGACCCCTTCGGCGCCGCGCATTCGTCAACGTCGATCTCCTCGGCGCTCGGCATGGCCGTGGCGCGGGATCTGACCGGCGCCGACAACAACGTCATCGCTGTCATTGGTGACGGCGCCATGAGCGCGGGCATGGCCTACGAGGCGATCAACAACGCCGGCGCACGCGATGAGCGGTTGATCGTCATACTGAACGACAACGACATGTCGATTGCTCCGCCGACCGGCGCACTATCGGCCTATCTCGCGCGCGTGACGTCGAGTGAAACCTATTTGCATCTTCGCGACTACGCCAAGCAGCTCGCCAAGCACCTTCCGAAAAAATGGGAGCGCCGCGCCGCGCGCGTCGAAGAATACACCCGCCACATCTGGCAGGGCGGGGCGTGGTTCGAGGAACTGGGTTTCTATTACGTTGGACCGATCGACGGACACGATTTCAACCAACTGCTGCCAGTTCTGAAGAACGTCCGCGACGCCAAACAGGGTCCGATCCTGGTTCACGTCGTGACCAAAAAGGGCAAAGGATATGCGCCCGCCGAAGCGTCCGACGACAAGTATCACGGCGTCAACAAGTTCAACATCGTCACCGGCGCGCAGGTCAAGCAGACGCCGAACGCGCCGAGCTACACCAAGATTTTTGCCGACAGCCTGATCGCGGAGGCGAAAAAGGACGAGAAGATTGTCGCCATCACAGCCGCAATGCCGGGTGGTACGGGCCTTGATCATTTCGGCGCGGCGTTTCCGAGTCGCACATTCGACGTCGGCATCGCCGAGCAACACGCGGTGACCTTCGCCGCGGGCCTCGCGACCGAGGGGTTCAAGCCGTTCGCGGCGATATATTCGACGTTCCTGCAACGCGCCTACGATCAGGTCGTGCACGACGTCGCGATTCAGCGGTTGCCCGTCCGCTTCGCCATTGATCGCGCCGGACTTGTCGGCGCCGACGGTCCGACCCATGCTGGATCTTTTGATATCGCCTATCTTGGTTGCCTGCCTGGCTTCGTCATCATGGCCGCAGCCGACGAGGCCGAACTCGTACACATGGTCGCGACCCAGGCGAAAATCGACGATCGGCCGAGCGCGCTGCGCTATCCGCGCGGCGAAGGCGTGGGCGTCGAGTTGCCAAGCGAGGGCACGCCCCTTGAAATCGGCAAGGGTCGCATCGTCCGCCAGGGCTCGAAAGTCGCACTGCTGTCGCTCGGCACCCGCCTCGCCGAATGCCTGCTGGCGGCCGATCAATTGGCGGCGTTCGGGCTTTCAACAACCGTCGCCGATGCGCGCTTCGCCAAACCGCTAGATGCCGATTTGATCCGCGATCTCGCCCTTAACCACGAAGTCCTTGTCACGATCGAAGAAGGCTCGGTCGGCGGCTTCGGAAGCCATGTGCTGCACTATCTCGCCGATGCGGCATTGCTGGACCGCGGCCTGCGCGTGCGCTGCAAGGTCCTGCCCGACGCCTTCATCGACCACGGCAAACCCGATGCGATGTACGCCGCCGCCGGGCTCGGCGCGGCGAGAATCGTCGAAACCGTCTTCAAGTCCTTGGGACGCGACCTGCTGGCGGGCGGCGAACAGGGCGGTCGGGCCTGAGCCGCCGGCCGGGATCGCTGGCGTCGCCCGGCGAACTATGCCATCCCGGAGCCGGCGTGCACATTGCGCCGGTTTCTCGACAGGGGTTTTCGCCATGAACGCAATCGCGAGTCTGCTTGGACGCGCGCTGCTTTCCGCCATTTTCATCCAGGCGGGGTTGGGCAAGATTTCAGGCTACGAGGGCGCCATGGCCTATATGCAGAGCGCTGGCGTGCCTGGCCAGTTGCTGCCGGCCGTGATTGCGCTTGAACTCGTCGGCGGTCTGGCGATCCTGTTCGGTCTCTTCTCGCGCTGGGCGGCGCTAGGGCTGGCGGTTTTCTGCGTCGCCTCCGCCATCCTGTTTCACGCCAACTTTGCCGATCAGTCGCAGGCGACTGCATTCATGAAGAACTTGGCGATGGCCGGCGGTTTTCTGCTGCTGTTCGCCAACGGGCCCGGCCGATACGCGGTCAACGATCACTAGCCGCCGAGGCCCGGTTATTTCACCGTGACGGTAATCACGTCGGACATGACCGGCGGATTGTGTGGGATGTGGTTCTTATCGCCAAGCAAAAGCTGCAAGGTGTGGGGACCGGGCGCGAGTTCGATAACGGCTTCCGTCTGTCCCTTGCCGTAGTGGATGTGATTGGCGTCGGCGGGGATCGCCGCCGCTGGATCGGCGAGCTTGGTGTCGATCAGCAAGTGGTGATGGCCGGTGTTCGCCTTGTCGGTTCCCGCCGGCGCGATCTCCATGCCTGAGATGCCGAACTTGACGGTCAGCGGACTTGAGACCGTTGCGCCATCTTTGGGTTCGATGATGAAAACTTTCGCGCCCTGCGCAGACGGCGTTGCCGTCGATTCCGCCAGTGCGGCGGGAGCCAAAAGCGCCGCGGCGCAGATCGCGGCAATTGCGAATTTCATCATGGACCTCCAAGGTGTTTGACAGCCGCCTTCACTCGCCGAGAGATGGGGCTTTGATGTGGCGGCGCAAGGGCCTGGGGAGTATGACGCGGCATGCGGCTCGATGAAAGGTTGGTCGATCTCGGCCTGGCGCCGACACGCGCGCGGGCGCGCGACCTCGTCTTGCGCGGCTTCGTTCGCGTCAACGGCGCGGTTTGCGAAAAGCCCGGACGCGACTGCGGCGCGGCCCCTGTCGAACTCGATTCCCAGGCGCCCCGTTTCGTGTCCCGCGGCGCTGAAAAGCTGCTGTGCGCGCTCGATCACTTCAAATTCGAGTCCACTGGATTGACGGCGTTGGACATCGGAGCGTCGACAGGCGGCTTCACCGAGGCGCTGCTCGAGCGCGGGGCGCGCAAAGTTTATGCGGTCGATGTCGGCCGCGGTCAGCTGCACGCCAAGCACATCTCTGATCGCCGTGTCGTTTCGCTGGAACAGCAGGATGCTCGCACGCTCACACGCCACTTGGTTCCCGACAATATCGACGCCATCGTCGCCGACCTCAGTTTCATTTCCTTGACAAAGGCGCTGGGCGCCGCATTGACCTTGGCGGCGCCGGGCGCCTGGCTGGCGGCGCTGATCAAGCCGCAATTCGAAGTCGGCCCCGGCGTGGTCGGCGCCGGCGGCGTCGTCCGCGACGAGGCGGCGCGGACGGCGGCGGTTGAAAGCGTGACGCGATGGGTGGCGTCGCAACCCCAGTGGCGCGTGCTCGGTGTCATCCCGTCTCCAATCCTCGGCGGCTCAGGCAACGTCGAATACCTGATCGGCGCCGTCCGCAATGAGTGAGGTGCGCGACGTCACGATCTCGCGTGTTGGCGCCCAGGGAGATGGCGTCGCGGAGGTGAACGGCGCACAGCTGTTCGTCCCCTTCACACTGACCGGAGAGCGCGTGCGCGTCGAGGTCGCAGACGGCGGCAAGGCGCGCAGCGTCGAGATCTTGGAAGCCAGCGCCGACCGTATCGCGCCCGTCTGCCGGCACTTCGGACGCTGCGGCGGATGTGCGATGCAGCACATGGAGGCCGCCGTCTATCGCAGATGGAAACGCGATCAGGTGGTTGCGGCGTTTCGCGCCCGCGCCGTTGACGCGCCGGTGGCCGAACTCGTGTCCCCAACGGGCGGCCGCCGCCGCGCCGTCATGACGGTACGCAACTCGCCGGCAGGAGTCGTTATCGGCTTTCACGAAGCAGGGTCCCACGACCTTGTCGACGTCATCGAATGTCCGGTTCTGGAGTCGTCAATCGTCGCCGCGATGCCGAAGCTCAGATCGCTGATCGCGCCGCTGCTGCCGCGGCGCGAGGCTGCACGCGTAACGGTCACGGCCGTCGACCCAGGTCTGGACGTCGCGCTTGAGGGAATCGAGAAGGCGCTCACCCCAGCGTTGCGCAGCGCGCTGGCGCAGGAAGCCGCCGCGATGCGGCTGGCGCGTGTCAGCGTCGGCGGCGAAACCGTGTACGAAGCGTTTCCTGCCGCTATGACGTTTGGCGCGGCGCATGTCGTCGTCCCGCCTGGAGTCTTCATTCAGGCAGTCGCGGAGGCGGAACGGGCGATGGCGGCGCGCATTCTGGCGGCGCTGGACAAAACCAAGAGTGTCGTCGAGCTATTTTCAGGCGTCGGCGCGTTCACCTTCCCAATTGCCGCCAAGTCTCGCGTCGCGGCTTTCGATTCCGATGCGCGCGCCATCGATGCGTTGCTGCAGGCGGCGCGCATGAGCACCGGCTTGAAGCCGATCACGGCACTGCGCCGTGATCTCTTCCGCGAACCACTCTCAGCGCTCGAGCTGAACGAGCACGACGCAATCGTCCTCGATCCGCCCCGTGCCGGCGCCGAGGCGCAGGCGCATCGGATCGCCAAATGCAAAGTGAAGACCGTCGTCGCCGTATCCTGCAATCCCGCAACGCTTGCCCGCGACGCCCGCATCCTCATCGACGGCGGATACAGCCTGGAAGACGTCACGCCGATCGACCAGTTCCGGTATTCCCCGCACATCGAAGCCGTCGCCGTATTCCGGCGTTAGGCCTCGTCCAGCAGTCGGGCAACGTAGCGCGGCACGACCTCCGTCGCCGGTCCATAGATGGCTTCGTCGAAGTGGTTCGCGCCTTGCGACGGTTCAAGATTGAGTTCGACCGTATGGGCGCCCGCGGCGCGCGCCTCGGCCGCAAACCCGGCTGCGGGATAGACATTGCCGCTGGTGCCGATGGAGATAAACAGATCGCAGTCCAACAGCAGTTGTCCGATCTGCTCCATGTGGTAGGGCATTTCCCCGAACCAGACGACGTCGGGACGCATCGCGCCACATGCCCGACACGACGGGCAGGACGTCGCGGTCGAGAGATCGTCCAGCCACGGCTGCCGCACGTCGCAACTTCCGCACAGCGCCTTTAACGCTTCCCCGTGCATGTGAATGAGTGACGTCGATCCGGCGGCTTCATGCAGGGCGTCGACGTTTTGCGTGACGATGGTGACACCGCCATGCTCGGCTTCGAGCCGAGCCAGCGCAAGGTGCGCCGCGTTCGGCTTGACATCGCGGTGAGACCGGCGGCGCATATTATAGAAGTCGTGCACCGCCGCAGGATTCCGCGCGAAGCCTTCCGGCGTCGCAACTTCGCGCCAGTCGTACTTCGCCCAAATGCCGTTTGGATCGCGGAACGTCGAAACTCCGGACTCGGCCGAGAGCCCGGCGCCGGTCAAGATTACGATCGTGCCGTATGTCTCCATGCGGGGGCGAATGTACGGTCTGGATCGAGTTCAGTCGACCAGCCCGAACACGATCACCGCGCCGCCCTGGCGGAAGCCCCAGATCTGGCTGCCGCCGGCCGCCACTGCCACATACTGTTTGCCGTCGATCGCATAACTGATCGGCGGCGCGTTGACGCCAGCCCCGCAATTGAAGCTCCAGAGCTTTGCGCCCGTCTTGTCGTCGAACGCCGAAAAATCTCCGCCGCCCTCGCCGGTGAAGACGAGGCCGCCTTTGGTCGCCAGCACGCCACCCACCAACGGCTCGTTGGTCTTCTGTTGCCACACCAGTTTGCCGCCGTTCGACAGATCGAGCGCCGACAGCGTGCCCCACCGCTCCGGCGACTGCGTGTCGAGAACGATGTAGGGCACGGCGGCTTTGCCGTCGGTCGCCGCGAGTTCGGCCGAGCGATACGTCGTTGGCAGGTGCATCGCCGCGACGTAGATCATGCGCGACGCAGGATCGAGCGAGACGGGCGACCAGTTGGCGCCCCCGCCGACGCCAGGCGAAACCTTCGCGCCGTCCTTGGTCGGCAACGCAAACATGTTGTCCTGCGGCGTGAATGCGTCCGACTTGAACAGGAACGCGCCATCGCGGCGATCGTGCACGTAGACCCAGCCGAGCTTTGACGCCTGTGCAACAGCGGGAATCGTCCCGCTGTCGTTTTGCAGTTCGAAAAGCACGGGCGGGCTCGCGACGTCATAGCCCCAGATGTCGTGCGGAATTTGCTGATAGTGCCAAACGATCTTGCCGGTCTTGACATCGAGCGCCACCAGCGAGGACGTGTAGAGATTATCTCCAGGGCGGTTGTCGCCGGCAGCCTGAGGCGATGGATTGCCGATGCCGAAGTAGATCAGTCCGAGGTCTGGATCGTAGGCCGGCGTGTGCCAGATCGAACCGCCGCCGGTGCGCCACGCATCCTTGTTCGCCGGCGCCGCAGCCTTCTCGGCTGCGATGTCGCGATTGAGCGGCACGCCGTCCGGCGTCGTCGCGCGGAATTCGCCCTCCCAGTTCTCGACCGTCGTATCGAACTGCCAGACTTTCTTGCCGGATTCGGCGTCATAAGCAGCAAGAAATCCTGGACGTCCGAAGCGTCCCGCGATGCCGACGACGGCGCCGAGCGGTGCGCCCGGACGATCGCTGTCGAGATGCAGCCCGTAGCCGACGCCCGTGATGCCGGCGATGACAAGTCCATTGACGACCAGCGGGGCGGCGACCGCGCCGACGCCGGTCGAGCCGGTGACCGATTGCCCCTTCAGCGCGTCGGCCGAAAGCACGGCCTTGTCTTCGGTTCGGCCCGGCGCGGAGTCGGCGGCAACCATCGCCGTATCCCAAAGCATCTTGCCGGATTTCAAATCGAGAGCGACGACGCGTGCGTCGACGGTCGCGACGTAGACTTTTCCGTAGCCGAGCGCCACGCCGCGGTTCGCCGGTCCGCAACACAGCTTCTTCGCCGTGCTCTTGTGTTCGTAGCGCCAGAGTTCACGGCCCGTCGCGGCGTCAATCGCCATCACGTGGGAGAACGCCGCCGACAGCACCATGACGCCGTCGGCGACCAAGGGAGTCGTCTGGAACGTCGCAGCCGTGCCGGTCTGATAGATCCACTTCGGGACGAGTTTTTTGACGTTGCCCGTGTTGACCTGATCGAGCGGCGAGAAGCGCTGGTTGGCGTAATCGCGGCCGTAGAGCAACCAACTGTCGGTCTCCGTCGCTGCGCCGCGCAAACGCGCGTCGGTAATCTCGGCGGCCGTCGCTGGGTCCGCGCACGCCGTCAGCGCTGCTGCGAGCAAGACGCGCAGCGATGTCATCATTACAAACCTCGTGACGGATGCGGGCGAAGCTCAGGGGCCGCACTGGCCTCGGTGGCGCAGCAAATGATCGGCGAGAACGATCGCCATCATCGCTTCGCCGACAGGCACGGCGCGGATGCCGACGCAGGGATCGTGACGCCCCTTCGTGACAATCTCGGTTTCGTTGCCGTTCCTGTCAATTGTTTGTCGAGGTGAAAGGATGGACGACGTCGGCTTGACCGCGAAGCGGCAGACGATTTGCTGGCCGGTTGAGATGCCGCCGAGAATTCCTCCCGCATGGTTGGACAGAAATTCTGGTCCGCCGTCGGCGCCGATGCGCATTTCGTCGGCGTTCTGTTCGCCCGTCAGCGCTGCGACCGACATGCCGTCGCCGATTTCGACGGCCTTGACCGCGTTGATCGACATCATCGCCGAAGCCAGATCCTGATCGAGCTTGGCGTAGAGCGGCGCACCCCATCCGGCCGGCACGCCGTCGGCGACGACTTCAATCACCGCGCCGATCGACGACCCCGACTTGCGGATGTCGTCGAGGTATGACGCCCAGTCCTCCGCCGCATCCGCGTCGGGCGAGAAAAACGGATTCTTGCCGACCTGTCCCCAATCCCACCGCGTCCGGTCGATCGCGTGCGGGCCAATCTGCACCAGAGCGCCGCGCACCCGGACGCCGGCGATCACTTTGCGCGCAATCGCGCCGGCAGCGACGCGCGAGGCGGTTTCGCGCGCAGAGGAGCGTCCGCCGCCACGATAGTCGCGGATGCCGTATTTGGCGTCGTAGGTGTAGTCGGCGTGGCCGGGGCGATACTTTTCGGCATTGTCGCCGTAGTCTTTCGAGCGCTGGTCCGTGTTCTGAATTTCGAGCGCGATCGGCGCGCCCGTCGTCACGTCCTGGCCGTTGGCGTCGCTGAAGACGCCGGAGAGAATTCGCACCTCGTCGGCCTCGCGGCGCTGTGTCGTGAAGCGCGACTGGCCAGGCTTGCGCTGATCGAGAAACACCTGGATATCGGCCGCCGTAAGCGGCAGTCCTGGCGGACAACCGTCGACGACGACGCCGATCGCCGGGCCATGGCTTTCGCCCCACGTTGTGACGCGAAATAGATGACCGAAGGTGTTGTGCGACATGCGGGCGTTCGTTTCGATGGTCCTGCAACGCTGTGTTGCAACTGTGCGTCACGGTACTGTTTAGGTGCGCAAGCGGGGCTGGGCAAGCCCGACGCCGGGGCAAACCGCGTGACAACGTCGATCGACGCAGATTAACTGCGGCGCAGTACTGCGTCCGCCGCCGAACTCGCGCGGCGAACCACCAAGCCTGACCGTGTACGCATGGCGCCAGCAACTCGGCCGAGCACGCTCATCGCTGCCCGAACGCAGCCGGCGTCGCATCGAGGGATCGCACGTTGGAGGAAGTCATGCGCCGTATGACCCGGCTCCCAAGCCACATGGGTCGCGTTGGTCACCAAGTTCCCGAGTCGCTCGCCTGCGGCCGTAGGGTCGCTCAGGCGAGACAATGATGGGCGGCTCTTCCAGGGTCTGAGCAACCCAGGTCGAGCAGCCTCAAGTGCGTCTGAAACCATAGACGCGGAAGAGCCGGAGAGCCGCATCTCCGGCTCTTTTTTTGTCCGGACGCCGCCAGCGCATTCAAGCGCGGGGCCCGGGCGTGATAGGCTCGCGGCGAGGGCGATGGCCTTCGGATCGAGGTCTCACCGTGCCGAAGCTTCGTGCGCTGATCTGCATAATGGCTGTGTCGCTCGCCGCTGCCCGCGTGCACGCCGAGCCGTCGGCGAACGCCGAGGCCGGCGCAGCGCCGTCGTCCGAGACCGAGGTCCGGGACGCGAGCCCCATCGTGCCGCCCGTCAAGCGGGTGAAGCCGCAGATGCCGACGCTTCGAGCGGGCGCGGCTGGCACGGAGTCGGCGCCGAACAAGCGCGCAGGCCGCAAGGCGTCTGCCGCGAACCCCTAGCGCCCAGTTACAGCCAGTCGGCGCCGCCGGCGGTCAGGATCATGATGCGGTCCTGCGGCGCATCGAGGAACGGCGTTTGACGCGGATCGACTCCGAGCACCGCGCCGCGTGCGACGCGACTGACGCCGCCGTGCGAAACCACGACAGCGTCGCGATCGACGCTTGCGATCCAGCGCGAGACGCGGTGCTGGAGATCTGCGTAACTTTCCCCGCCGCGCGGACGCCAGCGATAGGGATCGCGGGCCTTGTCATTGACGCCCTTGGAGTCCGACACCGCGAGATCGGACGCGAGCTGGCCCTCCCAATGGCCGTAATGCAATTCGCGAAGCTCCGGATCGGTGCGAAAGCCATCGGGATCGAGTCCGAGCTCGGCGCGCACGATCCGCATCGTCTCGACGGCGCGCACGAGCGGGCTCGCGACGAAATCGACATGAGCAATCTGGTCTGAGATAGCGCGCAACGCCTGACCGTTGCGCTTGGCCTGCGCTCGGCCGGCGTCGTTCAAGGGAATGTCGCGCTGGCCCTGGTATCGGGATTCGCGATTCCAGTCGGTTTCGCCGTGGCGAATGAAATACAGCGTTACGGCAGGCCGCAGAATGGACGTCGCGGCCGCCGGTTCGCTCAAGAGTTGTCGCCTTTTACCACGCTGATGTCGGGCGCGTCTTCGTTCTTCATGCCCTGCACGTGATAGCCGCTGTCGACGTGATGCACTTCGCCCGTAACGCCCCGCGACAGATCGGAGAGCAGGTACAGTCCGGAGGCGCCGACGTCTTCGATCGTCACCGTGCGCCGCAGCGGCGAATTGTATTCGTTCCAGCGCAGGATGTAGCGAAAATCCGAGATGCCCGACGCCGCAAGGGTCTTGATCGGTCCCGCCGAAATGGCGTTGACGCGAATGCCGGTCTTGCCGAGATCGGAGGCCAGATAGCGGACGCTGGCTTCCAGCGCCGCCTTGGCGACGCCCATAACGTTATAATGCGGCATCACCTTTTCTGCGCCGTAATATGTCAGCGTCAGCAGCGCGCCGCCATTCGCCATCAGTTTCTCGGCGCGCTGGGCGAGCGCGGTGAACGAGTAGCAGGAGATCAGCAGACTCTGGGTGAAGTTCTTCTCCGAGGTGTCGACGTAGCGGCCGTCGAGCTCGTTCTTGTCGGCGAAGGCGATGGCGTGGACCATGAAGTCCAGCCGGCCCCATGATGTCCTCAAGGCTTCGAATACGGCGTCCATCGAGGCCGTATCGGTTACGTCGCACGGCAGCACGAGCTTTGAACCGAGTTCTGCGGCCAGCGGCTCAACGCGCTTTTTCAAGGCGTCGCCTTGATAGGTGAAGGCGATCTCCGCCCCCTGCGCCGCGCAGGCTTTTGCTATGCCCCAGGCGATGGACCTGTTGTTGGCGACGCCCATGATCAGCCCGCGCTTGCCCGCCATCAGGCTGCCGGTCGCCACGGCTGCGTTCGCCTCCGAAACGGTCATCGGCTTGCGTGTCCTTTTCTCGCCCGAAGTGTGATGAAAGCGCTGGGCATCCTACACAAATGAGTCCCTCGGTCCAGATGGCGACAAGGCGCACGCGCAGTCATGACCGCGACCTGTCGCCAACCGCTCAAAGTCTCTGAACCGTAATAACTTTTGCTTCACCCTCGCACCCGCGCTGTCAGTGCGCAGGCATCTCCAGCGACTTCGCGCCGGGGAGTTTCGGGCGTTCGGATTCGGCGATGCGGCCGTCGTCGATGCGAATGATGCGATCGGCGAATTGCAGCGTGCGATGATCGTGCGTGACGGCGAGCACGGCGCGCTTCGTGTCCTGAGCGACCTTGGCGAGCAGTTCCATGACCGCCAGACCGTTCTTGGCGTCGAGCGCCGCGGTCGGCTCGTCAGCGAGAATGACCGACGGCGATCCCGCCAGCGCGCGGGCGATCGAGACACGTTGCTTTTCGCCGCCCGACATCTTCGACGGCATGGCGTTGATGCGATGACTGAGGCCGACCTGCTCCAGCACTTCGACAGCGTTTTCGTAGGCGCCCGGACCGCGCAGGTCCCGAAGATCGAGCGCGAGCATGACGTTCTCGGCAGCGGTGAGAGTCGGAACGAGATTGTAGCTTTGGAAGATGAAGCCGACGTGCTTGCGTCGGAGATTTGCGAGCGCTTCCTTCGACATGGTGTCGGTCTGCATCCCGGCAACGCGCAGCCGGCCCTCGGTCGGCGACAGGATGCAGCCGAGGATCGACAGCAGTGTCGTCTTGCCGGACCCGGACGGCCCCATCATCAGCGTAAGTTCGCCGGTGTGCAGTTCGAGATCGACGCCTTTCAGCACCTTCACGTCGTTCGGCGGCGTGCCGAGCACCTTCACGATCCCCTGGGCTTCCAGGATGACTTTGCTGTTTGCTGGTACGGACATGTCTGAAGCTCCTGAATGCGTTATCGGGCGAAGACCACGGCAGGGTCGATACGCACCACCTTGACGATGGCGCTGATGGCGGCGAACACGCACATGCCGACGGTGACGATAAAGAGCGCGACCGCCAGTTCCGGCGTCATGATGACGGTGAGTTTTGTGTCTTCGGCGGCGCGAATGACGCCGAGCGCCAGCGCCATGCCGAGCGAGTAGCCGATCAGGCCCGACAGCACGGCTTGGAACAGAATGACCTTCACGATGTAGCCAGCGCCGGCGCCGAGCGCGCGCAGTGTCGCGAATTCGTTAATGTGATCCTTGGTGCTGGAATAGAGTGTCTGCGCCACAATCACGATGCCGACGATGAGGCCGAGCACCGCGCCAGCAATCAGCGCCGCGCCGGCGCCCGTCTGAAACAACCAATAGGCCTGACTGCGCTTGGTGAACTCGGTCTGGGTCAAAACCTCGGCGTCGGGCAGCCGGGCCTCGATCTCTTTCTTGACGACATCGCGGTCGGCGCCAGGGGAAAGTAGCACGCGCTCATACGTCGCCTGATTCTGGCCCGTCCCCGTCAAACGTCGCGCCTCCTCGATGTTCGTGAACACGAAAGGCAGCGTCGTGAAGGAGCGAATCTTCTTGGTCGACGCCGCCACTTCGACATTCACGCCGTTGATTTCTGCCTGATCAGTGACCGACGTGATGCCGAGATCGGGGAAATAGCTCTTATCGATGGCGACCGTGTCTGGGGCGTTGAGCGCTTCGCGGCTGCCTTCGGCGACATTCCAGGGTAGCGGCTTGTCGCTGTCAAATTCCGAGCCGATCAGCAGCACCGTCGTTGTGCCGCCGGCCGGCTTCCGCCATCGGGCGAACGAGACCACGATGTCTTCGACGTGCGACACTCCCGGCACGGAGAGCGCCATGTGGCGTTCTCGGCCCGAGAGCGGCGACGGGTCGTCAAAGCTCTTCGTGCCGAGCGGCACGACCCAGAGGTCGGCTGGCGCCGCATCGAGGATCGCGGCGATCTTCTTTTCTGAGCCAAGGTAGATGCCGCTCTGAATGGCGACGAGCACAACCGAGAACACGATGCCGACGATGGTGACAATGAAGCTCAGCCGATCGTGGAACAGATTGCGGTAGGCGAGCTTAATGACCATCGGGATGGAGCGCCGCTTGGGCGACCGGGGACGGCGGCTGGCGGCCGGCGTCCGGGCGGCGTCGAGGGCGATGTCCATAGGCGTATCCTCCGTCGTGGGGCGCGGATCGTCCAAGCGCCGTCGGTGGGCTTCTGACAGCCGAGAGCCCCGGGTGGCGCCTTATAGAACAGGCGCGCACCCGGGGCTCTCGATTATTGGCTTACTCGCAGGGGATGTCGACCAGGCCGGCGATCGCAGCCGAGAACCGGCGGCAGATACGCTGGGCCTTGGCCGAGGTCTTTTCGGCGGACTTCGTTTCAACCTTCTCAGGCGTTGCAACCGTCGCCGGCTTTTCGATGGTGACGACCTGCTGGAGCTGCTCGACCTTCGGCGCTTCGATCTTCACGGCGTCGTCGATCTCGCCGACCTTGGCGATTTCGGCGTCAGCCTTCGGTGTTTCGACCACGGCCGGCGTGTTGGGAACGTAGATCGTCGGCGCGGCGTCGGTCGCCGTCGTCGTGGATTCGATCTTCGCCGTCTTGATTTCGACGTCCTGCGTCGACGGCTGGGCAGCTGCGAGTTTCGCCTTGCGGGCGCGTGTTGAGGCTTCAGCTTCTGCGACGGCCTGGCGCTTGGCGGCGGCGGCCTTTGCGGCGCGGATCTTGGCGGCGCGTTGTTCTTGAGCGCGTTCGTAGCCGCTGCGGCCGCTGGAGTAGCCCTGGTTCTGGGCGCCGTTGGCCAGCGAGTGGGCGACGAACGAACCAAGCGGCATTCCGAAGCCGAGGCGAAGTCCGCCGGCTTCAGCGGTTGTGGTGAGCGTGGCGCCGGCGATCAGGGCGGCGGCGATCGTGAGAGCGGGGCGGTTCATGACAATCTCCTCAGAACTTTTGGTTGGTCGTGTGTTGTGGCGTTTGGGTTCGAAGTGGGCGCCGGGTCGTGTCCGGCTATGGGAGGAGAATGCCGCACAACCCGGGCCAAGGCTGTTCCGTGCGAAACAGCTGTTTGGCCCCCGCAAATAACATTTTTATATATGAAAATCAGTATATTGACACGTGTCGGCCGATTTCGCGGTCGTTCACGGGCACGGCACTTCGATGACGCTGCCGACGGCAGCGAAGTAGCGGCGGCACACTTTCTTGGCGGCGGGACGGGCTTCGTCCTGGGCCGCCACGCCGACCTCCGCGCTGTGCGCAATGCCCTCTGCCGCTGCGTGCGCCTCTTGGGCCGGCGTAACCGAGCCCGTAATTGCCGCGTCCGGCGGCGCTGGGATCACGATCATCGGCGCGGCCGGCGTCTTGGATTTCTCCAGTCGCTGTTTGGCGGCAAGCTTCGCTTTGACCTCTGCCGCCGCACGAGCCCGCGCCGCCGCTCTCGCCCTCGCGCGCGTCGTCGCACGCAGGCTTTGTTCGTTGGGCTGCTGGTATAAAGGCGCGTTCGCTGATCCAAACGGAGGATCGATGCTCGAATTGGCGTGGGTCGGTCCAGCGTGACTTGGGGTCAGGTTCGCGAGGCCAAGCAGCGCCGCAAACAGAACGACTCCGATCCGTGCCAACGCCCGCATCCCCCCGCTCGGCACGCCGCCGGCGCCATGCGCCTACGGGACTCAGCACCAGAATTCCGGGCGACCGCACCCAAAACCCGGACATCGCTGCCGTCAAACCAAACACGGACCGGAGAGATTCATCCAACCAAATCATAGCATAAACCGTATTTTCAAGCAATGCTCCGAAGTTGATGACGAGCTGTGCATGCAAGCAGAGCGGCGCGCGTCACCGCGCACCGCGCCGTTGTTTCGTAGGTTCAAGGCGCGCAAGCGACTTCAACCATGCCGCCAAGCGCAGCCGAGAACTTGCGGCAGATCGGCTTGGCGGGCGCCGCGGCTTCGATCTTCTTGGCCGAGACTGGCTTCGCCACGACAGCGGTTGCCAGTGAGACGGGCTCGGTCGCCGGCGTCAGCGCGGCGGTCGTCACCGTCTTCGGCTCGTCGACCTTAGATGCGACCGGCGTATTCGGGATCACGATCACCGGCGCGGCATCTGTCGAGGTCGTCGAAGACTCAGCCTTGGCGAGTTTGATGCGTTCTGCCGCCGCGTCGCGCTTGGCGGCAAGCAGGCGAGCCCTTGCAGCGGCCTGCGCCTTGGCTTTGGCGCGGGCCTCGGCCACCGCCTGGCGGCGAGCGTAAAGGTTCGACGGGCTCGAAGAGTACGAGCGGCTCGAATAACCGTAGCCGCCGCCGTGACCACCGCCGCAGCCGGCTTCAGCTGTGGCGACGAACGTGGTGGCGGCGATAACGGACACGGCGATAGTTTTTGCGAGCTTGGACACGGGAATTCTCCTTTTGCGCAGGCGTTGAGCTTGGGGCCGGGCGATCCGGCGATGAAGCGACATTGGCGTGAAGCGCGCTGAATTTCTGTTCCCGTCGAAACACCGCGAACAGCCCGAGAATCGGGACTTTTTCGCTGTTACGCGGACATCGCTGCGCGCGTCGCGACAACGGTCTTGGCGGAGCTTTCTCCGATCAGAGCCATTGCGAACCGGTCGATGGCTTCGACAACGAGGTGGCGTTGCCGGTCGACAGTGACGACGTGATAGCAGTCGTCCAGTACCACGAGTTCGACCGGACCCTTCATTTCGTCACGGAGGTAGGTGGCGTTGTTGATGGCCGCATAGTCGTCCTCGAGCGGGTGCACGATCAGCGAAGGCTGGCGCACATAGCGCGCGAGCTTGCGAACGGCGTTGGACAGCTTGCGATGCTCGAATACCGCGCCGCCGGGCGTCACCGGATGGCCGGCTTCGGCCGTGCCGCGGTTGGCCCGGGCGCGCTGGATGAAATCGCGGATGCGCGCATCCTTGATGCCGTGCGGGTCGTGGTGCGGAAATGAGAACAGGTTGGCGACCCACTTGTGGCTGACGAGGGGGAACAGCTTCGCATACCAGGGGATCATCCAGCCGTTGAGCCAGAGCGTCGGTGCGAGCAGCGCCGTGGCGTGCACCTTTTTCGGGTTCTTGGCGGCGAGCATGACGGCCAGAATGGCGCCCGTCGACAGCCCGCCGACGATTACGGTCTCGCAGTCGCGCGACAGTGCGTCGAGGGCTTCTTCGGCGCTGCGATACCAGTCGGTCCAGGTCGAGGCCTTGATGTCGGCTTCGCTGCCGCAATGGCCGGCGAGCTGCGGGCAGGACACCGTGTAGCCCTGCCGGGCGAGACCGTTGGCGACAAAGCGCATTTCCACAGGCGTGCCACACAGGCGGTGCAGCAGCAGGATCCCGACTTTGCCGCCTGCGATTTTGTATCCAACGTCGACGGCGGCCTGGGTCGTGGTCATGGCGTTCCCCTGCGGGTTGACTGAATGGCGTGGATCGAGGGGTAGGCCGTCACTGAACTTCCGTCTGTGCCGCAGGGTACAAGACGTTGATTTCTATGCAGCACGCGCCAGATCCGCGAGGTCGCGGGAATGGGGGATGCGGACCTTGGCCAGGCTTGAGAGAGCCGTCACGAAGCCTTGCTGGCGAAAGCCGTAGCGGGCGTTTAACCGTTGCGTTGCAGCTTCCGTCACGGCCGCTTCGATCGACTTGAATCCGGTGTGCAGCAGCAGGTTTTTGAGCCGCCGCGTGGTAAATGCGCTGAGCAGCGCGCGGAAGCGCAGGGCGACGGCCAGTCGGGTGTCACATTCCTCGGGAAAAACCTGCCAGATGACGTTTTCGACGTCGCGGATATGCGCTTCGCTGAGGCCGGTCAGCAGTGCGAGGCCGCGGCCTTCCGCAATCAGATGGCGGAACGCCAGGCTCAATGCTTCCGGCGCGACGCCTGGGACGTCGGCCGTGTTGAAGGGTGCAGCGGCGAGGGTGGCCATCGGCGTCGTCTCCGAAATTGAGGGATTACGCGGCAATGCCGCCGAAGGCCGCCCAGGGCGAGCCGGCGAGCACGATGATGTCGCGCGCCTTCACGGCGCCCGGCTCGAAGTGCACTTCCTGGCCTTCGAGATTGTCGAGGCGATTGCGAATTTCAGTCCGCACGAACAGGAAGCGGCGGCCGTCTTCGGCGCGAATGACGCCGAGACCGATATCTTTGCGGTACTTGGTGATTTCTCCGTACATGGCAGTCTCCAGGGGCAAACGGTTTCGGACAGGCACTTTGTCCGTCGCTGCACTCTGGAGAATTGTTCAAGCCGTCGCTGTTCCGGGCGAAACAAGCGCTTGGTTAAGAGGAGATAAACGATCGGCCGTTGCGATCGAGCGGATGGCGCCTATCTGTGTCTCGGCGAAAGAACCGATCGCGCGAGGAGGCGCCACACGTCATGTGGAGACTTGTTTTGTCGGCCTTGTATGTCGCAGCGGCGATCGGCGGCGCGCCGGCGGCTCGAGCGGCCGATCCAGATCTCATTTACAAGAAGACGACGGTTTGGAAGTTCCTCTCGCCCGACAGCAAGATCGGCACCTACGGCATCGACGATCCCGAAGTCGAAGGCGTCGCCTGCCACTTCAGCGTGCCTGAGGTCGGCGGTTGGAAGGGCTGGATTGGCGTGGCGGAAGAACTGTCGCAGACATCGCTCTCGTGCCGTCAGTACGGCCCGATCGCGTTCAAACGCAAGCTCGAGCAGGGCGAAGAGATGTTCAGCCAGCGCCGCTCGTTTTTCTTCAAGCGCATGCAGATCGTGCGCGGCTGTGACGCCAAGCGCAACATGCTCGTCTATCTCGTCTACACCGACAAGCTCATTGAAGGCAGCCCCGAGAACTCAACGTCGAGCGTGCCGATCATGCCTTGGGGGAGCGATGCTCCTGTCAAATGCAGTGAATGGATTACGGAGTGACGTGCGTCACGCCCTGTCGCCGATGAAGGGCTTGGAGACGAGCCCCAGCACCACGCCGGCGAGGAATCCGCCGACGTGCGCCATGTAGGCGACCCCGCCGACGTCCGCCGTCTCGTCCGTCTGCGCAATCGAGCCGACGCCCGAGAACAGCTGCAGCACGATCCAAAATCCGAGCACGATGATCGCCGGCAGCGCCATGACCATTCCGCCCGGCACGATGACGTTCACCCGCGCTTTCGGGAACAGCACAAGGTAGGCGCCGAGCACGCCTGCGATGGCCCCCGACGCGCCGACGTTCGGAATGTTCGATCCGGCGCTCACCGCGTACTGCGCGAAGGTCGCCGCGATGCCGGAGACGAGATAGAAAATGATGTAGGGGACTTTGCCGAAGCGATCTTCGACGTTGTCGCCGAAGATCCAAAGATACAGCATGTTGCCGAAGAGATGCATCCAGCCGCCGTGCATGAACATGGCGGTGAAGATGTTGTCGACGTTTCCTGCTGGGTCGTTGCCGAAGCGCACGGGATAGAACGCCCACTCTTCGATGAAGGCGTCGCCGGCCTGAAGCTCCATCAGAAATACCAGCACGTTGATGGCGATCAGCGCGTAGGTGACGATCGGCGTCGAGCGCCGCAACGAATTGTCATCGCCGATAGGAAACATGCGCGCGC
>JBJXHD010000010.1:0-69638 GCA_046160845.1 Hyphomicrobium sp.
CCGCGCCGACGGCAGCCGATTTGCCTCGTGGTCGTTCACCATTGATCACGCGCTGTTGTTGGCGTTTACAGCGCTGATCGTGCTCGGCGTCGTGCTTTCGCTCGCAGCATCGCCGGCCGTCGCAATCAAGAAGGGGTTTGCGACCTACTATTTCGTCGAGCGGCATGTATTTTTCGCGCTCCTGAGTGGCGTGATCTTGCTTGTGATCTCGTTCTTCACGCCAGCAGGCATTCGCAGGCTGGCTGCCGCGCTTCTAGCGGCGTCACTCGCCGGCCTGGGCGTGGTCGCGTTCTATGGCGTTGAAGTCAACGGCGCGCAGCGTTGGCTCGAGATTGCAGGCTACACAGTGCAACCGTCCGAATTCGCGAAGCCCGCGTTCGTCGTCATCATGTCCTGGCTATTCGCGGAAGCTGCGGCGCGACGGGACATGCCGGCGGCGCCTATAGCGTTTGCCCTATGGTTCGCCTTCGCCGCCCTCCTCGTGTTGCAGCCGGACGTCGGACAGACGGCGCTGATCAGCGCCACGGCCGGCATGCTCTACGTCCTCGCCGGTCTGTCGCTCATCGGCGCAGCGGCGCTGCTTGCCCTCGGCGGCGTCGGACTGTTTCTGGCCTACCAGATTTTCCCGCACGTTCGCGTGCGCATGGACATGTTCTTCGGTCCGCTACCTTCGGAGAATTTCCAGATTGATCGCGCGATCCAATCCTTCACCGAAGGCGGCTGGCTGGGTCGCGGTCCGGGCGAGGGAACGATCAAGTCCGTGCTACCGGATGCACACACCGATTTCATCTTCGCCGTCGTCGGCGAGGAATACGGCGTCGTCGCTTGCCTCGGCTTGGTCGCGCTGTTCTCGTTCATCGTGCTGCGAGCGCTGTTCGCGGCCTCGAGCGAACCTGAGGCCGACAACCGGCTGGCCATTCAAGGGCTCGCGACCATCTTCGGCCTTCAAGCTCTCATAAATATGGGGGTGAATATCGGACTTTTGCCGCCAAAAGGCATGACGCTGCCGTTTATTTCGGCCGGAGGATCGTCGATGCTGGCGCTGGCGATTACGGCTGGGATGCTGGTGGCGTTGACGCGTCGGCGCGCCGACCCGCTTCGCCTGAAAAAACCGCGATTGGTTCCGACTATGACTCACGTCGATTTCGAAGGGGATGTGCGCGCGCGATGAGCGAGACGGTCTCCGTTATGCTGGCGGCCGGCGGCACCGGTGGTCATCTGTTTCCAGCTTTTGCGTTGGCTGAAGAACTGCAACGGCGCGGCGCAGCTGTCGATCTCATTACCGACATGCGTGGCGATCGTTATGGCGCCGACTTCCCCGCGCGCAACATCTATCAGGTTCCGTCCGCCACGTTGGCGAGCCGCGCCGTTGGCGACATCGCTAAAACGTCGATCGCGCTGGCGCGCGGCACGAAGGCAGCACACCGCGTCCTCGGCGAGGTTAAGCCGAACGCCGTGATCGGATTTGGCGGTTATCCGACGTTTCCACCGCTCGTCGCGGCGCGCCTGCGTGGCATCCCTACGGCGATCCACGAACAGAACGCCGTGCTGGGCCGCGCCAATCGCCTGCTGGCTCCGCGCGTCATCGCGATCGCGACGTCATTCGATCAGACCAAGCACCTTGAAGGACCGCTGGCCGCGAAGGTGTCGCTAACGGGGAATCCGGTGCGCGCCAGCGTCATCGCCGCCGCCGAACAGCGCTACGAGGCGCCGACAGCAGATGGCGAGGTGCGCATTCTGATTTTTGGCGGCAGCCAGGGGGCGCGCTACTTCTCCGACGCGGCGCCGCCAGCGCTCATCGAGCTTCCTGATGCGCTGCGGGCACGACTTCGTGTGACGCAGCAGGCTCGCGAAGAAGATGTCGAACGCGTCAGCGACGCCTACGCGCAGGCCGGAATAGCGGCGCAGATCGAGCCCTTTTTCAAGGATTTGCCGGAACGCATGGCCGCGGCGCATCTCGTAATCGGGCGAGCCGGGGCGTCAACGATTGCAGAACTGACCGTGATCGGCCGGCCGGCGATCCTCGTGCCACTCCCTCATGCGCTCGACAACGACCAGCTCCATAACGCGCTGCGTCTGGCGGACGCTGGCGCAGGCTGGTGTATCGAGCAGAAGCGATTGACGTCGGAACGCCTGGCTGACGAAATCGAGCGGCTCGTCGCCGCGCCTGAGCACCTTGTAGCGGCGTCAGCGGCTGCTAAAAAAGCCGGCCGTCCCAACGCCGTCAGCCTGCTTGCCGATTTTGCTCTGGCGCTGGCTGGCCAGAAGGCACAAGCGGTCGTCGAAACAGAAACCGCCGTAGCGACGTAAGGACGCGCCTACCATGCAAATGCCGCGCGATATCGGCCCGTTCCACATCATCGGCATCGGCGGCATCGGCATGAGCGCCATCGCCGAGATTCTCGTCGCCAAGGGCTACACGGTCCAGGGCAGCGACCAGAAAGACAGCGCCAACGTCAAGCGCCTGCGCGCCAAAGGCATGCGCGTCTTCGTTGGCCATGATCCGGTCAATCTGATTGGCGCGCGCTACGTCGTCATATCGACGGCGGTGAAGGCGAACAATCCAGAACTGGCGGCGGCGCGGCAAAAGGGTCTGACCGTCATCCGCCGCGCAGAGATCCTTGCAGAACTTATGCGGCTCTACTCGACCGTTTCGGTGACGGGCACTCACGGCAAGACGACGACGACGTCCTTGCTCTCGCACGTGTTTACAGAAGCCGGTCTTGAGCCGACGGTCATCACGGGCGGAATCATCAACGCCTGGGGTTCGAACGCGCGTCTCGGTCAGGGTAAATGGATGATCGTCGAAGCCGATGAAAGCGACGGTACGTTCACAAGGCTGCCGACCGAAATCGGCATCGTGACCAACATCGATCCGGAGCATCTCGACTATTTTGGATCGGTCGAGGCCATGCATCACGAATACGAAATGTTCTTGAAATCGATTCCATTCTTCGGGCTTGCGGTGGCCTGCGTCGATCATCCGGTCGTCGCCGATATGATCGAGCGGCTAGGTCTCAGAGACGACGGTCGGAGGCTACTGGCGTACGGAAGCAAGGCGGGCGCTGACCTGATCCTCGAGCGCGTCGCCATCTCCGGCAACATCACGACGTTCGACGCGCGGCTCGGCGCGAACGTCAAGGGCGGCGCGAGGCGGCTAGACGGGTGGACCTTGCCGATCCCCGGCGCCCACAACGCGCTGAACGCGCTGGCGGCGATCGCGGTCGCGACCGAAGCTGGAATTGAGGATGACAAGATTCGCGCGGCGATGGCGGGATTTTCCGGCGTCAAACGGCGCTTCCAGTACATCGGCGAATGGAACGGCGTGTCGATCTACGACGACTACGGCCATCATCCGGCGGAAATCTCCGCGGTGCTGGCGGCGGCGCGCGGCGGCGCGAAGGGTCGCGTCGTTGCCGTGGTCGAGCCGCACCGTTACACGCGCGTGCGCGATCTCTTCGCCGATTTCTCTGCCTGCTTCCGGGACGCTGATCATGTCATCGTCGCGCCGCTATACACGGCGGGTGAAAGCCCGATCGAGGGCATCGATCATCAGTCACTTGCGGAAGGAATCCGAAAGTCGGGCCATCGTTCTGTGGAAACCATCGGCGCGCCGGAAGATCTCGCTGACGCGGTGCGCCGATCTTCGCGTCCGGGCGATATGGTCGTGTGTCTGGGCGCCGGCATGTCCACGGATTGGGCGCACACGCTACCGGCGCAACTGGCCAATGCGCCCAAGCGCGCCGCGGGGCCTTTGTGACGGAAACCATGTCGATATTCGAAGATTTGACGTCCGATCTTCGGGCTGCGATGCCAGAACTGCGCGGCCGATTGATAGCGAACGCGCCGCTCTCGGAAATCACCTGGTTTCGAGTCGGCGGTCCGGCGCAGGCGCTGTTTTCGCCAGCCGATGAAGCGGACCTCGCCTATTTTCTGCAATCCCTGCCGGATGGCGTCCCGATCAACATCATCGGTCTTGGTTCAAATCTCCTAGTCCGTGATGGAGGCGTTCCTGGCGTCGTTATTCGGCTCGGTCGCGGATTCAGCGATATCAAGGTCGAGGATGGATGCCGGCTGCGCGTCGGAACGGCAACGCCCGACGTCAAAGTCGCTCGTGCAGCCGCCGAAGCCGGCATTTCCGGTCTCGCCTTCTATCGCGGAATCCCTGGGTCGATCGGCGGAGCGCTGCGGATGAACGCCGGCGCGCACGGTCGCGAGACCAAGGATTGTTTGATTGGCGCACGCGCGGTCGATCTTGACGGCAATATTCACGAGTATCCACTCGCCGACATGGGCCTGACGTATCGTCATTGCGCTGTTCCCGACGGCTGGATTTTCACGGAAGCTCTATATCAAGGCGCGCGGGGCGATCCCGCCGAGATTCTGAAAGAGATGGACGAGGTCGCCGACTATCGCGAACGGAATCAGCCCATCAAGGAGCGTACCGGCGGGTCGACTTTCAAGAATCCGCCCGGAAATAGCGCGTGGAAGCTGGTCGACGCCGCGGGATGCCGCGGCCTTCGTGTCGGCGGCGCGAAAGTCTCCGAGATGCACTGCAACTTTCTGATCAACGACAAACAGGCGACCGGTGAAGACGTCGAGGCCTTGGGCGAAACGGTGCGCGCGCGCGTCAGGGCGACATCAGGCGTGACGCTGAACTGGGAAATCATCCGCCTGGGATTGCCGCGTCCCGGCCGTCCCGTCGGGGAAGGGCTTGCGGAGAAAACATAATGTCGAGGCTCGGGCGCGCACCGAAGCGGACGCGCAATCATGTTGCCGTCTTGGACGGCGGATTGTCTGCCGAGCGCGAAATATCGCTCAGATCCGGCGGCGCCGTCACCGAAGCCTTGCGCGGTGAAGGCTATTTCGTCACCGAAATCGACGCTGGGCACGATCTCGCCCAACGGCTCGCCGAAACGAAGCCGGACGCATGCTTCAACGCGCTGCATGGCAAGTTCGGCGAAGATGGCTGTGTTCAGGGCGTGCTGGAGTTGCTCGCAGTGCCCTATACGCATTCGGGCGTGCTGTCGTCCGCGCTTGCCATGCACAAAGAGCGCGCAAAAGACATCATGAAGACCGCCGGCGTGGCGGTGGCGGAGGCGATGCTTGTCACGCGCGGGGAAGCGCTGCTGCATCACGTCATGGCGCCGCCGTATGTCGTGAAGCCGGTGGCGGAAGGCTCGAGCTTCGGCGTCGTCATCGTGGCGCCAGACGCCGAACGGCCACCGAATTCCATCGCGGCAAGCGGCTCGCTGGATGAAATCGTGATGGTCGAGCGCTATATCGCCGGGCGCGAACTCACTTGCGCCGTTATCGGCGACTTCGTCACGGACGTCATCGAAATCGTGCCTTTGAAGGGGCTCGCCTTCTACGACTATGAGGCGAAATACGCGCCCGGCGGCTCGCGCCACGAGATGCCGGCGCAACTTTTACCCGTTGTTTACCAATCTGTCCGTTCCTTAACCCTTAAGGCGCATCAGGCGCTGGGCTGTCGAGGCGTGTCGCGCGCGGACTTCCGCTACGACGATACGGCAGACGGAACCGGCGAACTGATTTGCCTCGAAGTCAACACTCAGCCCGGAATGACGGGAACGTCGCTGGTGCCTGAGCTTGCGGGTTATGCCGGATGGTCATTCGGCGAACTCGTCCGATGGATGGTCGAGGACGCGAGTTGCAACAGGTAGGCGCGGTTTCGCGGTTCTGGTGGCGGGCGCATGATGCGCCGGCCCCATACACCGTGGAATTGGTCGCTGAACCTCGGTCCATTTGGCCGCCGCAACGGCGTCCGCATCCGGCGCCTGCTGCGCGTCAGACCTTCACGCTCGAAATTCCGCGCGGCGAGCGCCGCCTGAAAGTTGCGCGGCGATCCGCTCGCCGATCCGCGCGCGCGGCGATGATGTGCGCCGTTTTAGCGACGACTTCGGTCGCCGGCACCGTCGCGCTTTCATCTCAAGCGCTCGAACTTTCAACAATCAGCGATCGAATCGCGGTGCGCGCGACGACCGGCTTGATCGCGCTCGGCTTCGGCATAGATCAGGTTAATTTGACGGGGCAGCGCTTCGCGAGCGACGCCGAAATCTTCGACGCCTTGGATCTCGCAAATGTTCGCGCCTTCTGGCAGCTCGACGCGAAAGCTGCTTTAGAACGCATCGAACGTATCTCCTGGGTTGAAACCGCACAGATCACCCGCGTTTATCCCGGTCGCCTCGACGTCGATATTCGCGAGCGGCGCCCGGCGGCGTTGTGGTCGCGAGGAGATTCGAAATATCTGGTCGATGCGACAGGTCGCGTACTAGGCCCCGCTGCGAAGTTGCAAATTTGGGCCCTGCCGGTCATTTCGGGAGAAGGGGCGAACGCCGAGGCTGCACAGTTGATCGCCGCCTTGTCGCGCCATCCAGAACTCGCCAGCGGCGTTGCCGAGTCTGAGCGGATCGCCGAGCGGCGCTGGCGCATCAAGATGAAAAATGGCTCGCGCATTGAACTTGCTGCGGAGCGCGAAATTGAAGGCTTGGACACGGTCGCTGAGGCGAGCGTCGTTCGCAAGGCCCTCGCTGGCGCTCCCGTGGCGATCGACGTCAGATCGTCCGGCCGCATCGCCGTGCGACCGCTGACAGACGCCGTTGCCTCGGCGCACCTACAAAGGGCGCCATGATCATGGCCGACCGACGCGCTCACAGTCGAATTCAAGGGCTGCTCGATATCGGCTCCGGCACGGTGACGGCGGCGGTTGCTGTGATCGAGCCATCGACCGAAGACGGAAGGCTGAGCCCGCGCATCGCCGGACTTGGCGCGCATCGCTCGCGCGGCGTCAAGGCCGGCGTGCTGACCGATCTTGACGAAGCTGAAACTGTGGTTCGCGCCGCCGTAGCACAGGCCGAGCGCGCAGCCGGCGTGACGATCGATAGCGTCATTGCTTCTGTTGCGTGCGGTCGTCTTTCTTCGCGGCATTTCAAGGCGAACGCCGAGACGGATACCGGTTTGGTCGGTAGTGGCGATCTGGCCCGAGTCATGGCCGCTGGGCAGGCCTATGCCGAGCGCGAGGGTCGCGCGCTCGTGCACATGAACAAGCTCGGATTTCTCCTCGACGGGTGCGCCGGCATCCGTGATCCGCGCGGACTTGCCGCGCGCCAGATTGCCGTGCAGCTCCATGCCGTAACCATGGACGAAGCGCCGCTGCGCAATCTGCTGCTGCTCATCGACCGCTGTCATCTGGCATGCGATGGCATCGTCGCCGCGCCTTACGCCAGCGGTCGCGCGGCGACCACGGCCGAAGAACGCGACCTTGGCGTCGTCTGCATCAATTTGGGCGCCGGAACGACGTCGCTGGCGATTTTTGCGGATGGCCGCCTCGTCGGCGTCGATGTCGTGCCCGTCGGGGCCCAGCACATCACTTACGACATCGCCAAATCGTTGCAGACGCCACTCGTCGAAGCCGAGCGAATCAAAACGCTTTATGGCACACTCCTCACAGCCCAGTCCGACGACTACGAGACGATCTCGTATCCTCTCGCCGGCGACGATCCGTCGGCGATCGCACATACGACGCGGGCGCGCCTCACCGAAATCATTCGCCCGCGATTGGCGCAGATCATTACTTTGGCGCGCGAACGCTTGGCTGCGAATGAGGCTGGGAGCCTCGCGAGCGGCAAATTCGTGCTCACGGGCGGCGCAAGCCAATTGATCGGTGCGACCGAATTTTTTTCCGAGGGGCTCGGTCGTGCGGGCCGGCTCGGGAAGCCGGGGCCCATGCGGGGACTGACCGATGCTGCTTCGACGCCTCAGTTGTCGACGTTGGCCGGTCTCGCCTTCGCCGCGACGGGGCGGGACGCCGATTTTTCCTCCTCGCTCGGCGCGTCATCGTCGTCGCGTGGATACCTGGGTCGCGTCGGGTCGTGGCTCAAAGCAGGGTTCTAGGGCAGGTCGTTGCGTAGGTTGTGTTCGTAGCGTGTCGCGCCGCAGGGGAATTTTTCCTTTCCGGCGACTGCCAACCGTCGAATAACGCGAGGGCGTCATGAGCATTAAACTGCAGTTGCCGAAGCTGGTCGACGTCAAGCCACGCCTCACCGTCATCGGAGTCGGCGGCGCTGGCTGCAACGCGGTCAACAACATGATCGCTGCCGGTTTGCAGGGCGTTGAATTCGTGGTCGCCAACACAGATGCGCAATCGCTCGCCCTCTCAAGCGCCGAACATCGAATCCAGCTTGGCGCCAATTTGACAGAAGGGCTCGGCGCCGGCTCTCGCCCTGAGATCGGCGAGGCCGCCGCTCAAGAGGCGCTGGAAGAAATCCGTTCACACATTGTCGGATCGCACATGGTGTTCATCGCCGCGGGTATGGGCGGCGGAACGGGCACAGGGGCTGCCGGCGTGATCGCGCGCGCCGCTCGCGAGACCGGAGCGCTGACGGTCGCCATCGTCTGCAAGCCTTTCCAATTCGAAGGGGCGCGACGCATGCGCATCGCCGACGTCGGTGTGCAAACCCTTCGAGAATACGTTGACACGCTGATCGTCATTCCGAACCAGAACCTGTTCCGCATCGCAAACGAGCGCACCACCTTCGCTGAAGCATTTGTGTTGGCCGACCAAGTACTCTATTCCGGCGTCGCCTGCATCGTCGAGTTGGTGCTGAAGGAAGGCCTGATCAACCTCGATTTCGCCGACGTGAAAACCGTCATGAGCGGCATGGGGACGGCCATGATGGGCACCGGCGAAGCCACGGGCGACCGCCGCGCGATCCTCGCGGCAGAAGAGGCTATCGCCAACCCGCTGCTCGATGATGTGACGCTAAAAGGCGCGAAAGGCTTGCTTTTATCGATATCCGGCGGTCGCGATTTGACGCTGTATGAAGTCGACGAAGCGGCGAGCCGCGTGCGACAGGAAGTTGACCCCGACGCCAACATCATCGTCGGCGCCACTTTCGACGACAACCTCGGCGACCGTGTTCGCGTCTCGATCGTCGCCTCCGGCATGGGTCGGGCTGGCGAAATCGCCGGTCAGGCGCCGCGCGGCTTTATTCCGGCCGCGGTCAAGGCGCCTCAGCCGTCGCTCCAGGCGATGGGCGGACATGGACTGGCGCCTACGTACCAAGCGCCGCCTCACGCTCCGTTCGTCCCCCGTGAAGTGGCCGACGAACTGCACCGGCGATTGACCGAAGCCCTGCAAGGGGCTCAGCCGATTGCAGCCATGCCGCACTCGCAGCCAGAAGACTTCCCCGATCAAATTCGTCACGTGCGCGAAAGCGCTGGCCGCGGAGAGCCTCGCCCGACGTGGGCTGGCCCTGGCAACGTCACCATCGAGGAGGGGCTCGCGCACTTGCCGCTGACGTCACCTCAGGGTTACGACCAAAACTGGCCGCGCAGCGACACGCAGGGTTACGCGAACGCCGCCCACGCAACGTTTCAGCCAGGCCCACCCGTCGCAGTTCCACGCAATGGTCGACGCATGCCGGCGGTCGAAGACTTTCCACAGGTCGGACAGAAATCGTGGAAATCCAGACAACAAAACAGTGAGGGTGAGCCGCCCGTCGAAGCGCGAAGAAGCGTTGGATTTTTCGGGCGAATCACCGGACTCGGTCGTCGTGCTGGCGAGACTTCGAACATGACGCCAGCAAGCGGGCAGAACGCCTCGCAGAATAGGGATCATGACCTTCCGCCATCTGCGCAGGTTGGTCGTGAACGGCGCTGAAATGGGCCTATTGCACGAGATTCGAGCGGCGGGCACGTCCGCCCAAAGAACGTAACAGAGTGTAAGAAAGCGTGATTTGTGGCATCCCGGCGAAGCAGTTAGCGTCTCGAAATCGAACTTGTCTTAAGCGTTTCTCCACCTCATCCGACTCGTTCAATTTCAGTCGGTTTCGAGGGTCACTTCAGAGACAACGTCGCAGGCAATTTCGGGGGGGGTAGCAAGCCGCATCAATGCTGGGGAGCAGCGGCTTCGCTAGGAAGACATCGAGGGACGGCAAAGAATGTCGAATCGATTTATCGGGGCGCGACAGACGACGCTTGCGCGCGAAGTCCGGTTGACAGGCACGGGGGTGCACAGCGGAGCACCGGTATCGCTTACACTGCATCCGGCAGAAGCTGATACCGGGCTCCGTTTTCTCGTGACCAAACGCGGTCGCGTCGTCTCTGAAATTCCCGCCGATGTCCATCACGTCAAAAACCTCACGCTCTGTACTGTTATCGGAGATGATGCTGGCGTCACCGTCAGTACCGTAGAACACCTCCTCGCTGCCCTCCGCGGTCTTTCGGTCGACAATCTCTACATCGAGATCGACAGCAAAGAAGTTCCGATCATGGACGGCAGTTCGGCCGTCTTCGTCGAGGCGATCGACCGGGTTGGCATCCGCGAACTCTCCGAACCCCGCAAATTCATCAAGGTTTTGAAGACCGTCCGCGTCGAAGAAAACGGCTGCTGGGGCGAAATCGCGCCGCACACGAGCTTCAGTCTCGACGTCGAGATCGATTTCGCGACGCCAGTCATCGGCCGCCAGCGGATCAAGTTCGAGATGAACCCCGGCGTGTTTCGCCACGAACTGTCCCGCGCCCGCACGTTCGGCTTCATGAGCGACGTCGAAAAGCTCTGGAAAGCCGGTCTGGCGCTCGGCGCCGATCTCACCAATACTGTTGCGATCGGCGAAGATAAGGTCATGAACCGGGAAGGTCTGCGCTATCCGCAGGAGTTCGTGCGCCACAAGATGCTCGACGCGGTCGGCGATCTCGCCTTGTCTGGCGCGCCGATCCTCGGGGCTTACCGCTCCTATCGCGGCGGCCACAAGCTGAACTCCATGGTGCTGCAGGCTCTGTTCGCGGACGAGTCAAACTGGGCTCAGGTTCAGGCCGCTCGCACGCGCCCGGTGCGTACTGTTCCGGCCATTTCTGTGCCAGCGATCGCGGCGGCTGCCGAGTAGGGTTAAACGAGGCGTTTTTTTTGCACTTTTATGATCGAGCCCTTGGTGGCGGAGCCCGCTTGCCACCACAATCCTCCGCCACGATATCGCCGTAGGGCTGACACAGGTTGAGCCGCCGTCCACGGGCTTCGGTGAGGGCTGGGTTTAACTTCGCGCCCGACAATGCTAGGCATCGTCGAACCAATCGATCGGACGCGACGCGGCGAAACCCAAGGCTTTCTGATTGAAAATGGCGTCATGCTCAAAATTTTCGAACATTGGCCTTGCGCGCGTCGCACGAGCGGCGGCGCTTGCGGCGGGGCTTGCGCTGGCAGGCTGCGCGTCGTCGAGCGCGGATCTGACCGGCGCTCTCAATCCTGATCCGCCATCCAAAATGCTGGCTGACGGCGACGCATTCATGTCCGCCGGAAAGTTCGATGAGGCGGCCGCCAAATTCGAGATGCTTGATCGCGAGCATCCCTATTCGCCAGAGGCGCGTCGCGCGATCGTGCTTGCGGCTTATGCGTACTATCGCGGCGGCAAATCGCCGGAGGCTATCGCGTCGGCCGAGCGTTACGTCGCGCTGCATCCCGGCACGAAAGAAGCGCCCCTCGCGCACCATATCATTGCGTCGGCATATTTCGACGGGATGAAGGGGCCCAATCGCGATCAAGGCCCGACGCGCAAGGCGCTCGATCAGTTGAAGACGCTAAAGACTCGTTATCCCGATAGCGAATACGCCAAGAACGCCGACAACCGCATCCGCATCGCCGAGGACAACCTTGCGGCGTCCGAGATGGAAGTCGGCCGCTACTACCTCGAGCGCAAGAATTACGTGGCGTCGATCAACCGATTCAAGACCGTGGTCAGTGACTATCAGACTACGGCGCACGTCGAGGAAGCCTTGGCGCGCCTCGTCGAATGCTACATGGCGCTCGGCATCACGAAGGAAGCGCAGAACGCCGCCGCCGTGCTCGGGCACAACTTCCCAAACAGCAAGTGGTACAAGGACAGCTATGCGTTGCTGCAATCGGGCGGCCTCGCGCCGCGCGAGGATGGCGACTCGTGGATCTCCAAGGCGCTGAAATCGGTGCCGACGTTCGGTCTTGGAAGCGCCGGCTGAGGGTGGCGGCTTCGCCGATCTCGATAGGGCTTGATCGTCGGAGCGGTGGGCGCCAGCCTGCCGCTGTTTTTGTATATGGCGCGGAACTCCGAAAGCCAGCCGCAGGATGACGAAGCGAGCGACACCTCGAAAACCTCCGAAAGCGGCGAAAGCGCAGAAGGCTGCGCCCAACGTCGTCAATATTTCCGACGTCGCTTCCGAGGTGGCGCGCCTGTCTGACGAAATTCGCCGGCACGATGCGCTCTACTACCAGCAAGACTCGCCTGAGATCGACGATGCCACCTACGACGCTCTACGCCTCCGCCTGAGCGAGCTTGAGGCCGCGAATCCCGATCTGGTGAAGTCCGAAAGTCCAACGCACAAGGTCGGCGCGCCCGCGGCCTCGGGCTTTGGCAAGATTACCCACGACGTGCCGATGCTCTCGCTCGGCAACGCCTTCGACGATGACGACGTCACCGAGTTTGTTACGCGCGTGCGGCGGTTTCTCAATCTCGCGCCTGACGAACTCCTTGAGATCACCGCCGAGCCGAAGATCGACGGCCTTTCAATCTCGCTTCGCTATGAAAATGGCGCGCTTGTCAGCGCCGCGACGCGAGGAGACGGGGCAGTCGGTGAGAACGTGACCGCCAACATCAAGACGCTGGCGTCGATCCCCCATAAGCTCAAGGGAAGGGGCCTGCCGGATGTGATCGACATTCGGGGTGAAATTTTTCTCAGTCACGCCGATTTTGCGGCGCTGAACGCGGCGCAGGCCAAAGCCGGCGACAAGATCTTCGCCAATCCGCGCAACGCAGCGGCAGGATCTCTGAGGCAGCTGGACGCTCGCGTCACCGCAAAGAGGCCGCTCAAATTCTTCGCGTACACTTGGGGCGCGGCTACGAAGCTGCCCGCCGATACGCAGGCGGCTGTCATCGCCGCTTTCAAGCGGTGGGGCCTTCCCGTCAATCCGTTGATGAGCGTCGCAGAAAGCGCCGATGCGCTGATCGCCTTCTATCGTGAACTAGAGGCCAAGCGCGCGTCACTCGGATACGATATCGACGGAGTGGTCTACAAGGTCAACCGGCTCGACTACCAGGAACGGCTCGGATTCGTCTCGCGCTCGCCGCGATGGGCGATTGCGCACAAGTTCGCCGCCGAGCGGGCAACCACGATATTGCGCGACATCGAGATCCAGGTCGGCCGGACCGGGGCGATGACGCCGGTCGCAAAGCTAGAGCCGGTGACCGTCGGCGGCGTGGTCGTGTCGAACGCGACGCTGCACAACGAAGACGAGATCGCGCGCAAGGATATTCGCATCGGCGACACGGTCGTTGTGCAGCGGGCTGGTGACGTGATTCCGCAGGTCGTCGAAGTCGTGCTCGACAAGAGACCGAAGAAATCCGCGGCCTATCGCTTTCCCGAGGCATGCCCGGTGTGTGGCAGCCATGCGGTCCGGGACGCCGACGAAAAGGGCGTCGCCGACGTCGTACGCCGCTGCACCGGCGGGCTCATGTGTCCGGCGCAGGCCAAGGAGCGTCTGAAACATTTCGTGTCGCGAAACGCCGCCGACATCGAAGGTCTGGGCGGCGAAAAAATCGAGTTTCTATTCGACGATGGGCGGATCAAGACGCCGGCGGACATTTTTACGCTTGCCGTGCGCGACGGCGAACACACCGCGCCGCTCTCAACGCTCAAAGGCTTCGGCAAAACGTCGGTTGCAAAGCTTTTCGCGGCAATCGACGCTCGCCGCACGCTGCCGTTCGACCGCCTTCTCTATGCCCTTGGCATCCGTCATATTGGGGAGACGACGGCGAAGGATCTGGCGAAAGCTTATGGCGAGTTCAGCGCTTTACGTACCGCCGTGATGGCCGCGGTCGAAGGCGGCCGGGAGAGCGACGCATACCGCGACATCGATAATATCGAAGGTATCGGCGAGACGGTCGTCGATGCGCTCGTCGATTTCTTCGGCGAGCCTCATAACCGCGATGTCGTCGATGCGCTCCTGGCCGAAGTCAAGATCGCGCCCTATGTCCGCGCCGCGGCGTCCAATTCGCCCGTCGCCGGCAAGACAGTCGTGTTCACCGGGTCTCTGACGCGCCTGACTCGCAACGAAGCCAAGGCGCAAGCCGAACGGCTCGGCGCCAAGGTTGCGGGGTCAGTGTCCAAAAAGACTGATTACGTCGTCGCGGGCGCCGACGCGGGATCAAAGCTCGAGGCGGCCCGTGCGCTCGGAGTCACGGTGCTCAGCGAAGATGACTGGATCGCTTTGATCGGGGCTGGCTGAATTCTGCGCCTCGCCGTTCTTGGTCATCATTCGATTGCGGAGCGAGACGGGCAGGTGAGGCGCGGCGCTGAGTTCAAGAATGGGGTCCATCGATGTCGGATCTCCTGGAAGCATCAATTGAGGACAACATCGCGGATGACGCAGAATGGCGCTGTCACCCTTGGAACAGAGGCGCACTCATATCGGCGCTGTCGCGGCCTCAAGCCACCTGCGCGTCGGCAGGTCAAGCGCCTGGGAAAGGGCTGCGTTGACTCGGGCATGGTAGTTGTTGAGCCATTGACGCTCAGCAGGCGTCAACTCCGCAGCGTTGACCAGGCGGCGGTCAATCGGCGCCAGAGTGAGAGTCTCGAAGGCCATCATCTCGCGATCGCCGCCGGGAATCTCGGTCAATGACGTGACCAGAACGACATTCTCGATGCGGATGCCGTAGGCGCCTTCTTTATAATAACCGGGCTCGTTGGAAATCAGCATGCCCGGCTGCAGAACCGCGTTGCCGCCGCGTGAGATCGACTGCGGCCCCTCGTGCACGGACAGATAGCTGCCGATGCCGTGACCCGTGCCGTGGTCGAAATCCGCGCCGATGTCCCAGAGCGCGCGCCGCGAGAACGGATCGAGATCGATGCCGCGCGTTCCTTTTGGAAATCGTGCGGAGGCGATGGCGATGTGGCCCTTCAGCACCGCGGTGAAATGCCGGCGCATATCGGGGCTCGGCTCGCCGATCGCGACCGTGCGTGTGATGTCCGTCGTGCCGTCCTGATACTGAGCGCCGCTGTCGATTAGAAACAATTCGCCGGGCTTCATCGTGCGGTTGGTGGCTTCGGTGACCCGATAATGGACAATCGCGCCGTTTGGTCCCGATCCCGAAATTGTCGCGAAGCTGATCTCGCGCAGGGCGCTGGTTTCCGCTCGGAAGGCTTCGAGCTTCTTGACCGCGGTGATCTCGTCCAAGCGGCCTTCGACTGCGGCGGCATCCAGCCACATCAGGAACCTGGTGACGGCGGCGCCGTCCCGGATGTGCGCGGCGCGCGACCCGGCGATTTCGGCGTCGGTCTTGATGGCCTTTGGGAGAATGCACGGGTCCTGGCCCCTCGAGATGGACTTTGATCCAAGAGCCGTTGCAAACCACGAAGCCGCTGTGTCGGGGTCCAATCGCACACGGCGCTTTGCAGCTTTAAGCGCAGATATTCGAGCGCGAAGGGTTTCCGGGGCTGACAATTTTGCGACGGACGCGAGGTGAGCGCGGGTTTCCCGCGTCAGTTTTTCCGGCGCGACGAACAGCTCGGACTTGCCGCTTGCTGGGACGATGGCGAACGCGAGTACGACGGGATTGTGCGCAACGTCGGCGCCGCGAATGTTGAACAGCCAGCAGACGCTGTCCGGCAATGTCAGAATGGCGGCGTTCTGGCGGGCGTCCTTCAATTGCTTCTGGATCGCCGCGAGCTTGTCCTGTGCGGATTTTCCGGCAAGTGCGATCGGATGTGGGATGATGCACGCAGTGGGCGACTTCGGCCTCGCTTTGCCCAAGATCGCGTCAATCGGGTTCTTGGCAAGGGGCTTCAGTTTGATTTTCTTCTCAGCCATCGCCGCGCTCAGTCGCTCGATTTCGCTGGCGGTGTGGAGCCACGGATCGAAGCCAACTACGGCGCCGGATCGCACGTGTTCGCTGAGCCATTCGCTGATGCGCGGGCGCGGTAGGAGAGAGACGTCCAAGACGCTCGTATCCGTTTCGGCTTTAGCCTGTACCGTGTAGCGACCATCGACTAATAGCACTGCGGCGGCGCGGGTGACGATCGCGAGACCTGCGGAGCCAGAAAATCCCGTCAGCCATTTGAGTCGTTCGGCCGACGGCGGCACGTATTCACCCT
This sequence comes from Hyphomicrobium sp., assembly GCA_046160845.1. Lineage (GTDB taxonomy): Bacteria > Pseudomonadota > Alphaproteobacteria > Rhizobiales > Hyphomicrobiaceae > Hyphomicrobium_B. Next base: position 16,138 of record JBJXHD010000010.1, read on the forward strand.
GGTGCTCGTCGGCGCGGGGCACGAGCACGGCGTCGATCTTGGCTTTCGACATCCACGCCCGAAGCGCGGCGACGCGCGTGGCGATGTGCTCTGTTGAGAGTGTTGATTCGAAAGTTTGGAACATGGCTCGGTTCTAGGGCGGCGACGGCGAATGAGCAACGCCGGTTCAGCGGCGCGTGAGCGTCAGCGTGGACCAACCGGCAATCCTGTCGTGGCGGCAGAGGAAAAATCCGGAAGCCCGATAGGCAGCGATGACCTGGGCGGCCTGCGGGATCAGGAGGCCAGAGAGCACCAGTGCGCCGCCGCGCGCGACTGTCCGCGATAACGCGGGCGCGAGGCGGACCAGAGGTCCGGCGAGAATGTTGGCGATCACCAGATCGAACGGCGGCGACTGGCGCAGCCACATATGATCGACGCCATTAGCGACGGCAAGCGCGATGCGCGACGCCACGCCGTTGATCCGGCTATTTTCAGTCGCGACCTTGATGGACTGGGGGTCGAGGTCGATGGCGATGATATCGGCGTGGGGCAAGGCTTTTGCGATGGCGATGGCCAGCACGCCCGATCCGCAGCCAAGATCGAGCACCGCATCAAAGTCGGCGTTGCGCGTCAAATGGTCGATTGCAAGCAAGCACCCGTAGGTTGTCGCGTGGTGCGCCGTGCCGAAAGCTTCGCCGGCGTCGATCAGAATGGAATTAGGTCCGCGCGGGATTCGGCCGAGGTCATGGCTGCCGCGCACGGTGAACCTGCCGGCGATGACCGGGGGCAACGCCGCCTGTGAGATCGCGACCCAGTTCGCGTCCGCGACAGGCTCCGTGATGAAAATCGGTAGGCCTTCGCCCAAGATCGACGCGAGTTCGGCGTTGAAATCGCGGTCAGAGGCGTTACCGTCGTAATAGGCCTCGATGCGCCAGCGGCCGGGTCCGTTTTCAAAGATCGTCATAGCATCAGGGGGCGGTTCGAGAAGATCCTGCAGCGCGCTGCTGGCGCTGTAAGCCCGATCACGGTCGGTGAACTCCGCGCTGACCTTGTGCAGCGTCATACAGCCAAGGCCGTCAGAGAAGTTCGCAAGAAGGGGGTGTGCATCTAGATTTGTGCGCTCGACGACTAGATCTTACCGCCGTACTCAAAGCCTTCGACGGTGGGCGGATCGGGCAGATAGTCGAGCAGCTTGTCCCACTTCTCGTCGATGTGCCGCGCTGCCTCAAACGGCGGCAGCGTGGTGAGGCGGCCATTCGACTCCTCGCGGACGATGCCGTCGCGAAGTAGGCGATCGAGCGCGTCTTCGATTTCGAAATCGACTTTAACTCCGAAGGTCTTCGTCAGATAGTGCTCGATTGCCGCGTCGACGGCCGGCAAATCGGAACGCGTTGTGGGCTCCTTGGCGAGAACGCTGTAGAGCAGCATTTCCTCCTTGATGTCTTCCTCGGCGCCGCGCGCGGCGATTTTGAGAATGACGCCGCGATTGTCGGCCATAGTGTGGAAGTAGAGATTCTGCGCCATCACGACCATGTAGCGCTGCTTTTGATTCATGAATCCCATGGCCTGGCGGAACGCAATACCGCCTAGTCCTGCGACCGCCGTCGCTGCGGCGATGGGGTTCGTCGAGAGCAGCGCGATCTTGCCTGCCGCGCCGACCGCCCCGACGCCGATACCGCCGGCAGCGCTGCCGCCAAGGCGCAGCTTGTCCCACATGCGGAAGCGAACCTGTGTATTCGGAAACACCATCTCGAGATCGGTGCGCGGGATGTTCTTGAACAGCTTGAGATAGATGTTCCGGTCATTGATGCCCGGGGGCAGCGACGCGCGAAGTTTGGTGACTTTCTTCTCTGCCGCCTGTCGCGTCAGTCCGTGCTTTTTCATGATTTCTTCGACGCGTACGTCGAAGGATTTCAGTTTGAACAGAATGAATAGCCGCTGGAAAATCGGAACGTCGAACTCTTCCTTTCGCAGGAATTTCTGCAGCCGGCGTCGTTCGTATTTCTTGTTCGAAGCGCCGCGATAATAGATCAGGATGTCTTCGAACGCGTCCATGTCGACGTAGAGATCGAGCCCGTAGTGGCTGTCGCGCGTGAGGATGAAGGCGACATCCTTGGAGTCGATCCGCTCGTAGTTGGCGTGCTGAAGCAGGCTCTCGACGCCGTTGACGACCCGATGCTTCATCGCGGCGCGATCATCGGGGCTGAAATAGCGAGTCATTAGAAGGTCGCTGTCGGGCGAAAAGGGCTCGTAGCTTTGTTCGAGATCGAGCAAAACAGCGTTGTATTGCTGCTGGCGCCAGTAGTCGAGGTAACGGAAGAATCGGCGCGCCTCCTGCGCCTGACCGGGCTTCCAGACCATGTCGAGCGTGAGGCGGTCCATCAGCGCGTAGCGCGTCACGGGAATGAAACGCTCGCGCTTGCGTTCGGAGTCAGGCCGCAGGATTTCGCTCTCGGCCAGGGTGCGCGAATCGTCAGTCGCGATGTCGGGGATGGGGATCGGCGTCATCGCGCTTCGCAGCTGGTTGATGCGCTGGACGAAGCCCATCCGTCTCTGCCCCCGCGCCGCCGCAAAATCCGCTGACGACATACCTCTCAACTCCCCTCGGACGTCTGCGACCGCAAAGTCCCGCGTCTTCGCTGCCTGTCGGTTTTAGCGGCAAGCTCGTCGGGATGTCGAGCCTAAGCCCTGAAGAGGGCGGGCATTTTGACGGCATTGCGCTGTATGCGCGGCGCGCTGCCGTGCGCTCAGATCAAATTCCGGGACAAACCGTGTCGGCAAACCACCGGAGATGGCAAAGGTCTTCCAAATATTCCGAGCACAACGAGGGTGTTGCAAGGAAACAGGTTCATAACTTGAATCTTCGCCACAGTCGCGCCGCGGTTTGGTTAAGATCGTTACAACGAGTAGTGGCGGGAACTGCAGGGGGCGGCAGTGTCAAGTCGAGTTATGCAAAAGGCGATCCTATGTGCGGTCGCCCTGTGGGGTTGTGGTCAGCTCGATTGTGGTCCGGTGGCCGCAGCCGACCAACTCGCGATGCCATACGTTTGCGCGATAGAGCGCGGCGCTCTCAAGCTATATCCCGGACCGGAGACTCGTTACAAAATCCTGGGCCAGCGTGATGAACAGCCCTTCGTGACATGTTCGCAACGAGATGCCGGGCGATGTGAAACAATGATGGTGCATCGCTTCGCCATCGAATGTGATGGGGTCAAGCAGCCCTGGGCTCGAATCGCTGAAGCCGGTCGCGTTGCCGGGGCGAAGGTTCCGTCGAACCTGCCGAGCGGCTTTGCGCCGGTCAGCTCGCTGGCAGGGCGAATTGTACTGCCATCGCTGACGAAGATCGATGCCGCTGGAGTAACGCGGGTCGCCATGCAGGATCTCTCTCCCGACAGCGTCATGGACCGTAGCGATGCGCCGGCCAGACGCCGCGATCCGGCCTGGACGACGACGGTGCGCGCCGACGCCATCCCGGATTTTGACAGTGGCGCATTTCGTGTCGCTGCGTGGGTGCTGACGCTGATCGTTGCGATGCTGGGCGCGAGCCTTGTAGCGGCCGGACGCTGGAGAATGCCTGCATTCGAATTCGGCGACGCGGCGGGTTCCTTCGGCTATGCGCGAAATCGCGCAATGTGCTCCGTTCGGAACTTTTGTCGCGCAATGGACGATCGCTGGCGCGACGCCTCGGCGTCATGGTTCGCCAACGAGGACGGTCCAAGAACGCACGCGCTTTTCAATGCTTCGTTGCTGATTCACACAAAACTTGCGGAGGCAGAACTTGCGCTTGTGGCGCTGCCGCCGGGACTGCTGCGCATTGTGCTTCAGGCCGAGATCGAGAAGGTGCGTCAACGAACGGCCGATGTGGATCGGCGTATTCGATCGCGGTCGCAGGAGAAATCCGCGGCGAGTTTCCGCGCCCTGCAGCGGGAGCTGGATCGCATTACCCGCATCGCGCAGGGCGCCGCTGCGCCGCAGTACCGCGACGATGGTGATATGTACGATGCGCCGCAATCGCAGACCGACGCCTATCGTATCCTGGGGCTGAACTCCGACGCTCCGCAGGCTGCGATCAAGAAACTTGTCGAGGCGCTGCGGATGACATGGCACCCGGACCACGCGCGGGACGAGCCCGATCGCCAGCTGCGCGAAGCGCGCATGAAGCAGATCAACGCCGCCTGGGATTTGATCCGCGAGACGCGCCGGGCCGCCTAGTTGGACCACGACGGCGGTCGTGGCACGTGAAAGCGGCGCCGGTTGCATCGCCGGCGCCGTATTCGTTGCTCCCTAGACTTAGGACGATGGCCTTACTTCACGACGAATATTGGTGCGCGATTGGCAACAGGCGCACCTCTTCATCGCTGAGAGGCGAGACGCCGCTATTGAATTGCGACATGATTGGAGTCGGTGCTGCGTTGATACAGGCTGCCGATCCGAAGTTCTGTGAAAACTGCTGCCGCGTCGCCTGAGGGCGGACGACACCAAGCTTAGAGTCGGTGCGCTTGCGCGCGTTGTCATTGGCGAAACCGCTCATCATTAGCTCCCGTGTTAGGCGTCCCTCTAACGCGTACGGCCCTGCATTGTTCCATGACGCCAACGACATACGTTGTGGCGCTCACCCCGAGCAGGCTGTGGATAAGTAGCCCAGGAATACGGCGACAAGTGGGATACGGTTGCATCACGGCGGCGAGTATAACCTCAACGCGAGTGAGCAAAAGCCGGCGTCAAATGATGTCGACGAAACTTGCGACGACACGCTTGGTTGCGCCGTCGTCGAAGTCGATGGTGAGTTTGTTGCCGTCGATGAAGGTCACCGCGCCGTCGCCGAACTTTTCGTGTCGAACCCTCGAACCCACTTTGAACTGCGGGGCGCTGGCGGTGGAGGCCGCAACGAGTTCGCCTTCGAGCGTGAGGGGCTGTCGGGGCTTTCGCGTGTCTTTGTTCGCCGACCAATTCTGCTGCGCGCGCCGCCAACCCGGCGTTTCATAGGTTGAAGCAAACGGCTGCGCGGTCGACGTGCGATCGAAGCGGCTCGCGCCGAATGAGGCGCCTCGCCCGAAACCTTGCGAGACGCCGCCGTACGGCATCGTATCCTCGACGACTTCAACATGAGCTTCGGGCAGTTCATCAACGAACCGGGACGGCAGCGCCGACTGATACAGCCCGCGATTGCGCCGATTTTGGGCGAACGAAATTTTTGCGAAGCGCTTGGCGCGCGTCAGGCCGACGTAGGCGAGGCGGCGTTCTTCTTCGAGTCCGGCGGTTCCATTCTCGTCGAGCGAGCGTTGATGGGGGAACAAGCCTTCTTCCCACCCGGGCAGAAAAACGTGCGCGAATTCGAGCCCCTTAGCGGCGTGCAGCGTCATCAATGAAACACGGTCGCCGTCATTGCCTTGGTCGGCGTCCATGACCAACGAAACGTGTTCGAGAAATCCTGACAGGCTGTCGAAATCGTGCATGAAGCGCACGAGCTCCTTGAGGTTTTCCAGTCGCGTCTGTGCCTGCGGGCTCTTGTCGGCCTGCCACATCGCCGTATAGCCGGACTCGTCCAGAATAAGTTCAGCGAGTTCCGTGTGGCGCAAGGCGTCCAATTGCCTCCGCCAACGCTCGAAATTCTGAATGAGATCCGTGAGAGACTTACGAGCCTTGTTGGCCAGTTCGTCGGTTTCGACGATCTCCCGTGCTGCCTGGTAGAGCGAGACGCTGCGCGCGCGCGAGAGTTCGCGCACGCGCTTCACGGTAGTGTCGCCAAGACCCCGCTTCGGGACGTTGACGATGCGCTCGAACTTCAGATCATTGGACGGATTGGCGACGATCTCGAGATAGGAGACAGCGTCCTTGATTTCCTGGCGCTCGTAGAATCTGGGACCGCCGATGACGCGATAGGGCAGGCCGAGCGTGATGAAGCGATCTTCGATGACGCGCATCTGGAATGACGCGCGGACGAGGATCGCCACGTCGTCCAGCTGCTGCTTGGCGCGCTGCAGGTTTTCGATGTCGTCGCCAATGGCGCGGGCTTCCGCTTCGTCGTCCCAGAAATTGGCGACTGCGACCTTCGCGCCGGCCGCGCCATCCGTAAAAAGCGTTTTGCCGATGCGACCTTCGTTTTTTGCGATCAGGCTCGAAGCCGCCGCCAGGATATTGCCCGTCGAGCGATAGTTGCGTTCGAGCCGGATGACTTTGGCGCCGGGAAAATCCTTGTCGAAGCGCAGGATGTTGTCGACTTCAGCGCCGCGCCAGCCATAGATTGATTGGTCGTCGTCGCCGACGCAGCAGATGTTCGGGCAACCCTGGGCCAGTAATCGTAGCCACAGATACTGAGCGACGTTGGTGTCCTGGTATTCATCGACGAGGATGTAGCGGAACCGCTTGTGATAGTCGGCGAGCACGTCGGGGCGCTCGCGAAAGAGCCGCAGGCATTCGAGCAGCAGATCGCCGAAGTCGCAGGCGTTGAGCTCCTTCAGTCGCGTCTGGTAGGCGCTGTAGAGTTCGCGACCCTTGCCGGCAGCGAATACGAACGCATCACCCTCAGGAACTTTGTCCGGCGTCAGGCCGCGATTTTTCCAGCCGTCGATCAGGCCGGCAAGCTGGCGGGCCGGCCAGCGCTCCTTATCGATGCCGGCGACTTCAATGACCTGTTTCAGCAGGCGGATTTGATCGTCGGTATCGAGGATCGTGAAACCTGGTTTCAAGCCGACCAGTTCGGAATGGCGCCGCAGGATTTTTACGCCGATGGCGTGGAACGTGCCGAGCCAGGCCATGCCTTCGACGGCGCCGCCGATCAGCTCGCCGATGCGGTGCTTCATCTCGCGGGCGGCTTTATTGGTGAAAGTGACGGCCAGGATTTGGGATGGGTAGGCGCGGCGTGTTGCCAGGATATGGGCGATGCGGGTTGTCAGGACGCGCGTCTTGCCTGTGCCGGCGCCAGCGAGAACCAGCAGCGGCCCTTCGGTTGATTCGACCGCGTCGCGCTGCTCGGGATTTAGTCCTTCGAGATAGCCCGCGGGGCCGCGTGTTGCGCTGACGGCCCGTTGGGAGATCGACCCGGCCGGAAACTTCGATCCCTGGCGCGGCGCTTCCGGCAGTTCGAACGGTGGCTCGTCGGACGCTGCGTTGGGGTCGTCCGGCCCGGCATCGATTGGGCAAATGTGCGTCATGATCTGGAGGTAGCGTATGAGGCCTTGTTCGACAACCAGCGCTAGCGGCTTCTCAGGCCTTAAAAAAGACCGGCGCAAGATGGTCCACTATTCGATCAAGCAACTGGAATTGCGCCAACTTTGGGGTTCAGGGTTGGCCAACGGTGTGCGATATAGCGGCAGGAGCGGCATGCGCCGCTGTCGCTGCTCATATGGGCTGAACAATAACGCCGGATTCGCGAGAGATTCGGCCGGATGCCAAACCCGATGACCTTCGCCCTATGAACCATGCCTTGGCTTATTTAGGCGGCTTCCTCGCCCTCGTTTTCGCGGCGCTCTTCGCGGCGCCGGCGATGATCGATTGGAACGGCTATCGCGGCATTTTCGAGGAGGAAGCCTCGAAGGTTCTCGGGCGGGACGTTCGCGTCGGCGGCGGGGTCAACCTCCGGCTTTTGCCGACCCCGTACGTAAAATTCGAGAAGGTTCGCCTTGCAGATGTGTCTGGGCAGACCGGCGAGCCGTTCATTCGAGTCGAAAGTTTTACGATGCGGCTCTCAGGGCCTGCGCTGCTGCGCGGCGTTTTCGAGGCGACGGAAATCGAGTTGAACAAGCCGGTGCTGACTCTGGCGCTCGATGGCGCCGGTGGGGGCAACTGGACGACAATTTCGCTGCAACCGGGGGCATTGCCCTTCGTTCCAACCAACGTCACGCTGCGTTCCGTCAAGCTAATCGATGGCGCCTTAGCGGTCTATTCGCCGGACTCGGCGATCGTAACGAAGGTTGAAGCGATCAACGGCGAACTTTCGGCTGACGCGATTCACGGTCCCTACAAGTTCAAAGGCGCGGCCGTATGGTCGGGCGCCGCGCGCGAGTTCCGCTTCGCCACGACCGAGATGGGCAAGGATGGCGGCATCCGGATCAAAGCGGTAACGAGTGCGCCGGCTACGGGTAACACGTTCGCGCTTGATGCGCGCATCGATAACCTCGCGACGGTCCCGAAACTCAATGGCGAACTAACCGGCACGCTGCTGTTGCCGGGCGCGAACGCCAAGCCCGTCGCCAAAACAACGATGGGGGCGACTGGCGATGCGCCGCCTGCGATGGCCTTGCGCGCAACCATGACGGCCGACGCCGGAGGCGCCTCGCTTTCCGACATGACTTTGTCGCTGGCGGACGCGGCCGAACCGCAAATCATAACTGGAACCGCGACTGCGACCTGGAAAGGTGCGCCCCGCCTCGATGTAGCGATGACCTCGAAATGGCTCGATTTCGACAGGCTAGCTGGCGCAGGGCGGGAGAGCGCCCCGTTTCTGAAAATCAAGCAGTTCGCACTTGGAGTCATCAGCGCCGTCGCCGGTGACGGGGCCGCGGGGGCCAAGATCAATGTCGAACAAGTAAAGATAGGGGGCGAGACCGCCGGCGGTCTGAAGATCGACGCCGAACGTGGCGACGGAGTTGTACGCTTGAAAGAGCTGCGGGCCGGTCTGCCAGGTGGTTCGCGACTGGGTCTATTTGGCGATATCAAAAGCACCGACGCGGGCGCCTTAAGTTTTGACGGCGAAGGTTTCGTCAGCGGCACGAGCCTCGCCAGACTGAAAGCTTGGGCCGAGAAGTCAGGCGCCGCCATCGACATCGAACAGGATGGCGTGTTTTCGGCGGAAGGCAAAGTCCGCATCGGCGGTGATCGATTCGAATTAACGGAGGCCTCGGCCGAGATCGGCGGGCGACCGATGACCGGCGAGGTCAAGATCATCGGCGAGGGACGCCGCCGCGCGGAAATTACAGTGGAGTGCGCCCGGATTGAAAGCGGCGATCTCTTTGCACAAACAACAAAGACGCTCGACGCCGCGATCCGGCGTGCGGTCGGTCTCGGCGGCGAAGGAGCCGGGGATGCTGGCGAGTCTCAGTCTCAAAGCGGCGATGACGGCATGGACATCGTGCTTCGCATGCTCGCCGGCGAGTTGAAGCATGGGTCGGAGACCTATCGCGACGTTGACGCCACGGTGGCTCTGGAAGCTGGTAATGTGCGCGTGCCATCTGCGACTTTCACGACGACAGGTGGTCTGTCCGTCACCGTCGAAGGTCAAGTCGACGACAAGGACGGCGTCAGGTCAGGGACGATCGCCTTCGACGCGACGGGCGCCTCCAAAGCGGCGATGCGCGACCTCGTGCGCATCTTCGGCGCGGACTCGATTATCGCGCCGGAGCGCGCGGAAGCCATCGGTTCCACCAAGATCTCCGGCCTTGTCAAGCTTGGCGCACGTTCGGCGAAATCCGCCGACGTCAGGCTCGACGGCATGCTTGCGACCTCGCGCATGTCGCTGCATGGAGCATTCGACGAGGGGCTTGCGCGCTGGAGGAGCGATCCCAGCCAGATTCGCATCTCGATAGCTGCGCCGTCGATTTCCGAACTCGCCGCGACGCTTGGGATGGCGCCAAAGACGGCGTCCGCGCAGGGCGGAAAAAGCGTTGCGGTCAGAATAACGACGGCCGGCGCCGTGGGCGCCGGCGCTGCGGCGCGCATTGACATGACAGGCGCCGGATTTGGCATCGGGTACGATGGCAAGCTGGCATGGACCGCCGACAAGCCGCTAGAGACGAGCGGACGGTTGAAAGTCGCTGCTGACGACATCAACGACATCCTCCAAATCGTGGGGATGGGCCACTCCACTGGCATCGGCGGCGGCGCAAAGGGGACGATCGACGTCGCGCGCGAAGACGGCCAATGGAAATTATTGTCGCAAAACCTCGCCATTGCCGGTTCGGCCGTCAAAGGCGTCCTAATGCTCGCCACTGGCGCCGACGGCGCCGCCACCGTCAAGGGCGAACTCGAGGCGGACCACGTCACCTCAGCCGGGTTGCTGTCTCAATTTGTCGAGGCCTCGCCGACTACGGCTGCAGGCGCCTCGCCCGATCCAGCGACCGCCGCCGATGACGCGCCACCATTAGCGGCTTGGCCGCAGGGTCGATTCAATTTGGGCGTTCTCGATCGGATTTCTGGCGATGTCGACCTCGCCTTTACGCGCCTCACAGTCAGCGAAGGCATGGACGTTCGATCCGGTAGCATGACAATTTCGATGGCCCCAGGAAAACTGGGCTTTAATAAAATCGCCGGCGCCGCTGCCGGCGGCAAGCTACACGGCGATATCGAACTGCAAGCATCGCCGAGCGGCATCGCTGGAAAGGCAAAATTGGCGTTGAGCGCCATGGATCTCTCCAATCTCGGCGCGTCGGGTCAAGGCAAGGCCGATGTTGTTGTTTCTTTGTCTGGACAAGCGTTGAGCCCAGCTGCGCTAATTGCGTCGCTCGCCGGCGAAGGGAAAGCAAAACTGGAACGCGCGCGCATCGTCGGACCGACAAACGTCGCGGCACGGGACGTCATAGAGTCCGTGCTGCAGGGGAAAACCGCAAACGAACCGGAATCGGTCGCCCTCGCACTCAAGACGGCGCTGAGCAGCACTGTCGTCGACCTGGGGGATCGCACCATCGACTACAAGGTCGTCAACGGCGTGGCGTCGATTGCTCCGATGACGCTGGAAGACGACGCAGGGTCTTCGTCGGCGACGGCGTCGCTCGATCTCGGGTCGTGGAGCGTCACGAGCCTGTGGAAAGTCGCGCCGCGGATAGCCCCACTTGCCGCCATGGAAGCTGCGCCGCCAGGGTGGAAACCGCCAGCTCCGAAAGGTCCGTTGCCCGCAGCGTCGATTGCGATTGAGGGACGTATGGGTGACCTCGGCGCGGCCGTCGCGTCGGTTGAAGCCGGCAGCCTTCAACGCGAACTGGCCGTTCGTCAAATGGAGCGCAACGTCGAGGAACTCGAGCGTTTGCGCTACATGGACGAGGAGCGCGCGCGGATCGAAAAGGAACGGCGCAAGGCGCTAGAAGAGCAGCGGGCACAGGCCGCCGCCGAGGCTCGCGCGCGACGCGCGAGCGACCAGCAAACTGCGCCTGTCGCGCCTCCAGCTGTTGGAGCGCCTGCGGTTCAACCGGCGCCGGTTGCTCCGTCATCGCAGGCGCCAACGCCGCAATCCGCAGCGCCACCGGCGCAGGGCGAGGCGGCCGCTCCTCCGTCGCCGCCCGGCGCCGACGGTCCGCCTGCATCCGGGGATACCCAGGCTGCAAATTCCGGCGCTAAACCCGCCACCGGTACAGCCGTGCCGGCGGCTTCTGTCGGTGACCCGACACTCGAAGGCTCCCAACGTTCGGTTTCGCGGCCACGACCTGAACGTCCAGCTGCGCCGCGGCGTTCGCCGAACGACGAGGTGATGCGCTCGCTTGGAGCGATCCCCTGAGATATCTCACTTTCCGAGGCGCGAGTTGGACAGCAACCTCAAAGTTTCACCGCTCCGTTGGCCACGGTGAGTTCCGGCCGGCTGCGGTTCTGTGACCGGCGCAAGAGCCAGACGCGGACGGCGCTCGACAGCCCTGCGCCGTCACGTTCCTTGTCGATGTTGCCGATCAAGGCTGCGAGCGTCACGCCGTCTTCCGCTGACGCTTCCTTCAGGGCGGTCCAGAACGCGGCTTCCAGGGATATCGACGTGCGATGGCCTTGGATCGAGAAGGAGCGCTTCTGCGGCCGGTTCATGATACGCTGCCCGGATCAAGATCATCGTGGTCGCGATCGAGGCGGCCCGGCGCGGCGCGCTGCGCCCCGTCGAGGAGCCGTTCGCGATGTTCGTGCTCACTCTCGACCTTAACGCGTTCGGCTTTAGGTTGACCGAATCGCCGCCGGTTCTCTTCGGCGCTGCGGTCCCGATCAACCCGGGCGCGCTGTTTGCGCGCCTTGTTGAGATTGACAATTTCGGCAACCATGGGGAGGCGTTTTCCGGTCGAAGCTGTTGATTTGACAGGCCATCGCGACGGTCTCAGCGACGACTTGCGAGCCTTTGCGAGCCGTCGATTTGACCCGCATTAGGAATTATACGCGCTAGGCGTCAGGTCCGATCATTTTCTCTGGTCGAACCAAGGCGTCAAATTCGGCCGCCGTCACAAAACCCCCACCGATGGCTTCTTCGCGCAGGGTGGTGCCATTCTTATGGGCGGTTTTGGCAATCTTGGCGGCGTTGTCGTAACCAATTTTCGGGGCGAGCGCCGTAACCAGCATGAGTGAGCGTTCAAGCCCGGCTTTGATGTTGTCTTCGCGGGCTTCGATGCCAGCGACGCAATTGTCGGCGAACGATCGCGCGGCGTCGCTCATCAACCTGACGGATTGCAGAAAATTATAGGCCATGACGGGATTGAAGACATTGAGTTCGAAGTGGCCCTGGCTTCCAGCGAACGTCAGCGCCGTGTGATTGCCGAAGATTTGACAGGCCACCTGGGTCATAGCCTCACACTGTGTCGGGTTGACCTTTCCCGGCATGATCGAAGATCCCGGCTCGTTTTCCGGCAGCGACAGTTCGCCGAGGCCCGAACGTGGCCCTGATCCTAGAAAGCGGATGTCGTTCGCGATCTTGAACAGCGAGGCGGCGACCGTGTTGATCGCGCCGTGCGAAAACACCATTGCATCGTGCGCGGCCAGCGCTTCGAACTTATTCGGCGCACTCGTGAACGGCAGTCCGGTGATCGCCGCAATTCGGTGGGCGATCTTCTCTGCGAAGCCGTGCGGCGCATTGAGACCGGTCCCGACGGCGGTGCCGCCTTGGGCGAGCTGCATCAACGCGGGTAGCGTGCTTTCGATGCGCGCAACGCCGTTCTCGATCTGCGTCGCGTAGCCAGAAAATTCCTGTCCAAGCGTCAGCGGAGTCGCATCCTGCGTGTGTGTGCGGCCGATCTTGATAATCGAGCTCCAGGCCTTCGCCTTAGCGTCAAGCGCGGCGTGCAGATGCTTCAGCGTCGGAATGAGATCGTGGACGATCTGCTCGCTGCAAGCGATGTGCATGGCGGTCGGATAGGTGTCGTTCGACGACTGCGCCATGTTGACGTGATCGTTCGGGTGTACGGGTTTCTTGGATCCCATCAGTCCGCCAAGCATCTCGATGGCGCGGTTCGAGATCACCTCGTTGGCGTTCATGTTCGATTGAGTTCCGGAGCCCGTTTGCCAAACGACGAGCGGGAAATGATCGTCAAGTTTGCCGTCGATCACTTCCTGCGCGGCTTTCACGATCGCTTCGGCGAGTGTTGCGTCGAGTTTGCCGAGCGCCAGATTGGTTTCGGCAGCGGCTCGTTTCACAACGCCAAGTGCGCGAACTATCGGTTTCGGCTGCTTCTCCCAGCCGATATTGAAGTTGCCGAGCGATCGCTGCGCCTGCGCGCCCCAATAGCGGTCGGCGGCGACCTCGATCGGTCCCAAGGTGTCGGTCTCGGTGCGGGTCTTGCTCATGAGGGGAGTGCTCGGTTTGGCTGAGTTCGGGGGCTTTTGAAGGCGATAGCACGCACTTCAACTGTGTGCGAGCCAAGCCGGCTAGGAATAGGCGCAGCAGCGCGCATAACAGAAGCAGCGACCGGCCAACCGGTTGAGGATTGTGTGCGACGGCCGGCGGCGGCTATTTCTTACGAAATTGATCGAGGCTCAGGATTTTCGCGCTGCCTTCGGCGTTCGCCGCTTTTCCAGGGGTCTCGACCGGTGCTTGATCGCTTGCAATCGGCTCCGACGACGGCTGGGTCGGGGGGACGCCCTTATTCTCCGACGGGTCTTTTTCGGTTTTGGGCTTTCGCGCGGCGCGAGGTTTTTTAGCGATGGTGGCGCGCGGGCTTTCGGCGCGCGCTTCGCCGACCTGATCGAAGGCGGAGTCGACCGTCAGCGAGCGGCGTGGCGCCGGCCTTTCCTGGTCCGAGCCGGCGTCTTCGAATTGCAGGCCGAATCTCACACTCGGATCAATGAAAACCTTGATGGCCGCATAGGGAATGACTAGACGCTCCGGAATACTGTCGAAGGTCAATTTCACTTCGAAGCGATCGTCCGAGACGCTCAGATCCCAGAAGCGGTGCTGCAGCACGATGGTCATTTCATGCGGATATTTCTCGCGCAGCCGCTTTGAGACGATCACGCCGGGCGCGTGAGTCAGAAATGAAACGTAGAAGTGGTGGTCGCCTGGAAGGCCATTCTTGACGGTCTGATGCAGGACGGCGCGGACGACTCCACGCATCGCATCCTGCTGAAGCGCCTCATAATCGATCGTCGGCTCCGTCGCCATTCCCTGCCTCTGCGCCCGCCGTGACCTTCCGAGACCGACGTCCCGCCATGCCCGATGCTTGGGCGCCTCTACTAACTTTGCCGCCCGACTCTGTCATTCAACCGGCGCCGCGACCAACCGCAGAATGGCCAAGGCGGCGCCTCAAAACAAGTGGAGGGCTTCTGTTGCCCGGCGCCCTCCGGGCCGCGCCTAATCCTGCTAAGGATTAGGACTTCAGGTTCAGGCTATTCGCGCTGCATTACGCAGCGAGAGCAACCTCAGCATAGTTGTCATTGGCAACTATTCTGAATGACCCGATAACGGTGGTATCATGCCGGGCAAAAGCTAAGTCCTTTACGCCTTCGTCGATCCTATTTCGCCCCCATCAGACGCCGCCGCCGGATCCGGCGCGCAGCGGCGTATGGTGGAGGCGCCGGGTACCGCCCCCGGGTCCGATCGGCTTATTACGACCGCGTTTATCGCCATAGCCGAACGAATCCGGCTCTTTGAATATAGAGGGCCAAGTGGATAAAAAAAAGCTCAACACTTGGGCGGCAGGTAGAAAGGCCTCGAATTGGGGGGTGCTGTGACCTCAAAAGTGTGCGACGGGCGAGGAGAACACGCTCCCGTGCCTGATTATCAGTGGCGGCACCTTGCGCTGGCGCTAGCGGCGCTGGCGTTCGTAATCGGGTTAGCCACCTTCGTCGGGGGCGTCGCAGCCCAGAATTATGATCTCTGGAGCGGCGTCGAAACTCCAGGGGCCTGGGCGCCCGGCGAGTTGGATGCAATGGGGACGACTCGGTTGGCCGTCTTTCTGCTTGCGTTCCAGTTCGCGGCGCTGGCGGGGACCGCGGCGGCGATCGGAGCGTTTCGCCGTCCGGGCGTTTCGCTGGCGCCGTTCGCCATGCCTGAACAGGGTTTCGCGATGATCGCGGGGCATGCGCTCGCCCTGGTATCTCTTGCCGCGCTGTATGGGTTCGCCGTCTACGTTTTCGATAGTGACGCCATCGCCAATGACGTCCGACCCTTCGCGGCGATGATTCAGTCCAACGCCTGGCCGCTGCTGGCGCTGGCCGCTGTCGTTGGCGCGCCCATCACCGAAGAATTGGCGTTTCGCGGTTTTGCCTACGGCGTGATCGCGGCGTCACCCGCGGGACCTCGCGCCGCCGCCGTTGCGACCGCCGCCATGTGGGCCGCTCTGCACGCGTCCTATTCAATCTATGGGCTTGTTGCGATTTTTGGCATCGGCCTTTATCTCGCGTGGCTGCGCCAGGCAACTGGAAGTCTCGTTCCGTCCATAGTTTGTCACGGCCTCTACAACGGGCTTATCGTCGCCGTGCTGGCGCTGGCGCCGGACGGGGCGTTGGATGCGGCCGTGGCTCGAATTTGACGGTCGGCGCCCTGCGCGCCAGAATCACGCTAGAAAGCCGCCGATGCAGCAATATCTCGATCTCTTGCGCCGCGTGCGCAACGAAGGCGTCCGCAAGACCGATCGCACCGGCACGGGCACCTTGTCCGTTTTCGGCCATCAGATGCGGTTCGATTTGTCGAAGGGCTTTCCGCTCGTCACGACGAAGAAGCTGCACGTCAAGTCGATCATCCATGAGCTGATCTGGTTTCTCGCCGGCGATACAAATATCGGCTATTTGAACGACAATGGCGTGGGCATCTGGGATGAATGGGCCGACGCGCAGGGGAATCTCGGCCCGGTCTATGGCAAGCAGTGGCGAAGCTGGGCGGCATCCGATGGCAGGACGATCGATCAGATTGCAGACGTCATTGCGGCTTTGAAGCGCGATCCGGATTCGCGTCGCTTGATCGTGTCTGCCTGGAACCCCGGCGACGTGCCGAAGATGGCGCTGGCGCCGTGCCACTGTCTATTCCAATTCTATATGGCGGAAGGCAGGCTGTCGTGCCAGCTCTATCAGCGGTCCGCCGATGTGTTCCTCGGCGTGCCGTTCAACGTCGCAAGCTACGCACTTCTAACGATGATGATGGCGCAGGTTACGGGTTCGAAGCTGGGCGACTTCGTTCATACGTTCGGGGACGCGCATTTGTATCTCAATCATCTCGAGCAGGCTGACGAGCAGCTGACGCGGGCGCCTCGTCCGCTGCCGACGATGACTCTGAACCCGGCAGTGACATCGATCTTTGATTTCCGCTTTGACGATTTCACGCTCGCCGGTTACGACCCGCACCCGCACATCAAGGCCCCGGTGGCGGTCTAAAAAAGCCAAAAGCCTAGCCGAAATTACTCGGGGATTGGCCTCGGAGCCACTTTACAGTTGGCAGTCAATCGCACACGCCTTTTCTCCATATAGAGAAAAGGGGCAGGGGATGCGTGTGAAATACCATTCTGTGTGTCTCGCTCTAGCGGCGACAACATTGTTCGCAGGCTGCGCGTCAAGTTCCGACACCGTGACCGGAAGCTATATTTCTCCGCTTCAATATCAAAGTTATTCGTGCCAGCAACTCGGAGCGGAAGCGCAGAGAATTTCTGCGCGCGTATCACAGGTTTCTGGAGTGCAAGATCAAAAGAGGACGAACGATGCCGTTGCTACGACGGCGGCAGTTATTCTATTCTGGCCAGCAGCTTTTCTAGTCGGCGGTGACGATCAAAATACAGCTGAACTGGCGAGGCTGAAAGGCGAGTTTGAGGCCGTCGAGAAGTCCGCGATTGAGAAGAACTGCGGCATCCAATTCAAACGTGAGACCGTTCCATCAGCTGCGCAAAATCCTCCAGCATAATTTGATAACGTGAACCTATCTCTCATTGTCGCCGTCGCGGAGAACGGCATCATCGGCCGCGACGGCAAGCTCCCGTGGCGGTTGTCATCAGACCTGAAAACCTTTCGCAAACTTACGATGGGCAAGCCGATCGTCATGGGCAGGCGCACGTTCGAGAGCATCGGCAAGGCGCTCGACGGCCGTGACAACATCGTCGTCACGCGCGATCCGACTTTCGCGCCGGAGGGCGTGAGCGCCGTAAGTTCGGTCGATGACGCTCTGACGTTGGGGCGCGTGCTGGCGCGAACCAGCGGGGCCGACGAGGTCATGATCATCGGCGGCGCGGCCGTCTATGATGCGACGCTGCCGATGGCGGACCGCATCTACTTGACGCGAGTCCATGCGTCGCCAGTCGGCGACCGGCGTTTCGACGCGTTCGATCCCGCTCGCTGGGTCGAAGTTTCCCGAGAACCTTTGCCGCAGGGTCCGAAGGACGAGCACGCCGCGACGCTTATCGTTTACGATCGTGCGCCAGACGCCGATTGATGCGAAAAAGCGTCCTAAAGTCAGCCCCTAGGGCTTGAAGCGGGGGGTCGTTGTTCCAATCTCTCCGGGGCCAGAGACAGAAATTGCGCGAGGCGCACCCCTGCCCTATAAGCACGTCGACTGCCGCGCACCTCGTTTCAACCCTGCGACCAGACACCTGAATTCGCACTGGGCGGCTGACGGGCTATTCGCCCTCACTGTTCAGGTGGGCGTGCGGCGCGATTCCAACCGATAGTGAGGCGCTCGATCGATGCCCTGGAGCAATCAAGGCGGCGGCAAAAAAGGTGGCGGCAACGGCGGCGGTCCGTGGGGCCAGGGCCCGTGGGGGCAGGGGGGCGGGGGTAATCAACCGCCGGATCTCGATGAAATTCTGCGGCGTGGCCAGGACCGCGTGAAGCGCGTGATGCGCGGGGGCGGCGGCGGCGCAGGCGGAGGCGGCGGTATCGACGGCGGCGTGCCGCGTTCGTTCATTTTTCTGGTCAGCGCGCTGCTTCTCGCCGGCGCGGCGTTCTACGGCTTCTTCTTCCGCGTCAACCCAGATGAAAGCGGCGTCGTGCTGCGGTTCGGCAAGTTCGACCGCATCGAGCCGCCGGGTCTGCACTTCCGACTACCGTATCCGATCGAAGAAGTGCGGCTGCCGAAGGTGACGAGGCAGAACACGATTGAGGTCGGCGCTGCGGGCGCGCGCGGCGGCGTCGGCGGGCCGGACAGCGGGTTGATGCTGACCGGCGACGGCAGCATTGTCGATGTCCGTTTCGTCGTGTTCTGGCGCATTGATCCGGAAATTGCCACACCGGTCGAGAATTCTGGCGTCGTCAAGTATCTGTTCAACATCGCGCAGCCCGAGACGACAGTGCGCGAAGTCGCCGAAAGCGCGATGCGCGAAGTGGTCGGACAATCGGCGCTGCAGCCGCTACTCACCGGCGGGCGGCAAAAGGCGCAGCAGGACGTCCAGCGGCTGATGCAAGCAATCCTAGATTCGTACTCCTCCGGCATAAAAATAGACCAGGTCCAGTTGCGCGAAGTCGATCCGCCGAACGCCGTGATTGCGGCCTTCCGTGACGTTGCGGCTGCTGGTCAGGACAAGGAGCGTTTCATCAAGGAAGCGCAGACCTATCAAGACCAGATCATTCCGCGCGCCAAAGGCGAGGCTGACCGCATTCTCGCCGGCGCGGAAGGCTTCCGTGACCAGACGGAGGCGGAAGCGACCGGTCAGGCCGCTCGGTTCCTCAAAGTCTATGATGAGTACAAGAAGGCGCCGGAAGTGACCCGTCAGCGACTGTTCCTCGAAATGCAGGAACGCGTGCTCTCGGGCGCCGACAAGATCATTCTCGACAGCAAGGGCGGCGGCGTCGTGCCCTATCTGCCGCTCGACCAGCTGCAAAAGCGCCGGACCGAGGGAGGGCAACCGTAATGCGCGCGTTTTTTGCTTTCATTCTAACGCTGCTGGGCCTTGCTGCGCTCACGCTCTACGCCTCGGCGTTCATCGTCCACCAGAACGAGCAAGGACTGGTCCTTCGCTTCGGCAAGGAGCAGCAGGTCATCACGACGCCGGGCCTTAAATGGAAGGTGCCGTTTATAGACACAGTCGACTTGTTCGAGAAGCGCATCCTTGATCTCGATACGAGCGAGCAGGAAGTGACCGCGTCCGACCAGCAGCGCCTCATCGTCGACGCCTATGCGCGCTATCGGATCACAGACGTGCTGAAGTTTTATCAGAACGTTCGATATGAGGAGCGCGTCCGCGCCGTCGTCGGTCCGTTGGTCGAATCCGAAATTCGCCGTGTCCTCGGTGGCGCTACGTTGCAGGACGTCGTCAAGGACAAGCGCGAGATTCTGATGAAGGAGATCGCGACTCAGGTGAACAAGGAAGGCAAGGATTACGGCCTCGAAGTCGTCGACGTGCGCATCAAGCGCGCCGATCTTCCGCAGGAAAACCTGGTCAAGGTCTTCGACCGCATGAAGGCTGATCGCGTGCGCGAGGCGACGGAACTGCGCGCGCAGGGCGAAGCTGCGAATAATAAGATCCGCGCCGATGCCGACCGCGAGGTGACGATCGTCAAGGCCGAGGCGACCCGTCAATCCGACACAATTCGGGGCGAGGGCGAAGCCAAACGCAACGCAATTTTCGCCGAAGCTTTCAACCGTGATCCGGAGTTCTTCGCATTCTATCGATCGATGCAGGCCTACACGGAAGCGATCAAGCCGGGCGACACGCGGATGCTGCTGTCGCCGGACAGCGAGTTCTTCCGCTATTTCCAGGATCCGAACGGGGGGACCAGGTCGCCTTCTGTGACGCCGCGCTAGCTGAATGATCGTAGGCCGATGAACGACTTGATTGCCGGGCTTGGCGTTGCGCTCGTGCTTGAGGGCGCGCTGTGGGCTCTGGCGCCCAACCTGGCGCGCAAGATGCTATCGGAAATGGCGAGCATCGAAACCGGCCGTTTGCAGGCTGTGGCGTTGGCCGTCTCGGCCGCCGGCGTTTTCCTGGTCTGGATGGCGCGCGGCTGATCGGGCCGCCACAATTCACCTTACCGCCGCCAAGCCGCCAGACGGGCGCCGCATAGCCAGCGGTATGACCAACTTATCCCCGCGTTCGACGGGCATGGTAGAGTTGGACCGTTGACGTCGTGCAGCCCGTTTACCAACGGTGTTTGGGGCTGGGCCACACGACGAACGTTCGGCGCATTGGAGCTGAGGCATGGCATCGAGGGCGTACTGTCAGGGTTTTGCGGTGCATACGGCGGGCGCCGTGCGCGCGGGCGCGATTCTGGCGCTGCTTCTGACAGCGCCAGGCGCCGCTTGGGCAGATGCGGGGCCGGCGTCGGTGGCGCCACTCGCAAAACAACTCTCGGACGCGGTGGTGAATATTGCAACGTCGCAGTCTGTCAAGGGTCCGCAGGGCTCGCCGTTGCCGAACGTGCCGAAGGGCTCGCCCTTCGAGGACTTTTTCGAGGATTTCTTCAATAAGCGTGGCGGCGCGCCGCGCGGCGACCGGAAGGTCACGTCGCTCGGATCAGGCTTCGTGATCGACGGCAAGGAAGGCCTTGTCGTCACCAACAATCACGTCATCGACGGCGCCGACGAGATCGTCATAAATTTTCACGACGGCTCGAAGCTGAAAGTCGACAAGGTTCTCGGCATCGACAACAAGGCTGATCTAGCTTTGCTGAAGGTCACGCCGACAAAACCGCTGGTCGATGTCAAATTCGGGTCGTCGTCGACGCTCGAGGTGGGTGATTGGGTGTTGGCTATCGGCAATCCGTTCGGCCTTGGCGGCTCAGTCAGCGTCGGGATCATCTCGGCGAAAAGCCGCGACATAAATTCGGGCCCCTACGACGACTACCTGCAGACCGATGCGGCGATCAACAAGGGCAATTCCGGCGGTCCGCTGTTCAACATGAAGGGGGAAGTCGTCGGCGTGAACACAGCGATCATCTCGCCGACCGGTGGATCGATCGGCATCGGCTTCGCGGTGCCTTCCGACACGGTCGCCGTTGTCGTCGATCAATTGAAACAGTTCGGCGCGACGCGGCGCGGCTGGCTCGGCGTCAAAATTCAGACGGTGTCGGACGACATCGCGGAAACGCTGGGCGTGCCGGAGAACACCGGCGCGCTTATCTCCGCCGTCACGACTCAAAGTCCAGCGGACAAAGCCGGGCTCGAAGCCGGCGACGTAATTTTGAAATTCGACGGCAAGGATGTGACGACTATGCGCGGTCTGCCGAAGCTCGTTGCGCAAACGCAGATCGGTCGAACGGTCGATATCGAAGTGCTGCGCAAAGGACAGCGGCTGACGAAACAGGTCGCTGTGGGGCTGCTCGAGGATGAAGATAGCCCGACGCTCGCCAAGGCCGAGCCGGAAGACAAGCCGCAATCGCCTTCGGCGACGCCGATTATCGGCCTGAAGCTTGCGCCGCTGACCACGGCGCTGCGCAAGAAATATAATCTCGATGACAAGATCACCGGCGTCGTTGTCGAAGATGTCGATCCGGACAGCCCTGCGGCGCAGAAAGGTCTGAAGGAAGGCGACGTGATTGTCGAGGCCGCGCAGGATCAGGTGACGAAACCTGGCGACGTGTCACGCAGCGTCGACAAGGTGAAGGCCGCAGGGCGCAAGGCGGTGTTGCTGCGCGTCGAAGACGGAAAGGGCGACTTGCGTTTTGTCGCCGTGCCGCTAGTCGACGAAAAACCGTAGATCATTTTCAATCTAACGACTGCGCCTGGAGGCTCATTTGTCCGAAAGTCACGGCATTCTCGACACCATCTTCGATACGCTTTCACCCGTGCATTCGGACGGCCACAAGTTCATCGCGATCGGCGCAGCCGCCTCCTTGCTGTTTTTCCTGCTCTACCCGCCCTTAGGATGGGTCGCCGCGCTTATCACCGGCTGGATCATCTATTTCTTTCGCGATCCGCCGCGCGTGACGCCGCTGCGCCCAGGGCTCGTCGTCTCGGCGGCGGACGGGCGCATTTCTTCGATCGAAAGCGTGACTCCACCTGCTGAACTCGGGCTCGGACCCGAGCCGCGAACGCGAATTTCAACGTTTCTTTCAGTTTTCGACGTACACATCAATCGTGCTCCGGTTCCGGGACGGATTGCGCGGTCGACCTACATCCCCGGGGCGTTTCTCAACGCCGCGCTGGATAAGGCAAGCGAAGACAACGAACGGCGGGCGATCGTGATCGAAACCCAGGATGGCGCGCAAATCGGCGTGGTGCAGATCGCCGGGCTGATTGCGCGACGGATCGTGACGTTTTCGGAGATCGGCGATTCGATCGGCGTCGGACAGAGGTTCGGCCTGATCCGCTTTGGTTCGCGCGTGGATGTCTATCTGACGCCGGGGGCGACTCCACTGGTCAGCGTCGGGCAACGGGCGATTGGCGGCGAAACCGTGTTCGCCGATTTGACGTCGAGCGAACCGGAACGCGAAGCACGACGAAACTGACACTAGGCGACTGTCGCAACGAGACGACGGGAGGAGCACCCGATGGATCCCGAAGTTCCGACGCTCGAAGTTGAAACCAGCCGACGCAGGCGCCGGCCGCTGTTCCGGCACTCCCGCGTTCCCGTGCGCATGCTCGTGCCGAATTTCTTCACGCTGCTGGCATTGTGCGCCGGGCTGACGTCGATCCGCATGGGGATCGAGGGCCGCTTTGATCTGGCGCTCGCCGCAATCGTGTTCGCCGCCTGTCTCGACGGGATTGACGGGCGGATCGCGCGACTGTTGAAGGCTTCCTCGCGTTTCGGCGCCGAGCTCGACAGTCTTGCGGACTTCGTGAATTTCGGCGTAGCGCCGGCATTTCTTGTCTTTAATTGGGGCCTTGGCGAGCTCAAGAGCGCCGGCTGGATATGCGTGATGATGTTTGCGCTGGCCTCCGCTTTGCGCCTAGCGCGATTCAACGCCGCGATCGACGACGACAAGCCGAAATGGCAATCGAACTATTTCACTGGCATGCCGACACCCGCTGCGGCGATAGCGGTCTTGCTGCCGGTTTATATTTACAGCCTCGGATTCGAGAGCCTGAAGTCGCCGCTTGCGCTGAAATTTGTGCTTATCTACACGCTATTCATCGCTTTCATGATGGTGTCGACCATCCCAACGTATTCCGGCAAGCTGCTAGGCGAGCGCGTTGGCCGCGAATGGGTATTGCCGATGTTCATTGTCGCCATCGGCGGCGTGGCGATGCTGGTCACATATCCCTATGAAACGCTGGCGGTGATCACGCTCGCGTATCTCGCGGCGATCCCGATGAGTTGGCGGCGTTTTCAGGAAAAGTCCCAGCAGGAAACGGCTGATGCCGCGTTTCGAGATTCTGCGCAGCCGGCGTCGGCGGCCGATGCAGCGCCAAGCCCGAGCGCGCCCTCGCCATCGGCCGGCGCGACCGGGCGGGTGTTGCCATTGAGGCCAGGAGAGCCGCAGCAGCGATAGGCGTCATTCGGCGCGGGCAGCTTCAGTTTTTAGAATGCTGACGTGGCCGTTCGTTTCGAGCATGGCCAATCTGACCTCGCTCGGCGAAAAACTCCCTGCAAGGCGCAGGGCCGCGTTGAGGTCCTCATTCGAAATGTATTCCTCGGCTAGCACGTCGTGTTGGACTCGTCCGTCGCGAACAATGGCGATTGGCGCGCCTTCGATGAAACGCTCAAACGCCGGACTGCGGTACGCGGCATAGGCGAGCGCATAGTTTATAGCAACGAGAGTCGCTGCGCTGATCAATCCGCCGATCAAGGAGTTATCGCCGGCGTTCATCGAGTTTTGCACGGCGTTGCTGAGGATCAAAAGCAGGATGAGGTCGAAGGGCGCCAACTGGCCGACTTGGCGCTTGCCGGTGACGCGAAGTAGTACGAACAGAAACCCGTAAACGGCAGCGCCGCGGACAATAAATTCCCACCACGGGACGGTCACGTTGAACATGTCGAAGACTCCAGGTTCGCGATACGATCGGCGAACATAACGCGCGAAACAGCGCAGCGTTACAGGCGATCTGAACGATCACCTCGCACCGGAGCTTAATGGGGCCTATTTGGTTTCTTCCGGCGCGCGATGATAGATGTCATCGGTGCGCACAATATCGTCTTCGCCGAGATATGCTCCTATCTGGACTTCGATGATCTCGACAGGAACTTTGCCCGTGTTCTCGAGGCGATGCCATTGCGTGGCGAAAATATAAACGCTTTCGTTCTCGCGCAGGAGCTGTTCGGCGTCGCCAATGAGGACTTTCGCGGTACCCTGGACGACGATCCAGTGCTCGGAACGGTGATGGTGCATTTGCATCGATAACTTTCCGCCGGGCTTGACGTGCAGCAGCTTAACCTGAAATCGCGGGCCTATGTTGAGCGTCTCGAAATAACCCCACGGTCGATAGTTGCGCAGGTGTTGTTCCTGCTCCTTGCGGTTTGAAAGCTTCAAATGCTCGACGATCTTCGATACGTCCTGCGTTCGACTGCGATCGGCGACGAGCAGCGCGTCGGGCGTATCGACGATGACGAGATCCTTGACGCCGATGGTCGAGATCAAGGCCTTTTCAGAATGAACGTAACAATTGGAGGTATCTTCGAGCACAGCGTCGCCGTGGATGTAGTTGCCCTGGTCGTCGCGCGGCGCGATTTCCCATAACGAGGACCATGATCCGACGTCGTTCCAGCCGACCTCTAGCGGCAGGATGGCTGCGGCTTTCGTCTTCTCCATGATCGCATAGTCGATCGAGATGCTCGGCGACGCCGCGAAACTGGCCTTTTCAAGTCGGAGGAAACCGAGGTCGTCTGCCGCGTTTTCGAGCGCAGTGCGCGCCGCTTCGAGAATTTGCGGCTCCAAGCGCGCGACTTCGTCGAGGTAGGTGCGGGCGTTGAGCACAAAGATGCCGCTGTTCCAAAAATATCCGCCGTTCTTCAAATAGCTTTGCGCGGTGGTGAGATCCGGTTTCTCGGCAAAGGCTTCGACCGCAAAAGCAGCGCCGCCGGTACCCGCGAGTTCAGCGCCCTGCTTGATGTATCCGTAGCCGGTGTGCGGCTC
Source organism: Hyphomicrobium sp. (assembly GCA_046160845.1). GTDB lineage: Bacteria > Pseudomonadota > Alphaproteobacteria > Rhizobiales > Hyphomicrobiaceae > Hyphomicrobium_B. The sequence continues at coordinate 41,152 of JBJXHD010000010.1, forward strand.
CGTCGGATTAATGCCGAAGAGGACGAGCTTGCCACCCGCCGCGATTTCGGCGGCCCGGCGCACAGCCGCGACGAAGGTCTTTTCGTCGGCGATGACATGATCGGACGGCACCACCGCGAGGATGGCGGCCGGATCCAGGCGGAGCGCCGCAAGGCTTGCGACTGCGATGGCGGGCGCGGTATTGCGGCCGACGGGTTCGAGGATGATCGCGCCGGCTTCAATGCCGGCCTGTTCCAGTTCCGCGCGCACGAGAAATCGGTGATCGTTGTTGCACAACATGATCGGCCGCTCGAAACCCGCGTCGGACTTCAGTCGCTGCAGCGTCGCGCCGAGGAAGCTTGATCCCTGCCCATTGAAGAAGCGGATGAACTGCTTGGGGTACATCGAACGTGACAGCGGCCAAAGTCGCGTGCCCGAGCCGCCCGACAAAATGACTGGAAAAATGGCAGGCATGACACTGCATCCCCGATTAATGCTGGGCCAAGCCTATCTGTGGACGGCAAGCGTCGCCAGACAAAGTCGTGATTTGACGCAGCATTAATGGCGCCGGGTCGCGACGACTATTCCGGTGCGCGAGTCAACCGATCACGGAGCGAACGCAGGGACGCGCCGGCGGCGGGCTGCGCGGAGATCGGTGGCGGTGGTTGCATCATTGCGCGGCGGTCGCTGTTCGCCGATGCGGTGGCCGGATGCGCACTAGGTGACGAAACAGGACGACTTGGCTGATAGGCAGGCGCCTGCGGCGGCGCGTCTCTGCGCGGCATGCCCGGTCGCGGCTGCATCGGCGGGGTCGCGCCGTATCCCGGAACTGGCGGCGAAGCACCACGGTGCGGCGCTGGTTCGGCGTCGGCGTCATTGGAGTCCTGAGTGGCGCTCTGGTTGGCCATGGCTTCCGCCATCATGGAAAGGCCGTTGCCGTTGTCGGTTCCGGATCCGAGTCCGGATGCGCGCCAACGATCGACGATCTGCTCGAGAAAACCGTCGTCACTCGTCGATTTCTGCCACTTCTCCGAGAAGCGCGCGGTCGAGGAGCGCGGAAGGGCATGCTTGGGTAGTTCATCGAACTTGATGCGTACAGGCAGCGACATGCCGTCGCCGAATGCAATCGCCTCACGCTGGCCGAGTGAAGGCAGAAATTCGAGCAGGCCTGATCCGGTGTCGGAAACGGCCGACTGAACGATCGCCTGGTCCTTGTCGTTGGCCATGCGCAGCGCAAATACCGTGTTGCACTGGGACAGGATCGTGGCGTCGATTTCGGCCGGGCGCTGCGTGACGATGCAGAGCGAGGCGCCGTACTTGCGGCCTTCCTTGGCAATCTTGGCGATGGCGCGTTTGCACGGTTCGAAGCCGAGTGCGGCGTTGGCCGGTACGTATCGGTGCGCTTCTTCGCAGACCAACGTCACGGGAACCTGGCCCTCTCCCCAGAGGGCAAAGTCGAATGTGATGCGGCAAAGCACCGATACCACGACGTTGACGATTTCGGTCGGCAGGCCGGTCAGCTCGAGAATGGTGATAGGCTTATCATTGACGGGAACGCGGAAGATGCGGCCAAGAACCTGTGTCATGCCGTCGAAGACCGTCAGCGAGCCGAACATGAAGCCGTAGCGTGCATCCTGGGTGATGTTTTCGATATGGTTCTTCAACTGACGATAGGGCGCGAGATCGCGCTTGTTCTCCAGCTTGCCCATGCGCTCGTCGATAAGGCCGGTCAGATCCGAGATGCGGTAGGGCACCGGCGTGTCGCAGGTGTAGCGGCCGGTGTCGATAGCGCCACGGCGCAGCTTGCCAGCGTCGCCGGCGCGGCCGTTGCTGTAGCGGCTTTTCGCAATCGGGATCAGGTCCTGTAGAATCTCGATTTCAGCCTTGCGCTCCGGATCGCCGACGAGAACTTCGACGATTTCCTCGAAGGTGAGCATCCAGAACGGCAGGCTCATGTTGCGTGGAGAAATGACCTCCGCCCATTCGGTGAAGGCGGTCGAATACTCGTTGTGGGGGTCAAGAAGGACGATGTGTGCGGCGGGGTTCTTTTCGAGGATGGCGCGCAGGATCAGCGCCGTCGTGCACGACTTGCCCGTGCCCGTTGTGCCAAGAATGGCGAAATGTTTGCCGAGCAGATCGTCGACGCGGACCATGGCCGGGATCGAGCTGTCCTGACGGATGCAGCCGACGCGAACCGACGCCACCGTATCGCCGCAGAACGCGATTTCCAGCTCCGGCTTTGAGGCGACGCGGCAGCGATCGCCGAGGGCCGGGTAGGCGGTCACGCCGCGATTGAATGACGCTCTGCGGCCTTCAGTCCCTCTCCAGAGTTCACCGACTAGACCGAGTTCGGCGATCCAGATTTCAGAATCGCCTTCGCGCTGGGCCGGAACCGGCACGCTGAGCGCCGAGACGATGGCGAGAACGATGGTATTGGCGGTGTCGATGGCGAGCAGGGTGCCCATTTCAGGGCGCTCGCTGATCGATCGGACCCGGCCTTCAGCCTGGCTATCGAGGAGGACGATGGCTTTGGAGCCAGTGACGGACACGATGCGGCCGATTGATAAGTCGGCTGGGTCGCTGGCGGGGCCGGATGGCGCATGAAGGTGCATCTTATGGGGTCCTACGCGTCTGTGGAGTTGTATTTTATGGAGTCGTGTCTGTGGACGGCCGTGACGCTGTTGCGGTCCGGCAGGGCGATCGTGACTTCGGTGCCGGCGCCTTTCTGCGAGCGGATTTCAATCTGTCCGCCGTGGAGTTCGATTAGCGCCTTGGCGATGGGCAGTCCGAGGCCAGCGCCTTCGCGCCAGCGGGCGCGGCTGCCGTCGACCTGGCCGAACGGAGTCAGCGCAACCGCGATTTCTTCCTTTGACATGCCGACGCCAGTATCGCGAATCAGGACAACGACGCCGCCCGACGATGTGCGCAGTCCTTCGATCTTGACCGAGCCGTTCGGAGGCGTGAACTTGATCGCATTCGAGATGACGTTGGTGAAGATCTGCCGCAGCTTGATCGCGTCGCCGCGGGCCACCGGGAGATCGTAGGCGATGGAGACGTCCATCGAGACGCTTGCCTGTTCGGCCGTGTGCCGGAACGAATGGATGGAGGCGAGCAGGATTTCTTCGATGCTCACTTCGCGCGCGTCGAGCGTGTAGCGGCCACTCTGTATCTTCGAGATGTCGAGAATATCGTTGATGACCGAGAGAAGATGGCCGGCGGCGTCGTTGATCAGCGTCGCGTACTCGACGATCTCGGCGTCGGGCAGTTTGCGGCGCTGGTGTTCCGCCAGCAGCTTCGAAAACCCGATCACCGTGTTGAGCGGCGTGCGGAGTTCATGACTCATATTCGAGATGAACTCGGATTTGACCTTGCTTGCCAGCTCCGCCTCGATGCGGGCGGACTGCTCTGCGGTGCGCGCACGGTGACGCAAAACGGCGTCCCCGAGCAGCAACCCATATTCATTCATCAAGGAATTCGATTTCGAAGTCCCGAAGGCTCCATGCAGCATAAGCCGGCCCGCTTGCCCGACGTTAAATCCGTCATTCAACTTAGGAGAGAGGTGCTAAGTCTCGGTTAAGCGTCGAGGCACAGCACTGGCTTGGGGTTGAAATGTCAGGCGGCCAGGCCGTCGCGCGGCCTCGGTTGTTGGTCCAAGTGATCAATTTGCAACTAGGGGCATTTTTCCCGTAATACCCGAGAAAATCTCCCTTTTCGCGCGTCTGCGGACGCTATTCTCCAGGCTCATTCGGCCAAATCGGCCGGACGGATGGGGTGGGGAAATGGGGCGATTTTGGTCAGCTTTTGTCGCCCTAATTTTCAGCGCAACGCTGGGTTTGGCTGGCGCCGCCGCCGGGCCTGCCATCAATCAATTCGAAGTGAAGGATCTACAATCCGCCCCAGGGGAATTCGAATTTCAGAGCCAGAACGCCTTTTCAACCGGCCAGCCGAGGCGACGGTTCGTTGAAGCCCCGCCGGGCACGTATGCTTACGACGACAATACCGTCATCCGGCAGCGCGAGGCGCTGGAAATCCAAATGGGGATCACGGACTATTTCCGCATCAGGCTTGGGATTGAATTCGAGCAGGAACGGTTGGACGAGCCCGGCCTCTTTGCAGACCGAAATTCCTACGGCGATCTACAACTCGACGAACTCGCGATCGAGGGCGTGTTTGTCTTCATAAAGCCCAAAGACAACGGCGTTGGGCTTGGGCTGTTGGTGGAGTACGGGACGCCCATCTCTGGTGGCCCCGAGAGCCAGAGCGAAGTCTACGTGGGGCCGATCATCGAGGCCCACGCGGGGGCATGGTCGCTGATCGCCAATCTGGCCGCTGTTCGACACATGGGCGGTGACGCCGAGCCTGGCAATTTTGACTACGTTCGTGACGATAAATGGGACTTCAGCTATTTTCTTCAGGGGCAGTACGAGTTCTCGAAGTCGTGGGCTCTGGCGCTGGAAGCCTACGGCACAATCGACCGTATCGGAAACACCGGCGCGAGATCCGAAGAAGCTGAACTATTTGGCGATACGGATCAGCACCGCGCCGGCCCCGTGATCTATTTTACGTTCAATCCCGACCGCAGCGGCGGAAATCGAGCGCACGCGTCGAAGCTCGACGACGAGGAGAAAGAGGTCGAGGTCAGCATCGGCGCCGGAGCACTGTTCGGGCTGAATGAAGCCACACCCGATACCACTTACAAGTTGTCCGTCGAGGTCGAGTTCTGACCGCGGCTCGATTTAGCGCGTGATGAATCTGAACGGCTGCGTGAATGCCAGCGGACTGACGCTCACTTCGGGCGGGATCGGCGGAAATGGCGCGGCGCGCTCGAGGGCGGCGATGGCCGCATTGTCGAGCGCCGGATGTCCAGAACTCGTTGCGACTTCTTTCGAGATCAGTTCGCCGCGCGTTCCGACCGTGAACTTCATCACGACGGTGCCGGCGACGCGCGAACGCGGGTTGATCTTGGAGCGCTGAACAAGCTCGTTGATCTTGCCGAGATACATCGAGAACGCCCGGGGATTGCCGCCTGACTTTTCTTCTCCCGAACTTTGCTCGCTGACGATGGCCACCTGCTCAGGCCGCTGCTCCTGAACTTGCACCGGCTCAGGCGGCGGCTCCTTGATTTCCGGCGGCGGTTCTTCGGTCTTGACGATCTCTTCCTGCACCTCGCCTGCATCGGATGTGATGACGTCCTGCAGGTCTTCGATCGGCTTGATCTCTTCGACCGGCGGCGTCGCTTGCTGGATGGGGGTCACTTCGGCCGTCTCGATCGTCTCTTGAGCGTCGCCAAGTTTCGCGAGGCCTTCGATGGCGATACCTTGTTCGACCGTCACTACATCCTCGCCGCTTCCAACTTCCAGCGCTTCAAAATCGGGCTCATCGCTTCGTACGACCATGGCGTAGCCAATGGAGCCGTGCACCAGCAGCGAAAGGACGACAGCGATGGTTCGTGCGTAATTCATGAAACGGCAAACTGTGCTTACGGTTTCGGCGCCGCCTGAGCGGTCGGCGAGGGTTGCGACAGAAGAGAAACGCGGGCGAATCCGGCTTCGCCGACGCGACCCAGAACCTCCATGACGTCACCGTATGCGATCGTGCGGTCGGCGCGCACATAGACGATGCCGTCGGCGCCCTCGGTGGCTCTCAACTCCATCAAACGCGGCACGAGACGGTCGCGCGTCACCTGTTCGTCGCGGATGTAGAGAAGGCCATCGGCGGACATCGACACGACCTTCGGCTTCTTCAGCGAGCCAATTTTTGACGCCGACGTTTTCGGCAGATTGACTGGAACGCCCTGCACCATCAAGGGTGCGGCGACCATGAAGATAATCAACAACACGAGCATGACGTCGACGAACGGCGTCACGTTGATTTCAGCGAGCGGCTTGTAGTCGTCGTCGTTATGTGGCGTGCCGCCAACGGACATGCCCATCAAATAACTCCCTCAACGCTGCGTCGCGACAGGCTGCGCGCGATGTTCGATATTGCCGGCGCGATTTTGTCGGCGGCGCGGCCGAGCGACACGGTGAACTGGTTGTAGGCGATGACCGCCGGTATGGCCGCTGCAAGGCCGACCGCGGTGGCGAAGAGCGCTTCGGCGATGCCGGGCGCGACGACGGCGAGGCTGGTGTCCTGCGACTGCGCAATGGCTGTAAACGAGTTCATGATTCCCCACACCGTGCCGAAGAGGCCGATGAATGGCGCGGCGGAGCCCAGTGTCGCAAGAAACGGGAGGCCTTTCTCGATCGTCTTCAATTCGCGCCGCATGGCGCCGCGCATGGCCTGCTCGAGGCGATCGCGCAGCTCGCCGTTCGGCGCCCCGCGGGCGCCGTCTTTCCATTCCGACCGTGCCGCTGAGCTGATCGAGTCATTCAGGCCTGCAGCGCCGTCAGCCGGCAAAGCGCCGCTGTCGGCCGCCGTTTCGAGCCGGCGAATTTCACGGTTCAGCCGCCACATGCGGAACAGCTTCTCGAAGATCAGCGCCCAGCAGACGATGGACGCGATCGCCAAGCCGATCATGATCGATTTGACGACAATGTCGGCGTTGTGAAATAGGCCGACAATTGTCAGGTTATGTGCGGCAGTTTCCGCAAGAGTAGGATCCACAGTGGTCACCGCGTTATTTCGAGAGTTGCACGTTTGTCAGGGTCGACGTCGACAAGCGCCGCAGGCAGTTTTGCGCGCTGCCTTGCTCGGTCTTGCAGTCGATTACATCGTTGATCAGGAATTGGCCGATCTTATCACACGCCATTCCGTCGATTTCGAACAGCTTGACGGCCTTCTTTTGTGATCGGACCGGCGCCAGATCGAGCGAGAAGCGGCGTCCGATGACGCCATCATTCTGGAACAGCACCAGATCGAGTTTCAGCGCTTCATATGTCGTGGTGGACTTGTTGGTTACAACGACGTAGGCGCGGCACCCCTTATCGATTGCTTCGAGTTTGTTCAGTTCCAGAGCGACGGCCGGGTCATCAGCCGTTCCGCCAGATTGTGGTTCTGCAGTGACTGATTGGGCTGTTGCAACGACGGCAATTGCGAATGTGGCCGCCAGAATTGCTGGCTGCATTGAACGATACGAAGGGTCGGGCACGCGATTACCTTTACAGCGTCAAAAGTGGAGTTAAGCCGTTGAGCGTGTAGCGGCTTTGGCCGTTATCTGAAAGTCATTTCAGTGCATGTTTTCGTGATGCGGATCGGGCTGTAAGTCACGCGGCTGTGCGCTGTACAAATTGACTTTTCCCGCAACCGACCACCACGCGTCAATGCACTATGCTGCTATGCGGTGCAGCGGGAAAAATTCCCGAGTTGAGCGTTCGGAGCCGAGACGCTGGAACGCTTCGCGAAATCGATTCGTTTGGATAAAATGTGTGTTCAGGGCTTTGGCCGAACTGGGGCGCGCGCGGGTGCATTAATGAGAAACCCCGCTGGTTCGCGCACGTACAAGTATCGGTTTCGGCCGGACGCCGGCAATCCCAGTACGTAAGCCGTGTCACCCATTGTGTTGCGCATGAGCAACATTTGAATCGCTTCGCGACAGTTGGGAAATTATCCCGTCTTGTCTCTGGTTTTCAGACGGTTAGTCAATGAAAATTGGCGCTTTAGATGCGGATTCTTTCCGCGTCCGTTCGTTTGGCGTGGCGCATATGTTTCTGCGGTCAGGCGGGGGCCTGATCCCAGTCGTTTTGGGGGAATGCCGGTGATGAAATTTCGGCTTTTGAGCACAACTGCTGCCGTTGCAATTGTGGTGGTAAGCTGGGCATGGCCAGCACTATCGCAAGATGCCGGCGGCGCTGCGCCGCCGTCAACTGCAGCCGAACAAGTTCTGCCCGAAGTCGAAGTGGTCCAAACGCCGGTTCAAAAAGCTGCCCGGGCAAAGAAAACGGCGGTTGCTGTATCGCCGCTCTCTAGCGCGCCATCGACCTCTCCGCCTACTGCCGCCCCGGCCGACGCCGTCGACACATCGGACTCCGCGCTCGAAGCGACTCCGCTGCCGACAGTTCCAAGCGCGACGACGACGGTCACCGACAGCGATCTCGATCGCGAGGGCACCATGCAGGTGCAACAGGCGCTTCAGCAGCAAGTGCCTGGCATCATCATTTCGGACGCCGCCGGCAATCCGTTACGCGCGGAAGTGTCGTATCGCGGCTTCGACGCTTCGCCGGTCAGCGGCCGCTCGCAGGGCCTCGCCGTCTACCAGAATGGCGTGCGCATCAACGAAGCCTTTGGCGACACCGTGCAGTGGGATGTCATCCCGACCAACGCGATCGCCAGCTTGTCGGTTGTCAGCAACAATCCGTCGTTCGGCCTGAATGCGGTGGGCGGCGCCATCAGCATCCTGATGAAGGATGGTTTCAGCTATCAGGGTGGCGAACTTGACGTGATGTTTGGTTCGTTCGGGCGCGCTCAGGTCGGCGTGCAAGCGGGGGGATCGAGCGGTAACGCCGGGATTTATGTCGCCGCCGAAGGCATCACAGATGACAGCTTCCGTGATTTCTCGGACAGCGAAGTCAAGCGCTTCTATGGCGACATCGGCCTCAAAGGCAGCATGGCGGAGGTGCACTTCAGTCTGACGGCGGCCAAGAACGAATTCGGCGCCAGCGCGGCGGCGCCGATAGAGCTTCTCGAACGAAGTTGGAGCAACACGTTCACCACGCCGCAAACCACCAATCTTGAAGTTTTGATGCCGACGCTTTCGGCCACGGTGAAGGCGACCGATACACTGTCATTCTCGGGCGTCGGTTATTATCGCCAATACAAGAATCGTGTGGTCGACGGTAACGTCACTGAGCTTGAGCCTTGCGACTCCGATCCGAGCCTTCTCTGCGTCGAAGACAGTGACTTCCCTATCCGCGATGTCACCCAGCCACCGGGTACGCCGCTGCTGGCGGCAGACTTCCCCGTGCCTTTGGGCACGCTTGATCGCCTGAATACTGACAGCGATAGTTGGGGCGGCGCAGTGGAAGCGCAAGAGAAGGCGAAGCTTTTCGATCGCCCGAACCTGTTCATCGCTGGCGTGTCCTACGACAGCGGCCGTTCTAATTACAAAACGTCGAGCGAGCTCGGGCAGATTGGGCAGAAATACGTCGTTACAGGCTCGGGTGTAATTATTACAGACGACGACGGCGATCCCGGCACCGACGAAGATAACGACGTCGGCCCGCGTGATTTGGACTCCAAGAATACATACTGGGGCCTTTATTTCTCTAACGCCCTCGATGTGACGGATGAGCTAACCGTGACTGTCGGTGGACGCTACAATCACGCGACCATCAAGCTCGAAGATAACACCGGCCTTTTCGATGATCTCAATGCGACCAACAAATATGATCGCTTCAACCCGATCGTCGGCGCCAACTACAAGTTGATGCCCGGCCTCTCGGTCTATGGCGGCTATTCGGAGTCGAACCGCGCGCCGACGCCCGCCGAGCTCGGTTGTGCAGAGCCTGAAGCGCCCTGTCTCGTTGAAGGCTTCCTGACCGACGATCCGCCTCTCGATCAGGTCGTCGGGCGCACCGCTGAACTCGGTTTGCGAGGCCAAGGCGGCAACAACTGGGGCGATCGCTTCACTTGGAGCGCCGGATTGTTCCGCACGCTGGCGTCGGACGACATACTGCCGATCACGGATACTGCCGGTGCGGTCTTCTTTATCAATGCCGGCGATACGCTGCGCCAGGGGGTCGAATTGTCGGCGACCTATGCGACGCGCAGGTGGAGCACCTACGCGACCTACGCCTTCATCGACGCGACGCTCGACACATGTGACAATAGTGCAGATCCGGGTGGAGAATGTGCATTCCTGTCGGCCGGCGACCGGCTTCCGGGCATTCCGCGTCATCGTTTCAAGGCGGGATTCGATTATTGGGTGACGCCGAAGTGGAAATTCGGCGCCGACCTCGTCGCCGCAAGCGACCAGCCATTCTATGAAAATGAAGTCTCCGATGAGGATGACTTGGAGGCGAAACTTGCAGGCTACACACGCGTCGATCTGCATACGTCTTACGACGTCACGGACAACATCCAGATTTATGGCCTCGTCAAGAATCTCTTCGATAAAAGATATGGTCTCTACGGCACATTCTTCGAAGCTGACGAAGTTGGTCCAAACGTTGACGAAGTGATTAACCCGGGAGCGGGCGGTCTCGATGATCCGCGCACGATCTCGCCGTCGATGCCATTCGCGGCCTATGGCGGCGTCAAGGTCAAGTTCTGACCCCGCGCGCAGAGCTACTTGATCGGATCAAAAAGGCGGCGTCCCATCGGGCGCCGCCTTTTGATTTTCGGATTGCTGTTAAGCGCCGCACTACATGTCGATCGGGCGGAACTGCGAGGCGACGACAGGGCTGGGCACGGGAGGCGCCTTGACGCCCGACTTCTCGAGGCGATCGATCTCGACCAACGCGGTGCGCAGAGTTTCAGCCAGGCGCGCGTACTCGGATTTCTGGCGCAAGTCGCCTTCAAGATATTTGAGCGTGTCGCGCACGGCGCCGATGTCGACGGTCAAGCGCTTGGCCGAAGGAAGGAACGCGTCAAACATGGCGAACACCTCGAACGCGAAGGAAATTCTTAAGACTTCGTGAACAGTTTTAACCTCGCAAAGAATGGGCCGCTTCGCAACAGCTTTGCCGTGCACCGCCGCATGAGATTGCCAGTCCCGATTTGAGACGTCCAGCCAGGGGAATTTTTCTTATCTGCTCCAGTCTTCCTTTACCGCAAGCCGGCATGCTGCCTGGAAGGTTAGGCCGCCGCCGGACCGTAAGGGAGACTTCTTGTGGCATCTACGGCGCCCGGCGTTCTCATCATCGTCGAAAACCTGACCGTGCCGGTTGACCGGCGCGTCTGGCAGGAGGCGCTTGCGCTGCGGCAGGCGGGTTATGCCGTCTCGGTCATTTGCCCGAAGGGCGACTCACACGTTGCACCCTACGAAGTCCTCGACGGCATCCATATTTTTCGCCATCCGCTGCCCTTCGAAGGCTCCGGCGTCCCGGGTTTCGCACTTGAGTATGGCTGGGCGCTTGCCTGGGAATTCGCCCTATCGGTCAAGGTTTATTGGAAGGTTGGGTTCGACGTCGTGCAGGCGTGCAATCCGCCGGACCTTCTCTTCCTCATCGGGGCGTTCTGGAAATATCTTTTCGGCAAGCGTTTCGTCTTCGATCACCACGATATAAGTCCGGAATTGTATGAGGCCAAGTTCGGGCGTCGCGGCGCCATCTACCGGCTGCTGCTATGGCTTGAATGGCTGACCTTCAAGACGGCCGACGTCGTTATTTCGACCAACGACGCCTTTAAGTCGATCGCGGTTGGGCGCGGAGGAGCAGCGGCTGATCGCGTGTTTGTCGTGCGCTCGACGCCGGATCTTGCGAAATTTCGCCGCGTCGCGCCGGACGCCGCCCTGAAGAACGGCCGTAAGACTCTCGTCGGTTACGTCGGAGTCATGGGCGCACAGGATGGCGTCGAGCTTCTGATCGACGCGATGGACGACTTGGTCAATGTGAAGGGCCGCCGTGATACCCAGTGCGCCGTCGTCGGATCAGGGCCCGAGTTCGCGAGGCTGCGGCGCATGGCGCGCGACAAGGGGCTGGCCGATTACATCACCTTCACGGGGTTTCTTTGCGGGCCTCAGCTCTTGACGGCCTTCTCGACATTCGACGTCGGCGTTATTCCCGATCCAAAGAACGACTACAACGACAAGATTTCGATGAACAAGGTATTCGAGTACATGATGCTTGGCATTCCCTTCGCCGCGTTCGATCTCGATGAAACGCGGCGGACGGCGGGCGACGCGGCGCTCTATGCAACAAACAATAGCCCCTCGAGCCTGGCCAATGCGATCGCGCGTCTCGTCGACGATGTTGAATTGTCGCGAAAGCTTTCAGAAGCGGGGCAGGCTCGCGCCAGAGCGCTTTTGAACTGGGATCGCGAACGCCCGCGGCTGCTGTTGGCCTATGACAAGGCGCTCGCCAAGCCGGACGTCGTGCTGACGCCGGCGATCGAACCTGCGCGGTGACTAGTTCTCGAGTGCGGCCGGAGCCAGCGGTCGTTGAGCCAGGCCTGGTCGTGGTTGTAAGGCTCGGTGGGCACGAGTTCTCAGCGACGGCATGACGGCGAGCGCTGTTGCAAGCGTCACACTCAACGTCAGCGCGGATGCAATTGCGAGGTTTTGCGGCTCGGTGACTGTCATGTTTTTGACGAGAGCGGCGAACACGCCGATGGGCGCCAAGAAGGCCGCCTTCGCCGCCAGTCTTGCGCCCGATCCGAGTTCGAGTCGTTCAACTCGAACCGCAATGTAGGCCAACGAGAGTGCTTCGAATACGCAGCCAATTGCGGCCAATGTTGCGAGACTTGCGCCGAGTGTTGCGGCGAGCAGTACGCACGGCAACGCGTGAGCTCGGATGATGCCGGCGACGAGCATGGGTTTGGTCTCTCCGGCGGCCATCAAGGCCATTCCAGGGACCGCTTGGATCATGCGCAGGGCCCACATCGCCGATAGCAGTGATACGACTGTTCCCAGTCCTTGATAGTTGGGTCCAAAGGCCAGCCGTAGCGCCTCGCCGCCGACGACAATGAACAGCGCCAGATAGACCGCCGCCAATGTCACGACGATTTCCGTCATCGAGAGAAAGGGCGCCGCGAGATTTTGGTTCCGGCGCCGCGCCGATGAGAACAGCGGCAGCATGAGCGCGTGACCCACCTTCGATGCGATCAATCCCGGCGCCATGGCGATCATGAAAGCGGCGGAGAAGCCGGCCAGCGCTTCCATGCCTTGAGTGTGGCCAATGATCATGCGGTCGCCGTGGTAGACCGCGACGAGCGGCAACGCGCTGGCGAGGATCGGCCAGCCGAATGAGATGTGGCGCTTAATATAGGTGAGATCGAACGCAATCTTGTAGGGGCGTCGCGCCATCATGTGTGACAGGCCGACGGCCATCAGCGCTTGAATGATCGAGAGCCATGCGACTGTCGTGTAATCCGGCGACAGCGCCAGGGCGGCCGGCGTCAGCGCCAGTGCAGCGACCTGCGGCAGAACTTCGAGCGCGACGAAGGGACGATTGTCAAAACGTCGCTGGGCGCGACGGAAATCAAGGTGAGTTAAACCTTTGATCATCGGCGCAAAGGCCATCAGCTGGAACGCTTCGGTCGCTTGGGGTACGGCGAAGAAGCGAGCAAAGACCGGCCCAATCACCAGAAGCGCCGCACCAATAAGGAATCCGCGCGCCGCAAGAACTAGGTGACACGCCGCCATGAAACGCCGCTGGCCGCCGTCAGTAGCTTGCACGATGAGCCGGTCGGAGCCGAGGTCGGACAGCGTCTCGACGATCTGGAGCAGGAGTGTCAAGGTGGCGGCAACCCCAAAGTCGCCCATCGACAGCGCATGGCCGAGAATGGCGTTGCGGAGGAAGGCGCAAACTTGTGCTGCGCCGAAGCCGCTGAACAGCCATGCACCTTGGCCGGCGATCGGAGCGCGCCTGGGCTTCCGTTCGGTAATGGGAGAGTGCGCTGTGGTCATGATGTGGTTTGGGGTCTGTGCGTCCAGCCTTGAGCGCCAGGTAGTCGTCTGGCAATCCGGGCGATAGGCCCGTCGGTGAAGCGGCCAAGGATTGATCGCCAAGGCGCGCCCGAGAGGTAGACGAGACTGCACGTTGTCTGGATCCAACGGGGCTGAAGCGCTCGTGACCATTTGGCGCGAAACTCGAGTTCCGCGACGTCGAAATCAACCGATCTTTTTCCTGGTGAGAGATGCTCGATATGAAAATCGATGACGTAGGACGTGCAGCCCATTTGCGCGGCATGGAGGCAGATATCGGCCCCATAGAAATGGAAGCCAGAAAGATCACGCGAGAAGCCGATGCGCGCGTCGCGACGCACGATCAGAAAGTTCTCGTCGAGCGACTGCACGCGCGCGGGCAGGGCTCCCGCGGATTGATTTCCGCCGTGCGGATCGCTGATGCGCACCGCCAAACGCCCCGGCGCGACGCCGCCGGCGTTGCCCGCGGCAGCCCAGCTCGGATCGCGACTCGTCAAGTCATCCAGGCGCTCGTCCAACGTCTGGCGCTCATCGGCGAGGAGGCGAACGTCCTGATGGCAGAGGATGGCGACAGGCGCACGGGCGGCGTTGAGGATCGCGTTCAGGCCGCGGTAGGCGTCGGTTTGGACGTCGCGGGTATTGTCGATGAACAGGTATTCGCAATCGGCGTCCGAGAAACCCCCTTCGATGAACGAGGCGTGCATGGCGTCATACTGCGCTGCGTCCGTGACGAGCGTGCCGATGGTGTATCTTGGAGTGTTTCCGTGCGAAGCGCGCGTCACGCGAACGCCGCTCAGGCCGTCGTCAGCATTGGGGGTCATGCGACGCTCTTCGGGATGGAGGGAAGCGCTTCCGCGTGCCACACGGCCTCCGCCCTGTACGCGTCGTAGCCGGATCGCCATTCGCTCCGGCGCGTATACACTTGGCGCCACGTCTTTGACGGTTCGGTCATAGCGGGCGTTGGGACAATGGCTGCTGCTGCCGTGGTCGCGATGACGCGCGACAGAGGCCAGCTTGCGAGCAGAGCGCGGCCGAGCGGCACGAGCCAGGGTCGCCAGTGGCGCGCGATCAAAGAGGACTTCGCTGCGAGCAGCCGCACCATCTTTTCGGCGCGCACAGGTTCGGATGCCCCACCGTAATGCACAATCGTCGCCGACGGCGTCATGATAGGCCGCGCCGAGAAAGCATGCGCTCGGAGGCAAAGATCGGCGTCTTCGCCGTACATGAAGAAGTGTGGATCAAAACCCCGCAAGCCGCGCCAAAGGCTGGTCTCAATCAGGAAGAAGCATCCCGACACGATGTCGACGTTGCGAACCGTATCACGCCGCCAGCCGCCCATGCCTTCGCGATTGAACAACTCACTGCCCGGAAATATCGCCGCGAGGCCGGATGCGCGGCAGAACAGCCCCCACAGCGTCATGCGTTTCCAGCAAGAGGCTGGATTGAGGCGACCGTCGACAAAGAGCGTTCGTCCGCCCCAGATCCGCGCCTCGGGACGCTGGCGCGCGAATTCGACAAGACGGTCGATCGCATGATCGAGGACGACTGTGTCGGGGTTGAGCAGCAGCAGGTAGCGACCGCGCGCTTCGCGCGCTGCCATATTGGTGGCGCGGGCAAACCCGATGTTGTCTTTGAGCCTGATCAGTCTCGGCTTCAGTGGATGCGCGGCGATCATTTCGGGAGAGCCGTCGGTCGAAGCGTTGTCTACGACGATCGTTTCGTAGGCGAGGTCCTTCGCTTCTGACAGAATCGACGACAAGGCGCCCACTGTGAGCGAGTTGGTGTTGTAGCTGACGATTAGGATTGAGACCTCGACGGGGCCGAGCATTCTCATGGCGCGACTCGTTCTTGCGATTCGATTGAGCAAAACGCTAGGGCTCACGAGCTAACGGGTCGTTAATGGTCCGGGCTTCGGCGTTAACCGGATAACGTGCGTTTAACGCCGGTTGCCGCATAGTCGGATGCAAGGAGTCGGCGCCCCTTCGGGGTCGACAGGACTGGCTTGTAATCGGGAATTCGAAATGTTGGCAGAGCGCGCGAAGGTGGACGTTGCGGCGTTCGACGGCGTCATCTGCGTCGGCGGCGAAGACTGGTGGTATCACAACCGCGGTCATTTCGATTTTCAGATCATGCGTCGCCTGGCGAAACGCCGGCCCGTCTTGTTCGTCAACTCCGTCGCGGTTCGCATGCCGAGCCTGCGCGAAGGCGGCCAGTTCGCCGCGCGCATCAGCCGGAAACTGCGCAGCCTCACACGCGGTCTCGCGCATGTCGAAAACCATTTCTGGGTGTTTTCGCCGCTGGTTGCGCCTGGTCCGGGGGGGCAAGCCGTGTCGGGTTGGGCGCTCGCGCCGCAAATCCGGATTGCCGCTGCCCGAGTTGGAATCCGCCAGCCGCTATTGTGGATACATTGCCCGGCAGGTGCGCGACTGATCGACGAGCTTCCGCATCAGGCGTTGGCGCTGCAACGCACCGACCGTTTCGAGACCTTCCCAGAAGCGGATCCAGACGTCGTCGGCAGGCAGATCGCGGCGCTGAAGGCGCGCGCCGATCTCGTCGTCTATTGCAACGCCGAACTGATGGCGGAAGAGCGCTCCTCGGTGCGCCGGCAACTTTTTGTCAGCCATGGCGTCGACTTCGAGATGTTTGCGGCGGCTGGCGAGGGATCGGCAAAGGAGCCGGACGATGTGGCGGCGCTGCCGCGTCCGCGCGTCGGATTCATCGGCGGGATCGACGCGCACACGTTTGCGCCCGAGTTGCTTCTTGAGACTGCGAAGCGCTTACCGGACGTGACATTCGTGCTGATTGGCGGGTGCTCGCTTCCCGACGGGTGGTGCCGTCACGAGAACGTCAAGCTTCTTGGCCGAAAGCCCTACGAAGAAGTGGCTCGCTATATGGCGGCGATGAATGCGCTGATCATGCCGTGGAACGGCAGCGACTGGATCCGGGCGTGCAGTCCGATCAAGCTGAAGGAATATCTGGCGGTCGGGCGCCCGATCGTCACGACCGGTTTTCCCGCCCTTGCCCCTTACCTTGATCTTGTTCGGACGGCTTCGAATGCAGATCAGTTTGCGGCAGCGCTGGGTCTGGCGCTGAGTGAACCTTACAACGCTGTGGCGGCACGCTACCGCGTCGCCACGGAAGGTTGGGACGCCAAGGCTGACTTGGTTGAGGACGCACTCCTGTCGATCGGCCGCGTCAGCCCCGTGCTTCACTCCACGCCGGCCGATCCGATCCGACCTGCGGCTTAGGCGGGCAGCGGCGCAGTCGACGGATATCCGAGCAATTCAGGCCGGAGCTGTGCCGGATAGGCAAGGCGACGAAGGCTGCGCGTCCTTGTCCTCGGCGTCTCCGACGCTGCCCGTGCGGTCGCGGCTTTGCGGAGGCGCGCGGGATCGGCAAGCCATCCCGCCATTCCAAGAACGAAGAAGAAGAATGCATGCAGCACGTTCCAGAAATGCACCGTGCATCCGATCAGCGACAAGGCGATGATCGACATGATCCAGCCGCGCGAGAGCCGGCGAACATTGACATCTCGACAATTGAGCCCGCGGATCACTACCGCCCGCATCAACGCGGCGATAGAGAGCAGAAGCAAGGCGAGCGCGGGTAGGCCCTCACGCATCGCGACTACGAGCCAGAACGCGTCAATCGTCGACGACGCCATCCACCACGGCCGCATCCAGTCGCTGAGGCCGATGCCCAACCATGGATTGGCGAAAACGTTAGTCAGGCCATGCTCCCAGATCTGCAGACGATAATATCCGGTCCAACTGTCCAGCGTTAGTCCGGTGGCGATAAGGTTGATCGGCGATCGGGTCATCACGACCGATGCGCCGACATAGAGTCCGGCGACGATCGCGAGTGAGATGCTGGTGCGGCTCACCATGCCGCGCGTGAACTTTTCCCAGGCGAGCATCGTGCCCTGAAGTACAAGGCACAGAATGGGCGCAGATGACAGGCCTAGAAAAGCTGCGCCGGCGAGGAGTGCGGCCCGCTTCCGGCTCTGGCGCACGCTGCGCGCAGCATACCAAAACATCGCCAGCAGCGCCGCGCAAAACGTACCGTAATGGATTGGATGATCGAATGAGCCATAGGCGCGCGTCAGGTTCAGCCGCGTTTCGACTGCAGTCGGGTGGACGTAGCCCGTCAGGCTGCGCAAAGCGTCGTGGGTGAAGGTTTGTCCGAAAAGCGTTTCTGGGAGCGCGATCACAGCTGCGATCGCTATTGCGGCGCCCATGGCCCAAAGCGTCGCTTCGAAGTCGCGCACTGTGCGAACCCACACACGGGCGACGAGGTAAGCGCCGAAGCCTTCAACCGCCAGAGATCCGCCATAAGCAAGCCCTTCTTCCGCGCCCAGATGGTGCATGAAGACGCCGACCGTCCACAGACCAAAGAGCGCGAAGAGAGCGTCAAAGCTGCGGAATTTGAGATTACTTTGGCATATTAGTCGCCAAATCGCCCATGGCCCCAGGATCAGCAGTACAATGCGATGCGGCGGCAGTCGCAGACTTTCGAGATAGATCGAAAATTCGGTCGGGCAGAGGAAAGCCGCGATCAGCAGCGCGACCGGTCGCGGAATTTTGATTTCGGATTTTGATACTGGCGCAGTTTCGCGCTGTCTTGATCGGTTTGAGGACATCTTCTAGCCCGCGTTCTCGCCCCTGATCACGGCCCCGAGGGTGCGCATCAGGATTTTCAGATCGAGCCACAGCGACCACTTGAGGACGTAGTCTAGATCTGCCTGTACGCGCGCCTCGATCGCGCCTGGCATCGACGTCGGACCGCGCAATCCGCTCACCTGCGCCAGTCCGGTCATACCGGGCTTCATTTGATGCCGGTCCGGATAAAGTTTGAGCAGTCGTGTGAATTCATCATCATGCACCAGCGCATGCGGACGCGGACCGACCAGCGACATCTCGCCAGAGATGACGTTGAAAAGCTGCGGCAGTTCGTCGAGGCTTGTTCGTCGGAGAATTCGCCCGACACGCGTGATGCGCGCATCGCCAGGAATGGCTTGCCTCGCAGCGTCGCCATCCTCGATGACGCACATCGTGCGAAACTTTAGAATCTCGACGACCGTCTGGTAGCGACCACGCCTCCGCTGGCGAAATAAGACCGGGCCGGGGCTGTCGAGCTTGATCGCAATGGCGATGAGGGGCCAGAACGGCAGGGTCGCGGCCAAGATCAGGCTGGAAAGCAGCAAATCTTCAAGGCGCTTCGAAACCGGCGCCCAATCGATCAAGGGCTTTTTTTTTACGTCCAGAAGGCCGATCGGACCGAGCGAGGAAACGTGATAGCCGGCATCGGTTGTGACGAGATCGGAGGCGATGTGCGTGACGATATGGGTCGAAACCGGAAGATTGTCGAACTTCTCGATGATGTCACCCAACCGAGCATCGGCGGTCGGCGGCAGGGCGATGATGATGCGATCGACGCGGCCCTCCCGACACCGCGCTACAAGGTCATCGAGCTTGCCTGAGACAACGAGGCCCTCGGGATTGACGCGGTTTTGGTCGGCGCGATCGTCGTAGACGCCCTTAAAATAGATTCCGAGGTCGGGCTCGCAAAGATAATCGCGCACGCGTCGAGCTATCCCGCCTGCTCCGTACACCGCAATGCGCTGATCAAAGCGACCCAGCCTGGCGAACCGCGCCAGAACATGCCGGGCGACCAGGCGATTGAGCAAAATCAGCGTCATGCTGGCTGAGATCCAGGCGGTGTACCAGAAGACGAGGTGCACATTGCGCAGCGTCAGCGGCAGGCCGATGCCGAGCACACCGACTAGGCCACAGGTGACGCCAAGTAATAGTTCGAGGGGTGCGTACGGAAAGGCGGCCATGTGCGATGTTTGGTACATGCCTCGTAGCCGCAGGACGAGGTGCGTCAGGAACCCGGCGATAACGGTCGACTGGAGGACCGTCAGGTGCTCCATCTCCACCTGTCCGGCTGTGCCATAGATGAGCGCCGGCAGCATGCCGCCAATGACGATGGCCAAGAAATCGCCGATCGCGACGACATCGGCTGCGACGACGCGCGAAAGTCTTCGCTTAGGGCGAGTCGCCATCGCGACTTCACCCACGCCATCGGTTTGTTGGTCTTCAGAACGATTTTCTGAGAGCGCAGGATTAGCGGCGGGTATAGTCACGAGCAGGACACTTCACCAAAGACGCGCATGTTCGAGCGTTCGCCGCTTTGCGCAATCCTCTGTACTTTAGAGGTGAGTGCCTAAAATTGTATTGAGTTCAGAAAGTCGACATTAACCCGATGTCAACAGATTCCCCCGCGGGCGATCAAGCCGCGTCGCGACGATCGTAGGGTCCGGTTTTTACTGAGGACGACTGCGAGATCATTGCAGCAAACGCGCCGCTCTCACTCAGAGCATCCTCCGCCACGTCATTTAGGACAACGCCGGCGATCTTGCTTTCGTTGGCGCCGAGCAAGCGCATTGCGCGTTTGGCGATTTGCTTCGGCGTGCGCTGCCAGGTCATGACGAAGACGATTTGATCGGCATAGTCGGCCAGGATGCGGCCGTCTAGGACCGGCATCAGTGGCGGCGCAGACAAGATGATGGTGTCGAAACGCGCGCGCAAGCGTTCGAGCGCTTCGACCATTTGCATCGAGGACAGAGCTTCTGGGATCGAGGACATGGCTGGCGTGGGTCCGGCGGCGGGCAGGAAATGCAGGCCTGTGACGCCGTCTTTCAAAATGACGGGCTCAGGGGGACGGCGCGCCGCCAGCTGATCGAGTAAGCCCGCGGTTCGCTGCGGCGCGAGCTGGCGGGTTAGTGTCTGCAGGCGCAAGTCACCGTCGATCAGAAGCGGTCGCCCACCACTCATGGCGAAGTGATGCGCCAGGTTGGATGCGACCACATCGGCGCCTTCTCCCGGCATGGACGAGGCGACGAGAATAATCCGCGACCCGGCTGTCTCTCGACGCATGTCGACTTCGCGCCGCGCCGTGCGAATGGCGTCGGCGTATACGCCGGATGGTTCGGCAACCATAAGACGCAGTGCCCTTTCCGGCGCCATGACCTCTCCCCCGGCGCTTGGCGCCGGCACAGATGAAAGATGCGGAACATCGAGTGCGCGCTCGACGTCGTCAGAGCGGACGATGCCGGGGGCCATGAGTTCGAAAAGGACCGCGAGTGCTAGCGCAAGAACCAAGCCGCTGCCTGCCGCCATGATGACAAGCTGCCTGCGTTTGGGCGAGGCGGGAAAGAGTGGCGCATCGGCTTTTTCAACGATGCGCGCATCTGGCAGCTGGAATCCCTGAGTCTCCGCGGTTTCCTTGTATCGTGACAAGAGCGCTTCGTAGAGTTGCTTGGACGTCGCCGACTCGCGCTCCAGGTCTTTGAGCGCAACGCCGTCTTCCTTAGAAATGATCTGCTGCTCTTTAAGCTGCGAAAGGCTCTGCGTCAGTTGACGTTCGCGCGCCTCGGCGACTTCCGACTCGTTCTTCAGGTTTGCGACGAGACGGTCTATTTCGGCCTGAAGCTGGCCTCGCGCCTCGTGGACTTCGGCGTTACTCTTTAAAATTTCGGGATGGCGAGGGCCATATTTTGTCGAAAGTTCGGCGTGCTTGCGCGTCGCCGTTCCCAGCTGCTCTTTCAGCAATCGAATGGTGTGGCTCTGGAGGACTTCAACAATCGCCGTTCCGCCATCGCCGGAGCGGGCAAGTTTTTGCGCTTGCTCATATTTGGCGCGGGCTTCGCTGGTGGTGTTCCGGGAAATGACGGTCTGTTCCATCAATCGCGCCAGATGCTTTTCGGAGAGGATTTGGCCTTCGGAGTCGAAAACGCCGTTGAGCGCCTTCCACTGCTCGACCTTGCGCTCGGCCTCGCTGACCTTTAGGCGCATTTCATCGAGTTTTTCTTCGAGCAACCGCGATGCGGTCGCCGCGGCGCGCCTCTTCGAGTCCAGCTGATCCTTGAGATAGACTTCAGCGATGGTGTTGGCGATCCGGGCGGACTTGATCGCGTCGCTTGCGGAGAAGCGTACATCGATTAGAAGCGTGTTGCGCACCCGCATGACCTTCAGCCGGTCGTAGAGCGCAGCTGCAACCTCGTCGCGTTCGGGCGCCGACTGCCCTGGAGCGTCCATATTGATCAGATCGCCGATTTGGTCGTGGGGTCGGAGCGGCGCGCGCTGAGGCACGAGTTCTGCTGCGGCCTGCGCCGCAAACCCGAACTTGCGCCGTATTCGGTCGAGCACGCTGGGCGCCGCGAACTCCGGGTCGTTGCGCAGATCCAACGTTTCAATGACGGCAAGGATGATGGGGCGCGATTTGACGATCTCAACTTCGCTTTCAATCGTCGGTTGGTCGCCGGTCAGATCCGAGACGACAGTGTCGAGCTTGGCGATGGACTTTTGGCGGGGGTCGATCTGAATGATTGCCGAGGCGTCATACCGATTTGGCATGATCCATACGATCGCCGCGACGGCGAGCGCTGCGAGGAGAGGAAGTGCGACGACGAACTTGATGCGCTTCTGAATCGCAAAAATTGCGCGTTCGACGCTTAGCGCGCCATCGCCCTCGTCTGTCTCGTATGCCTCGGCGCGCGTGCGCATGCAACTTTGGGCCTAGAACCGGAGTTTCGCGCCGACCATGTACCGGTTCCGGTGCATATCGAGTGAATCGATGGTCGAATCGCGAACCTGATGCTCGTAGCCCAAGGTGAACAGCCAGTTCTTACTAAAGTAGTAATCGAGTTCGATCCGGCCGAGCGCGACGTCATCGTTTCGGTCGATGCCGCCGAAGTCGTCTTGGCGCAGCTCCAGCGTCCCGGAGAGGACGAGATTGTGATAGATTTCATAGTCTGCTCGAACCTTGCCGCCCGTCTGCACGACAGAGCTTGCTTCGAGATCGATCGATTCTTCGATCTGGCGATAGAGGCTGGCGTAGATGGTGAGTCGTTGCGTCGGCAACCATTGCACGTCGGCGTTGATGAGGCTGGTGGCGAGATCCTGAAGGCCGTTGTCGGCGAAGTCGCGGACGCCATAGCCGCCGAGGATGCGCCATTTGAGCAGCGGATTGGTTTCGAAGGCGAGGCCGGCGACGGCTTCATAACCCCAGGAGTCGCGATCCGAAAAAGCGTCGCCGCGGTTTTCGATCCGCAGCGTGCGGAACTTTCCGACGAAATCGAAGCCCGGCGAAAAGCGATAGCCGACCTTCAGTTGGCCGGCGTAGGTCTGGGAGTCGCGCGAGTCTTGGTCAAGGTTAGATCCGTCGATCGCGTCGACGTCGTAATAGTTGCGATCTTCGAAACTGGCGGCCAGCGTTCCGTAGAGTCTCCCGACATCCCGCGTAATGCCGACCGCGGCTCGATTTTCTAAGACTGGAATGGGTTGGTCCGCCTGCAACGAGAACAGCGGATCATCGCGTTCCTCGTGCTTCAGGACAGAACTCATGCTCAATGAGAATGTGTGGGCGTGATCGTAATGCAGCGCGCCTTCGACCTTGGCTCGGTAGTTGGCGTAGTCTTGATCTGGGTTGTCTGCGTAGTTGACGAAACGTCCGTCCAGCGAGAAATCAAGGACATGGCGAGGCAAACTTGATTTGAACTGGATTCCAGGTGTGATCTCGGTGCGAAAATCGGCATGTTTGTCGTCATCGATCGCGAAAATGTTGTCGTCGTAAACGACAGCCGCGCCGATCGTCGGAAAGATGAAATAGTTGCCGACGCGCAAGCCCTCTGGCGCGTACTCTCTGCGATCCCCGTTGGCGACGGTCGAAGCGCCATATTTCTCGGTGTTGTCCCAGACCTTCAGCCGGTCTCGACTCGCGGCCGTCTCTGTATTCAAACCGTCGACGCCTTTGAGGTCGAGGTCTAACGCACGCAGACGGGCAGGCGAAAGCATGAGCCCGAGCGCGCACGCCGACGCCGCTAGCATCAGCCGATCGCGGAAGCGACGGGTCACGACAATCATTCGGCCGAACGTGGGCCCACTCGCCATCATACGCGGTACAAACTCGATGTCGCGGGCCGGGAGCGGCCCGAGGCTTTAGAAGAACCTTTCGGGCACTCGGATGTTGTCGCCTGGAAGAACTGGGACATCGGTCGGCATCTTGACGGCGGCGTCAGATTCGCCGTCGCGCCCTATGTACAGAAACGCCTGGTCGGCGCGGTACGTGTAGCCGCCAGCCATGGCGATCGCGTCGCGAAGGCTGAGGCCATTCTTGTATTGGAACTCACCGCCGTTTTTGACCTCGCCGTGGACGTAAATCGGCCGGTAGTTGAGCATTTCGAGAGTGACTTTGGGGTGCTTCAAGTACCCGTCGGACAGCCGTTGGGCGATGCGGTTGCGAAATTCGTCGAGGGACAGACCCTTGGCAGGCTGCTCGCCGATTAACGGCAGCGAAACCTGGCCAAGGGCGTTGACTTCGAATTGGCCAGACAAGTTCTCTTCGCCGAACACCGTCAGCTTGAACTTGTCGCCGACGCCCAAGCGATAAAGGCGGGGCGTGAGTTGATCGCCGTTTCGGGTGACGAATTGTGGCCCGCTGACCAGGTCAGGGCTCGTGCACGCGGAAAGGACGGCAGCGGCCAACGCCGCGCCTGAGCAGCGCAAAATCCTATCGAGCAGACGACGCGATACCATGGCTCGACCAACGCAACTACGCGCGCGCTTGGGGGAGCGCGTCTTCACAGCGCACATTGGTCTGAACACGGTAAAATTAGCATGAACGATTTGAACAAAATTTTCAGAGGTTTGCCGGGTTCAAGCTGAGACGGCGTTAGGCGGGTCTTGAGAGTCGCCGTGTTATGCCCATCGACACGCCTCAGCATTCGGGATCGCATCATGACGTCTGCAACCGTTCAGAAAGCGACAGGACTTGAGGCCGTCTACGCCGCGAAGCCCGCGAGCTATTTCGCGAACGCCCGTATCGACTTCGTCGCCCGTCTTCCGGCCGATCCGACTGCCACCATCCTTGAAATCGGCTGCGGGAACGGCGCGACCGGCGCTTTGGCCTTGAGCGCGGGACGCTGCGAGCGCTACGTCGGCGTCGAGCTTGTCGAGAGCGTCGCCGCGGAAGCTCAAGGCGTGCTTAGCGAAGTGCTCGTCGGCAACGTCGAAGTACTAGACTTCTATTGGCCACCTGCGTCATTCGACGCCATTCTCATGTCGGAAGTGCTCGAGCATCTGGTCGAGCCCGAACAGGTTGTGCGACGACTGGCCCGCTTCGTGCGCCCGGGCGGCCTTTTGCTGGCGAGTTCACCGAATATATCGCATTGGCGCGTGATCCGTGAGTTGATTTGCGGCCGGTTTCACCAGGCCGATCAGGGCGTGTTCGACCGCACGCACTTGCGCTGGTTCACACCTGAGACGTTCGCGGCGATGTTCGAAACCGCCGGATTCAGGATTCTCGAAATCGGGCCGGTGACGCCGTTCAGCTCCAGAACGGAGATCATCTCAAAACTCATGGGTGGTCGCTTTGATCATTTGTTCATGGCGCAAATCGCCGTGGTGGCCGTGAAGCGCTAGCGGTCGCGAACGGAAGCAAGACCAGCGACCAAGTCGTAAGCGCACGACAGCTGTTGGCCGCCGGCTGCCGACAGGACTAAGTGTGGATGTCGGTAGCGCACGTCCCAAAGCGGATTTTCGAAGTCCCACAGCGCGACATCGACTGACGCATCGCCGATGACGACTTCGGCGACCGGCGCAGCGGACCACGGGTTCGTCGCCACTTTGTGCTTCGTGTGGTCCTTCAGGCAGGATAGCGCGGCTCGGTCGCGATACGCGGCGATGACGGTTTCACCGACCGCAGACCGATACATCCGGTCTTGGGACCAGACCTTGACTGCGGCAAGTAGTGCGACGGCGACAACAAAGAGACGCATGGTTCGATCCTCTGCGTCGCGGTCGCTTGGGAAGCAAGACGCGCGCAGCGAATTCCCGGGTTCAAGCCCATTACAGGCTTCGCCAACCTGCGCCCAACATGGTGAAAAAAGAGTTGCCGTCGATGCCGCACAACTTTTTCGATGGGTGACTCAGGCTTCGGCGCCGCACACTCGGTGGACCTTCTGAGAGCGGCCGTGTCGGGCTTGTCAGCCGCGCCGCTGTGGGGCACAAGCGGCATGAGACCAAAGTCGCAGTCCGCGGGAGCCCCACAGCCATGGCGAAAAAGAAGATTCTGATCACTTGGCCCTTGCCGGCCGCCGTCATGGAACGCGCGCGGGCGACCTACGACGTCACCGCGCATGGCGACGACCCGAAGATCACGGTCGACGAAATGCTCGAGACGGCGAAGTCGATGGACGCGATCCTGCTTACGCTGAACGAGAAGTGCCCCAAGGCCGTCATCGATCGAGTGCCGGACAACATCAAATGCATCTCGACCTTCTCGATCGGATTCGACCACATCGATCTCGAGGCGTGCAAGGCGCGGGGGATCAAGGTCGGCAACGCGCCGCACGGCGTCACCGTAGCAACCGCTGAAATCGCAATGCTGCTGCTTCTCGGCTCGGCCCGGCGCGCAGGCGAAGGCGAAGCCATGATCCGTCAACGCAAGTGGCCCGGCTGGCAGCCGCTGCAACTCGTGGGGCAGCGCCTCGACAACAAAAAACTGGGCATCTACGGCTTCGGAAAAATCGGGCAGGCGCTGGCCCAACGCGCCCGCGGCTTCGACATGGAAATCCACTACTACGACATCTATCGGGCGAAGCCCGAGGTTGAGGCAAAATACAACGCGACCTACCACGACAATCTCGACAGCCTGCTGGCCATCTCGCAGTTCTTCTCGATCAATGCGCCGTCGACGCCAGAGACGCGTGGATTTTTCAATACGGCGACGATCGGAAAGCTGCCGCAGGGCGCTGTTGTAATCAATACAGCGCGCGGCGATCTCGTCAACGACGCCGACATGATCGCTGCGTTGAAATCGGGACGGCTTTCCTACGCAGGTCTCGATGTGTTCGCGGGCGAGCCGAAGATCAACGAAGGCTACTACGATCTGCCGAACACATTTCTGTTCCCGCATCTCGGATCCGCCGCGATCGAAGCGCGCAATCAGATGGGCTACGAAGCGCTCGATAACATCGATTCATTCTTTGCAGGCAAGGACATGCCGTTCAAGCTGGCGTGACGATCGTCGCGCCAGCGAACGCTTTCGCTCGTGTTATGAGCCAATGCGCGGCGCGCAACACGCCGGCGTCGCCACCGCGTGCGCCGGTCAACTGCACACCGAGCGGCAGTCCTCCGACTTCGAGGAGCGGCAATGAAATGCAGGGCATGCCGAGGTAGGTCCACAGCGCGTTGAACATCGGGCTTCCGGTCGACTCGAGTCCGCGAAGCGCCGGACCTGGCGCCGCTGGCGTCAAAATCGCATCGTAGTTCACGAGAATGGGGCGCAGCGTATCGTAGAGCGGCTCGCGTTCGGCGCGGGCGGCGGCATAGTCGGCGTTTGAAAATGTGCGGCCCTCGGTGATGATCTCTCTGAGCTTCGCTGAAATCCGATCGGGATTGGCGTCGGCGATTGGCCCATAATTGCGCGCGATGTCGGAGAACTGCACGATCTGCTGCAGGCGCAAGCTGCCCTCAAACTCGGGAGGGAGAGGTGTTTCGACGACTTCTGCGCCTCCGCCGATGCTGCTCGCGAAAGCTTCGATCGCGGATCGCGTACCAGCGTCGGCTTGCGGCCATGACGGTGACTTTACGAATGCGAAGCGCGGCGGGCGGGCGACGGCCATATTCAGCGCCGCGACCAGCGATGACCGCTGACCGCTCGTCATATCCCTGTCGGCGAGATCGTAGCCGTTGATCGCGTCCATCAAGAGCGCGATATCCTCGACTGTGCGCGCGTAGCCGCCGATCGTGTCCAGGGGCGGCGATTGCGCGAGCACGCCCGTGCGTGAGGCGAAACCAAATGTTGGTTTATAGCCGATGGCCCCGCAGTAGGAGGCCGGGCGAATGATTGAACCCGCAGTTTGCGTGCCAAGCGCGATTGGAACCTGCCAGTCGGCGACGGCCGCCGCAGACCCCGACGATGAGCCGCCGGGCGTCCGACCGCCGTCCCTTGGATTTTTGGTTTTCCCCGGACCAAAGAAGGCGAGTTCCGTCGTCACCGTCTTGCCAAGGAGGATAGCGCCTTCCGATCGCAGCGCTGCAACGACGCTCGCGTCGGAGTCGGGGTTGCGACCGGCGAAGACGGCAGAGCCATACTCCGTCGGCATGTCCGCGGTGTCGATGATGTCTTTGACGCCGACCGGAATACCAGCGAGGCGACCTTGCGTCGCGCCGGACGCGCGAGCTAGGTCGACGGCGCGAGCAGCTTTGAGCGCGACTTCGGCGTCAAGGTAGGCCCAAGCGGCGACCTCGGAATCGCGGGATGCGATGCGCGCGAGGCAGGCAGAAACGAGCGCTTCCGAAGTGAGCGTGCCGGCTACGAGCCTCGCGCGCGCCTCAGTTGCGGACAGCATTTCCAGGCCGGTGACGTTCATGTCTCGTGCCTTCAAAGTTCGAACTTTTAGATATCTACTTTCGACTGAGAACGGCGAGTGATGCGTGAGCCGCCGGCAGGTTGCAAGCCTACTATGCAGCCCACGCAGCTGCCATCGGGACGGGGTGGTGCGACGGCGCCACGGCAGCTTCTGCGGGATTCGCGGCCGAGCCTGGGGCGCCGCCGCAAGGGCCATTGTGCCGGACTTGCCGGCGTATTAGGACGACTGCCAGTGACTTGACCAAGACCTTGAGGACGATGATGTCGAAACAGCCCCGCCGGCCCGGCCGCCATTTTCTGCAGATCCCTGGCCCAACCCCGGTGCCTGAGCGGGTCCTTGCAGCGATGGCTCGCCAGATCCTCGATCATCGCGGGCTTGAATTCGGCGAACTCGGCCAGCGGGTTCTGGCCAACATCAAGGGCCTGTTCAAAACGACGTCGCACGTCATCATTTATCCCGCGTCCGGAACCGGCGCCTGGGAGGCTGGCCTCACCAACACGCTGTCGCCGGGCGACAAGGTTTTGATGTGCGAGACCGGCCAATTCGCCG
>JBJXHD010000011.1:0-88611 GCA_046160845.1 Hyphomicrobium sp.
CGGTTCGATCTATTTCGTCTTTCTCCCGTCGATCTTCACGACGCTGTGCGCCGGCGCCGTGCAACGGCGGATCGGCGCTCGCCTCGCGCTTTTGCTCGGTCTTGCCGTCGCAGCGATGGGGCTGCCGTTGCTGCTGTCGTCCCACTTATCGCTGTTGCTCGCCGGTATGGCGCTCATCGCGTCGGGGACGTTCTTCGCCCAAGCCGTAGCGACCAGCTTCGTCAGCCGGTCCGCCATGTTCGATCGCGCGGCGGCGAGCGGGATCTATCTCGCGAGCTATTTCATCGGCGGTCTGATCGGCACCGCTGTCCTCGGACGCGCGTTCGAAGCTTTCGGCTGGCCCGCGACGGTTGCCGGCGTCGGCGCAGCGCTCGTGACGGCCATGTTGTTGAGCTTCCGGCTTGAACGGGCGCCGGCCAACTCAAAGGACGCTAGCCCGCTCGCGCCCGATACGCCCAAACTATGAACTCGGGAGCCAATCGCTATTTCAGCGCACGAGCGATTTTCGACATCGTGATCCGGCCAACCGCAATCAGATCTGGAAAGGATACTGCGTCATGAACCCTAGACTTTGGAAGAATCTTCCGACGTTCGCCATCGCCATTGTGGCGGCTTTGTCCATTCTCTCATTCGCCGCCAAGAACGGCGCCGAGGCCAACGTCGAACGCGACGGCATCGTCTCGGTCAAGAGCGTGTACGGCTTCGACGAAACCATCGCGCGATTGAAGGTCGACATCGGCAAGAAGGGCATCAAGTTTTTCCTTGCTGTCGATCAGTCGACGCTTGGCGCTGACGCCGGCGTCAAAATCAACCCGTCGACGCTTTTGATTTTCGGTAATCCGCCGCTCGGCATTCAGTTCCTGTCGTCCAACCCGAATTCTGGGCTCGATTGGCCGGTGCGCTTGCTGGTTCGCCAGGACAGCACGGGCCAAGTGTGGGCGGTCTATACGGATTTCACATGGATTGCGCATCGCCATGGCATCGCCGACCGCGACCCGCAGTTCAAGATGGCGTCAGAGGTCATCGCGTCGATCACGTCGAGCGTCGCTTCGAAGTAGGCGCGTTGTCCTTAAAACCGGGCCTGTCCCGTGGAGCTTATGATGAAAAACGGTAGCAAGGCGCGCGTCTCCGGTGAAGCTGACGTTGTCCGGCCGGCGGCGTCCACTGCGGGCGCTGGGCAAGTCGCCGTCGTCTTTCAAGGCGGCGGCGCACTCGGCGCCTTTCAAGCCGGCGTCTATCACGCCCTCCACGAGGCCGGCGTCGAGCCGGACTGGATTATCGGCACGTCGATCGGCGCCATCAACGCGGCGCTTATCGTCGGCAACGAGCCTTCGAACCGGATCGCCGCACTCCAGGAATTCTGGGGGCGCATGGCGAGCAAGTCGGCATGGGCCGGTTGGCCCATGACCGAACAGATGGCCCAATCGGCCGCCTATTTTTCCACGCTCACCAACGGCATCGCGAGTTTTTTCACGCCCAATCCGTTTGCGTTTTTGGGGCCGCACATCCACCTCGGCGCCGAGCAGGCAGGCTACTATTCGACGGCGGCGCTCGAAAAGACGCTCACGGAGTTGGTCGACTTCTCGCTCTGCAGCCGCAACAAGCCGCGGCTTACGGTCGGCGCCGCGCACGTGCGAACGAGCCAGATGCGGTATTTCGACAGCCGCGAAACCGAGATTGGCGTAAAGCACATCTTGGCGTCGGGCGCACTGCCGCCGGCATTCCCGGCCGTCAGGATCGACGGCGAACTCTACTGGGATGGCGGCATTCTCTCGAACACGCCGGCGGAAGCCATCTTTGACGATAACCCGCGCCGCAACTCGCTGGTCTTCGCCGTGCATATGTGGAATCCGATCGGACCGGAACCGGAAACCATCGGGGAAGTTCTCCATCGGCAGAAAGACATCCAGTATTCGAGCCGCGTTGCGACGCACGTGGCGCGTCAGGCTCAAATACATCGTATGCGTCATGTAATCCGGGAGCTGGCGCAACACGTACCAGAACCGCTGCGCTCTCGTGAGGATGTCCGCGCCCTGACGGCCTACGGCTGCCTCACGCGAATGCACGTCGTGCGCTTGCTATGGCCCGGCTTGGCGAACGAAGATCACACGAAGGATGTTGACTTTAGTCCTTCCGGCATTCGCAGTCGATGGCAGGCCGGATACGAAAAAGCGATGCGCGCCATCGAACTTGCGCCGTGGCGCGATGAGGTCGATCCCCTTGAAGGCGTGTTTCTACATGAACTCGCCGAGATGGGCGAAGCGCCGGCCATTGCCGGGTACGCACAGAATACGAACCATGCGACGGTCGAGCTTAGTAACTGCGAAGCCATAGATCGCGCACGCCGGTGAACCGGAACAAACATAAAGGATGCGTCGCATGTCGCCGGTTGTCGTCAATCTGAAGCGGCAGGATATCGAAACGAGCGTGCCGCGCGCCAATCTGGCCGAACGCTTGAGTGCCACTCGGAAGTTGTCGCTCGATCTGGCCGCGCCGCTCAGCGCCGAGGACATGATTGCGCAGGCGATGGACGACGCGAGCCCGACGAAGTGGCATCTGGCGCACGTCACGTGGTTCTTCGAGACGTTCGTGCTGAAGCCGCACCTTGCCGGCTTCCGCGCGTTCGACGAGGCCTTCAACTATCTCTTCAATTCGTACTACGAGGCGCTTGGGCCGCGACAACCGAGGCCGAAACGCAGCTTACTGACGCGGCCCACGATCGAACGCGTCTTTCAGTATCGCGCGCACGTGGATGAGGCGCTCGGCCGAATGCTAAGCGATGCCGTCGGCGAGGACGCCGCGCGGTTGATCGAAATCGGCATCAATCACGAGCAGCAACATCAGGAATTGATGTTGACGGATATCTTGGCGCTGTTTGCAGCGAATCCAATCAATCCGGCCTATCGCGACGACGGCGGCGAGCCCGCGGCGGCTGAGTCCGCGCCGGTGAAGTGGATCGGGTACGCGGGCGGCATCGTCACTATCGGCAGCAACGGCGACACGTTCATTTGGGACAACGAAGGTCCGCGCCATGACGTCCTGCTGCGGCCGTTCAGGCTGGCAAGCCGACTGGTAAACAACGCCGAATGGATGCAATTCATCGCTGACGGCGGCTATCGAACGCCGTCGCTGTGGCTTGCCGACGGCTGGGCACATGTCCAACACGAGGGCTGGTCGGCGCCGCTCTATTGGCGAAAGAGCGCGGGCCGCTGGCTCGCCATGGGGCTGACGGGCCTCCAGCCTATCGCGCCGAGTGAGCCGGTTTGCCATGTGTCGTATTTCGAGGCCGACGCTTTCGCGCGCTGGACCGGAAAACGATTGCCGACAGAGTTCGAGTGGGAAGTCGCGGCCAAATCTTGCGGGCGTCGCGCCGACACCGCTCGAACCGGCACCTTGCGACCGACGCCCGCGATCCCGGCGCTGCACAGCACTCCACAAGAAATGTTCGGCGAGACGTGGCAATGGATGTCGAGCGCCTATCAGCCGTATCCCGGCTATAGGCCGCCTGCTGGCGCGATCGGCGAATACAACGGAAAGTTCATGGTCAGCCAGCAGGTGCTCCGCGGGTCGTCGTTCGCGACGCCCGCAGGTCATTCGCGCGCGACCTACCGGAATTTCTTCTATCCCCAACAACGCTGGCAGTTCTGCGGACTGCGGCTCGCTTCGGACGAATGCCCATGACATCGAGTGGAATTGAGGCGCGGCGCAAGGCGGAGCTCACTGACGACTTCGCGACTGACGTCGTTCGCGGGTTAAGCCGCGCGCGCAAGTCGCTGCCCTGCCGCTACTTCTACGACGAGCAGGGAAGTGCGCTGTTCGAGGAGATCACGCGGCTTCCAGAGTATTACCAAACGCGCACCGAAGCGGCGATTCTCACGAAACACGCCGCCGACATGTGCGCCTGGGTTGAGCCGGGCAGTCTGCTGATCGAACTCGGGTCAGGGTCGAGCGTCAAAACCGAGATCCTGCTCGACGAGCTCGCCGGTCGCGTGACATACGCGCCGATCGACGTCTCGCCGTCGGCATTGGATGATGCTGTCCGTCGGCTCGACGCGCGCTTTCCCGCGCTCGACATTCGACCGGTCGTCGGCGACTTCACTTCGCCTCCACCGCCACCGAGCGGCTTCCAGAATCGGTCCGCACTTTGCTTCTTTCCAGGCTCGACGATCGGCAACTTTGATCGCCGCGACGCCGCAAAACTGCTTGCGCTTTACAGATCATGGCTTCCGAAAAATAGTCGCATGCTAATCGGGGTCGATCTAAAGAAGGACGTCCGCAAGCTGATCCTCGCCTACAACGATACGGCCGGCGTGACGGCCGCATTCAATCTCAACATCCTGCATCGTATCAATCGGGAACTCGATGCAGGTCTCGATATTTCGGCGTTCGAGCATCGCGCCATCTACAATCCGTTGATCGGCCGGATCGAAATGCATCTCGTTTGCCGTCGCTCTTTCGAGGTGGTGATTTGCGGCCAACGCATTCGATTTGCAGCGGGGCAGTCGATCCACACCGAAAATTCGTACAAGTATGCGATCAGCGAGTTTCATGCGCTGGCGCGCGAGGCCGGATGGGTCACGGCTCGCGTATGGACGGACGCTGAATCACTTTTCAGCGTGCACGAGCTGGTTTCGCCCGCTTCGTTGTAAAGCGCTGCAGCGACGTCTCAAAAGCTATCGAATCCAAAGGCTATCGATATTTTCGCTCGGCTGATCTCGCCGTTAGACCATAACTGCCGGCTCGTCTTTGAGCGCGGTCCAAGAAACAGCATCTCAACCCTCTGGAGACCACCCATGTTCAATAAAATTCTCGGCGCAGCGCTCGCGCTCGGACTTCTGGCCGGCCCGGCTGCGGCCGCCTGCGAACAAGACTTTGACGCCATCACAAAGGCCATTTCAGGTCCGGTGACGATGGACGCCGGCCACCGCGCGGCGATGATGCGCCGCGCCCTTTCCGGCTACGACCACTGCATGTCGGGCGACACACAGAGCTTCGCCAGCGTGCGCGAACAGCTGATGAAGCAGCTCCGCCAGGATCTCGGCGGCAACAACTGACATCAGCAACGAGCCCGCCGCCGGATCGTAGTGTTGACCGGCGGCGGAGGCTTTGACGGCATTGCGTTCATCTTGCGGCTGCATCGCAATCAATTTGAACCGCAGCTTAGCATTCACTCGATCTCGTCAGGCCCCTAACGACCGACAAGCGGCCTACCGCGAGCCTGCTGCACCGGCACGCTAAATTGCTTTCGGCTATTTACGCCGAAAGCAGAAGCATCGCTTCCGCTCACACAGGTTCGGTCGCTATTGCGTGAACAATGATAGGAAAGTGACCCCGTCTACGGCCCGACAAAAAGACAAAAGTCCGCCGCTGACTTCGGTCAATGCGCTAGCACGCGCGCGGACGCGAGAGACAGGAACATTTGGCGTATACTTGTGTCGACTTTTGTGCGGATTTCTGTGCGCTTTGTTCGTTTCGTTCGCGATCGGTTCGCCTACCAACCGATTCTGGCCAGAACGAGAAAACCTTCGATATCAGAAGGAGATGTTGGTAGCGGGAGGCGGACTTGAACCGCCGACCTAAGGATTATGAGAACTTTGACCTCGTTGGCGCCTGCATTCTGCGCCAGTCGCCACAGCTCCCACTTTCGCCGCGGCGCTCTGCGCAGCAGGACTTTGGCCATTCCGAGTCAGCTGTTAAGCCGTTGACGCGACGAGGCGTGAACAAAGTGCGAAACTTTGGAACGGCCCTTGTATCTATTGGGTGACGCCTTGATTTGGGAGCAGAGGGTCGCGTGTTCGAATCATGTCGCCCCGACCAACTATCTGAAGCAGCCGCCGTGTGTGACCACCGCTCGCTGATGTGAACTGGTCGGGCGCGGCGCGCGCGACAAAAGTGCGCGCGATCCCGGCACTGGATGCCCATCAATCGCTCTGTCAGGCGAAAAAAAGGGCAAGGCCAAAGGCGCAGCCAGAAAAAGTGCAGGCCTTTCCGGGCTTTCTGCGGTGGCACGCGGCCTGCAGTGCGATTCACATAACGCCTCTAGGGTTCCGACGGCGGGCGCTCGTCCGCCGCGACTGGTCCGAGAGAGGCTCTCCCGCGCCCTCACACACGCGCGGAGCCACGGCGGGATAAAAGCCCGGGAGACCTAAGCCGTTCAGAGCGCGCCTCTGATCGGACGGGCTCCGATCGTTCGCACTGCGAGCCCTCTGATCATAGCGACTCTGCCGGTACCGGCGCAGTGTGGTCAGCACAGGGGTTTTCAATGATCCGATCCATCTCCAAGCGTTTGAACGGACTACTTGCCGTCACCGCCGCCGTCGCGCTCGCGGCTGCGCCGGCGATCGCCGCCGAGAAGAAAGACTTCAAGGTCGCGTGGTCGATCTACGTCGGCTGGATGCCGTGGGGCTTCGCCGCCGACAGCGGCATCGTGAAGAAGTGGGCCGACAAGTACGGCATCAACATCGAAGTGAAGCAGTTCAACGATTACGTGGAGAGCATCAATCAGTACACAGCTGGCGCCTTCGACGCCGTCACCGTCACCAACATGGACGCGCTGTCGATCCCGTCGGCGGGCGGCGTCGACACCACCGCGGTCATCGTCGGCGACTTCTCGAACGGCAACGACGCCGTGATCCTGAAGGGCAAGGATAAGTTTGCCGACATCAAAGGCCAGAGCGTCAATCTCGTCGAGTTCTCGGTCTCGCACTATCTCCTGGCGCGCGGGCTTGAAAGCATCGGCCTCGCCGAACAAGACATCAAGGTCGTCAACACGTCCGACGCCGACATGGCGTCCGCCTTCAAGACCGCCGACGTGACGTCGGTCGTCACCTGGAAGCCGATCGTCTCGACGATCCTCGAAAGCCCCGACGCCAAGAAGGTGTTCGACAGCTCGCAGATCCCGGGCGAGATCATCGACCTGATGGTCGCCAATACCGAGGTGCTGAAGGACAACCCGAAGTTCGGCAAGGCGCTAGCCGGCATCTGGTACGACACGATGGCGGCGCTCGCCTCCGACCCGAAGGCGAAAGACCACATGGCAAAGGCGTCGGGCACCGACGCGGCCGGATTCGACGAGCAGCTCGCGACGACCAAACTGTTCGCCGATCCGAAGGCCGCCGTCGAATTCACGACCGGCGCGGATATCAAAGTGACGACTGAGCGCGTCTCGAAGTTTTTGTTCGACAAGGCGCTGCTCGGCAAAGACGCGAAGTCGGCGGGCGCGATCGGCGTCGAGTTTCCCGACAAGTCGGTGTTCGGCGAGAAGGAGAACGTCAAGCTGCGCTATGACGCGACTTACATGAGCGAAGCCGCGGCCGGGAAGCTCTGATTTTTCACGGCCGGCCCCTCAAACTTCCGAACGGCGGACACACATGCGCGCGTTGAACATCAAGCCAGACAACTCGTGGCGGGTCGTGCTGGCGATTCTGCCGTTCGGATTACTGATCCTTGCCTATATATTCGGTTCCGGCCTGCGGTTGGCAGAGAATCCCAACGACAAACTGCTCCCCGCCTTCGGCACCATGGGAGAGGCGATCCGGCAATATGCCTTGGAGCCCGACGCGCGCACCGGACTCTATCTGCTCTGGTCGGACACGGCGGCCAGCCTTTATCGGCTGCTGACGGCTCTCGCAATTTCGACCTTCATCGCGCTTGTCTTCGGCATCATCACCGGGCTGCTGCCGCTCGCCGGCGCGACGTTGAGCCCCGTGATCTCGGTGCTGTCGATGGTGCCGCCGCTGGCGCTTCTGCCGATCTTATTCATCATCATGGGGCTCGGCGAGGCCTCCAAGATCGCGCTGATCGTTATTGGAACCACTTTGAAATTGATCCGCGATCTGTCACAGCGCGTGCAGGAAATTCCGCGCGAGCAATTGATCAAGGCGCAAACGCTCGGGGCCTCCACCACTCATATCGCCTTGCGCGTGGTGCTGCCGCAGATGATGCCGCGCCTGATCGACGCTGTACGTCTCGAGATCGGTCCGGCGTGGCTGTTTCTGATCGCGGCTGAGGCGATCGCCGCCGATTCCGGTCTCGGCTACCGGATCTTCCTCGTGCGCCGCTATCTGTCGATGGATGTGATCCTGCCTTATGTGGCTTGGATCACTCTGTTGGCGTTCCTGATGGACCTGGGGCTGCGCCTGCTCCAACGCAGAGCCTACCCGTGGTTCGCCCTCGCGAGGGTGTCATGACCGAGATCGTCTTCGACAAGGTCTGGAAAGAGTACGGCGACCACGTCGTGCTCGAACGCATCGACACGGCGATCGCGGCGCGCTCGTTCGTCGCCCTCGTCGGGCCGTCGGGCTGCGGAAAGACTACGTTTCTCAAGATGTTGCTCGGCGAAGAAAGTCCGACGCGCGGCAAGATCCTGATCGACGGCAAGCCGCTCGTCGCCGAACCCAACGCCGACCGCGGCGTCGTCTTCCAGCGTTATTCGGTGTTCCCGCATTTGACGGTTCTGCAGAATGTCGTGGTCGGACGCGAGTTCGAGAAGGCGCGGATGCTCGGGCGCCTTTACGGCGCGGCGCGGCGCAAGGCGATCGAGGACGCGTCCGAGCTTCTCGCCGCAGTCGGGCTCACGGGGCACGAAAGCAAGTATCCGGTCGCGCTGTCGGGCGGCATGCAGCAGCGCCTCGCGCTGGCGCAGGCTTTGATGCGCCGGCCGAAAATTCTGCTGCTGGATGAACCTTTCGGCGCGCTCGATCCCGGCATTCGCGCTGACATTCACGTCTTGATGCGGAAGATCTGGAATGGTACGGACCTCACCGCCGTGATGGTGACGCACGATCTGAGCGAGGCGTTCCGCCTCGGCACGCGCGTCATTGCTTTCGAACGGCCGCGCAATCTGCCGGAAGAAGCCGAGCGCTACGGCGCGACGCTTTCGAAGGACCTCAAGGGATCGGACGTGGTTGAGCCGCCGAAAGGCGCGACGATCACTAAAGACATGGAGGTCTGGCCGCGCAAGACGCCGACGGCGCTGGCCAACGGCTCTGCGCCCGCCGCAGATCTTGCGCCGGGCCTGCCGGTTTCGACCGGCCCACCGACGTCCGCATGAGCGGACGGACCAACGCCACGGGGGACGACCCCTTGTGGTTTCCGCAAATTCTCCGGGACGACCCGGACCATTGAGGGATCGGCTTTCGCCGCCGGCCCCTGCGGAGGCATGACATGCGCGATCCGATCTACGCCGAAACTTTGCCCGGCGGCAAACACTGGTCCTTCGTCATTCGGCGCGACATGCGGCTGCGGCTGGTCGACGTCGAGGGCGGCGCCAATTGCGGGATGCTGTTCTACAACCCGGCGAACTTGCTCGAGCGCTACAATGCGCCCGACACGCTAAAGTGCCAACACACGTTCAAGCTGACGGCGGGTCACTGTCTCTACTCCGACATGGGTCGCATCTTCTGCTCGATCGTCGCCGATGATTTCGGATGGCACGACACGGTTTGCGGATCTTGCACGAAGGCGCTCGTCGCCGAGCGCTGGGGCGCGGCGGACTTTCAAAGCGTCCGCAACGCGTGGCGCCAGAACGGGCATGACAGTTTCCTGGTCGAAGCGGCGAAGTATGGGCTCGACCGCCGCGATCTGGCGATGAACGTCAACTGCTTCAGCAAGGTCGCGGTCGCCGACGATGGCGCGATCGCGTTCGATTCGAGCGCTGCGCGTGCGGGCGCGTCGGTCGAACTGCGATTCGAGATGGATACGCTTGTGCTGATCCACACGTGTCCGCATCCGCTGAACCCGGCGAGGGATTATCCCGTCAAACCCGTGCTGTTCGAAATTTTTGACGGACCGCCGGCGGCCGCCGACGACCCGTGCCGCCTTTCGGCGTCCGAAAACGGCCGCGGCTTCGAGAACACCCGCGTCTTCCACGCCGGTTGCTGTTGAGGTCGACCGATGAAAACCCAACAGAGCACCCTTGATGTTAATGCCGCCCGCTTCCGCGCGACGGTTCGCGCCGGCGACTATTGGATCGGCGTCGTCAAGCCTGGCGAGACGTTTCGCATCCTGGACCTCGAAGGCAATCAAGCGGCCGACACGCTGTTCTACAACGCCGACGAACCGGCCGAGCGCTACTCGGCGTCGGACACCATCCGCGCGCAAGGCAATGTCTTCATCAAGCTCGGCACGGTTCTCCGATCAAACGTCGACCGGCCGATGCTGACAATCACGGCCGACACCGTCGGACGCCACGACACGCTCGGCGGCGCCTGCGCGGCGGAGAGCAATACCGTCAGATACGCTCTTGAGAAGAAATCGATGCACTCCTGCCGTGACAGCTACCTTCTCGCCGTCGCCGAGAACGAGCAATTCGGCCTGACGAAGCGCGACATCGCGCACAACCTCAATTTCTTCATGAACGTGCCGGTGACGGCGAACGGCGGATTGACGTTTGCCGACGGCCTGTCGGCGCCCGGCAAGTATGTCGAGTTGACCGCGCATATGAATGTGATCGTTCTGATTTCGAATTGTCCGCAGCTCAACAATCCTTGCAACGCCTACAACCCGACGCCGATCGAGATTCTCATCTGGGCCAAGGGGGCGTGACGCGCATGTTCAAAAAAATCCTCATCGCCAACCGTGGCGCCATTGCCTGCCGCGTGATCCGCACGCTCGATCGCATGGGGATCAAGAGCGTCGCGGTGTATTCAGACGCTGACCGCCACTCGCGCCACGTGCGTCTCGCGGGCGAGGCCGTGCGCATCGGGCCGCCGGCCGCCAGCCAATCCTATCTCGATATCGACGCCGTGCTCGCCGCTGCGCGCGCGACCGGCGCCGAGGCGATCCATCCTGGCTATGGCTTTTTGTCGGAGAACACGACGTTCGCGGAAGCCTGCGCGGCGGCGGGCATCGTGTTCATCGGGCCGAGGCCGGAGCATATCCGCGCCTTCGCGCTGAAGCACACGGCCCGTGACCTCGCTGCGAGCGCCGGCGTGCCGCTCGCGCCGGGTTCCGGACTCGTCGCGACAGCTGACGACGCGCGCCGCGAGGCGTTGCGCATCGGTTTTCCGGTCATGCTGAAAAGCACGGCGGGCGGCGGCGGCATCGGCTTGCAACTTGTCGAGCGCGAAGACGATCTTGCTCCGACCTTCGAACGGGTGCAGCGGCTCGCCGCCAACAATTTCAAGGATGCCGGCGTGTTCGTCGAAAAATACGTCGCGCGGGGCCGGCACATCGAAGTGCAGATTTTCGGCGACGGCGCAGGTCGCGTCGTGGCGCTCGGTGAGCGCGACTGTTCTTCGCAGCGGCGCAATCAGAAAGTCATCGAGGAGACGCCGGCGCCGGGTCTGC
This sequence comes from Hyphomicrobium sp., assembly GCA_046160845.1. GTDB lineage: Bacteria > Pseudomonadota > Alphaproteobacteria > Rhizobiales > Hyphomicrobiaceae > Hyphomicrobium_B. The sequence goes on from JBJXHD010000011.1 coordinate 11,290, forward strand.
CGCCCGAGACGCGCACGCGACTTTTGGAAACCGCGATCCACCTCGGCGAAATCGTCAGCTACGCCAACGCTGGCACTGTCGAATACCTTCTAGACGCCGACACGGGCGAATTCTACTTCCTCGAAGTCAACACCCGGCTGCAGGTCGAGCATGGCGTGACCGAAGAGGCGACCGGCGTTGATCTTGTCGAGTGGATGGTGCGGCAGGCTGCCGGTGAAAACTTGCCCACGACCCTCATTGCGCCCACAGGCGCGTCGATCCAGGCGCGGGTTTATGCCGAGGATCCGGCGCGCGATTTCCGGCCGAGTTCCGGCCTTCTGACGAAGGTGTCCTGGCCGCCCGGCGTGCGCGTCGAAACCTGGGTCGAGAGCGGGACTGTGGTTTCTTCCTACTACGATCCGATGATCGCCAAGATCATCGTCACCGCGGACGACCGTCCGCAGGCGCTCGCCAAACTGCGCAGCGCGCTTGCGGGAACGACGCTCGCCGGTATCGAGACCAATCTCGGCTATTTGGCAGAGCTTGCGGCCTCGCCCGAGCTGGCGGCAGGCGTGATGACGACGTCGACGCTCGCCACATTCGCTTACGCGCCGGCGACGATCGAAGTTCTCTCACCCGGAGCGCTGACCTCGGTACAGGACTATCCGGGCCGGATCGGATACTGGGCCGTCGGGGCGCCGCCGTCGGGGCCGATGGATCATCTGTCGTTCCGGCTCGCCAATCGCGCCGTCGGCAACGCCGAGGGCGCCGCCGCGCTCGAAATAACGCTCTCGGGGCCGACGCTGAAATTCAATTGCGAAACGATTGCGTGCCTCGTCGGCGCGGCCATGGCCGCAACACTGGACGACAAGCCCGTCGCCAACGGTGTTCCGTTCGGAATCGCGCCCGGCCAGGTTTTGAAGTGCGGCGCCATGTCGGGACCTGGCATGCGCAGCTATCTAGCGCTTCGTGGCGGGATCGACGTTCCGGAGTATCTCGGCAGCAAATCGACCTTCACGCTAGGTCCATTCGGCGGCCACGGCGGCCGCACGCTCAAGATCGGAGATGTGCTGCGCACAGGTCCCGCCGGGTCGGCGCCCGACTCCGCATCGCCCGTGCCGACGCCGTTGCTCCCGCCTCTTGTCGCCGCCTGGGACATCGGCGTGCTCTATGGACCGCACGGCGCGCCGGATTTTTTCACCGAGGCCGACATCGCGACGTTTTTCGCGGCGACCTGGGAGGTGCACTACAACTCCAACCGGACCGGCGTTCGATTGATCGGACCGAAGCCGGAATGGGCGCGCGCAGACGGCGGCGAAGCGGGCTTGCACCCCAGCAACATCCACGACAACGCCTACGCTATCGGCGCCATCGACTTCACCGGCGATATGCCGGTCATTCTCGGACCTGATGGTCCGTCTCTCGGCGGCTTTGTCTGTCCGGCCACGATCGTTCAGGCCGAGCTGTGGAAGATCGGTCAGCTGAAGCCCGGCGACAAGGTCAGGTTTAAACGGCTCTCCGCCGTCGACGCGGCTGCAATGGAGAAAAAGCAAGACTCGGAAATCGCGACGTTCAAGGTCGATTCTGGCCCGGCCTCGCCGTCTTCCATTTCAGCGGCAGACAATTGCATCGTCGCCATTCGCGAGGAACGGGGTGGCTTGCCGCGCGTCACCTACCGACGTGCGGGCGACAAGTATTTGCTGATCGAATACGGGCTGATCGTCCTCGACCTGGAACTGAGATTCCGCGCGCACGTGCTCATGACGCGGCTCGGAGCGAGGCGGATCGACGGCATCATCGATCTGACGCCCGGCATTCGTTCTCTGCAGGTCCACTACGATAGTCGTGTCTTGCAATTGCGGGCGCTTCTTGCTGCACTTGGCTCAATCGAAGACGAAATGGGCGACATTGGCGACTTCGAGGCGCCGTCGCGGATTGTGCGCCTGCCGCTGTCGTGGGACGACTTATCCGTCCAAAAAACGATCGACAAGTATATGCAGTCGGTGCGCGCCGATGCACCATGGTGTCCCTCGAACATCGAGTTCATCCGGCGCATCAACGGCCTTGAGACCGTCGACGACGTCTATCGCACCGTGTTCGAGTCGGACTATCTCGTACTTGGCCTCGGCGACGTCTATCTCGGCGCACCTGTGGCGACGCCAACCGATCCGCGTCGTCGGCTGGTCACCACGAAATACAATCCGGCCCGCACCTGGACGCCCGATAACGTCGTCGGTATCGGCGGTGCGTACATGTGCATCTACGGCATGGAAGGCCCCGGCGGCTATCAGTTGTTCGGCCGCACGAGCCAAGTTTGGAACACGTATCGCCAGACCGCCGCCTTCACCGACGGCAAGCCCTGGCTGCTGCGGTTCTTCGATCAGATCAAGTTCTATCCTGTCTCGGCGGACGAGCTGCTCCGCATTCGCGACGGCGTGATTGACGGCACCGCAGCGATCGAAATCACTGAGACGACCTTCTCGATGAAGGCGTATCGCGCTTTTCTGGCGGAGAATAGCGAGGACATTCGAGCCAACAAGATGCGACAGCAGGCGGCGTTCGACGCCGAGCGTGCGCGGTGGAAGGCCTCGGATCAGTTGGCGTCGTCCGTCGCCGCCGACGTTGCGCCCGAAGTCGCCGAGGCGCTTCCGCCCGGAGCCGTCGCCGTCGAGAGCGCGGTTCCCGGCTGCGTGTGGAAAATTTCCGTCGCTGAAGGTCAGCGCGTTCGCCAGGGTGATGTCGTCGTGGTGGTCGAATCCATGAAAATGGAAATGGCGATCGTCGCGCCGTGCGACGGCGTGATCGCGCAGATCCGCTGTGCCGAAGGCCGCCAAGTGGCGCTCGGCCAGACGCTGCTGGTGATGACTGGCCTCGCCTCCGAGGCGGCGCAATGACTTTTTCGCTCAATATTTCTTCGCTGATCGACGGCTACGTCAGTCGGCGCTTCACGCCATCAGACGTGATCGCAGAAGTCTATCGCCGCATAGAGGCGCATGGCGAGCGGCCGACATGGATCTCGCTGCGCGCCAAGGCGGATGCACTGCAACGCGCGGAGGACGCGCCCGAGGGCCCGCTCCACGGAATTCCGTTCGCGGTCAAAGACAACATCGACGTGGCCGGCTTGCAGACGACATGCGCGTGCCCGGATTTCGCGTATCCGCCGGCGCGCTCGGCCTTCGCCGTCGAACGCCTGGAAGCGGCGGGCGCCATCGTCATTGGAAAGACTAATCTCGATCAGTTCGCCACTGGACTCGTGGGCGTGCGCTCGCCTTATGGCATCCCGTCGTGTGTCTTCAACGCCGACTACATCTCAGGCGGATCGAGTTCGGGATCGGCCGTCGCGGTGGCGGGTGGGCTCGTATCGTTCGCGCTCGGAACCGATACGGCGGGCTCGGGGCGCGTGCCGGCCGCTTTCAACAATATCGTCGGACTAAAGCCGACCAAGGGCATTGTGAGCGCGCACGGCGTCGTGCCGGCCTGCCGTTCTCAGGATACGGTCTCCGTTTTTGCGCTGACAGTCGCGGATGCTCAGTTTGTCTACAAACAAATCGCGGCGTTTGATGCCGAAGACGCCTTTGCGCGACGGCAGCCAGGTGCGTCGGCTTATGTCTCGGCGCGACCCAGGATCGGCATCCCAGGCGCGCCGCTCGAATTTTTCGGCGACGACGCGGCGGTGGGCCTCTATGCGGACGCCATTGCGTGTGCGCGATCGCTTGGCGCCGAGATCGTTGAGATCGATTTCACACCGTTCGCTGACGCGGCCCGGTTGCTTTACTCCGGTCCCTGGGTCGCCGAGCGCCTCGCGGCGATCAAGACCTTCGCCGCGACGCATCCGGCGAGTCTGCATCCTGTCGTAGGCGAAATCATTCTCGGCGGCGGATCGCTGTCGGCCGTCGATGCGTTCGAGGGGTTCTATCGGCTTGCCGACTGTGCTCGCGCTGCCGAAGCGCAATGGCGCGCGATGGATATGTTGCTCCTGCCCACCGCGCCGACGATCTATCGCATCGCCGACGTGCTGGCCGACCCCATCCGCCTCAATTCGAACCTCGGGCTTTACACCAATTTCGTCAATCTCATGGATTTGTCGGCGCTGGCCGTGCCTGCCGGCTTTCGCGATGACGGCCTGCCGTTCGGCGTCACGTTCATCGCGCCGGCCTTCGCCGACGCAGCGATCGCTGAATTCGGCGACAGGCTGCACAGGGCGGCGTCCGCCGTGCGCCTCGGCGCGAGCGCGCACAGACTTGACGCAACGCCTAAATTTGACGCGAGCGGCGGGCGGTCGCGCGCGGTTCAAGTCGCGGTCGTCGGCGCCCACCTTAGCGGTCAGCCCTTAAATGCTCAGCTTCAGGAGAGGAATGCGCGACTGTTGCGCAGGACGCGCACGTCGCAGGGCTACAGTTTCTACGCGCTCGCCGGAACGGTTCCGGCAAAACCCGGCCTCGTCTTCGACGGCACGGGCGCCGGCGGCATCGAAGTCGAAATCTGGGAAATGGATGAGGCCGCGTTTGGGTCGTTCGTCGCGATGATTCCGCCGCCGCTCGCGATCGGCACGGTGGCGCTCGCCGACGGCGGGACGGTCAAGGGGTTCGTGTGCGAAGGCCACGCTGTGGACGGCGCTCGAGACATCACGTCGTTCGGCGGATGGAGAAACTATCTGAGCGGCGGCGGTCGCGAGCAAACTTGAAAGTGGGTTCTCGCTAACCGCGCTCGGACATCCGGCGCAACTCCGGCTCGCCGATGAGATTGGCGCCTTCGTCCCGATAGCTGCGTGAACTGGAAAGGGCCTGGCCCTGCCAGATCCGTTCGATCTGGCCGCGTTCAGGGCGCGTCGCAAACCAGCGAATGAACTGATTGACCTTGCCCAGCAACCGCAACGACCGCGGCCGGGCCTTGACGCCCACCGCATAGTGCCACGGGTGTTGCGACAGGTTGCCGGGCAGAATTTCGATCATGCCGCGCCATCGGCTTTCACTCGCCGTGCAGGCCCAATGGTATATCGGCCGGTCGACGGCGAATGCGTCGACAACGCCATGCGCCAGCGCGTCGTGAATGCGGCTTTGATCGCTGTAGGCGATGAGATTGGCGAGCGTCACGCGTCCGCCGGGCTTTCTCGCGTTGGCGCGCCATCGGATGCCGGCCGCCTCAAGAGTCGCGAACGCTGCGGGATCGTTGATGCATCCGAGGACCTGGCCATCAAGGTCTCGGATCGACTTGATGCTGGAATTGCCGCAACGCCGGGCCAGGACATATTCGAGATGTGTATAGGGCTCCGAGAACGCCACGCCGTCGTAGATCTCGTTCGGCGGCAAGGCCGACCAGACCATGTCGACGGGGGCCTCGCCGCGCTTCCGGCCAAAATCGAGCAGCTCGACGCAGCGGTCCCAGGGATGCGTGACGAATTCGCAGCGCACGCCCAGCCAGTCGGCGAACGCCGTGGCGTAGTCGACGTCGAGGCCCCGCAGCGTATCCTTGGACGAGGTTTTGAATGACAAGCCGATGAAATCCGGCTCGATAGCGATGCGCACGATGCCGCGATCAAGAATCGCCTGCAGTTTGTCGCTGCCGTCGTCGCGCGAGAGGTGGTTGTGTTTGACCAGCAGGTTCAAGAGATCCGGCGCGCCTACGGCGGTCGCCTCGGCAAGAGCGTGGGCCAAGTCCTGACTCCAGACCACCTTGCCGGTCATGCGTTCTGCCGCAGCGGCGCTCTCGCCGACGGCTTCGCGGATCACGTTGTTGTTTTCGCCGATGTTGGAGAGCTGCGCGTGCATATCGTCGGTGAGCGCCCGCAATTGCGTCAGCGAGCTGCCGACATGGCGCAGCAACTGGTCAAGAAGGCCGTTAGTGGCCACAACTGACTCTTCGATGCTGTGCCGGACGGCGCCGAGGTCGATGCTGGCGGCGGCCGAGCGCGCTTCGGCCGTTGTCCGCTGCGCGAGCGCGCGCACCTCCTGGGCGACGACGCGAAAACCGCGACCATGCTCGCCTGCGTGCGCCGCCTCAATCGCGGCGTTCATCGACAGTATTGTGATGGCGTTGCCGATCTCGCCGATTTCGCTCAGCACCGTGTCGGCGGCGCGCGCCTTCGCTTCCAGGTCTTGGGAGATCTTGCTCAGGCGTTCGCGGATTTCCTTGACGATCGTTGCTATATCGGCCGCGAGCGCCGCCTCGAGGGCATTGGCGGTGGTTTTGCTTTGTCGGGAGTGTTCGCCCGCTTCTTCAAGTGCGCCGCCGAGCAGCCGCGAGCGCTCCTCGATTTCCGAAATGGCGCGGAGCGTTGTGGCTCCCGCTCTCAGCGCATGCGCCTGGAGATCTGCGATGCCGTCGATGACCGTCGCGGCGTCCGAGCATATTTGGTCAAGGGCAGAAGGCTCGTCGGCCTCATGAAGGCTTTTGGGCGCCGCAAGGTCTGACATTCGCGAGTATCCTCACCGGCGTTGTGTTGCGCCGTGACAAAGGCTTCAACTCCGAAACTAACGGCCAGACCTTTACGCACGTGCAGCGCGCGCCTGAAAAATCGAATCAACTGTGACTGACTCACGGTGAAAAACGCAATTGGACCAATGGCGTATTCGTGCGTATACAAATCAAACGTCATGGTGGTTTGACCATGGATTTGCGGTTTCGCGCGCTTGTGCGTTGTCGCAATCCTGCAACGGCGCTTTGGTGATCGAAGCCAAACGGCGTTCAAGGCCACGCAGGTTCGCCGCGATCGTGGCGGCCGTTGAAGAACCGGCGACGAGCAACTACAAAATCGTTTCATTAGGTCGCCGTTTGTGACCTACCTTTTACGCGCATCTCATACGTGAGCAGGATCGTCATGGCCGTCCGCATCTACAAGCCCGCCAAAACCGCCATGCAGTCCGGCGAAGCGCGCACCAAGGAGTGGGTGCTGGAGTTCGAACCCGAGGGCAAGAGCGAACCGGAGCCGCTCATGGGCTGGATCAGCTCGTCCGATACACGGGCGCAAATCCGCCTCGAATTTGCGACGAAGGACGAAGCAATCGCCTACGCGACGCGCGAGGGCCTCGCCTATACGGTGATCGAGCCCAAGTCGCGAAAGCCGATCCGCAAATCCTACGCCGAGAATTTCAAGTTTGGGCGGATCGGAAGCTGGACGCATTGATTCATTGTGCGCGGCGACTCTCCTCCGTCGAGCCGGCCCGCTGCGCCAAAGCGCTAGCGCGGCGAGCCGCCACGCGCGGCGCCCCGGCGTTTACGCGGAGCGCTTGAATGGTGCCGACGGGCGCGTTGAATCGCTGGCTCTGGATCGCGGTTCTGGTCGCGATCGTCGTTCTCGGCTTCAAGACGCGCGATCGCATCGACATTCTGTTCGCTAGGGTGGGGTCACTCGACGTGATCGACGAGCCGGAGCGCGGCGCGGTGCTGCTCAAATGGACCGGCGCCATCGAAGCGCCTATGGCGAGCCGCATCGCGGAAGCCTACGCGCAGCATCGCGCAACAGCCAAGGTTTTCATCCTTTCGCTCTCGTCGCCCGGCGGGACGTTGAACCAGGGTGGTGAGGTGGCGCGGCTGTTGCGTGAGATCAGCACGACGCACCGCCTTGAGACGACTGTCGAGGATGGGGCGCGCTGCGCGTCGATGTGCGTGCCCGTTTATCTGCAGGGCCAGCGCCGCTCGGCCGCGCCCGACGCGCAATTCATGTTTCATGAGGTCAGTTTCTCGGAAATCGGCACGGAGGGTGACCTCAAAGTCCCCGAGAGCGCGCGGGCGCGAGAAACGGATCGCTTATTCGATCGCTACTTTCCAGCCGCCGGCGTGCCGGCGGACTGGATCGCCAAGACGCGCGCTGACATGGCGGGCGGTCACGACGTCTGGAAGTCGGCGCGCGAGCTCGTCGACGAGAAGGCGGGCATCGTGCAGGAGCTTTTTTAGGCGCATCGCGACTCGCCTCCGGTGAGTCGGCCGCGATGCGCGAGGGACCAGAGTTCAAGCAAAAAGCCCGATGGCCTTTTGCACCGTAGTCCAAACGCCCCACGCAAGCGGCACGCCGACCAGGAGCCAGAACGGCACGGCCTTGGCGTCGAGCCCGCCCTTGCCGATGCCGAACGAGCCCGTTTCACTCACCGCGGTCCGTTCATGCAGCTTGGCGCGTTCCTCCGCGAGTTCGGCGTCGGTCATGTGCCACTTCGGATTGACCGGCCTGACCAAAAGGTTGGCGACGAACCCGACTACGAGTAGTCCGGCGAGTACGTAGTAGATCGGCGCATAAATTTGATCGAGCGGAACGCCGGACGCTTTGCGCATGTCGTAGAGATAGTTGACGATCACGGGTCCGAGGATGCCGGCGGTCGACCAGGCGGTCAGCAGCCGGCCGTGGATCGCGCCGACGAACTGCGTGCCGAACATGTCGGCGAGATAGGCGGGGATTGTGGCGAAACCGCCGCCATACATCGAGGCGATGATGCAGAACGCCGCGACGAGGATCGCCAGCGATTTCCAGTCGGCCGCGAACGAGGCCAAAACGTAAAGCGCAGCGCCGAGCGTGAAGAAGATGAAATACGTCACCTTGCGCCCGAGATTGTCGGACGACGACGCCCAGGCGATGCGCCCGAAGATATTGAACAGCGAGATCAGCCCGACGAATCCGGCGCCGACGGCGGCTGCGGCCGCGAGCATAGCAGGATCGCTTTTTACGTCGGCGAATCCGACGCCCGGTTTGCCGATCAGTGCGCCGCCGAACGTGTCCTGCAGCATGTTGGACGCATTGCCGATGATGCCGATGCCGGCGGAGACGTTCATGCATAGCACGATCCACAGCAGCCAGAATTGCGGGGTTTTGTGCGCGTCGTTCAGATGCACGTTCTTCGACGTAATCATGGCGTTCGACGCGGCGGGCGGGGTCCAGCCTTCGGGCTTCCAGCCCGCGGGCGGCAGGCGGTAGTTGAACGCGCCGATCAGCATGAACACAAAATAGATCGCCGCCATCGCGACGAACGTCTGCCACACGCCCGGGTCTGTCGGTGTTTTGAACTGGTTCATCAGCAGCGTCGCGAGCGGGGAGCCGAGCATAGCGCCGCCGCCGAAGCCCATGATCGCCATGCCCGTCGCCATGCCGCGCCGGTCCGGGAACCATTTGATCAATGTCGAGACGGGCGAGATGTAGCCGAGCCCGAGCCCGACGCCACCGATGACGCCCGAGCCGAGCCACAGCATCCACAACTGGTGCAGATATACGCCGAGCGCCGAGATGACGAGGCCTCCGCACCAACAAACCGCAGAGACGAGCCCGGCCTTGCGCGGGCCGGCGCGTTCGAGCCAGCCGCCCCAGATTGCCGCCGAGACGCCGAGTAGCACGAAGAAGAACGTGTACATCCAGCCGAGGTCGAACTGGCTCCAGTTGCAGTCGGTCGCTGTCAGCGCCTTGAGGGTGCCGGCAGCCTTTTCGCTGAACGTCACGGCGCCGGCCGAACACTCGGCGAGCGGCTGGCCGTCGGGGCCGACGAGTGCCGCCTGCAGCGGCTTCCAGAACACCGAAAAACCGTAGGCCATGCCGATGCACAAGTGGATCGCCAGCGCCGCCGGCGGAACCATCCAGCGATTGAACCCGGCCGTCGCGATGATTCGCTCGCGGTCGAGCAATCCAGGCGCTGGGCCGCCTGTCGCCGGCATGGATGCCGTCATGTCGCGTGATCCCCGTGTGCGTCGAATTCTGCTGCTTTGGCCGAATGTTGTGGCACGTCCCAGCGGCTCGAATCAACCGCGGGCGGCGCGCGGCGGGCCGACTGTTGCAAAGTCATGTCGCCAGAGAGCGCAGTCTGCTTTTGCGCTTCACGCGCAAACCGTGTAGCCAACGCAGGCATGGCCCCGTAGCTCAACTGGATAGAGCACCGACCTTCTAAGTCGGGGGTTGCAGATTCGAGCTCTGCCGGGGTCGCCACTTGCGCGTGATCACGCGGCCCGCATCCGCGCGAATCCCGCAGCGAGATCGGCCTCGAGGTCTTCCACCGCCTCCAATCCGATGTGAAACCGTAGCGCCGGGCCAGACGCCGTCCATTTCGTCGCGGTGCGGTACGGCGTCGGGTCGAACGGAATGACGAGGCTTTCGTAGCCGCCCCAAGAATAACCCATGCCAAACAGTTGCAATCCGTCGAGGAATGCGGCCAGCGCCTCTTTCGGTGCAGCGTTGAGCAGAACCGAGAACAGTCCCGTCGCACCGGTGAAATCGCGCTTCCAAATGTCGTGACGGGGATGGTCTTCTAGGGCTGGGTGCAGGACGCTGGCGACTTCGGGGCGCGCTTTCAGCCAGCGCGCGATGCGCACGCCCGACTCCCAATGGCGCGCCAAGCGCACGTCGAGGGTTCTCAGTCCGCGCAGCGCCAGATAGGTTTCTTCCGAGCCCGGGCAGACGCCGAGGGCTTCCTTCGCAGCATCGAGCTTACGCGATGCGCGCGCATTGGCAATCACGGCGCCGAGATTGGCGTCGGCGTGTCCGACGACGTATTTGGTCGCCGCCTGGATCGACACGTCGGCGCCAAGCGCGAGTGGCTTGCAATAGTGGGGGCTGGCCCACGTGTTGTCGGCGAGCACCCAGGCATCCTTGGCGTGCGCCGCCGCGGCGATCGCGGGGATGTCCTGCATCTCGAACGTCTGCGAGCCGGGGCTCTCGACGAGAACGAGACGGGTGTTGGCGCGCAGTAAATTCGAGATACCGGCGCCGATGTCCGGATCGTAGTATTCGACGTCAACGCCGAGGCGGGTCAGCATGCGATCGCAGAACGCGCGCCCCGGTTGATACGCCGTGTCGACGACGAGGATGTGGTCGCCGCTCTCGACGAACGCGAGCAGCGCCGTCGCGACAGCGTTCAACCCTGATGGCGTGAGGATGGCCGACGCCCCGCCTTCGAGTTTAGTCAGCGCATCTTCGAGCGCCCGCGTCGTCGGCGTCGCGCGCCGGCCATACGTGTATGGCTGCGCGCGAGAGGTGATAGCTTCGAGCGTCGGATAGAGCACCGTCGAGCCGCGGTAGACCGGCGTGTTGACGAAGCCGTGTTGATCGAAAGGGCTGCGGCCAAGATGCACGGCGTCGGTCGCGGGTCTCCGTTTCTGGCCGGAGTCGTCAGACGAATTAGCCATGATTTCGGGCCTCCGACCCGCAATCGCGTCTCGTGGCGCAAACGCAACCAGAGGTCAAGGTCTTGACCTCGCATGAGGGACGCGGAATGAGTGCATGCGTCATGTCTGCGCGTCCGCGGGTTCGCCGACAAGCCAATATGGCTTTCGGCTTTTGAGGCGCGCAGAATCTTGGAATTCAGATGGCGATGACGTTTGCGAGTGTGCTGCGACGGCTTTGGCCCTTGTTGCGATGGTCGGCCACGGCGCTGGCGCTTGCTGGGTACGTCTCAAGTGCTCAAGCCGCAGCGTCAACGCTCGAGCGCGTCAAGGAACGCGGCTATCTCAATTGCGGGGTTGCAGAAACCGCAACGGGTCTCAGTCAGGTCAACGGCGCCGGGCAATGGAGCGGGATCGAAGTCGAGTACTGCGCGGCGCTGGCGGCGGCGGTGTTCGGCGACAAATCGGCCGTCAAATATCGCGGCCTTGCGGCGGGGGACCGATTCAAGGCGCTGACCGACGGCGAAGTTGATGTCTTACTGCGCGACACCTCGTGGACGCTGACGCGCGACGCCGAGCTCGGCGGTCGTTTCGTCGACACACTCTACTACGACGGAGGAGGGTTTCTCGCGCCGACCTCGCATTCCATCGCGAGCGTGCTCGAACTCTCCGGCGCCTCGATTTGCGTGCTACCGGGGTCGAATGGCGAGCGCGCGGTCACAGATTTCTTCTCCGCCCGCGGCATGCGTTTCCAACTCGTCGTGTCGGAGCGCTGGGAACAGTTGGTCAAGACCTACGCCTCCGGCGGATGCACCGTGCTCACCGGCGACGTCTCGCTGCTGGCCGCGGAGCGCAGCCGTTTTCCGAACGCGGCCGAGCACGCGATGCTGCCCGAACTCATTTCAAAGGAACCGATCGGGCCGTTTGTGAAGCGGGACGACGACGCCTGGTTCGCCGTCGTTCGCTGGAGCCTGATGGCGCTTATTTCAGCCGAGGAACTCGGCCTCACCAGCGCCAACGTCGATGACATGAAAACCTCGCCGCTGATCGAGGTTCGTCGCCTGCTCGGCCTTGAAGCCGACCTCGGCGCGCCGCTCGGCTTGGCGCGCGACTGGGCCTATCAGATCATTAAGCAGGTCGGGAATTACGCAGACATCTTCGATCGCACGCTGGGGTCGCGCTCCGCGTTAAAACTCGAACGCGGTCCGAACCAGCTTTGGGCGAAAGGCGGTCTGCTCTATGCTGCGCCGTTCCGCTAGGATCATAGCGGCGTCGAACTTTGGAGCATTGCGGCGCGGGGGTCTATTTTCGTGCTGGACTTCACAAAAATACAGGAACTCCCGCGTGAGCTCGCGCTTGCGATCCCTGTCGCCGTTTTGCTCACGTTGCTGGTTCTGCTGATGGCAGGCCGGCGCCGCCGCAAGGCTGCTCGCAAATTCGTCGCGCCCGCAGAGGCGCGAGCCGGTGAAGCCAACGGGACGATGACGATGGCGATGTTCGATAGCGCCGCCGTCGCGACTCGCGCGAATGGAGCACTGTCTTCACCGTCGATTGCGGCGCCGGCCGACGCCAAAACGCGGCTGGCGGAGGCGCAACGCCGGATCTCGGCGACGAATGAGACCGTCGACGCGCAAAGGCTTTCTACGCTCTATCTGGACCTGGCCGACGCGCAGCGTGATCTTGGCGACGAGAAAGCGCGGATGACGTCGCTTCGTTCGGCGGCGGGCATCGCGGCCCTTCATGGGGCTGCACAGAACCATGCGCGCGCGAGGCTTGAGCTTGCCGATGCGGCGGTGACGGCTGGCGATATGATCAGCGCCTGCGAACACTGGCAGCTGGCGCGCGCGGCGCTGCTTGAAGCCGGCGACAAGGAACAGTCAGCGCGCGTTGATCAGCGGATGCGCGACCTCGGTTGTCCGACCGATTGGGTGCTTACGGACTTTTGATGCCGAACGACGGTTTGATGTCGAAGTTGAGCGCCGGCTCTTCCGGCGTCGCGCCAGTGGGCGCGGCCTCCGGCAGCGCGCCTGCCGGTGGAGGTTCGGCGGTGACGTTGCCGTCCTTAACCACTTCGACGACGGATGTCTCGCCGTCCTTGACCTGAAACTTGCCGGCGTAGACCTGCCCGCCCGAACGCGCGGCAACCGAATACGATCCGGGCGCCAGATAATGGCTCGGCAATGCGCCCATGCTCTCCTTCACGACTTCGCCCTCGCTCGTCTGGATGGTCCAAGCGGTGTCGGGAATGGCTTCGCCACCCGCTCGCGCCACGAGCTTGAAGTTGGCGCGGCCGGCGGCGTGCGCCACTGTCGCCTCGGTCAGTTTTCCGGCTTCGACCGTCACGTCGGTTTCGACTCGCGCGTTGGCGTCGCCATAGGTCGAGACGATCCGGTAGATGCCGGCGTTGAGTCGGATGATGAGGTTGGGCTTAGCGCCAGACATCACCGCCGTGCGGTTTGCGAACTGATCGCGATCGTCGGAATAGATGGCGTAGCTGATCGCGCCGCTGGGCGCCGGTTTGCCGCCAACCTGCGCATTCACGCGCAAGCCCCCGGCGTTCAACACGAACTGCACGAGCTGCGGCGGCGCGGTATCGACGACGATCCTTTTGGTCAGGTTGGCGCGACCGAAGGCGGCGTTGACCGTGTATTCTCCGGGCTGAAGTTTCAGGGAAGGGCTGGGTTGGCGAACTTCGGACACGAGTTTCGATTTGCCCTGCGGCTCGGCGAGCTGGTAGACGCGCCAGACGATGCCTTGATCAATTTGCTGCCCGTCGGCGGTCAGCAATGCGACGAGCTTGACGCCGGGTTCGCCAATTTTGCCGTCGCCCGCGCGCTCGATTACTGTGGTGTTGCCGTTAGCCGGCGCCGGCGTTGTCTTGTTGATCTGGAACTGGGCGCCCCAGGGATCGACCGACTGTGCGTCGGCGCCGCGCACTGTGGCAAACGTCGCCAGAAGGCCAACAAGCGCCGCAGTCGCCGCGCGAGGCAAGCGCGGCGGAATCCGAATGACGGCGTCTTGCAGGTGTTTGGCGCTCATCAAATTCCAGCGTGACCTTTTCGCGCTTCTCACTGCGCAACCAGACTCAAGGCCGCAAGATGCGACTATTATGCGGCGCCGGGGCTGGTCTTCAACCGACAAGGAGCACATGACAGCGGAATTCAGGACTTTCAATCGCTTAAAGATGCGGTCCGTGACATCAAATCCCCGTTCCTCAGGTTACGGACCATTGGCGCCCAGTTCGATCGTGCGTCGCTCTCCAGCCTTAAGTTCGAAGGCGGCTTCGAGACGGCGTTCGCGCTGTTCGTAGCGGACGGAATAGCGACCTGGCTGCAGCAAGGTTTTGGGTTCGCCGAGTTGCGTGCGCCAAACGGGTTTGCCCTTGTCATCCGAAATTTCCCAGTAAGCGTCGCCGGCGCTCGAGGCGGCCTTGAATTGAACCTCCGCAGCCGCGATGTCGAGGACGAACGTCGCCGGCTTTCCGGCTTCGATCAGCACTTCGCGCTCGGCGGCGATGTGGTGCGCGTCGAGGCGCGCCGTGATGCGATAGCGGCCCGGCAGCAGCGCCGTTTCGAGAACCGGCCGCAGCGAGCGCACGACCTCACGCTGATCGTCGTCGAGCTTGGCGATGCGCGTGACGAGACCCTGTTCACCGTTGGCCGGCGCGCCGGCAATCTGTGAGGAAATATTCACCGGCACAAGCGGCATGGACAAAGTTCTCGTCACGGTTTCCCCGGCGCTGACCGCGACGCGCTCGCGAACCACGCCAGCGCCGGAGATGGCTTCGACGTAGTATGTTCCTGCGCCGAGCGTGAAATCAGACATTGGCGCGCGCGAGCGCGCGACTTCGCGACGGCCGTCGGCGCTTTCCGGATCGTCGGCGGAGATGGCGTAGGCGACGTCGTCGAGCGGTGCGCCATCGGCGCCGGTCGCTGAGAGTTCAAGCCGGCCGGCGTCGAGTACGACATCGAGGGTCTTCGCGTCACCCGCGGCCAGCTCTACTGTTTCATTTCTCGTGATGGCGTCGTCGGCAATCGCAAGTTTGTAGGTTGCGGGCGGAAGGATGATGTCGACCTCGCCGCGATGGGCGACAAGGATTTGATTTGCAGCGCCGGCCGCATCGCCGTCTTTCGCAATCGACACCGTGGCGGTTGGCGAGGCCGCGCCGCCTTTGGCATTCGCGGCCTTGACGGTGAGGCGTGCGGCATCGAGTGCGAGTGTCGCGACTTTTTGTTCGGACGCGTTGATCTCGACCGACTCGCGGGATTTGATACCGCCGGCTTCAGCTTCGATGTCGTAGGCGCCGGGTTCGAGGCGCACGGTCAATTCGGCTGACTCGGTTTCGGCCAGCGGCGTCGTGCTGCCCGATTTGAAGAGGCGCCATTGCGCGGGATAGGCGAGGGCGCCAGAACCGTCTGCGAGTGTGAGCGTCGCTTTTAACGTCGACCGCCCCGTGATGTTGGCCGTCTCAGGCGCGGCTGCCGCCGTGTCCGGCGTCAATCTGGCGAGCTTCACTGCGGCGTCGATCGCCGTCGCGAGCGTCTCGGGATCGCGCGCTTCGAACAGCGTTCCGCCGGTCGCCTTGGCGATGCAGGCGAGGCGCGGTGCGTCCGTGGGATCGACGCCCACCGTCACCATATGGATCGGCACGCCTGGCGCGCTGGCCGCAAAGCCAACCGCCGCAGCGCAGGCGTCCTGCTGGCAATTGTCGGCGCCGTCGGTGATGACGATCAGGCTCGCAGGCCGCGTCGGACCGACGTCGGCGAGCGCTGCGGTCAGGCCTGCGACCAAAGGGCCCTTGCCGCGGGGGTTCAGCTGCGCCAGCGCATCGGTGGCTGTTTCGCGCGGCGCGGCCAATCCGGCGATCACTTCCGCATCGCTGCAATCGCCGCGGCGGCGATGGCCGTAAGACGCGACGCCTACGCGCGCCGCCGGCGCCGCAGCGAGCGTTGCGGTGAGCAGATCACGCACGTGATCAATCTTGGCGCGACGATCAGGTTCGAGGCGTCCCCACATGGATCCAGAACCATCGATAACCAGCATGGTCGACGGCGCGTCGGCGGCGCGCGCGGACGGCATCAGTGCGAAAGCGGCGAGCAGTGCAGTAAACAGGCGCGGGGCTGGAGGCATTGTGGTCTCATTGGTTTGGTCGCAATTGGCAGGCGATTGTCACGGGCGCGCAAGTGCGTTAGCGAGGCCCCCCATGCTGTCCCAGGATACAACCATGAGCCGTGACGTGCTGACATTTCTTGCCCGCCGGCGTTCGGTCAAGCCCGACAAACTTTCAGGCCCTGGCCCGACGGCCGATGAGCTCACTGAAATCCTCACCGTCGGCGCGCGCGTGCCCGACCACAAGAAGTTGACGCCCTGGCGCTTTATCATCTTCGAAGGCGACGCCCGCGCGCACATCGGCGAAGCGTTCGCGAACGCGTGCGCGCTGGAGGAAACAATGCCGCCGTCGCCGGTGCGACTGGAGACCGAGCGGCAGCGATTTTTGCGCGCGCCGCTTGTCATCGGCGTGGTCTCTTTAATCAAGCCGAAGCCCGGCGCGCCAGAGTGGGAGCAGGTTCTGTCCGCCGGGGCGGTGTGTTTCAATATCTGCCTCGCCGCTAATGCACTCGGCTATGCCACGAACTGGATCACGGAGTGGATCGCCTACAGCCCCGCCGTGCAGGCGGTGCTGCAACTCAAGGACGGCGAGCGCATTGCGGGCTTCATCTACGTCGGCCGCGCGAGCGAGGCGCCCGAAGAACGCGAGCGCCCCGTCATTGCCGATCTCGTCACGCGCTGGCCTGCTTGAAGGCGTTTTGCTCGCGGCGTTAACGCGGATTTAACCAGGCGAGCGTATCACCACGTCATACCCGCGCGACTCAAGGGTTCGGACGACCGATGGATCAGCCCTCGGCGTCCCTTAGACCTTGCGGCGTGCTTCAAACCACATTTCATGGCCTTCTCACCGTTGCTTTCGAGCGGCGGCCGAGAGGGCCAGTCGGTTTTTCATTGGCGCTTGCCGACTCGCCTCCGGCGAGCCTGCCGGCAAGCGCGGAGCTTCGAACGCGCGACGTTTTTCTAAAACCTGAACTGTTCGGCCAGGATGCGCTCTTCAAGACCGTGGTTGCGGTCGAACATCATGAAGAGTTCGATTGCGCGCGCCTTCTCGATGTCGACCTTCACGACGTCGCGCGTTTCGAAATGGTCGGCGACGGCGCTGACGGGTCGCTTTTCTGACTCGAGCACGTCGATCGAGATCACTACGCGGTTCGGCAGCAATGCGCCGCGCCAGCGACGAGGGCGAAACGGGCTGATCGGCGTCAACGCCAACAGCGCGGCCTTAATAGGCAGGATCGGCCCGTGCGCCGAAAGATTGTACGCCGTCGATCCCGCGGGCGTCGCGACGAGCACGCCGTCACAGATCAATTCCTCCATGCGCAACTTGCCGTCGATCGAGATTCTCAGTTTTGCGGCCTGATGGCGCTGGCGGAACAACGAGACCTCGTTGATCGCGAGGCCCTTGTGCGCCTTGCCGGAGCTGTCGGTGGCGATCATCGACAACGGATGGATGCGGCTCACCTCCGCTGCGGCGAGGCGCTCCTTGAGGTCGTCCTCGCGATAGTCGTTCATCAGAAAGCCGACCGAGCCGCGGTTCATGCCGTAGATCGGTATCTTGTCGTTGATGAAGCGGTGAAGAGTCTGCAGCATGAAGCCATCGCCGCCGAGCGCGACGATGGCGTCGGCGGATTCGGGCTTGGCGTCGCCGTAGCGCTTGGCCAGCGCGACGCGGGCCTGCTGGGCCTCGGGCGCGTCGTTGGCGAGGAAAGCTACGCGGTCGTACTTGGGCTTGTCTTTCGGCATGAAACCGTGCGCGTGTTGGCGAGGGGCGAGGCGGCGGGAGCAGGAGGCTGGCTCAGTTGACGAAAAACAACAAGACCCGGACGCTTAAGCCCCGGACGCTTAAGACTGGGGCGCTCAAGCCCCGGTCGCTGACGAAGCCTCGCAATACGCGGACCGCGAAGCCGACGCCAGCGCTGTCGATAGTCGTCGTTTACGCGACCTTTCCTGATCGCGCGGCGGCGCTCGCCGTCGGCCGCGCGCTTGTCGAAGCGCGTCTTGCCGGGTGCATCAACGTGCTGCCCGCCATGACGTCTGTCTTTGTCTGGAAGGGGCGGACAGAAACGGCGGACGAAGCCGTACTGATCGCCAAACTGCCGACCGCGGGCGCGGCGGCGGCGATCGCGTTCATCGCCGAGCATCACAGCTATGACACGCCTGCCATTCTGGCGCTGCCCATCACGATGGGTTTTCTGCCATATCTCGAATGGCTGGCGGCGGGAGTCGACGTTGCGTGAGGCGTCGTCAGTAGAAGCCGCCGAGCGCCTGTTGCTGGAGATACGGCATTGATCCGGGTCGCGGCAGGCCGCGTCGGGCCTTGCCGCCCTCGTAGGCATACTTTCGTTTGGCGCGAGCAGCGATCGCTGCTGCCGGCCGCTTCAAGATTTTCGAAGCACGCAGACTGGGATCAAGAACGGGTGGAGTCGGAAGCACGGCGTCGACGTCCGACGGATCATCGAGCGCGGCCACGCGATCGAGTTCTGACGTCGCTGGCGAGGGGCGCACAGCGGGGCGGGGCACAGGTGCGACGATCATCGCCGGTCCGCCGGTCTCGGACGCGGCTGCGACCCCGGCAAGCGGCGCTCCCGTACCATTTGGCGTGGCGACGCCTAGGCCTTTGGGTAACTCGAAGGGCGCGGCCCCAATGGACATGCGGCCCGGCAACGGCTCGGCGGATGGCGGCGTGTCAGCAGCGGCAATTGCGCGAGGTTCCTGCATCCAGGGCAACTCTTCACGTGTCGGCGAAGGCGCCGTTGTCGCGGTCCAGCCTTGATCAAGTCCGGCGAGGCGGTTGCGTTCGGCGATGCGTTTGGCTTCGGCCGATTTGCGGGAGTCCATCACACGCCGCGCGTCGGCGATCTGGCGCGCTTCATCCGACGTGCGGCCTTCCGCCATCAGTCGTGCTTCTTCCGCCTGGCGCGCATCCGCGTCGCGGCGCCGCTGGTCTTCGCGATTGGCTTTGCGCGAAGCTTGGGCGACGACGGCGTGCGGCACGCAACGACCGTAGTCGGCCTTAACTTGGCCTTCCGGGCACTCGGCGCTGCAGACCAGGCCCGATTGCCCCTGCACCAGACTCAGTAGGATGTAGTCCGGTTCCGTAATCGGAAGCGTGGCGTTGACGCGCTCATTGAATGCGGCCATCGCGCGGCGCGTCGAGGTCGTCCATCCGCCATTGATTTCGCCACCGTAGCAGCCGACGCGCGTCAATTCGCGCTGAAGATCACGCGCGAGTTCGGCGCGCGTCATGGCGTCGCCGGGTTTCGACGAGGTGATGGGTTTGAAAGCCGGTGAGGCGGGATCGGCGATTACAACCGCGGTCCAGGCGTGCGCCGGTTTGGCGGCCGGCTGAGGCCGGGGTTGCGAACGCTCCCTGAAGGACGCCGATGACAGCGCCGGTGTTGCGAAGGACCGCGAATTGGATTGCGACGTATCGGTCTGCGGCGCGCGGTCGGGCGCGGCCGAGATGCGCGTCACCTCGGAGAGTTGGGCTGCGCCGTCGATCGGTTCGGGAAGAAGCTGCAGGCCTGCCAGAGCCACACCTGCGACCATCAAGATCAGACCGCTGTAGCCTTGCATCGCCGAACACTCCTTCACTTGCGCCGCGACCGCGGCGTCGCCGATGAGCGTCGGCGATGGAACGCCTGCAATCCGCGCCGCGAAACGTCTCAAGGTTCGAGGTAACCGAACACTGATTTCGCCCGCAGCATTTTTCCCGCTACGGCCTTCAGCATGCATCAGAATTTGGAGATTGGTAAGATGCAAACTCTTATCTGCAACCGACGATGATCCGTCTGGCCTGACGCCAGGCGCGACGTGTGCTGCAAGTGGGCCGGCGGGCAACACGGCGTGGCCCGCGGGCAACCGCGGATCGCTTGGGGACGAGCAGTTGATAAGTCGTTGGCGACGGGCAAGTGATCCACCGGCCTGAAAGTTTTACCCAGGGTTCCGACGTCGCCGGACCAGCCTCTTTGCAATGCTCTAGCGATATGATTCCCTTAACAATTCATTTCGAATCAACTAACGCTTTATGAAGAGGGGAGTACCATCCAGTCTGAGTTATCCTGCCGTGCGGCGATCTCGAGATTATGCTGTCCACAGCCGGGCCCTTGCGGCGGACCGGATTCTGGCGGCCTCGAAGCAACACATGGCGACGGCTCTCAACTCGCGTAACTGACCACTGCATCTGATGTTGTCTGCCGAACGCCATGGGGATGGCGCCGGGGCTCACGGACGAAATCAGAGGGCATATTGGGCGGTTGCGCACAGTCGCGCGTTGGGGAGCTTGGTCAGCGCCGTCTCTCGGGTGTTCTGGCCCAAGCACGTAACGGCCGGTCTTGTTTCTGGTTCATCGTATAAGGCGCGGCCCTCGCAATGGAGAGGGCAATGAGACACGTTTTAGGCGTGTTGGGGGTTCTTGCAGCCGGCGTTCTACTCGCCGTGTCGTGTGCAATGAACTGGCGTTTTGGCTTCAGTCTCGGTCGTACCGAGTTCGACGGCCAAATCTATGGGGCGGCGTCTGCCGCCGCCGACTGTTTGAAGGCGTTGGTGCCGTTCTACTTCTTCGCCGCAATGCGTAACAAGGTTTGGTCGCAGGCTGCTGCGTCCGCGCTCGTGTGGGTGGTCGTTACGGCCTACTCCATGACCTCGGCGCTGGGGCACGCGGCGCTCAACCGCTTCGACACCACGGGGCACCGCGCCCAGACCGCGCAGTCCTATCAGGATCTGCGCGCCGATCTGAAGCGCGCCGAGGAAAAGTCGGGTTGGGTTCCGCAGCATCGGCCGTTTGAGACGGTCAAGGCTGCGATCGACGGCGTGAAGACGCAGAGCGCATGGAAGTGGTCGGAAAGCTGCACGAAGGCGACAAGTAAGTCCGAGCAGAAGTTCTGCCAGCAGTACCATGCGCTGAACGCCGAGCTTGCTGCTGCAAGCGAAGCGAAGTCGCAAGACGCGCAAATCGCGAGCATGAAGTCGAAGATCGTGGGCATGGAAGGCTCGACAGTGTTGTCGGAAGCCGATCCTCAAGCGCGCGTTCTGACAGACCTCGCGGCGATGGTCTTGCCGGGCCTCAAAATCGAAACCGTTCAGATGGCGCTGACGATCTTCGTCGCGTTGCTGCTCGAGATCGGTTCAGGTTTCGGCATGTACGTCGCGTTCAGTCAGTGGCGTCTCTATGACGCGAAAGAGCCGGCAGCTCCAAAGTCACGGACTGCCGAAGCTGATGTCGCTGCGGCAGCGACAGCGATCCCGGCGCTTGCGCCGGTGGTCGTGCAAGTTAAGAAGCCGCGTTCTGGCGCCAACGACAACCGCTCGCTCGAGATTCCTCTCGACGTCGCGCTTGTCGATGCTCGTCCCGTCGAAGCTCCGGCCGTGGAAGCGCGGCCAGCTGAAGCGCGGATTGCGCCGCCAGCAGGAATCAGGCGCATTGCGCCTGAGACGAACACGGAACGGTTCTACAGGGAGAATGTCGAGGTCCAGGACGGATCAAGTGTTACCGCTACTCAACTCTACGAAGACTATTGTTCGTGGTGTGAAACCAAGAACAAGGAACCATCAGCACTGCCGAGCTTCGCGCGTGAATTCGCGGAACTGGGCGTGAAGAAGGAGAAGATCGCAGGTCGAGTGAGGTACATCGGAATTGCACTGAAGTCCGAGATGGCGCTCGAGGAGGTTACGAATTCGACGGCCTTACGCGCCGATGCAGCCTAGCGCTGCCTCCCAGTAGAAAAGGCCCGCCCTTCGGCGGGCCTTTTTGTTTTTGGGGAGTGTTATCATCGGCTTCAAGGCGCACTGTTGCCCCGTTCGGCGCCTTCTCATCAGCGATCTTGACCACGCGGCATCGCCGACGTTGTGATGAAAGGGCTTTGGCCCTATGGTCCTCGCACCAGAGTTCATTGCATAGCTGGGTTTTGAATGTCCGTCGTTTCGGCGCTCAACGCGGCCGAAGCGCCAGGGCTGCAGCTGTGTTCGAACCGCTATTGGGCGATCAATCCGCCACATTCGAACTGACATCGCCGCAGAGCGTGCCGAAGCGCTGCTGACGGCAACCACGTGGACCGGCGCGCCTCCCGGAGCACTGCAAGCCTCGGCTGATCTCAGCCGCGCGCTTGCCGACAACTTGGAGCGTCACCCTTGAGCGCAGCACCGAAATTCAAAGCCGGCCAGATCGTCGATTTCAATCCGGCGCGGGCGACGATACCTGCCTCGATCCGCGAATACAAAGTGCTTCGCATGCTGCCGCATGAAGGCGCCGGCGAGCGCCAGTATCGCATCAAGACGATCGCCGAGCTTTTCGAGCGCGTCGCCAAGGAAAGCGAACTCGTCCTTCGTGGGCGCAGCGAAGCGCTCAACGATTAGAGCATTGCCGTCGTCGCCATAGTCGTGCGTTAGAAAGACTGCAAAGATATCCAGCCGCCGCACATGATGGGCGACGGCGCGCAAGAGGAGGCGAACGTTATGGCCAAAGGTCAGAACCGGCAGGGCCGCGAAGTCCGCAAGCCGAAGAAAGATCCGAAAGTGAAAGCGGCCGAGTTGGCTGCACGGGGCACAGTGGCGGCGACATTCGCCGCGCCCAAATCCGGCAAAAAGTAGAGTTTTCTTCACGGCCGCGCCGGGCTAGGAACTCCGCAGAGATTTGAGCGGGAGACGGCGATGTCGCGACCGACAGGCGATGACAAGCGCGAGCGGGCGTTCGAGGCCGAGGACATCAATCCGGAAATCGTCGCGGCGATCGACGAAATCCAGAGCCGGCGGCAGCTCGAAATTGACGCGCAGTCGGCGCAGGCGGAGCAGGCGAACGCCCGCGTCAGGCGCAGGATCATTGTCGGCGTCGTCGCAGCGCTGTGCGTTTTCGCCATCTACTATGCACTCGCCTAGTCGAGCGGCCTAGATGCGCGAAAGCCGGCGCTCTTTCGAACGCCGGCTTGGCCGCGCCTCACGAACGCGAGGCAACGACTTTCTGTTCGTTGTGACCGTTAGATCTTGTTGATCTTGTCGGCCGTCGCATTAGCGACGTCCTTGATCGCATCCTTTGTCTTGCCGACCGCGACCTGCGCCTCGCCCTTCAATTCCTGCACGACGCCTTCAGCTTCGAGCTTGTCGGAGCCGACGGCCTTGCCGACGCCCTGCTTGACGTTGCCAGCGGCTTCGTTGGCGTAACCCTTGATTTTGTCAGTGGTGCTGCTCATGGACCTATCTCCCTGATGAACGTACGCAACCGTGTGCGACAAGCGCTTCGGGGGAAGCGCTCGTAGTGGATGCGTGGCGACTTGCTGACAGATAACCTTCGCGCGCCAGATTGGTTCCACGACCCAATTAACGGCGGGTTGCGCTAACCTTGCGCGATGCTGACAGCAAAGCGCGCCGCGACACAAAGCGCGGACGCCGCAGTCGCCAGCGCCGCGCGCGCATTCAATTGCTGCGTGCGATTGAAGGCGACGATGAGGCGATTGAAATCGTGATTGTCGATCTCCTCGGTGCGCTGCAGGCGGCGAATGGATTTGCCGCTGGCGATGTACCAGAACCATGCGGCGGCGAGCGCCGTGACGAGGCTGGCGATGTCGAGTGCGAGGATCATGAGGCCGACTTACCCGCGACCATCAGCGCGAAAGCGAAATTCATGGCCGTGTCCTTGAGGCTGTCGAAGCGGCCCGAGGCGCCGCCGTGACCGGCGCCCATGTTGGTCTTGAGCAGGAGCAGATTATCCGACGTGTTCAACGCGCGCAGCTTGGCGATCCACTTCGCCGGCTCCCAATAGGTGACGCGCGGATCGGTCAATCCCGCGACGGCGAGGATGTGCGGATAGTCTTTGGCTTCGACGTTGTCGTAGGGCGAATAACTTCTGATCCATGCGAATTCGTCGGCGCTCGCGAGCGGATTGCCCCACTCGGGCCACTCCGGCGGCGTCAGCGGCAGATCCTTGTCGAGCATCGTATTCAGCACGTCGACGAACGGCACTTCGGCGATGACGCCGAGGAAGAGATCGGGCGCACGGTTGGCGACGGCGCCCATCAACATACCGCCCGCCGATCCGCCCTGCGCGACGATGCGGCCGCGCCGCGTCAGGCCCTGCGCGACCAGATGTTCGCCGGCGGCGATAAAGTCCGAGAATGTGTTCGGCTTCTTCGCCATTCGGCCGTTCGTGTACCAGCTGTAGCCCTTGTCCTTGCCGCCGCGGATGTGGGCGATTGCATAGATGAAGCCGCGATCGACGAGTGACAGGCGCGCCGTCGAAAACGACGCCGGCATCGAAATGCCATAGGCGCCATAACCGTAGAGCAGCGCCGGCGCCGAGCCGTCGAGCGGCGTCGATTTGGCGTAGAGCAGAGTGACCGGCACGAGTTCGCCATCAGTCGCAGGCGCGAACAGCCGGCGCGTCACGTAATTTTTCGGATCGTGACCGCTTGGAACCTCTTGGCGTTTACGCAGGGTGCGGGCTCGCGTCTGCATGTCGTAGTCGTAGGTTTCCGCCGGCGTCGTCATCGAGGAGTAAGTGAAGCGGATGCGCGTCGTGTCGAACTCGTATCCGGAGCTGAGGCCGAGCGCATAGGCGTCTTCGTCGAAAGCGATGGCGTGCACTTCATCGCTGTTCAGCCGGTTGATGACGATGCGCGGCAGGCCGTCTTCGCGCTCCAGGCGGACGAGGTGGTTCTTGAAGACATTGACGTCGATAATCAGGCGTCCGGGCTTGTGTGGCACGATTTCCTGCCAGTTGGCTTCGCGCGGATCGTCGACCGGAGCTTCGACGATGCGAAAGTCTTCGGCGTCGGCGGAGTTCGTCGTGATGATCAGGCAGCACGCGTTGTGCTCGACCGAGTATTGGTGACCCTTCTTGCGCGCGGCGACGAGGCGGGGCGCGGCGTCTGGGTCTTCGGCGTCGATCAGATGCGTTTCGCTGGTTTCGTGATCGTGAATGTCGATCAGGATGTATTTCTGCGATTGCGTCTGTGACAGGCCGACGAAGAATCCGGCATCCGCCTCGGCGTAGAGGAGCGCGTCGTCGCTCGCGGGCGCGCCTAGCGTGTGGCGGTAGATCGCCTGCGGGCGTTGGTGCTCGTCGACCTTGACGTAGTAGATGTTCCGGCAATCCGCCGACCACTGGATCGCGCCGCGCGTGTCGGGAATTTGGTCGACAAGATCCTGTCCGGTCGCGAGGTCGCGGACGCGGATCGTGTAAAGTTCCGAGCCTTTGTCGTCGGTGGCGTAGGCGAGATGGCGGTGATTGGGCGAATGCGCCGTGGCGCCGAGGTCCCAATACTCCTTGCCTTTGGCTTCCGCATTGCCGTCCAGCAGAACTTGCGCGTCTTCGGGCGAGCCGCCCCGCGCGATGCGGCAGAGTTGGGCATACTGGCCGCCTTTGACGAAGCGCGGGAAGTATTCGAACGGCCCGTGAGGCTGAGGAACCTGCCGGTCGTCCTCCTTGAGCCGCGCTTTCATTTCCGCGAAGAGGGCGTCCTGCAATTCCTTTGTCGGGGCGAGCACCGCCTGCACGTAGGCGTTCTCCGCTTCGAGATAGTTGCGGATTGCGCCGTCGAGCACTGAGGGATCGCGCATCACCTCCTGCCAGTTGGCGGCGCGAAGCCAGGCGTAATCGTCAGTGAGCGTCACGCCGTGGTACGTGGCCAAGACGGGCTGGCGCTTGGCGTGCGGAATTTCCGCAGCGTCGGGGGAACCGGCGTCGGGCGGCATGCGTTCAGTCTTCTCCTAATGGTGCGGCTAAGGGGGGGCGGCGCACGGTCCCTTCATCGGCGATGGCTTTGGCAACGTCAACGCCAGTGTAGCGGGTCGGTACTATAGAAACGATTGGACCTCTAGCAGACCAAATCCAATATTCGGGGGCGATGCAGTCCTGGGCGTTGACAAGTTACTTGGGCGGGTGGCAAATAACGACGAAGCGTATCACTTGAATCTTAGAGAAAATGTTTCGCTTATTCATTGAATCTGAAGTGGGTTGCTGAATAGTCTCTACTGTCCTCCAGATAAGCATCCTGTTGCGCGATTTTGATTGAACGTCTGCGCCGTAGATCGGCGCGGGGGAACTTCCAGGGACCAGTATGGATACACCCGCACCTCAAGACCTCGTGGCGATCACGGCAACCATCGTTGCGGCTTTCGTCAGCAATAACACCATTTCATCGAGTGACATCCCGAGCCTCATTGCCGATACGCACGCCGCGTTGAGCCGGGCCTCGGGACGGCCGGCGCCGATCGAGCGCGAAGACGCCAAGCCGAAGGTCGCGGTGAAGAAATCGGTGATGCCCGACTTCATCATCTGTCTTGAAGACGGCAAGAAGTTCAAATCGCTCAAGCGGCATCTGCGGACCCACTACAACCTGTCGCCCGAAGAGTATCGCGAGAAGTGGGGCCTGCCGCACGACTATCCAATGGTCGCGCCAAACTACGCACAGGCAAGAAGTCAGTTGGCGAAAAAGATGGGGCTTGGCACCGCGCGTCGCGACAAGTAGCGCGCGCCGCCTCTACTCTGTCAGCAGCCCGCGCTTCATTGTGCGTCTCATGTTTTCCGATTCCTGCAATTTCAGATCAGTTCGTTCGCGCGTCCAGGCGCGATGCAGCGCGGCGTGGCGCGCCAGATCGTAGGTCCAGTGCCCCGCGATGCCGCGTCGGCGTTCGGCGCGCAATGCCCGCTCCAAGACGGCGATGAGGCGGCCGCGACCTTCTGTCGTGACGTCGTCGATGTCTTTGGGCCAGAGCGGCAGCAGCGCCGACAATTCGCGACGCCGTTCGGCGGGATTTCGTTGCGGTGGTTGTCCGAGCTTTTGATCTCTCATGACCGCCGAGCATGCGGCCAGACCAACGTGCGGGGATAAGTTCGATGCGCGACCGCCTATTAAGGTCAACGAACAGCATGAATGACATATCCCCCCAATTTACGTTTGCAGCGGTTTTTGCGCCTCGCGGCTATCTATCGCGCTACTCTGCGTAATGGCCGAGGCGCACCGCGGCGTCGGCCAAGCCTTCGAGTGAGTTTCGCGCAGTTGAGGTTCAAATGATGCTCGACGCAAACCCTCCCTCGTCACGACGGTCTCGCTCGCCACGCCGGACTCGCCACGCCGAACGGCGACGCAGGCGCATCGCGTCCCATGCCTGGGGCGACACCGATGTGGTCCGCGACACCGCGTTAGCCGCCATCGAGTCGATGGTGACCGAAGTGTTCGGCGTCCAGGCCGGTTCGCTGACGCGGCGCGAGCGTGGCGTACGCCCCATCGCTCTCGCCCGGCAGGTCGCCATGTATATCGCGCACGTCAATTTCGGATTGACCATGACGGAGGTTGGCCGTCTGTTCCGGCGCGATCGCACCACCGTGGCGCACGCCTGTCTGCGCGTTGAAATTCGCCGGGACGATGCGCTGTTCGATCGGGCGCTCGACCTTCTCGGATGGGCGGCCCCGGCCGTGATCCGCCGGCCTGAACTGATGCGCGTCGCGTAGCCCAACGGACATCGCAATCATGATCGACAAAGCCGACCGGCCTTCGCCGGCGCCGACGGCGCGCGAGCCATCGCCAGCAAGCCCTGAGGTCAATGCGGCGGAAAGCCCGCTCGGGTGGCTGGCGCGGCGCAAAGACAGAGACGGCCGCGCGCTGATTTCGGAAGACGAGTTCAACGCCGGTGAGCGGCTGCGCGCCGACTTCTGGTTTGCGCACATGACGCCGAGCGTTACGGCCAACTGGTCGCTGCTGTTGAGCGGCGGCGGCGGCCGGCGCGGCGCGCCCGATCTTGGCCCCGATGTTCAAGACGACGTGCTGGCGGCGCGGGAGCGTGTGCGCCGCGCGCTGGCGGCGGCTGGTCCCGATCTCGCCGGCATTCTGATCGACGTGTGCTGTCATTTGAATGGCCTCGAAGCTGCGGAAGCGAACGGCGGGTGGCCGAAGCGGTCAGGCAAGGTGGTGCTGGTCATCGCGCTTCGGCAGCTGGCGCGGCACTATGGCATTGCGAAATTCGCCGGCGACGCGGCTGAAAAACACGGGCCGCGGACCAATCATTGGGGCGCGCCGGACTATCGCCCATCGATCGAGCCCGATGCGACGTGAGCGCGGGTTAGCGGATCGCGGATTCCGCGGCGCGCCCGGCCCCGGATTGCAGGGCGCGGGCATCCGCGCGGATGCGCTCGACCATCGCGGCGAGGCCGTTCGAGCGCTGCGGGGTGAGATGTTCCTTCAGGTCGAGATCGGCAAACACCTTCTGCGCGTCGAAGGTTGAGATCTCGGCGGCAGTTTTGCCCTCGTAGATCGCGAACAGTATCGCGATCAGCCCCTGCACGATCATCGCGTCGCTCGAGCCCTGCATCGTCATGCCTTCGCTATCGCGCGCCGTTGCGAGCCAGACCTGACTGGCGCAGCCGCGCACCTTGTTGACGTCGGTGCGCAGCTCATCAGGGAGCGCGGGCAGAGCGCGGCCAAGCTCGATGACGTAGCGGTAGCGATCTTCCCAATCGTCGAGAAGCGCGAAATCGGATTGAATATCGGCGAGCGTCATCTAAAGGTCCTGCACCGCGAGGCCATCGGCGCCTCAGGAATTACATAGGGGTTCGGCGAGCAGGGGGGAAGCGGTGGTTGGGGAGCTGGCGGCATGTCTGCCGCAATATTGATTGACACAAGGGATATCGGCTGTTGACCCATGGCAGACCATCCAGGCATCACCGCTAACGCTTCGCGCTTCAGCGCCTGAGCTGGAACAGCAAGCGCCTTGGAATGCTTTATGTGGCGCCGCGAGGGTTGCAACAGGAGGTTAGCCGCATGGGTCATTCCGAAGAACGCGCACAGGCCAAGAACACGATCTGCATTTGGTTCGACAAAGATGCCGAAGCCGCGGCTCGCTTCTATGCCGAAACTTTTCCCAATAGCTCGGTCGGTTCAATCTTCCGCGCACCGAGCGATTACCCATCCGGCAAAGAGGGCGAAGTATTGACAGCTTTATTCACTGTCGCCGGCATCCCGTGTATCGGCCTCAACGGCGGTCCGGCTTTCAAGCATAGCGAAGCTTTCTCATTCCAGATCGCAACCGATGATCAGCAAGAGACGGACCGCTACTGGAACGCCATCGTCGGAAATGGCGGACAAGAGAGTGCTTGCGGCTGGTGTAAGGACAAGTGGGGCATATCCTGGCAGATAACGCCGCGCGTGCTGACGGAAGCGCTGGCAGCCGGGGGCGATGAAGCAAAGCGGGCGTTTGCGGCAATGATGACTATGAAAAAGATTGACGTTGCGGCGATCGAGGCAGCACGTCGCGGGTGAAGACTTTGACCGCCTAAACGTCATAACGCGGATGTCGCCAAACGATATGACTGACTCGTAGCCGCAATCACAGGCTGAGGCGCCAAGAGCGCGTTGATCAGCCCAGAGGTCCGATCTCCTGATAGATACGAACATGACAAAAAGCGCTTCTCCGCCACGGGTCCTCGTGTTTCAGCACGCGTCCTACTGTCCGCTGGGAACGCTCGGCGAGTGCCTCGCCGGCGATGGCATCGATCCCGAAATCGTCGAACTCGACAAGGGCGACATCATTCCAGACCTCGAACCGTTCGATGCGCTCATCGTTCTGGGCGGGCCGATGGATGTCTGGGAAACTGAAGCCCATCCTTGGTTGATATCCGAGAAGGACGCAATACGGCGGTGGGTCAAAGGTTTCGATCGGCCGATGCTCGGAATTTGCCTTGGGCATCAGCTGCTGGCCGATGCGTTGGGCGGAGACGTCAGTCCTTCCAAAACGCCAGAGGCCGATATCAGCAACATTACGCTGAGCGAAGTCGGTGAAACCCATCCGCTATTGCAGGGATTTGGAAAGTCCAAGAACGCAATAAATTTTCACGCGTGTGAAGTGACGCGTCTGCCGACGGATAGCGTGCTTCTGGCATCAACTTCTGATTGCCCCAACGCCGCATTCTATGTGGGTTCGGCCGCATTCGGCATTCAATATCATGCCGAAGCAAGCGACGGGCTTTTCAATGAATGGACCGATCTCCATGCTGGTAGGGCGCTCATGCTACAGCTCCATGGAGAGGATGGCTTATTGCGCGTGCGCGAGCGCGTCGCCGGGGCGATGCCCGAAATCAAACACAACGCCGAAAGGCTCTATCGCAATTTCATGGACATAGCCGCACGTCAACGTTCGCATAAAGTTTGAACGGCGTGACGCGAAGCGAACGTGTGATGAAAGTAGTTCTGCGATTGGCACGCAGCGGACGTCGAGGCCGCTCATCAGAGCGCGAGGCAGGTGGCGTTTTGAGCGTACCATCAAGAAAGGCGAGCAAGACTTCTTCGAAAAATGCGCCGGCCGTCGCCACTCCTTCTCAGCTCATCGACGCGCGCATCAAAGAACTCAACGACTGGCGCGGCGAGATGCTCGCGCGCGTGCGCAGGCTCATCAAAGACGCCGATCCCGATGTTGTCGAAACGGTGAAATGGCGAAAGCCGTCGAACGCGATGCGGGGCGTTCCGGTTTGGGAGCACGATGGCGTCATCTGCACCGGAGAGACGTATCAAAGCGTCGTGAAGCTGACCTTCGCCAAGGGCGCGTCGCTCAAGGACCCGTCGCGCCTGTTCAACGCCAGTCTCGAAGGCGGCATGCGTCGCGCCATCGATCTGCGTGAGGGCGATGGGATCAATGAAAAGGCGTTCAAGGCGCTCGTGCGCGCGGCAATCGCGCTCAAAAAATTAAATGCTGCCGCGCGACGGCTTTGGCGCGCGCCACGCAGGTTTGAGATCATGCGGGGTCAAAGTGCCGCCACGGCCGCCGAGCGCCGTTGGCGCGATCTGGCGCTTCTCGACGTCGCCGCTCGTGGCGATATCAGTTTGAGCAGCGGCGCCTTGCATCGTCTCATAGGCGAGTTTAGCGGCGAATTCGGCCTTGGCGGCGAACTGTTTCCATAAGCCGTCGGCCTGCGCGCATGTCGCGGCGTTGCGATCGCAATAAGTCATAGCCCACGTCGCGCCGTCGGACGCGCGCTGTACCAGACGCTGCTGCTGCTCGCGGTCGGACGGCAACAGGGCGACCCCTGCCGCGACGACGATGGCGATGCGCATCAAACCCATGACTGCAAACCCGAGTCTTCCACCAAAACGACGGCCGGCGCGCTGCGTGCGGCCGCACTATCTGTTCAATCGCACCATGGCTAGCAGGCGCCGCTCAACAAACCGGCAGCGATGCGGCTAAAAGTCGAAAGGCAATTGAGGAAATATTGTCCTGTATTTGAAACAAATGGTTTCAATCGAGGCGGCGCGCCGCCGCAGCCGGTCGCCACAGTTAAGAAGGCGTTAACGGCTGTTGGCGATAGTCGAGGCAGACCGACTGCGAACGGCCGCGGGACACGTTTCGGCGCATGCATGCAGAAGTGAACAAGGCTGGCGCAACGAAAGCGGGCGCGATCCTGGCGATCGCCATGACGGCGAGCGTGGCCGTCAATCTGCTGGCGCTGCAGGAGCCGGCCCAGACCAGGCTTGCCGATCGGCCGAAAGATTTGACGTGGGTCAAACCGGTCGACGTTGTCGCGCCGCCGGTTGTGGAGGTCGCGTTCACGACCGGGCCTGCTGAGGCCGCGGGGGACGACGCCGACGTCATTCGCGGCGTGCAGCGCGAACTCAACGCCCGCACTTATGAGGCCGGCCAGCCTGACGGCGTCGCGGGACTCGTGACGCGCGCCGCGGTGATGGCCTACGAGCACGACTATCATTTGCCGCTGACGGCGACGCCGTCGCAGGATGTGTTGAGCCGCATCGTGCTGGGAAGTTCGGCGTCGCAGGCGTCTGCGCGCGCCACCGCCCCGACGAGCGAAGCGCAAAGTGTCATCCGTCTCGTCAAACAGAGCCTCGCTGCGCTTGGATATCAGCCTGGCCGGGTCGACGGCGCGTTGACGGCGGAGACGGCGCGCGCGATCCGCGAGTTCGAAACCGATCAGCGTCTCGCAGAGACGGGCCGCATTTCGGGTCCGCTGATGAGCCGGCTGTTGCGGCTGCAAGGCCAAGCGCCGCCGGTGAAAGCCCAGGCCGCAAAACCCGCCGCGCCGAAGCCGCCTGGCGCCAAGGCGCGCGCTGCGAAACCGCCGGCGGTTGCCGCAAAACCGGCTCCGGCGCGCAGCGCTGCGCGGTAACGCCTCCTTAGCCATCACGTTCGACCATTGAGTTCGTGCGGCGGACGCGGCATCAAGGCGTCGTCATGCGTCTCCGATCGATCATCTGGGTGAAGGCGTACGTGCGCCGCTGCGCCGTCTCCGGGGCTGCCGCCGTCGTGGCGCGGCACGGCGACGATGACGCCGGCGCCATCCTGATCCGGGTCGAGCGACGCGACGGGCAGACGGCGGTGTTCCAGCCGGCGCCTGCCGGGCGCGAGGACGCCGACTACGATCGCCGCTGGGTCGCCTGCTTTCCTGAGATGTTCGTTGCGCGCGAAAAGGCGGACGATCTGATCGCGCGGGAGACTCGCTTCGACAGCGACGTGTGGATCGTCGACGTCGACGATCCCGAGGGCCGGCATTTTTTAGGCGACGATCTGTCGAACTAGGCTTGCGCGTTTTACGGGCCGTTAACATCTTCCGGATTGAAATGCAGTCGCGCGCCGAGATTCGCGGCCCAGGCGCGTTCGAATGCTTCGTCCGATGTCTCGTCTCGCTTACTCCGGCGCGTTTGCAGAATCGGGAAAGCCGCATCACGGCGACGCCGTGCGAAAGGGCCGCTGATGGCGACCATACTGGCATTCCGTCCTCAAGCGCGCGCGCCGCTGAGCGTTGTCCGATCGTGTGCGGCGGACGTCGTGCTGTTTCCGGGCGTCAGATACGAGCGCGCCGTCGACGCGAAGCCCGCCAAGAAATCATCGAAGAAATCGAAGCCGCGCTGCCGCGACATTCTTGAACCTGGCGCTTAACGGCTGCGACCTGAGCGCAGCGACGCCTGCTGCAAGGTTGGCCCTTCAGTAAGCGCCGCCGGAGCACGACGTTTTTTCAAGATACGCATCCGCAGTTGTTCGCGCCGCAGAGCCGCTATCGGGCGCGCGCACAACCACGACGCCGTCGCGCGCCGCGACGGTCAACTGCGGATTGACGTCGATGCTCTTGCCGAGCGCCTGCGGCGTCATGCCGAGAAATCTATCGTCGTCGGGAACGATGGTGATCGCTATCGACGTCTCGCGGCCGGGCGCGGCGGCGGCGAAATATGCGCTCGACCCGTCCTGCCGGTAGACTCCGAGCGTCCAGCCCAAGTCCGGCAATACGGCGGTGACGCGCACAGGTCCGCCTCCGGTCGTGAAGTAGCACATGGCGTAGCGCGCGTCGGGACTGATGAAGGGCAGCAGCTGGCGGCTCGGAGAGACCGGCTCGAGCACCGTCATGACATTGCTTTTCAGGACTTCGGACAAGCGCACGAAGGCGGAGGCGCGCGTGTCGCCGGCAGCGATGAAGGTGGCGATGATGTGGGCGATGGCGGCAGCGACCGGCGCCGCGACCGCCAGTTGAAACAGGCCTTTTTTGCGCAGGCGGTCGAGCATCACGAACATCCTTCGCGACGGATCGCCGGCGCGAGCTTATTGCGTTCGGCGCGCTGATCATCCGAAAGGCCTGTCGCCGGATCGAGCACGGTGAAGACGAGCGCGAGGCGACCTGCGCCACCCGTCGGCAGCCAGTTGCCCGGCCGCGCATCTCGGCCGAGCGTGATAATGTAGGAGCCGTTGGGGTTGAGCGCGACGGTGTCGCGCGTGAAGGCGTAGCGCTCGGCGTCGTTGGCGATCAGCCGCCCCTCGCGGTCGAAGACGGCGAGGCTCCACCAAAGTCCGAGCGGATCCGGACCTTCGATGACGTAGTCGCAGGACGAGTGCAGGCGCGCGCCGTTCTCGTCGGTGAATGCTTCGTAGACGCCAGCGCTGTCGACCGACATGTTCAGCGCGCCGGACGCCGCGATGTGGGCGCGGGTGTAGGGATCGGCGTCGGTGCGGCCGATGTTGCGCCAATGGCGCCAGGGACCAAAGGAGTCGGTGGTCAGTGGCGATCCGCCGTCGACCATATAGCGGCTGGAGGCGACGCCGCCGACGATCGCCGCGACCATGACGGCGCCGGCGACGAGAAAGCGCAGCGCCGATTTCAAGCCTTCGCGGATCGCGTCGAGAATGGCGTTTGGGCCGGATGCGGCGGCGACGCCGGGCAAGGTTTCGCCGGATGCCGCGGCACGCTGGCTTAGTTCGCCGCTGTCGATGGAGCTACTGGACGCCAAGACCGCTGGCCTCCTTCGCGGCGCGCGATGGGTCGAACACGGCGCTGCGATTGTTCGGCGCGCCGGGGGCCGCATCGGTGCGTTTGGGCGGATCGGCGATCGGCTCGGGACCGAGCCCGGCGGCCTTGCGCATGGCGGCGGCGAGCGTCTTCAAGGCGTCGCGTGTGCGATCGGGCATGACGCTCGCGGCGAGGCCGCCGCTGGTCGCATCCTGCGATGACGATATGCCCTGCGCGGCCTCTTGCGCGCGGACTTCGGCGAGCCGCTCCCGTTCGGCAATCTGGGCCGGATGCGTCGGCAGGCCCGGAATGTCGGGAATGTTCATGTCGGTATGCGCGATCGTCATGAAGGCGTTGAAGAGGGGCGCCGCGAATTGTCCGCCCGTCGTGCCGTCGCGCATCGGTCGGTTGTCGTCGTTGCCGAGCCAGATGCCAGCGACGTACTTGCCCGTGAAGCCGACGAACCAAACGTCCTTCGGCCCCGTCGAAGTTCCAGTCTTGCCCGCCGAGTTTGTGAAAGGCAGCGCCGCCTGCGTGCCGGTGCCATCGGTGACGACCTTGGCCATCATGTAGTTCATCTGCTCGGCGACTTTTCGAGAGACGACCTGCGTCGGCGGCGCCTCATCGCGTTCGCGCGAATAGAGCAGGTCGCCCTTCGACGTGGTGATGTCGAGGATCGCGTAGGGACGAGCGGTCTTGCCGCCGTTGGCGAACGTCGCGACGCCGCCGACGTGCTCGATGACGGTGAAGCCGCCATCGCCGAGCGCCATCGAGCAGGTTTTCTTGACGCCCTGGATGCCGAGCCGCCTCGTCATCTCGATGACTTTCTCGCGCCCGACGGCGAAAGACAATTCGGCGGCGACGGTGTTGTAGGATTTGGCGAGCGCCAGCCACAGCGGCATGCGGCCACCCGAGCCGTGGCCGCCTCCGTAGTTTTGCGGCGACCAGCCGCGCGGCCCGCACGAGCGCGAGGCGTCGCGCACGGAAGACTCGGGATTGTAGCCGTTCTCGAGTGCGGCGGCGTAAACATAAATTTTGAACGACGAGCCAGCCTGGCGCTTGGCTTTCGTCGCGCGATTGAACTGGCTCTCGCCGTAGTCGAGCCCGCCGACGATGGCGCGCACCGCGCCATCGGTTTCGGTGACGACCATGGCGCCCGACGTGAAGCCCTGACTGCGGCCTTCCTTGCGCACATGCGCCTGCACGACTTCGTCCGCTTGACGCTGTAGGCCCATGTCGATCGTCGTGCGCGCGGTCAGAACATACTGGCCCTTGCCTTCTGCGATGCGCTGGACTTCGTCGAACGCCCAGTCGAGGTACCAGTCCGGGTTGGCGGAATTCGAATGGTCGATGGTGCGGGCCGGCGAGAGGCGGGCGGCGTGAACCTGGCCCGCCGTGTAGAAGCCGGCTTCGACCAAGTTGTCGAGCACTTCGTTGGTGCGGGCGCGCGACGCCGGCAGATTGTTATGCGGCGCGAATTTTCCGGGCGCCTTGAACAGACCGGCGAGCAGCGCCGCTTCCGCCATGTTGATCTCGCGCACCGACTTGCCGAAGTAATAGAGGGACGCGGCTTCGACGCCGAAGGCGCCGCCGCCCATATAGGCGCGGTCGAAGTAGAGTTTGAGAATCTCGCGCTTCGTATAGCGGCTCTCGAGCAGGAAGGAGAGAAATAGCTCCTTGATCTTGCGTTCAATCGAGCGCTCGGACGAAAGGAACAAGTTCTTGGCGAGCTGCTGCGTGATGGTCGAGCCGCCTTGGACGACGTCGTTGGCCTGGATGTTGGTCAATAACGCGCGCGCGGTGCCATAGACGTCGATGCCGTAGTGTTCGTAGAAGCGGCGGTCTTCGGTGGCGAGCGTCGCCTTGACGAGCGCGTCGGGAATTTCATCGAGCGGCACGGCGTCGTTGTGCAGGATGCCGCGCTTGCCGAGTTCGTTGCCGTTGGCGTCGAGGAATTTGACGGCAAACTTTCCGGTCAGGAATTTGCTCTCGTCGAATTCGAGGAGCGCGGGGAGGGCTGCGGCATAGACGAGCAGGAATCCGCCCGTCGCGATGTTGACGGTTTCGGAGGCAAGTTCGTTGGCGAGGCGGCGCCATCCCGTCAGTTGGAAGCGGGCGAAGAAACTGACGCCGGCGTTCCAATAGTCGACGACGCGCGACCACGACTCGGTCAGAACCGAGTTGATCTTGGAATCGATCCCGAGCCAGTTGACCAGCCGGTCGCGACCGCCTTGCTTGAAGAACCAGTCATCCACGGTCGTCGTTGTCCCCTGCGGCGTTGCGGCGCCTCAAGTCCTGCGCCTGCCGAATCCCGCGTGACGGCGAACTGTGATTAGTTATAAGGCCGAGGCATGGCAACGCGCGAGGACCTTGTGAGCGACGAGACGCCGTTTTGGAAGGCCAAACGGCTCGAGGACCTGAATAAAACCGAGTGGGAGCAGCTCTGCGACGGGTGCGCCCGGTGCTGCCTCGTGAAGCTCGAGGACGAGGATACGGGGCAGGTGCACCTGACGAAGCTGTCGTGCGGGCTGCTCAATGTCGGCACGTGCCGGTGCAAGGACTACGACAACCGATTCGCGAAAATGCCGGACTGCCTGGAGATCGACCTCGAAAAAGTTCGCACGCTGTCGTGGCTGCCGGCGACGTGCGGCTATCGCGTGGTGGCGGAGGGGCGCGATCTCGCGTGGTGGCATCCGCTGATTTCGGGCACGCCCGAGACCGTGCATCAGGCCGGGATTTCGGTGCGGGGGCTGGCGATGAGCGAGCGGCGCGTGAAGGAGGAGAATTATTGGCGCTATATCATCGCGGATTTTTAGGGGGCGTGAGGGGCTTCATCAAGGGAGAGGCATTTGCCGCGGGACATTCTCATGCCCTCTTGTGTTGATGTTTTCGCAGCGGGCCAGCGAATGTAAACTGGGCCGCACTTTCTGTAACCTTGTGAACGACCAAGCTTGGATAGAGTTCGTAAGTGAGAAGATATTTGAGATTGTCCCGGCTTGGACCATAGGCAATTTCGATCTCGAATTTTCCTTTAAGCTCATTGCTTGCGTCCAGGTTTGGAACACCGGGGCTGTTGAGCGCAAACTCGCCAAGAGGCGGAACAATCATGATATCGTCTAACAGTGTTGGGTCGGGGTGTGTTCGGCCCTGAAGCCGTAAGTCGGACCGTTTCAGAGCGAAATAGATTGATCTTGTGGGGCTGATGTTGCGAACCACGGATTTGAGCATGAAGCCCACCGTATTTTGGGTCGCGCTTCCTCCATAGGGGACAGGGTCGGTTCGCAAGTAGGATATGCTGCTCGCCATTCCCGGCGACAACACGTATTCGAATGATCCCTACGATCCGGGCGGGCCGACCAATCGTGGCATCACGCTCGAGACGTTCGCCAAATGGCGGGGCGTGACGATCGACGCGACGTCACGCGCGCGGCTGATCGACGCGTTAAAACGAATTGCCGACGACGAAGTCGCCGACATCTATCGCAAGCGCTATTGGGCCCCGGCGTCGTGCGCGGACCTTCCGGCGCCGCTGGCGCTGATGCACTTCGACGCCGCGGTCAATCACGGCGTCGGCGGAGCGATCCGCCTCTTGCAAGGCGCTGTGGGCGCGATCGTCGATGGCGAGATCGGGCCCGAGACGCGCGCGGCCATCGCGCGTTCGCCGATCCTCAAGACGCTCGGCCGATACGCGGAGGCGCGGCGTGCGCGCTATCGGGCGCTGCCGCACTTCTGGCGGTTCGGGCGCGGGTGGCTGAACCGCGTCGATGCGACCGAGACTCGCGCGGAAAGCTGGACGACTGGCGCGGGCGCGCCGCAACCGACGACACCTACAACTCAAAGCAAAGGAGACGACGACATGGCGAAAGCAGCAACACCGGAAGACGCCGGCAAGTGGTGGGCGACATCGAAAACGATCTGGGGGGCGCTGATCTCGGCGGTGGCGGTGCTGGCGCCGGCGCTCGGGCCTGCGATCGGCGTCGATCTGCCCGGCGACGTGATCCGCGATGCCGGCGATCAGACCCTTACCGCCGTTCAGGCGATCGCCGGATTGTTCGGCACGCTGCTGACAATCTATGGCCGGGTCAAAGCTTCGGCGCCGTTGACTCGCCAAGCGATCAACGTCCGGCTATGAGGGGAGGTGGGCTCCGCGCCATTCATGCGGGGTTCAGCACGGCGGCGTTAAGCATACCTGGGACACGGATTGCTGAACATGCCGACACTTTATTTCCTGACAGGAACGCTGGCAGCGGCGGCGATCGCCGCGGCTGCGTCTAACGCTGTCGCCAGCGACTGCTACGCCGATTGGGGCAAAGCCGGCGAGATCGTGCGTCGTGAAAAACTGCTGACCGTCGAACAGTTGGCGGCGACGTCGCAGCAGGACCTCGCCGGTTCGATCGTCAAGTCGACGCTGTGCAAGGACGGCGACGACTGGATCTACCAGCTCGTCGTCAAGGGCGGGAACGGCGCACTGAAATCGGCGGTGGTCAGCGCGAAAAGCCGCTAAAAAGCCGCGAGCCCAGTGGTAAGAGGGCGACGGCGGCGCGTATAAGGATCGCTGTCAGGCCGCCAACCCGGGAACCCAAGTGCGCGCGCTCGTCGTCGAAGATGACAAGGATCTCAATCGCCAGCTGATGGGCGCGCTCAGAGACGCCGGGTTCGCGGTCGACACCGCGTTCGACGGCGAAGAGGGCTATTTTCTCGGCGACACCGAACCCTATGACGTGGTGATCCTCGACATCGGCCTGCCGAAGATGGACGGCGTTTCCATCCTCGAACAATGGCGGCGCGCCGAACGCAAGATGCCGGTCATCATTTTGACGGCGCGCGACCGGTGGAGCGACAAGGTCACCGGCATGGACGCCGGCGCCGACGACTATCTCGCCAAACCTTTCCATATGGAAGAACTGCTGGCGCGCGTTCGCGCGCAGGTGCGCCGCGCTTCCGGTCACGCGAAATCCGAGATCGAGTGCGGGCCACTGCGCCTCGACACCAAGGCGGCGCGCGTGACGCTCAGCGGCCAGCAGGTGAAACTGACCAGCCACGAATTCCGCCTGCTCGCCTATCTCATGCATCACAACGGCCGCGTGGTGTCGCGCACGGAACTGGTCGAGCATCTCTACGACCAGGACTTCGATCGCGACTCCAACACCATCGAAGTTTTCATCGGCCGGCTGCGCAAGAAAATCCCCGGCGACGTCATCCAGACCGTGCGCGGACTCGGCTACCGGCTGAGTTCAGACGCCGATGAGGCGTGAAGACCGGCGATGAGGTTCGATTCCCTCGCGTTCCGACTGTTTGCGACCTCGGCGATCTGGACGCTGCTCGTGTTGCCGCTCGCCGGCTATCTGATCTTCTCCCTCTACCGCAACGACGTGCAGCTGAGTTTCGATCTCAGACTGAAAAATCTGCTCGACGCCATCGCCATCGACAGCATGAACACGACGGGCGACGAGCCGATCTCGCCGCCCAACCTCTACGAACCGCTGTTCGAAGTGACGCATTCGGGCTGGTACTGGCAGGTGCGCCCGATCGACGGCGCGCCGGGCCGCACGCTTGTCTCGCCCTCGCTCGCGAGCAGCATCTTGCCATCTCCCTATGAGAAGAAATTTCCGACCGACCCGACCACGGGAACGCGCTGGAGCAACGTGCCGGGTCCCAACGGCATGCCGATCCGCACGCTGGAAGTGATCGACACGCCGGGTCACGATCCGACCAAGACCAAATATTCGGTGATCGTCGCGGGACCACTCGACTGG
Source organism: Hyphomicrobium sp. (assembly GCA_046160845.1). Classification (GTDB taxonomy): domain Bacteria; phylum Pseudomonadota; class Alphaproteobacteria; order Rhizobiales; family Hyphomicrobiaceae; genus Hyphomicrobium_B. The sequence continues at coordinate 51,409 of JBJXHD010000011.1, forward strand.
CTGGAAGAGTCGGCCGCCGCGTTCCGCAATCGCTTGTCGATCGCGCTGGCTTTGGCGGGGATCGGCCTCGTCACCGTGACGCTGTTTCAGGTGCGGTTCGGGCTATTGCCGCTGAGGCGCATCGAGAAGGGGCTGGCGAGCGTCAGGTCGGGCGACGCAGCGGCGCTCGAAGGGCGATTGCCGGCAGAGATCGAACCGCTGCAAACGGAACTCAACGCGCTCATCACGTCGAACCAAGCGATCATCGACCGGGCGCGCACGCAGGTCGGCAATCTGGCGCACGCGCTGAAGACGCCGCTCGCGGTCATCATCAACGAAGCGCGCGAGGACAATTCGACGTTCGGCGCCAAGGTGGCGGAACAGGCGCAGCTGATGCGCGATCAGGTGAGCCACTATCTCGATCGCGCCCGGATCGCGGCGCGGGCCGGCGCCATCGGGCGTGTGACGCCGGTCGAGGCGACGGCGGAACCGCTGATCCGGGCGCTCGAGCGCATCTATCGCGACAAAGGCGTCGAGATTGAAATGTCGGCGCCGGCTCTAGCGACGTTTCAGGGCGAAAAGCACGATCTCGAAGAGATGCTTGGCAACCTGCTCGACAACGCCTGCAAGTGGGGGAGGCGCTCGGTGCAATTGAAGGTGTTTGTCGAGGGTGGCGAAGGCCGTGGGCGTGCTAAGCGGCTAATGATTCATGTCGACGACGACGGTCCGGGGCTCAGCGAAGCGCAGTTGGCGAGCCTCGGCAAACGCGGGCTGAGGCTGGACGAAACGCAGCCCGGCTCGGGACTTGGCCTCTCCATCGTCAGCGATCTGGCGGCGTCCTATCAGGGCGCGCTGACGTTCGAGACCGCGGCCAAGGGCGGACTCGGTGCGCGCCTCGAACTTCCTGCGGCGTGACAGATGCGCGCCGATTTGTTTAATGTGCCCGCAATGCTGCGACGCAGCGCCGGGGGCATAATCCCATTCTCGCCAGAATCGCCGTGGATTTTTGCCTTGTGGCGCACATATTCTGACGCTAGCCACAACGCAGGTGCGCAAGGATTCGTCAGCAGTCCGCGCCGCAAGGGGATTTTTTCCGTCATGAGGTGGGCGATGCGAACTGCGCGCATGACAGCGGTGGCGCTTGTGGTCAGCGGTCTCGCGGCCTGCAGCGGCGAAGGTGTCAACAAGGCCGACACCGGGCTCGTGCTCGGCGGCGTCGCGGGCGGCATCGTCGGCAATCAGATCGGCAAGGGACGCGGCAACGTGCTGGCGACAGTTGCGGGCGCGGTAGTCGGCGGCATCGTCGGCAGCGAGATCGGCCGCAAAATGGATCAGCGCGATCGCGAGCTGGCGCAGGAAGCCGAGTATGATGCGCTGGAGCGCGGCAACACCGGAGTGGCGCGGCAGTGGCGCAACCCCGATAACGGCCGCTACGGCGAAATCGTGCCGTCGAAGCCCTACAAGCGCGGCGCGGAAGACTGCCGCGATTTTACCCACACCATCTATATCGACGGCCGGCCGCAGCAGATGCGCGGCACCGCCTGCCGCAATCCCGACGGCACCTGGCAGAACGTCGGGTAACCATCGCGGCGGACGGCCTTTGCGCTGCCGCTAATGTCCGCGACACTTGAGGCGATCGGCGAGGCTGTGGCTTGCGCAAGCGCGCCGCCATGCCTATTCGATCAGCTGTAGTCGCAAGGACAAGCAGCGCGCAATGATGTTTTGGTTCGCAGCAGCGGCGTTGGCGGCGGCGGTGACGTACGCCGTGACGCTCCCGCTTGCGCGCGAGACGCGCGACGGCGGCGATGATTCGGCGGCGGCCGATCTGGCGGTCTACAAAGATCAATTGAAAGAGATCGAGGCGGACATCGCGCGCGGCGCGCTTTCAGGGAGCGAGGCGGAGGCGGCGCGCGCGGAAGTGGCGCGTCGGATGCTGCGCAAGTCTGAGAGCGCCGCGCGAGTTTCGTCGCCGGACGTTGCAGCCGCGCGATCCAAGTTTGCGCGGCTGGTCTATACGGCGGCTTCGATCGCATTGCCGCTGGCCAGTGTCGCACTTTATCTCACGTACGGCGCTCCGGGGTTGCCGGGACAGCCATTGAGTGCGCGGCTGGAAATGCCGAACGACGTTGCGCACGGCGAGGATCTCGTCGCCAAGGTCGAAGCGGCGCTGCGCATCAATCCCGAAGACGGCAAAGGCTGGGACGTAATCGCGCCGGTGTATCTGGCGCAGGCGCGCTACGTCGACGCCGCGAACGCCTATGCGACGTCGATGCGGCTGCTGGGCGAGAACTTTTCGCGGCTCTTGGGTTTCGCATTGGCGCGCATTCACGCCGAGAACGGCCTGGCGCCCGACGATGCACGCAAGGCGCTGGAGGCGGCGCGAAAGCTAGAGCCGCAGCGGACGGAACCGCGTGTCTGGCTGGCGCTCGCCAAGGAACAAGACGGGGACGTGACGTCCGCAGCCGCAGAGTATCGGGCGATCCTGGCCGGAAGCGCGGCCGATGCGCCGTGGCGCAAATCGGTTGAAGAACGGCTGGCGTCGCTCGATGGCGGCGCGGCGGCAGGTTCTCGCGACGGCCGCGAGTCCGCGGCGGGCGCGGGACCAAGCGCCGCCGATGTCGCCGCGATCGAAGCGATGACGCCGGAACAGCGCGCGGCGAAAATCAATGACATGGTCGACGGGCTGGCGGCGAAATTGAAAGCGCAGCCGAACGATCTCGCAGGCTGGCAGAAACTCATCCGCTCTTATACGGCGCTGGGCCGTCGTGATGATGCGATGAAGGCTGCGGCCGCGGCGCGCGCGGGGCTTTCCGGCGACGCCGCTCAAGTGCAGCAGCTCGACGCCTGGATCAAAGACCTCGGGTTGGCCGGATGACCAGAAAACAGAAGCGCGGCGCTTTGATCGCAGGCGGCGTCGCAACGCTCGCCGTGGCGGCGATTCTGGTGCTGTTCGCGCTCAAGGACAGCGTCGTGTTTTTCCATACGCCGAGCGACATCGCGGAGAAGGCTGTTCCGGCGGGTCAGCGGATCCGTTTGGGCGGGCTGGTGGCGCAGGGATCGGTGACGCGCGGCGCGGGCGCGACGGTGTCGTTCACGGTGACGGATACGCTGAAAGACATTCCCGTGACGTACATGGGCGTGTTGCCCGATTTGTTTCGCGAGGGGCAGGGCGTGGTCGCCGAGGGCGTCATGGGCGTTGATGGGTCGTTCGCGGCCGATACGGTGCTTGCGAAGCATGACGAAAATTATATGCCGCCGGAGGTCGCCAAGTCGCTCGAAGCGAAAGGCGTCAAGCTTGGCGGCAGCGCGCATCCGGAGGCGAAGGCGAATTGATGCGGTGGTTGTGGCGTGGCCATAGAAAAACCCCGTCACCCCTGCCCTCTCGCCAGGGGAGAGAAGTGAAGCGTCTCTCTCCTAGGGGAGAGTTAGCTGGTCAGGAAAGAGCAGGCTCGTGATCACCGAGTTCGGACATTTTGCGCTGATCCTGGCGATGCTCGTCGCGGGGCTGCAGATGGTCGCGCCGGCGTGGGGCGCGCGCGTGCGCGACGATAGGTTCATGTCGGTTGCGGAGCCGGCGGCCGTGGCGCAGCTGATGCTTATCCTCATAGCGTTCCTCGCCTTGATGCACGCCTACGTTACGTCCGACTTTTCGGTCGAGAATGTCGCCGCCAATTCGCATTCGACGAAGCCGCTGATCTATAAAATCTCGGGCGTGTGGGGCAACCACGAAGGCTCGATGCTGTTGTGGGTGCTGATGCTGGCGGCGTTCGGCGCGGCCGTCGCGCTGTTTGGCGACAATCTTCCTGCGACGCTGAAAGCCAACGTGCTGGCGGTGCAGGCGGCCATCGCGTTGGCGTTCCTGCTGTTCATTTTGCTGACGTCGGACCCGTTCGCTCGGCTCGATCCGGCGCCGGCCGATGGGCGCGGGCTCAATCCCATTCTGCAAGACCCGGCCTTGGCGTTTCATCCGCCGTTTCTCTACGCGGGCTATGTCGGCTTCTCGATTGCGTTTTCGTTCGCGATCGCGGCGCTGATCGAAGGGCGCATCGACGCCGCCTGGGCGCGCTGGGTTCGGCCGTGGACGCTCGCCGCCTGGATGTTTCTCACCATCGGCATCGCGATGGGATCGTGGTGGGCCTATTACGAGCTTGGCTGGGGCGGCTGGTGGTTCTGGGACCCGGTCGAGAACGCGTCCTTCATGCCGTGGCTCGCAGGGACCGCGCTGCTGCACTCGGCGCTGGTGATGGAAAAGCGCGAAGCGCTGAAGGTGTGGACCATCCTGCTGGCGATCCTGACGTTTTCGCTGTCCTTGATGGGTGCCTTCATCGTGCGTTCGGGAGTGCTGACGTCGGTGCATTCGTTCGCCGTCGATCCGGCGCGCGGCGTGTTTATTCTGGCGATCCTGGTGCTGTTTACCGGCGGCGGCCTGGCGCTCTTCGCGGTGCGCGCGCGCGAGATGCGGCTCGGCGGCGCGTTCGCGCCGATCAGCCGCGAAGGCAGTCTCGTTTTCAACAATCTTATTCTGGTGACGAGCACGGCGACGGTTCTCGTCGGCACGCTCTATCCGCTGATCCTCGAAGCGGTGACGGGCGATAAGATTTCGGTCGGCGCGCCGTTTTTCAACATGACGTTCGGGCCGCTGATGCTGCCGTTGCTCGTCGCGCTGCCGTTCGGACCCTTGCTGGCGTGGAAGCGCGGCGATCTCGCCGGCGCTGCGCAGCGGATGGGATTTGCGGCGTTGCTGGCGTTGGGCGGCGCCGCCGCGTTTTATGCCATGACGCAACGGGGGCCGTGGCTGGCGCCGTTCGGCGTGGCGCTCGGCATTTATGTGATGCTCGGCGCGATCGCCGACTGGGCGAACCGCGTCAAGTTTGGCGCGGTGGATCGCCAAGAAGTTTTGCGGCGGGCGCGCAACTTGCCGCGTTCGGCTTACGGAACGCTGCTGGCGCATTTCGGCGTCGGGATGCTGGTCGTCGGCGTCATTTCGACCAGCGTCTATCAGCAAGAGCGCGTGCTGGTGATGAAACCGGGCGACCAGGTTTCCGTCGGCGGGTTCGATCTGACGTTCAAGGGCGCGAGCCCGAACCGGGGGCCGAACTATCGCGAGGACGTCGGACAGTTCGACGTGACGCGCGATGGGGTGAGCGTGACGCGGCTCGAGCCTTCAAAGCGGCTCTACGATGCGCCGCCTCAGCCGACGACGGAAGCAGGCATCCACGCCTCCTGGCGCGGCGATCTTTATGTAGTGCTGGGCGATCCGCAACCGGACGGCGCCTACGCGGTGCGGGCCTACTTCAATCCGTTCGTGCGGTGCATCTGGCTCGGCACGCTGCTGATGTTCTTCGGCGGCGGGATTTCGCTGTCGGATCGGCGGCTGCGCATCGGCGCGCCGGCGAAGTCTCGGCGTTCCGCGCCGATTGCGGCGGAGTGAGCGCGATGCGCAGGCTGCTCGCTGCGTTTGCAATTCTGTGGTTGGCGCTTTCGCCGGCGCTGGCGGTACAGCCCGACGAGATTCTCGCAGACGCGGCTCAGGAAACGCGCGCACGCGCTCTCTCGGCGCACCTGCGCTGTCTCGTCTGCCAGAACCAGTCGATTGACGACAGCAACGCGCCGTTGGCGCGCGATCTCAGATTGCTGGTGCGCGAGCGTATCGTGGCGGGCGACGACGATGGGGCGGTGATGGACTACATCACAGAGCGCTATGGCGACTTTGTTTTGCTGAAGCCGCCGTTCAAGCCCGAGACGCTGATTTTATGGCTGACGCCCGTGCTGCTGCTGCTGGCGGGCGTGTGGCTGGCGCGGAATGCTTCGCGGAGTTCGCGTGATGGCGCCGTCGAGAGCGCGCTGAACGAGGATGAGAAGGCCAAGCTGGACTCGTTGTTGCGCAAGGATGCGTAAGTAGCGATCAGGGGCCTGCGGTCTGAGCGGCGTCGAGCACGTCCAGAAGTTCGCGTGTCAGCAATCCGGTTTCCGGGCGCAGCGTTGCGCGTTCATAGGCGATGACGGCGCTGATCAGCGCCTTGTCGACGGCGCCGGACTCAGCGCCGCCGTAGAGCGCGAGTCCTTTCAAGCGCTGCTGCACGCGCTTGATCTCATCGGGGGTTTCGAGCATGTGGCGCGTTTGGAGCATGCGCAGCGCCTGGGCAAGGGGCTCGATGCGGATCGCCGTATTGGCGATGGGCGCGGGCGGCGGTTTCTGCGCGTTCGCCGCCAACGGCACCGCGCCAGAAATGACGTAGGTTCCGACATTCAAGCCGACGACTTCGGGCTTGCCGGCGCGGTCGATCAGCATGGGCGAGCCCGACGAACCGCCACCGGTATCGCAGACGTGCAGGAGGATCGCGGGCAGGTCCTCGAACTCGCCGGTGAGTTCGCTGTCTGCGGCTTGCAGATCACAGGACTGATCCAGAAGCAGCGTCGGCCAGCGAAGGTCCTGGTGCAAGGCGACTTGATAGATGCCGGCGCGTTCGATTGGATCGTCGATAACGGCTTGGGGCTGTGGCGCAAACTTGAGACCGCCTGAACGGCAGACTGGGCTTTCGAGTTTGAGCACCGCCCAATCGTGCGCTGCGCTGATTGGCGGGGTGAATTTCAGCCGCTCGGCGCCGGCGACGACGTTCTGCGCTTCGTTGCCGATCGACCGGCCGGCGACGCCAGCCGGATCGGCGCGGCGATTTGGCATGGAAAATCGCAGGGTCGAGAGCGCGGGGCGATTTTTCGCCGTCGTGCCGTAGACGCAATGGCTGGTGGTGGCGATGACGTCCGGGGCGAGGCAGAAAGCTGTGCACGAGGCGCCTGTGCCGGTGGAGGTCAGAGCGCCGATTTTTTCCGTGAGGTCTTGATACTCCGGCGGCAATAGCGTGCGGCCATCCTCGCCAAAAACGGCGGCCGAAACGACGGCTTCGTAGGCCATAATCAGCGCAAAACCGGCTAGCGCCAAGCTCACCAACGCGCTGCGCGCCACGACGCCCGGGCCTTGCATCCGACAACTCCGATGCGCCCGCGACGAGCGCACATTACCAACAGTTAAGACGGCCGAAATGCTGTGGTAACCCCGGCTTCGCTACCTGCTGACGACACGTCATTGAGACGCCCGTCAGATTTGGAGAACCGGGATGCTGCCTCCCAACCGAGCTTCGACCTCGTCGCAAGCTCACGCTACGAAGCCGACCGCCTTCATCAAGTCCTCAGCAAAATCCAGGCCAGCGGTCGCAGCGCTCGCGGCCGTCGCCGCGCTCGGCATGACCGCGGCTCTCGAAGCGCCGCTGGCGCGGGCCGAGGCGCCCGCCGCCGGCGCGACGGTTCAGACGCCGTTCGGCCGCGCGCCCCTGTCGTTCGCCGACTTGATCGACAGGGTTAAGCCGTCAGTTGTGTCAGTTTCGGTCGTCAACGACGGCGGCGCGTCCAAAATGGCTGACAAGGGCAAGGACAAAGGCCGGGGCGGCGCCGCTCCTGGCGGGCCAGGTGGCCCCGGCGGCGGCTTCGCCATTCCGGATCTGCCCGAGGATCATCCGCTGCACGACTTTTTCAAGAATCTGCCGAAGGATTTCGGACAGCAGGACGGCGGCAAGCCGAAGATCGTTCAGGGCCAGGGGTCCGGCTTCGTCATCTCGACTGATGGCTACGTCGTGACCAACAATCACGTCATCGACGGCGCGACGAAGATCGAAGTCGCGTTCGACGGCGGGGAAAAGCACACCGCAAAACTGATCGGCACCGACACGCGAACCGATATCGCGCTGCTGAAGATCGACAGCACGAAGACGTTTCCGGCGGTGAAGTTCGCCGGCAAAGATCCGCGCGTCGGCGATTGGGCGCTGGCGGTCGGCAACCCGTTCGGTCTCGGCGGCACGGTGACGGCCGGGATCGTCTCGGCGCTCGCCCGCGACATCGGTTCGGGTCCCTACGACTACCTGCAGATCGACGCGGCGGTGAACCGCGGCAACTCGGGCGGACCGACGTTCAATCTCGACGGCGACGTCATCGGCGTCAACACGGCGATCTTCTCGCCGTCCGGCGGCAACGTCGGCATCGCCTTCGCCGTGCCGGCGAATACGGTGCAGGACGTCATTACGCAGCTGAAGGCTGGCGGCACGGTGAACCGCGGCTGGCTCGGCGTGAAGATCCAGAACGTCGACGAAGACACGGCGGCGAGCCTCGGGCTGTCCGAGCCGAAGGGCGCGTTGATCAGCGAAGTGACGCCGAATGGTCCGGCGCAGGCGTCAGGTTTGAAGACGCAGGACGCGATCCTGCAGGTCAATGCCGACAAGATCGCCGACAGCCGCGATCTCGCCCGCAAGATCGCCGAGTTCGCGCCCGACACGACCGTTGATGTGAAGGTCTGGCGCAATAACGCCGAACAGAACGTCAAGGTGAAGCTCGGGCTGTTCCCGAACAATCCGGAAGCGGCGATGAGCGGCGGCGATGACGGCGACAAGCCCGACGCCGAGAAGCCGTCTCCGTCGTTGGAGTTGAGCCAACTCGGAATCACGCTGATGCCGGCGCGTTCGGGCGGCGACAAGGATGGCGTCGTCATCGCCGAAATCGATCCGTCGTCGGACGCGGCCGAAAAGGGCCTCAAGGCCGGGGACGTGATCCTGGCGGTGTCTGGCGAATCGGTCGCCGACCCGAAGGATGTCGTCACAGGCGTCAAGAAGGCGGAAGAGTTAAAGCGTTCGGCCGTGTTGCTGCATATCAAGTCGGCTGACCAAAAGCGCTTTGTCGCCGTGCAGCTGCGCGAGAAGAAAGGCTGATGCTTCGGCGTCAGTGACGGGTTATGACTTTCGCGAGGCGGCCACTCCCCAGTCAGGGCGCGGCCGCCTCGATTTTTGATGTGGATGGACCGACGCATGCGGGTGCTGGTGATTGAGGACGACCGGGAGACCGCGCAGTTTCTGCAGAAGTCGCTCAAGGAAAACGGTCACACAGCCGATCTGGCCGGCGACGGCGAAGCGGGGCTGGCGCTCGCCGGCGACAACGCCTACGACGTGCTGATCGTCGATCGGATGCTGCCGAAACTCGACGGGCTCTCCGTCATCAAGACACTGCGCGCCGACGGCGACCGAACGCCGGTGCTGATCCTCTCTGCGCTGGGTGAAGTCGACGACCGCGTGAAGGGCCTCAGGGCCGGCGGCGACGACTATCTGACGAAGCCCTACGCCTATTCCGAACTTCTGGCGCGCGTCGAAGCACTGGGCCGGCGCCAGGCGCCGGAAGAACAGCAGACGCGCTACGCCGTCGGCGATCTGGTGCTCGATCGCCTGTCGCATCGGGTGACGCGCGGCGGGGAAGCGATCCTGCTGCAGCCGCGCGAGTATCGCCTGCTCGAATACCTGATGCAGCACGCGGGACAGGTGGTTACGCGCACGATGCTGCTGGAGCATGTGTGGGACTACCATTTCGATCCGCAAACCAACGTGATCGACGTGCACATTTCCCGCCTGCGCGCCAAGATTGACAAGAGCTTCGACAAGCCGCTGCTGCACACCGTGCGCGGCGCTGGATACACGATCCGTGACGGGCCTGTTTGAGCGCCTCGCCAAGCCTGCGTCGACGACAGCGTTTCGGCTGAGCGCGATCGCCGTCTCGGCGTTCCTGGTGGCGGCGGGGCTGCTGGCGGCGCTGCTGTTCTGGCAGACCAATCAGATCTTGACCGAGCGCGCCGTCGATGCGCTGCGCGCGGAAGCGCAGCTGCTGCAAGCCAAATTTCGCGACGATGGCGTCGAGGCGCTGGCGCGGACGATTGCGGAATTGGCGCGGCCGGACGGCGACGGACTCTATCTTTTGATCGGAGCCGACGGCGCGACGCGCGCCGGAAATCTCAATCAGACACCGCCGGAGCTCGTCGAAAGTCCGGCGGGCGGCGTGTTCAACTACAATCCGGGCGGAGCGGGCGCGGCGCGGCTGGCGGTGGCGATCCCGGTCGAGATCGGCGCGGGACACCGGCTGTTCGTCGGCCGCGACATCGAGGATCAGCGCGCGTTCGCGGATTCGATCAAGCGCACGTTTTTGATCGGGTTCGGCGCGTTGTCGCTGTTCGGACTGCTGGCGGGGCTGGCGGTCAGCCGGCTCGTGCTCAAACGCATGGACCAGATCACGGCGACGAGCCGCTCGATCATGGCCGGCGACATGTCGCAGCGTATTCCACTGGCCGGCGACAGCGGCGAACTCGACGGCTTGGCCCAGAACCTGAACGAGATGCTGGAGCGCATCGAAGGCTTGATGAGCGGATTGCGGGAAGTGTCCGACAACATCGCGCATGACTTGAAGACGCCGCTCAACCGACTGCGCAACGCGGCCGAGGCGGCGCTGCGCGACAACACCGGAGAGGCCGCCTATCGCGAGGGGCTCGAAGGCACGATCGAGAAGGCGGACGAACTGATCAAGACGTTCAATGCGCTGCTGCTGATCGCGCGGCTCGAAGCCGGGCCGCTCGAAGACAGCCTCGAACGCTTCGACCTCGGCAAGCTGATCGAGGACGTGTCCGAACTCTACATGCCGGCCGCCGAGGAGGCGGGCTTTGCGCTGACGGTCGCGGCCGAGTCCGGCGTCGTCGTGCGCGCCAACAAGCAGCTGATCGGCCAGGCCACGTCGAACATGATCGACAACGCCATCAAATATGCGCGGAGCGCCGCGCCGGCCGGGCCAATTTCAGTGACGGTCGGGCGGACGGCGACGGGCGTCGAGATCGCGGTCGCCGATCGCGGTCCGGGCATCTCGGCGGCGGATCGCGCGCGGGTGTTGAAACGCTTCGTGCGGCTGGAGGAAAGCCGCACCAAGCCGGGCACCGGCCTGGGGCTGAGCCTGGTCGCGGCGGTGGCGCGGCTGCATCACGGCGAGGTGCGCGTCGAGGATAACGTGCCGGGCCTCAAGGTGGTGCTGGCGCTTTCGAAGCGGGTTCTGGTGGAGCCGGCGAGCGCAGGGCGTGACGAACGGCGCATCCTTGCGGCAGGATGAGGCGATGACAGCCTCACCGACTTCGTCGCTCGCCGCGCGCATCTCAGCCGCGCCACATGTCGCCGACGCCGCAGCGGCGGCCGAGCGTGCGCTTGCAATTGCCGGCGACGCCGTCCGGTCGGGCGACGCGAAGGTTCGCGCGCTGCTGGCGGGCGTGTTCGAAGGTTCTCCCTATCTCGCAGAATTGGCGGGGCGCGATCCGGCCCGCCTGGCGCGCGCGCTCAACGAGCCGCCGGCGGCGCTGTTCGTGGCGCTGACGGAAGACCTCGCAAACGCGATGCGCGCGGCGGCGTCTGTCGCGGACGCGAAAAAGGCGCTGCGCGACTACAAGTCGTCGGTGGCGCTGCTGACGGCGCTTGCCGATCTCGGCGGTGTGTGGACGGTTGCAACGGTGACGCGCACGCTGTCGGACGCGGCGGACAACGCCATCGCGACGGCCGTCAACTTTCTGTTTCGATCGGCCGTGGCGCGCGGCCAGTGGCTGATGCGCGACTCAGCTGCGCCCGAGGCGGCGTCCGGGTATTTCGTGCTGGCGATGGGCAAGCACGGCGCCTTCGAGTTGAACTATTCGAGCGACGTCGACTTCATCGTGTTCTTCGATCGTGACAAAGCGACGGTCGCCGGAGACGGCGACGCGCAGTCGTTTTTCGTGCGCCTGACGCGCGATCTCGTGATGCTGCTCGAAGAACGCACGGCGGACGGTTATGTGTTCCGCACGGATTTGCGGCTGCGGCCCGACGCGGGGGCGACGCAGGTGGCGCTGACGACGGCGGCGGCGCACGACTACTACGAGACGGTCGGGCAGAACTGGGAGCGGGCGGCGATGATCAAGGCGCGCTGTTGCGCCGGGGATTTCGCTGCGGGTCATAGATTTCTGGACGAACTCGCGCCGTTCGTCTGGCGCAAGTATCTCGACTATGCGGCCATCGCCGACATTCACGCGATGAAGCGGCAGATCCATGCGCACCGGGGGCTCTATGGTGTTTCGGCGCTGGGCCAGAACGTCAAGCTCGGGCGCGGCGGCATCCGCGAGATCGAATTTTTCGCGCAGACGCAGCAGCTGATTGCCGGCGGCCGCCAGCCCGATCTGCGCGTGCGCGGCACGCTGGAAGCGCTTGAGGCGCTCGAGACGCGCGGGTGGGTCAAGCCGCAGGTGCGTGCTGAATTGTCGGCGGCGTATGATTTTCTTCGCCGGCTCGAACATCGCCTGCAGATGGTCGCCGACGAGCAGACGCATGTGATGCCGGACGATGACGCGGGGCTGGAGCGGATCGCGCGGTTTTCCGGGTATGCGACGGGCGAGGCGTTGGCGACTGAGTTGAGGAAGGTGCTGGGGACGGTCGAACGTCACTACGCCGGATTGTTCGAGGACGCGCCGCCACTGACGCGCGCTGGGGCCAACATGGTCTTCGCGGGCGCGGTCGATGATCCCAAAACGATCGAGGAGCTGGCAAAGCTCGGCTATTCGCAGCCGACCGCCGTGCTCGCCATTGTGCGCGGTTGGCACCATGGCCGCTCGCGTTCCGTCCGATCGCCGCAGGCGCGCGAGCGGCTGACCGAGGTTCAGCCGGCGTTGATCGAGGCGCTGGCCGACACGGTCGATCCCGACGGCGCCATCGCCGAGTTCGACCGTTTTCTTTCCGAATTGCCGGCCGGCGTGCAGCTGTTCTCACTGTTGCGCGCCAATCCCAAACTGATGCGGCTGATCGCCGACATCATGGGTTCGGCGCCGCGGCTGGCGCGCATCCTCTCGAAGCGCCGCCGTCTGCTCGACGCCGTGCTCGATCCGCGCTCGATCGGAGATGCGGTCGATCCGGGGGTCCTCGACGAAATTCTCAGAGCCGAGTTCGATGCGGCGCGGGCTATGCACGCGGGCGATCCGATGCAGGACATCCTCGACGCCGCGCGGATTGTTGGCAACGAGCAGATGTTCCTGGTGGGCGTGCGGATTCTCACGGGGTCGATCACGGCGGCGGAATCGGGGGCGAGCTACGCGACGATTGCTGAGCGCATGGTGGCGGCGCTGCTCGACGCCGTGACGTCGCAGATGGAAGTAGAGCACGGCCGCGTTGAGGGGGGCGAGGCCGTCGTCGTGGCGCTCGGCAAACTCGGCGGGCGCGAGATGACGGCGGGGTCGGATCTCGATCTGGTGCTGATCTACGATTGCGACGCCGAGGCGCCGCTGTCGGACGGGCCAAGACCGCTGGCGCCGAGCCATTACTACACGCGGCTGACGCAGCGGCTGATCAACGCCATCTCGGCGCCGACCGCGCAGGGGACGCTGTATGAGGTCGATATGCGGCTCAGGCCGTCCGGCCAGAAGGGGCCCGTGGCGACGCGGCTTTCGAGCTTCATATCCTACCACGGCGGTGAAGCTTGGACCTGGGAGCACATGGCGCTGACGCGGGCGCGGGTGATCGCCGGGGCGCCGAAACTTGCGGGGCGCGTTGAGGCCGCGATCCGCGACGTGCTGATGAAACCGCGGGAGGCGGCAAAGATTGCGGGCGACGTGCGCGACATGCGCGCGCGCATTGCGGGCGAGAAGGGGACGGAGAACGTCTGGGATTTGAAGCAGGTGCGCGGTGGGCTCGTCGATCTTGAGTTCATCACGCAGTATCTGCAACTTGTGAAGGCGGCGGAGCATCCGGACATTCTCGACCCGACAACGCTGACGGCGCTTGAGCGGATGGTCGCGTCGCGCGTGCTGACGGAGGCCGACGGTGCGGCGCTCGGGGCTGCCGGGCGGCTGATGCATGACCTGACGCAAATCGTGCGGCTTTGTCTCGATCATCCCTTCGACCCGGCGGCGGCCCCGCCGGGGCTGAAAGCGCTGCTGGCCCGGGGGGCGGGCGCTGCGCGTTTCGAGGACGTGGAAATCCAGCTGCGCCAATCTCTTGGCGATGTTCACGCCGCGTTCGAGCGGATTGTCCGCTAGAATTTTGAACAGCGACGGAAAAAGCCGAATTCGGCGTTGTAGGTCTTGAAATCGCTTCCGAACCGCGGGCTGCCGGCCGACCATGCCGGCTGCGCTCGGGGCCGGATAGCTTATCACGGACGCCGGCGACCGACATGTCGAGGGGATTGGTGGCAGCGACCAGGATTAACAGCGACGCCCAGGCGGTCGATCGAGCCGAGGCGGCTCGCGAAGAAGCCGATCTCGTTGTACGGGCGGCGGGCGGCGACGCTATCGCTTTCCGCGAGCTGACGGCGCGGCATCTGAAAAGCGTCGTGGCGATCGCGCGGCGGATGCTGCGCGACGATGCGGAGGCGGAAGACGTGGCGCAGGAGGCGTTTTTGAGGTTGTGGCGCTCGGGCGCGTCGCTGGACATCGGACCGCTGGGCGTTCGTCCGTGGCTTCGGCGCGTCACGTCAAACCTTTGCATCGACCGGACGCGCGGCCGGGCCCGGCTCCAAGTGGTCGAGGAGTTGCCCGAAGTGCCCGACGCGCCGCGGCAGCTGGCGTCGCTCGAAAGCGAAGAGATGCGCAAGCGCGTCGATCAGGCGCTGAAAAAATTACCGGAGCGACAGCGCTTGGCGCTGACGCTGTTTCACTATGAAGGCATGAGTCAGGTGGAAGTTGGCCAGGTCATGGGAATATCGGACGAAGCCGTTGAGTCGTTGCTTGGGCGCGCGCGGCGGCAATTGAAGGCGGATTTGCAGGCCGAATGGCGTGGCCTGATCGAGAACGACGGCATTTGAGAAACGCGGAGACGAGACGACCATGACAAACCGAGAGCAGGAGTTCCCTGACCAGGCTCAGCGCCTCGCCGACCTCGAAGCGGCGCTCGACGCCTATGGGGCTGACCGGAGCCGTTGGCCGGCGCCGGTGCGCCTCGGTCTTTCCGCGTTCATCGCGGCGAGCGAGGCGGCGCAACTCAAGGTGCGCGAAGCCGAAGCTTTTGACCGGCTGCTCGACGCTGCGCCGTCTCTGAGCGCCGAGCGGATCGACGCTCTGGCGGCGCGGATCGGCGCGCTCGCCGAGCGCCAGCCGCGCGTGGCTCATCAGAGCGATGTCCAAGTTGGCCAAAGATCTCAGCCGGCGGGATTCGGACGCCGCGATCGCGGCTGGGCGGCGGCGGCGCTGGCGGCATCGCTGGCGCTGGGCGTGTTCGCATCCCAGATGCCGGGAATTGATCAGGCCTCGTCGGCGCTGATCGCCGGTGTTTCGAATGACGACGGCAGCTCGCAGCAGCTGGCGCTGACGGACGATGGCGAAGGCCTTACGGATGAGGACTTGCTATGACGATCGATATGCCCGACGCGCCCAGACCACGGTCGCGCTGGCTTTATGCGGGGCTGGTCGCCTCGCTGGCGGTGAATCTGCTGTTCGCCGGCTGGGTCGGCGGGGCGATGTGGCATCACCGCAAGGATCCGGCGTGGCGCGGGGGCGGGGGCGGCGAACGCGGGCTGCTCGGTTTCGTGCGCCAATTGCCCGAGGATAGACGGCCGGCCCTGCGTGCCCGCATCAAAGCGGCGCGCGACATGCTGAAGCCGCTGAAGGACGAACTTGAGGCCGCCTGGACGGCAGCCAATGCGACGCTCGTGGTTGAACCGTTCGACAAGGCGGCGTCGAAGGCCGCCTTCACGAAGGCGATCGACGCCGACGTGCGGCTCAGATCGGCGATCGACGACGAGTTGCTGGCGACGGTGGAAGGATTGTCGGCGGAGGAACGGAAAATCTTGCAGACTTGGCGCGAGAAGCGCAAATCGCGGATGCCCCACCGCCACGGTCGCAAGGATCGACTCGAGGGCAAGGACTCGACCGACAACAAGCCGGACGACAAGGACAAGGCGCCGGAGTGATCGCAGCAAGTCGTGGGTTAGGCGCTGGCGAAGAAGTCGCGCTGGGCGGCGGGCGTAAAGGCCGCCGATAGCACGGCCGAATGGTCGGGCAACACGCCGTCGTCGATCTGCGCGCCGGAAAGGTCCGCCAGTGTCCGCGCCAGTTGCATATTGAAGCTCGACGCCGGGTCCGGGCCGGCCGCTGTGTTCGCCCCGAGCCCGATAGTGAAGCGCAACTGGCCGTCCGACGCTGTTGTCGAGATGGCAAGGTGTAGGCCGGTCGGCGCGCGATCCAGGGCTTCGGCAACGAGGTTTATCAGCAACTGGCGAACCGTCTGCGCGTCGGCGACGATCAGATCATCGGCGGCGAAGCAGGTCGCGATATCGATCGTCCGATCGGCGATTGTCGCGGCGTGAAATGCGAGCGCATCTTCGATAGAGGCTGACAAGCTGCTGGTTGGAAGCGCGCCCTTGACCGGGGCGGCGGTCAGCAGGGCGGTGATCGCCAGCGCATCCTCGGCGGATTTGAGCAGCATGCGGCCGCTGGCGTGGATGCCGCGGGCGTAGTCGCCGTAGCAGCTCGCGCCCATGGGCCCGAAGACTTCCTTGCTCATCAATTCCGAAAAGCCGAGCACGGCGTTGAGCGGGGTGCGCAACTCGTGGCTCATGTGTGCGGTGAGGCGCGCCCAGGCGTGGCGGTCCATTGCGGAGGCGCGGTCAGCGCCGTCGATCAGTTCGGCGAAACGATCGTGGGCGCGGCAGACCGAGGGGACCGATCGTTCAATGGCGGCGGCGCGCGGCAGTTGGATTTGAATCTCTTGGGCCGAGGCGACGGGCGGGCGCAAGGCGAGCAGCGCAACAAGCGCGCCGCCGATAAATAGAAGCGTCGACGCCGATTCGACCGGCATCAAGGGGATGGCAAGACCGGAGAGCGTAAGGGCCGCCGCGGCGGCGGCGAGAGGGCCGCAATGCTCGGGCCTGGGAAGTGACCGCTGCAGCCTGTTCAGCGCTGCGGCAACGTCCGGCGAGACGGCATAGTTTCCCCATCCCTGGGCGGACCACGTCCACGCCATCCCCGAAAGTCCTTCCCAAAAATGAAATTCTGATTTGGCCCCCGACCCATCGTCGCGCCCAGCGATTGAGGTCTTGAGAATCAATCTCACTGATTTGCGACTCACGTGTCGAGGGAGAAAAATGGGTCAAAAAATAAATGCGCTCGAATTAAGACAGTTGAGCAGAACGTGTGACTTTTCTGCGCGGCGAGCTTTTGTCGTCAAGAGTCCTCGTCGAGCATGCGGGAGACGATCTCGCGGCTGTCGCGCGAGACATTGGCGGCCGCTGCAACTCGCTCGATCGCCGCATGGGCGCGGCGGCGCCGTTTCGCTTCCAGAGACCGGTAGCTGCGGAACGCGCCGAGCAGCCGGGCCGCGACTTGGGGATTGATGCGGTCGATCTCGATCACGCGCTCGGCGACGAAGTCGTAGCCGGCGCCGTCGGCGCGGTTGAATTGCGTCAGGTTGGACATGGCGAAGGCGCCAATCAGGGCGCGGACCTTGTTGGGCGCCGTGATCTTGAACAGCGGATGGCGGGTCAGCGCGGAGACGCGATCCAGAGCGTCTGGAAGCGAGGATTGCGCCTGGGCCGCGAACCACATGTCGATCACCAGATGGTCATCCCGCCAGCGCGCGAAGAAGTTGTCGAAGACGCGTTCGCGCGCCGCGCCGTCGATGTGGGCAATGAGGGCGAGGGCATGGGCGGCGTCCGTCATATTGGTCGCGGAGAGGTAGTGGCGCTCGATGAGGATCGCGTCCTCGGCCTTGCCCGCCGATGTCAACACGGTGAGCGCAGCGTTGCGGAGGGCGCGGCGACCGGCGCTCTTGGCGTCGGGCGAAAACGTCTTGGATTTAGACGTCGTCTCATAGGCTTCGCGCAACACGTCGCCCAGTTTCGCGAGGACCCTTTCGCTGAAGGCGCGGTGGGCGGCCAGCACGACTTCGGGATCGACTTTGCTCGCCTGCTCGCGGGCGATGTCCGAGGGCGTCGGCAGTTTCAGGAGTTCGGCCTTATAGGCGTCATCGAGGACCTGGTCGCGGAGCGCGCCCAGGAGGGCGGCGGCGTACTTTGCGCTGGGGTCGGGTCCCGGCTTGCGGCGCGTGCGCTGGATGGCCTGCAGGATAGCGCGGGTCGCGAAGCGGTTGGCCGCTTGCCAGCGATTGAACAAGTCGCCGTCGTGAGTCATCAGGAACGACAGATCGGCGTCGGAGAGATTGATCGTGACGTTGACCGGCGCGGAGAAGCCGCGCAGCAGAGACGGCGTCGGTTTCGAGGCGACGTTCTTGAAGCGGAACGTCTGCTTGGCGCGGGTGACG
The DNA here is from genome assembly GCA_046160845.1 of Hyphomicrobium sp. GTDB lineage: Bacteria > Pseudomonadota > Alphaproteobacteria > Rhizobiales > Hyphomicrobiaceae > Hyphomicrobium_B. The sequence goes on from JBJXHD010000011.1 coordinate 69,495, forward strand.
GCGAGCACGGAGGGGCGGATCTGCTCGCCGCTGTCGAGTTCGACGTCGATCTCCTTGCCGTTTGCCTGCAGAAGTCCGACGCGGACGGGAATGAACAGCGGCTGTTTCTTTTGCTGACCGGGCGTGGCTTTCAGGCTTTGGACGATGGTGAGTTCGGCGGACTTCTTGGCGCGGTCGTATTTGAAATCGCAGACCAGTTCGGGCGTGCCGGCCTGTGAATACCAGCGCATGAAGTGCTGCAGATCGCGTCCGCTGGCGTCCTCGAAGCATTTGATGAAGTCTTCGACGGTCGCGGCCTGGCCGTCGCAGCGCTCGAAGTAGAGATCCATGCCGGCGCGGAACGCCTCGCGGCCGAGGATCGTCTCGATCATGCGGACCAGTTCGGCGCCCTTCTCGTAAACGGTCGGGGTGTAGAAGTTGTTGATCTCGATGTAGGTCGACGGGCGAACGGGATGGGCGAGCGGGCCCTGGTCCTCAGGGAACTGCAGCGCCTTCAGCTGACGGACGTCGGCGATGCGCTGGACGGTGCGGCTGCGTTCGTCGGCCGAGAACTCCTGGTCGCGGTAGACGGTGAGGCCTTCCTTCAGGCACAGCTGGAACCAGTCGCGGCAGGTGATGCGGTTGCCGGTCCAGTTGTGGAAATACTCGTGGGCGACGACGCTTTCGATGGCCTCAAAGTTGGCGTCGGTCGCAGTTTCAGCGGAGGCGAGGATCAGCCTGTCGTTGAAGATGTTGAGGCCCTTGTTCTCCATTGCCCCCATGTTGAAGTCAGAGACGGCGACGATATTGAACACGCTGAGGTCGTATTCGCGGCCGAAGCGTTTTTCGTCCCAGGCGAATGAGCGCTTCAAGGCGTCCATGGCCCAATAGGCGCGGCTCTCCTTGCCGTGCTCGACGTAGATTGCGAGATCGACGTCGCGCCCCGAGCACGTCTTGAAGGTCGAGGCGATGGCGCCGAGGTCGCCGCCGACGATGGCGAACAGGTAGCAGGGTTTCGGGTGGGGATCGCGCCAGACGGCATAATGCCGCTTGCCTCCCGCAAGCATGCCGCGCTCGACCGGATTGCCGTTGGCGAGCAGGATCGGCGCGGTGAGCACGTCGGCTTCGAGGCGGACCGTATAGACGGAGAGCACGTCGGGGCGGTCGAGGAAGTAGGTGATGCGGCGAAAGCCCTGCGCCTCGCACTGCGAACAGTAGACGCCGCGTGAGAGATAGATGCCCTGGAGGGCCGTGTTGGCTTCGGGGCTGACGTAGGTCGTCGTCTCAAACGTGAAGGGTCCGTTTGGCGGCTTGCGGACGGTGAGCGACGAATCGTCGTTCCTGAAGTCGGTCTCCTTCAGCACCTCGCCGTTGATCGCGATGCGATCGAGTTTGAGAAGTTCGCCGTCGAGGATCAGTGGAGCGCGGGGCGTTTTGGCCGCAGGATTTCGGCGGATCGCGAGCGTGGCTTTGACGCGCGTGCGCGCGGGATCGAGCGCGATGACGAGATCGACCTTGTCGATAAGGAAATCGGGCGACCGGTAGTCAGCTAGAAGAACGGGCCTAGGTGCGATGTCGTCTTTCATGTCAACGCGCCATCGGCTCGAATTCAGGATCAACGCGCCACGGGAATGGTCGAGCGTCCGCTATCCGAGGCGGCGCCGAAATTCATCGTAGCCGAACTCGCGCACGACGCGGTAGCAGCCGTTTTCGTCAAGCACGGCCAAATCCGGTAAGGGTACGCCGTTGAAGGTATTATTCTTAACGAACGAATACTGCATCATATCAGTGAACACGATTCGATCACCGCGTTTCAGAGGCGCCGCGAACGAATACTCGCCGATGACATCGCCGGTCATACATGTCTTTCCACCGAGGATGTACGTGTGCGGCAGCACGCCGGTTTTCGCGGCTCCCAGAATTTTCGGCGTGTAGGGAACTTCGAGAACGTCGGGCATGTGCGTGGAGGCGGAGGCGTCAAGAATCGCGATGTCCTTTTCGTTGCGATGGAAATCGAGGACGCTCGCGACAAGGTATCCGGCATCGACGACGAGCCCGGCGCCGGGCTCGAGAATCACTTCGACATTGAACTCTCGACGGAACGCCACAATCGCGGCGATCAGTTGGCCGACGTCATAATCAGATTTATTGATGAAGTGGCCGCCGCCGAAATTTACCGTTGAGACGTGCTGCAGGTACGGCGCAAATCCGCGCGCGACGTGTTCGATCAGACCGACCGAGCCGCCATGGCGGGCTTCGCACAGCGCATGCGCGTGAAAAATCTCGATCTCGTCCCAGGGCGCATCGTCGAGCATATCGCGCGTGGCGCCGAAGCGGGAGTTGGGCGCGCAGGGATCGTAGAGCGGTCCGCCGACCGACGCCGATGAGTAGCCGGGATTGACTCGCAGGCCGATTTTGACGCCGGGCGCTTGCCGGACGACGGGGAGATAGCGCCGGAGCTGGTCGGGCGAGTTGAAATAGATGTGTTTGGCGATCTTCGTCAGACGTTCGACTTCGCCCGGAAAATACGCGGGCGAATAGACGTGGACTTCCTTGCCGAACTCGTCGGCGCCGAGGCGCGCTTCGTATTCGCCGCTCGCGGTCGTGCCGTCGAGCGTATCGCGCATCAGCGGGAACGCGGCGGGGAGCGCAAAGGCCTTGGTGGCGAGCAGGATCTTGCAGCCGGTCTCGCGCTTGATGCGGGCGGCGGTGGCGAGATTGCGTTTGAGCGCCGCGACGTCGAGGACGTAGGCAGGCGTGGCGATGTCGGCGGGGAAGTTGGGATGAGACATGAGGGGTCCTGCGGCGTCGCGCAGTGGCGCGCGCGTCGGCGCTATATGGCATCGGGCGGCGCGCAATTCCAGCAGCGTCGGATTAGACGCGGCCGGCGTTCGACGGCCACTTGTAGAAAAACGTCAGGTACATGAGCGCCAGATAGATGGCGGCGAATGCGGCGGCGCCGGAGAAGGCCGCGGCTTCGTACATGGTGAAGCCTCGGAGCCATTCGGGCCGCTCGCTGCCGAAGCCCGGGATTTGCGTTGCCGTGGCAGCGAGTTTCGACCAGGCGCGTTCGGTTCCGAGTAACAGGTCGTGGAGGCCGAGCGTCAGCGCGCCCATGAAGCCGAGTCCGCAGGTGAGCAGAATGAAGGCGAGTGCGCGCAGCGTGACCGGTGCGTCTTTCAGGAACAGCCACAGGCCGGCGATGTAGGCCGAGATCATGCTGAAGCCGACCGAGAACACCGAGACGACGAGCGCGGTGAGGTCGTTGCGGATGTTGAGGATGTCGGCTTCGGTCATGGTGACGTTCCGAGGTGTTGGTTTTCCCCTCTCTCCGCTTGCGGCGAGAGGGGATTGAAGCGTCGCTCTCTCTCGCACAATCCTCGCTCGACGGATAGCTTCGGAGCGGAGCAATCGAGATCAGGCATGACGGACGACCCCTTCGATCTTGCGCGGTTCGAGCACGCGCAAAGCTTTTGCATCGACGCGGCTCTTCGAGAACTGCGCGCGGGCCAGAAGCAGACGCACTGGATGTGGTTCGTCTTTCCGCAGATGCGCGGGCTTGGAAGTAGTCCGCGCGCCGTGAAGTATGGGATTTCGGGCCGCGAGGAAGCGCTGGCGTATCTGGCGCATCCAGTGCTCGGGCCGCGGCTCGTCGCCTGTATTGAGCTGGTCATCGCCGCGGCGCCGCGCTCCGTGCGTGACATCTTCGGCGCGCCCGATGATTTGAAGTTTCATTCGTCGATGACGCTGTTCGACGCGGTGAAGCCGAATGACTTCTACGCGACGGCGCTCGACCTTTACTTCGGCGGCGCGCGTGATCAGAAGACTTTGCAGCTGCTCAGCGAGGGGTGATCGCTTTGTTGTCATCCCGGCTGAAGCGCAGCGGAAAGCAGGGACCCAGGGCCGCGCGTAAAATTTCTGGGTCCCCCGGATCACGTCCGGGGCATCGCGATGCACGGCATCGCGTCCGGGATGACAATATCAATTGAGGCCTACGTCTTCACCGCGAACAGCTCTTTCTGATCCGCCGGCGTGATGTCCTTGACGTGCCAGGGCAGGCCCTGCTTGCCGAGTTCGTCGAGGAAAGGTTTCGAGGGCAGCTGCTCGACGTTGAACACGCCTTTTCCGGCCCAGTCTCCGCGGAACATCATCATCGCGCCGACGACGGGGGGGACGCCGGTGGTGTAGGACACGGCCTGGGCTTTCGTTTCCTTGTAGCACTGGGCGTGATCGCAGACGTTGTAGATCAGGACCGTCTTGCGCGCGCCGTTCTTCGTACCGTCGATGATGCAGCCGATCGACGTGCGACCGGTGTAGTTCTCACCGAGCGAGGACGGCGGCGGCAGAAGCTCTTTCAGGAACTCCATCGGAATGACGGGATGGCCTTTGTACATGACGGGATCGATGCGCGTCATGCCGACGTTCTGCAACACTTCGAGGTGCTTGATGTAGTTGTCCGAGAAGGTCATCCAGAAGCGGATTTGCTTGAGCCCTTTGATGTTGAGGACCAGGCTTTCCTCTTCCTCGTGATAGATCAAATACGATTTGCGCGGGCCAACTTCCGGATAGTCGATCATGCACGAGATGGTCAGCGGGTCGATCTCAATGAACTCGCCGTTCTTCCAGTATTTGCCGCGCTGGGTCACTTCGCGGAGATTGATTTCCGGATTGAAGTTGGTGGCGAACGCCTTGCCGTGGCTGCCGTCGTTGCAGTCGATGATGTCGATCGTGTCGATCGTATCGAACAGGTGCTCCTGCGCGTAGGCGCAGAAGATATTCGAGACGCCGGGATCGAAGCCGCAACCGAGCACGGCCATGATGTCGGCCTTCTTGTATTTCTTTTGATAGGGCCACTGGTAGTCGTAGGTGAATCGCGCTTCGTCGCGCGGCTCGTAGTTGGCGGTGTCCATGTAATGCACGCCGGCTTCGAGGCAGGCGTCCATGATCGGGAGATCCTGGTAGGGCAGCGCCATGTTGATGACGAGGTCCGGCTTGACCTTTTTCAATAGTTTGACCGTCTGCTTGACCTTGTCGGCGTCGATTTCCTCGATGTCGATCTTGGTGGTGCAGAGCTTCGCCACCTTCTTGCAGCTCTCGATGCGGCGCGAGGCGAGCGTGATCTTCTTGAAGACGTCGCGGTTCATGGCGCATTTCTGCGCTGTGACGGAGCCTGCGGCGCCGGCGCCGATGATCAAGACGTTGTCCAAGGGAAGCTCCTTATCTTTGCGCTTGGCGACTCCGCCCCGCGGGGCCAGCCGTCATGCGCGCTTGCCGCCGCGCGCGGAATACCGCAACGCGCGGATGTGCGGTCGGGTCGGAATAGGGCAAGGTGAGCGCGAAGACAATATGCGCCCGGTAAGCTCGGTTGTCACAATTGGCTGAAGCAAAAAAGGCTGTCATCCCGGTCGGAGCGCAGCGGAGAGCCGGGACCCAGGGCCGGACGTTCCAAAGCGCGAATTGGCAAGTCTGGGTCCCCCGGATCATGTCCGGGGCATCGCGATGCACGGCATCGCGTCCGGGATGACAAATCTGGCTACGGCGCGTCGATGCGGACGAAGCCGTCGCGGTTCGGCATTTTGACTGCGGGGAGAGTGGCTGCCGTCATGACTTCGGTTTCGCCGATCACCTTGTTGGCGGCGAGAAGGTAGGCCGTCAGCGCATAAATTTCGTCGGCGGCGAGTGAGCCGGGAATTTCGGGCGGCTTAGAGCGGCGGATGAAATCAAAAATCGTCGTTGCGAATGGCCAGTAGGCGCCGATGGTTTTTTGCGGGTTGTCGGAAGTCGGCGGCGTCGGCGGGCCGACGAGTTCTTCTGCCGTCGCGCCGCGGCCGGCGGGGCCGTGGCAGTGCTCGCATTTGTCCGCGAAGAGCTGTTTGCCTTCGGTGGCCGTGCCCTTGCCGGGCGGCAGGCCCTTGCCGTCGGGGAATACAGAGAGATCCCATTTGGCGGCGTCTTCGGCCGTCATCGGCGTGCCGAGCGACGGCGCGATGGGCGCGGGGCTGGCAACGGCAGCGCAAGCCGACGTGATGAAAACGATGGCGGCGGTCGCGCACCGCATAAACGCACTACGAATAGACATGGCTGACCGCCCCGTCTTCGTCGATGTCCCAGGCGATGATGGCGTTGTAGTGGAAGTAGCCGTCGCGACCGCGCTCCTTGACGAGCGTTTCGCGCGAGGGCTGGACGTAACCTGTTTCGTCTGTTGCGCGGCTCATCAGCGTCGCGGGTTGACCGTCCCACTTCCAGGGCGCGCGGAAGCGCGTGAAGCAGCGCGGTAGGACCGGCGTTTGCAGCGCGGCTTCCGCCCAGCTCTTTCCGCCATCAGCCGAGACGTCCACCTTGGCGATTTTTCCGCGTCCGCTCCAGGCGAGGCCGCGGATTTCGTAGATGTTAGGACCGTGCATCTTCTGTCCAGGCGACGGCGAAGTGATCGCCGACTTTGCTTCCATGACGAAGGTGAACTGCCGCGCTTTTCCGTCGGGGAGAAGCTCGGTGTATTTCGCCGTTTCGTTGCGCGCCATGACCGGGTCGTAACCGACCTGAAGGCGGCGCAGCCATTTGACGTTGACGACGCCCTCCCAGCCCGGAACGACGAGGCGCAGCGGATAGCCGTTCTCGGGACGGATGCGTTCGCCGTTTTGGTAGAGTGCAACGATGGCGTCATCCATCAGCTTCGAGATGGGCAGCGAGACGTTCATCACGGCGGCGTCGGCGCCTTCGGCGATGACCCAAGCGGCTTTGGGGCCGACACCGGCCTGGTCGAGCAAGATCGACAGCGGTACGCCGGTCCATTCGCTGCACGAGACGAGGCCGTGAAAGGCGCCGAGCGGACGCTGGATCGGCTCCTCGTGCCAACCGGCGTTGCTGTTGCCCCCGCACTCGATGAAGATCATGTGGCTCTGCATCGGATAGCGCAGCAGGTTTTCGACGGTGAAGGTCAACGGCTGTTTGACGGCGCCGTGGATGACGAGACGATGCTGGGCCGGATCGATGTCGGGAACGCCGTTGTGATGGCGTTCGAAGTGAAGCCCGCTCGGCGTGATCACGCCCTCTAGCGATTCTAGGGGGGTCCACGAGACGCCGTTGCCGGGGAGATCGCGGTTGGCGCCGATGGATCGGATGACGCGAGTTTCGTGTTTGGACGGCGCGCCGTAGATTGAGAACGGCGCACCGGGCGTGTGCAGCCAGGAGGGCGAGGCGAGGTTTTCCGGCGCGGGTGTTTCGGCGGCCGTGGCGGCGCCTGCTGCGGTAGCCGTCGCGAGCAACAGGCCCTGCTTGAGCAGCAGACGGCGATGCAGAAGCCCGCCGCCGGCGATAGGCGTCATATCATGTGCCGTCAGCTTGGGGGCCATCGGCTGGAATCCGTTCGCCCGTTAATGCCGACCGCGCGACTACGACTGGCTCGGCGACGAACGGCCGGCGAACTTGCCGCCTTCCGAATCTTCCGCCGTTACTTCCATCGGGTCCGCGGGCGCGCCTTCGTAGGAGAAGCGGAAGTTCGGGTTTTCGCTGATCGAGATGCCGCCTTCCATGGCGAACACGAGCTTCGATCCGCTTTTCACTTCGATCTTGTTGACGAAGTGCGCGGGCGCATAGAGCCCGGTCAACTGATCCATGGCGAGGCCTGAATTGTTCGGGTGTTTGATCATGACCTGGGCTTCTTGGGCCAAGCCATCCGTGTTTCTTTTCAAGGCCGTCTTGATCTGCATCTTGCCGAGCGTCTTGGCGGCCTCTTCGGAGTCCTTGCTGGCGGGCGCCGAGCAGCCGCCCGAGGCCTTCACGAAGCGTGAGACCATGTAGAGCTTGCCGTCGGTCGTCTCGGCGATGGCGCGCACGTCGGAATACTGGTCGATGCGGACGCGGGTCGAGAGCATGCGCTCGCCCTTGCCGGCGGCGGGGCCGTAGGTGAAGGCGCCGACGATGGGGGAAGGGTTCATGTCGACGATGACGGTCAGCGCCTTGACGTCGCCGGCGAAGCCCGCGGGCATTTTGATTGTGAGTGGCACGACAGACGCGTCTTCGGCGCGGATCGGCGCGTCGAGCGTAATCTTGTCGCCGGCGTCGAGGATTTCGCGGGCGCCATAGGTATCCTTGCGGATGCTGGCCCAGGCGGCGGCGTTGGCGTCTTCGGCGCTGGCAGCCGATGCAGACAATGCGAGAAATGCCGTGACGACGGCTGCATAAATGGCGGACTTCGCGGGAGCAGTCGCTTCGCGCATGGTTCCCTCACAGAAGCATTTTTAGGCCGACGAGCGGCGGCGAATGGATCGACGCATGTTTGGCTACGACGCGATGCGGGTCGGCGTTACAGGGCATAACGGACTTTTTCCTATTTTCGACCGCCAGAATAGCATGTTTTTTTGGCCGAGGCCGCTCCTCAACCGGGCCCTTGGCGGAAATATTGTTTGCAAACATGACGTTGAGGGTCGGGCTAGTGCTGCGAGTGGTCGACGGCGGCGGCCGGCGATGATGCGCCGATGGGCGTGACGGCAAAGTTGACCTCGACCTTGCCCGCCTTGGCGAACTTCAGTTCGCCCTTGATCGGCGCGCCGGGGCTGATCGCGGACTTGAGGTCCAGCAGCATCAGATGCACGCCGCCCGGGGCCAGCGTGACGGTTTCGCCGGGTCTGATGGCGAGCCCGTCCGGCAACGCCCGCATTTTCATGACCTCGCCGTCCATGGTCATTTCATGGACCTCGGTGCGACCGGCGAACGGGAAGGATGCGCCGAGCAACGTGTCCGCCTCGGCGCCGGAGTTGGTGATCTTCAGATAGCCGGCTCCGACGCTCGCGCCGCCTGGGGTCGCGCGGAGCCAGGGAGCTTCAATAGTCAGTGACCCGGCCTTAATGGTCGATGGCGACGCTTCCGCGACTTTAGCGGCGACGCGCAGCGCCGGCGCCGGGCGCTTCAGCTCGTGCGCGTTTTGTCCGGCGGCCGGAACTTCGTTCCAGGCGATGGCGCCAGTCTCGCAGGTCTGCTCGACCGGAAAGTAGATCGTCGCGCCCGGCGAGAATGCATCGGTGACGAACAGGCCGATCACGAATTCATCGAGGTGTTCATTGAGAAGCTTGCCGCCGCTCCAGGTGACGGACTTCACGCCTTCCGAGAACTTCATGCCGTGGAAGTAGTCGTAGGTTTTGGCGTAGGGGCCTTTTTCGGTTGCGAGCGACCAGCCAGGCTTTGGCACAGGCTTCACGCCAATCACACCCTCGGGGATCGTGATGCTGACAGCCGTGGTCGGGCTGCCGTCGCAGCCGTGCGGCACGTTGAACACAGCCTTGAACGATCCGCCTTTGGTTTCGGCGCTGTCGATCGAGACGTGGGCTGCGGCGCCGGTCGCGGCGAGCGTGAACGCTGAGGCGATGAAGAGGCAGGTGAATTCAGGTTTTGGAAACATTGACGAGTCCTGTTTGTGAGTTTGGGGAGATGTCGGGTCGTGCCTCGGTTTGAAATTTCCTTGTCATCCCGGGCGAGCCGCCAGAGTGGCGAGATCCGGGACCCAGCGTTTAAGTTGGAGTCTTGGGTCCCGGATCGCGGCGAACGGCGCCGCGTCCGGGATGACAATCGAGATTGGCTTTGCAAAGTGAGGTACTCCCAAATGGCGTCACCATTTGACCTGCACGCCACCGTAGACGGCGCGGCCGTTGCCGGGTTCAAACAGCGTGCTCGCGGCGTCGGCGGTCGTGGCGATGCTGGCGGATGCGATGTAGGCTTCGTCGGTGAGGTTGCGCGCTTCGAGATAGGCCGAGACGGGGCCGCCGTTGTCGAAGCCCAGCTTGGCGCCGAGCAGCGCGTAGGCCTTGGTTTCGAGCGTGTTGGCGCTGTCGACGTAATACGCCTCTGGAACCCATTCGACGTTGGGGCCGGCGTAGACTCCGGAGGAATGCTTGTAGAGAAGTTCGGCGCGCAGGAAATGCCGCGGCGCGCCGGGCAGATCGTTGTCGCCGAACGTCGCGTCATCGGCGAAGCGGAAGTCGTTGAATGTGTAAGCCGTGTTGAGCCATAGGGCGTCGGCGGTTGCGAACATGCTGCGCGCCACCTCAACTCCGAATCCGAGTTCCACGCCCTGGTGGATGCTCTGGTCGAGGTTGATCTGAGTGCAGGTTCCCGATGCGCCGGTCGAGAGGCACTGGAACTCGTTTTCGAGGTTGGCGCGGTAGAGCGCGAGATCGTAGGTGAAGCCGGGGCCTGCGCCGCGTACACCGATCTCGTAGGTGACGGCTTCCTGCGGATCGAGCGCCAGCGTGTCGCCCGTCACGAACGTGATTTCGTTGAACGTGGCGGCTTCGGAGCTTTTCGAAATGTTGCCGAAGACTTGCGCGGAGCGCGCGACATCCCAGAGGAAGCCGATCTTCGGCGACCAGAAGTTGAAATCCGCCGAGCGGGATTCGTCGCCGTTCGACAGGAAGCGATCGTCCAGTTCGCGGTCGATGGTGGTGTATTGCGCGCCGCCGACGAGGGCGAACTCGGGCGTGATGTAGAACGCGTCTTCGATGTACGCCGTGGTCACGGTCGAAATCTGGTCCGCGTCGGATAGCAGGGCGCCACGTTCGCCAAGGATCGTGCGGTAGGTGCGGGCGTGTACGTCGCCGAAATGCACGGTCACGCCGGCGACGAGGCGGTTGCGATAGTCGCCCAACAGACGCTCATCGGTCAACCGTCCGAAGCCGCCGATTTCGTCATTCTTGTTGTCGACGACGAGTAGGATCGGGTGATCGAGATGACGATTGAAGTAGAAGCCGCCGAAATCGACGAAGGTCCCCGGCGCGAGGCGCACCGTCGTCTTGTTGGCGACGCGGATGCTGTCGATGTTGCGCTCGTAGTCGCGGTCGACGTTGTCGTTGCCGACGCCGAGGAAGCCGACGGGCTCGCCAGGACGCACGAAGGCGCCGCTCGGGTCATTGAGCGCTTCGTCGCGCGTAACGGCGCCTGGGATTTTCTGACGAATATGGTTGGCGTTGAGGTAGAAGCGCGTTTCGACGTCTTCGGAGAGGCGATAGCCGACGTTCATGGCGCCGCGGGCGCTGTGGCCGTCGCTGTGATCGCGGAAGCCGTCCTGCTCCTGCCAGGTTCCGGTGATGAAGTAGTCCGCGGGTCCTGAAACGCCGCCAGACGACGACGAAAGTTTGTAGAAGCCGAACGAACCGATATCGACGCGGGCGCCAAATAGGTCGGAGTCGTAGCCGGTCGGCATGACGAAGTTGATGGCGCCGCCGAGCGAGTTTGCGCCATATTTGAGTGCGTTGGCGCCCTTGTAGACCTCGATGTAGCGGTAGGCGGTCGGGTCGATTTCCTGGAAGTCGCTGGCGCCGTCAGCGGTGGTGATTGGGATCACGCCATCCATCAACAACGTGACGCCGCGGCCGTGGAAATTGCGCGACAGGCCCGAGCCGCGGATCGAGAGGCGCGTATCCTCGCCCCACTTCGGCTGCACGAAGACGCCCGGCACGTAGTCGAGCGCGTCTTTCAGAGTCACGGCCGGTGTGTTGAGCTTGTATTCTTTGTCGGCGACGAGATCGACGCCGCCCGGCGTCGTCTCGATGTCGGCCTTGGCTTTCGCCGACGTCGGCGCGGTCAAGCTGCCTGACCGCGTGCCCGGCGCGACGGCGCCTTGTGCGCCAGATGAAGCAGCCACCGCGGAGCTGGTCGTCGCCGCGTCCGACGGCGCGGATGCCGGCGCCGGCTTATAGGACTCTGCTGCTTTCGATTTCGGTTTGTTGGGCTGCTGCGCAGCCGAAGGCGTGGTCACAGTGACGGCGGGCAGGTTCGCCGATTTGGGCGCATCTTGCGCGAACGACGCGGACGGAAGCGCGGACAGGGCGGTTGCGCCGAGCAGTGCGGCGAGAAACGAGTTGGACATGAGGAGAATTCCCACCAATGGATTTGATCGGCGGATCGGACGCGCCCGTCAGATAGACGAGGCGCGGCGAGCCGCATGACGAAGGTCAGATCAAACGAGGGCAGGTGGTCCGGTAGCGGGAGGGCGCACCGCGCGCGCGACGGGGAGCGCGGCGTGTTCGACGATCAGCGGGGCGTCGACCGTGCGGGCGATGACGGCCAGAAGCACCGGCGCGGGCGCAGTGACTGCGAACGCCGGCGCAGCGCCGCAGCAGAGCGGGCAGGTTGTGGATTTGGAGGACTTGCCCGAGCCGCCCTTGAGCATTTGCTCGATGGTGATGGTCTCGGTTCCGCCATCGGCGCGGCAGATGACGATGGACCCTGGCGTTGCGGCAGCCTGAGCGATCGCCATCGACATCGAGCGGGTATGATGTCCCGTCAGCGCAGCGGCGTGCAGCATCACGCCCAGCAGCGCGAGCAGCGACACCCATCTTTGCCGAAACAGCGTCATTCCCATCCCCAAGTCCGTCATCCAGGAAACATGGCGCGCGTTGTCTGACAATGGGGTCGTGTGGGCCGGACGCGGGAAGCGTTGCGTCGTGGTGTCGCCGAGGCACACCCGGCGCTAGAAATTTGACTGCAAGGACCGGAGTGCCGCGGACGGCAATGCGGCGTAGGGTTAAGGAATGACTCAAGACCAATCGGGATACGCGATGACGACCGCGCCGACGAGAACTCCGAAGCGCCGCCCACCGGCGCTGGATGACGTTCGCATGTGGCAGGCTATCGTCGCACGCGATCCTTCTTTCGACGGGCGGTTCTATTTTTCCGTGGCGACGACGGGCGTGTTCTGCCGGCCGTCGTGCGCGGCGCGGCGGGCGAAACGCCAGAACGTCGCGTTTCATGCGACAGCAGACGCGGCGAAGGCTGCGGGTTTTCGGCCCTGCAAACGCTGCCGCCCGGATCAGCAATCGAACGCCGCGCGTGAAGCCGCGACAATTGCCGCCGCCTGCCGCGCCATCGAGACGGCCGAGGCGGCGCCGTCGCTGGCGGAGCTGGCGGGCGCGGCGGGGCTCAGTCCGTTTCACTTTCAGCGCCGCTTCAAAGCGATCGTCGGCGTGACGCCCAAAGCCTACGCGGTCGCCGGGCGCCGCGAGAGATTGCGCGGCGCCTTGCAGACGAGTTCGACCGTAACGGATGCGATCTACGACTCCGGGTTCAATTCCAGCGGACGCTTCTACGATCAGTCTGGAGAATTCCTCGGAATGACGCCGACGGCGTATCGCGCCCGTGGCGCCGGCGAAGAGATTCGCTTCGCCGTGTCGCGGTGCTCGCTGGGCAAGGTTTTAGTGGCTGCTACCGAACGGGGCGTCTGCGCCGTGCTGCTCGGCGTTGACGCCAACGAACTTGAACGCGATTTGAGCCGCCGCTTTGCGAAGGCGCGCATCGTCGATGGCAAGGGCGATATTGCGTCGCTCGTGGCGCGCGTCGTGGCGTTCATCGAGCGCCCGACGCGGCGTTGCGATCTGCCGCTCGATATCCGCGGCACGGCTTTCCAGCATCAGGTGTGGACGGCGTTGCAGGACATTCGACCCGGCGCGACGGCGAGCTACGCCGAGATCGCCGCGCGGATCGGCAAGCCGACGGCAGTGCGGGCCGTAGCGCAGGCGTGCGCCGCCAATGCGCTCGCCGTTGTGGTGCCGTGCCATCGCGTGCTGCGCAGAAATGGCGACGTTTCCGGATACCGATGGGGCGTGGCGCGAAAGCGAGCGCTGTTGAAGCGTGAGCGGAAGGACGGCGGGTGACGCGTTGTCAGGCGACTACTTCGATCGTGAGCCGCGCATCGTGTTGCGCGCCGTATTCGCCGGTCACGCGCACGACGATTTCATGGGCGCCGATTGCGAGGTCGGGCGGTAACGGGGCCGACCAGATGTGCGACGACGGCGCCGCGGCGACCCACGGTTTGCACAGCGCGCGATCGCGCGCGTAGCTTTCGACGATGTGGGGATCGAGCGTGGTCGTCGGCGACATTTCAGCCGGTGGGCTGTCGCGGCCTGCAACTTCAAACGTGACTCGCGTCTCCGGTCCGCCGTCAAAGGCGTTGACGAGAAGCGCCATATTCGCCAGCGCGGCGCGCGGCAGCGGGCCGCGGCGGACGCGACCGGGCGCGTCGCGCGACTGCAACATGGCGCGCATCTGACCCGGCGCACGCGATGAGAGGGGCACGAAGCGCGTCGCAGCGCTGGCCCCGTCGACGCTCAGGACATGATAGCCACGCGGGCTGCCGTCGCGGCTGTCGGCGATTGGCAAGCCGTCAGCGTCGGGAGGTCCGCTCCACCAGCTTCCCGATGCGGCGGTCAGCACCTGATGGCGATGCGGCGCCTCGCGCTCGAAGCCGTGCGCGCGGCCGAGTTCGTGATGTTCACTCGTATGCGAGTGACCGGCGAAGCTGATCGTATGCGGTCGGCGGGCGAGAATTCTTAAAAGCTCGCGCCGGTCCGCCGTCGTATCCGAGACGCTCGACGGTGCGTCGAAGCTGACCAAGGGGATGTGCATAGAGACGACGACTAGGGCGTCGTCCGGGACATGGCGCAACACGTTCTCGACGAAAGCCAGCTGCCGCGAGCCGAAACATCCTTGATAGCGCCGACCGTCCGGCGCCGCGCCGTGGCATCCGAGAAACTCGACGTTGTTGAGCAGGAAGACCACTGCGCCGGCGTATTGAAAGGCATAGTGCGTGGGGCCGATATGCCGTTTCCACGACTCGAAGCCGAGGTCCGGGTTGCCGGCGTCGAGGTCCAGATCGTGGTTGCCGGGGCAGTGGTGCCAGGTCAATCCAGTTTGCGCGAGGATATTGCGGTAGGGCGCGAGCAACGACAGGTCGTCGCCCATGACGTCGCCGTGATGAAGCGCGAAGGCGGCGTTGCAGCCGGTCGCGCTGCGCATCAGGTCGCGGTGCACATAGTCCAATTCGGCGGCGGTGGCCGCTTGCGTGTCGGCGAAGAGGAGCGCTTCGAAGCGCGATGGTTCGGGCTGGCGGTGGAGCGGGAAGTCGATCGAGGCGGGCAATGGTACGTTGTCGGCGCCGCGCCGATACGAGAACGACGGGATGCCGGCCGCTGGCCCTGTCGACCAGTGGGGCGGCTTGATGACGAACGCGCTGTCGCCGCGCGCGAGGGGAAGCGACCAGCGGCCGTCGTCATCGGTTAAAACAACGTCGCGGCCGTTCGAGAGCATGACGCCCGCGAGTCCCGGATCGCCACGACGCCGTTGTCCGGAACAACTCCGATCCTCGAATACGACGCCACGCGCGATGTCTTGTGCGGGTTCGGCGAACGATCTTGGAAGATGGAGCGCCGCAGCGGCGCCGCCGAACGCCGCCAGCGTCGCGCGGCGCGTCGGTCGAAAAGCCGTGTCGTCGGACATCCCGCCCCCGTTTCGCACAGTGCGCGCGGTTCACGTTGACGATTGGGGTAGGTTGGATTCGCGACGGCGCTGTAACCGTTGGTTGACGCGTCGATGACAGCGCGTGCGTTGTCGCGGACGATTAACCAGGCGTGCGGCGGGAATTGTCGCCAAACGTTCGCACACCCGTCACCCGACTTTCACAGACTCCTGAAAGCAGAGCTGGGGACGAGCCGCTCTGGAGAGCCGATGCCGGACATTGCAATCGTTGCGGGTGGTTTTTTCGTATTGGCGTTCGTCGTGCATATCGTCACCGCGGTGCTTGCGCTGCGCCGGTTTCGGACCGCCACGCCGATCAGCTATCACGAGCATCCGCAGTCCGTGACGATCATTCGGCCGATTTGCGGGCTCGATCATTTCGACGCGCTGACGCTGCGTTCGACGTTCATGCTCGACGACCCCGGCGTCGAACTTATATTCTGCTGCGCGCGGGAGAACGATCCGGCGGTTGCGCTGGTTCGCGCGCTCATGGCCGAGTACCCTGACGTTCGCGCGCGGCTGATGATCGGCGACGACAGGCCGACCTCCAATCCCAAGCTGAACAACGTCGTGAAGGGGTGGGCCGCGGCGCGCACCAAGTGGGTCATCCTCGCCGACAGCAACGTGCTGATGCCGCCGGACTACGTTGCGCGGCTGCTGGCCACATTCGAAGGCGATGTCGGCCTCGTGTGCTCGCCGCCGCTCGGCAGCCGGCCCATCGGCTTCTGGGCCGAACTCGAATGCGCGTTCCTCAACACCTATCAAGTGCGGTGGCAGTATGCGGCCGACGCCATCGGCTTGGGGTTCGCACAGGGCAAATCAATGCTGTGGCGCCGCGCCGATCTCAATCGCGCCGGAGGCTTGCAAGCGCTCGGATCGGAAATTGCCGAAGACGCCGCCGCAACCAAGATCGTGCGGGCGCAGGGCCGCCGCGTGAGGCTCGTCGATCGCCCGTTCGAACAACCGCTCGGACCGCGTCGCGCGGCTCAGGTGTGGGACCGTCAGGTGCGGTGGGCGCGTCTGCGGCGCGCGACGTTCTCGCTCTATTATGTGCCGGAAATTCTGACCGGCAGCTTCGCGCCAATGCTGTCGCTCGCCGTGGCGGCGGCTGCGCTTCATGCAGATGTCTTCTCGGTGTTAGCGGTTGCGGTCGTAGTCTGGTACGGGATCGAAGCGGCGCTCGCGGGAATCGCGGGCTGGCATATGAGCATGTGGTCGCCGGCAGCTTGGTTGTTGCGTGATCTGATGATCCCGATCCTTTGGATCGAGGGTTGGGCCGGCGACGGCTTCACGTGGCGCGGTAACGATATGACGGTGGCGGACTCGCAACGCGCCGCCAGCGCCGCCACGGGCGCCAAGTCCTAGCGTCTTGTGCGGCGCTTCGACGTAGGTTCTATGCGGGGCTGGCACTCGTGCTAAGATTTGCGGAAAGGGCGCATGCGCCGAACCGCGAGTTTGACGCCGAGCCATGGCCGACCAAGACCCAAAACACCGTGACCGCTCCACGCCGCTCGAAAGCCTGGTGCGGTGGCGTCGCGACGTCCGGCGCTTTCGCACTGATCCCGTTCCGGATGCTCTGCTGGAGCGCGTGCTGCGGCTGGCCGACCTCTCGCCCTCGGTCGGAAACAGCCAACCATGGCGCGTGGTGCGCGTCGACGATCCCGCCACGCGTCAGGCGGTTCGCGAGAACTTCGAGGCCGCGAACGCCAACGCCCGCGATGCCTACAGTGGCGAACAGGCATCGCAGTATGCCGCGCTGAAACTTGCCGGGTTTGACGCCGCTCCGATCCATCTGGCGGTGTTCTGCGATCACGGATCGGACCAGGGCCACGGGCTCGGCCGGCAGACCATGCCCGAAACGCTCGACCAATCCTGCGCATGCATGATCACCGTGCTGTGGCTTGCCGCGCGCGAGGCCGGGCTTGGCATGGGATGGGTTTCAATCGTCGAACCTGAGGTCGTGCGCCGCTCGATTGCCGCACCGGAGGCTTGGAAGCTGATCGGTTATCTGCTCATCGGCTGGCCGGAGGAAGAGCATCTCGATCCGGAGCTCGAACGCTATGGCTGGCAGGCGCGAACGGCTTTTGAAACTCGCTTCCTTGGGTGCGCGCCGCCGGCCGGGGCGCCGGCGCGCCGCACGATGGGGCGAGTGACGCTTGTCGGGGCGGGGCCAGGCGATCCCGACTTGCTGACGGTGCGCGCGTTGCGTGCGCTTCAAACTGCCGACGCCGTGCTGTTCGACGATCTGGTCGCCAAGCCGATCCTGGCGCTCGTGCGCAAGGACGCGCGGCGGATCGACGTCGGAAAGCGTGGCTATCGCCAGTCCTGCAAGCAGCCGGACATCAACGCCCAGCTCGTCGATCTGGCGCGTGAGGGTCTGCACGTCGTGCGCCTCAAATCCGGCGATCCGTTGGTCTTCGGCCGTGCAGGCGAAGAACTCGCGGCGTGCCAGGCGGCGGGCGTTCCGGTTTCGGTCGTTCCGGGTGTGACGTCGGCCCAGGGCGCGGCGGCGAGCCTCGGCGTGTCGCTGACGCATCGCGATTTCGCGCGACGCCTGCAGTACATCACGGCGCACGATCGCCACGGACAGCTTCCGCCCGACATCGATTGGTCGGCCGTCGCGGACGCGGCGGCAACAACCGTCGTCTATATGCCGAAGCGCACGCTGCCTGAACTGACGACGATTGCGATGGCGCACGGGCTTGATCCGGCGACTCCGGCGCTGGCCGTCGCCAACGCGACGCGACCCGACGAGATGGTGGTGCGATCGACGGTGGGCGAAATCGCTGCTGCACTACATGCGGCGCGTTTCGAGGGGCCCGTGCTGGTGATGATGGGCGAAGCGTTGCGCGTGGCGCTGGCTCAGGCGATTGTGGACGAGGTTGTCGAAGATGCCTCCGCCCCGAAGCCGGCTAGATCGCCAACGCCGCTTTGAGCCGCGCGATGATCGAAGCACCAGAATAGACTCAAGCAAGGCTCGGGCGCGTTTGGATACTGCGCGCGCGCCGTTGAGACTCGCCCGCCGTGTTCGATGAATTCGGCGGGCACGGCAGACGCATCGAAGGGCGGCATGACGGCGGACTCGATATTCTTGGTGCTCGGTCTGGCGCTGGTCGTCGACGCGGCGTTTGGCTATTCCGACGTCGTCTATCGGAAAATCGGTCATCCCGTCACGTGGATTGGCGCGATGATCTCGGCGGCGGACAAGCACTTCAATCGGCAGGACGCGAGTTTTGCGGTCCGCAAGGCGGTGGGCGCGGTCGCGCTGGGGGCGATCGTCGGCGGTGCGGCGCTGGTTGCGGCGCTGGTGCAAGGAGCGCTGGCGCAGGCGCCGGGCGGCGTGATCGTTCTTGCTATTGTGGCCGCGACGTTGATCGCCGCGCGCAGTCTTTACGATCACGTGCGCAACGTGGCGGCGGCGCTTGAGGGCGAGGGGATCGAGGGTGGCAGGCGCTCGGTCGCTATGATCGTCGGGCGCGATACCGCGGCGCTTGACGAAAGCGGTGTGGCGCGCGCGGCGATCGAAAGTCTCGCCGAGAACGCGTCGGACGGCGTCGTCGCGCCTGCGTTTTGGTTTGCGGTTGCGGGGCTCCCCGGACTCGCGGCCTACAAGGCGATCAACACCGCCGACAGCATGATCGGTCACCGGTCGCCACGCCATCTCGCGTTCGGTTTTGCCGCGGCGAAGCTCGATGATCTCGTCAATCTCGTGCCAGCGCGGTTGTCGGGCCTGGTCATCGCCGTGGCCGCCACACTGATGGGTCGGCGGGGATGGGACGGCCTTGGCGTCATGTGGCGCGACGCGCGAAAACACGCATCCCCCAATGCCGGCTGGCCGGAGGCTGCGATGGCGGGA
>JBJXHD010000012.1:0-4589 GCA_046160845.1 Hyphomicrobium sp.
CCTTTGTTGTCGGGATGCTGTTCGCGTGGCGCTATGAACGCACGCGCTCATTCTGGACGGTGTGGTTCGAACACGTGCTTTGGGGTTGGCTCGTGTTCACGATCGGGCTCGGCGTCTACTTCTTCACCGGCGTCAGAAATCCGGCGTGGTGAGGGAGCGCTACCCGCGTCGCTCCGCCATCGTCTCGAGCTGCAGCTCCTGGATTTCGGCGAGGCGCTGCCACTGTTTCCCCAAGAGATGGTCAATCTTTTCGTGCAAGTGCCGGATCTCGAGTTCGGCCTTCAGATTGACCTTGTAATCGTTCAGCGAGCGTAGCCGGTCTTTGGCCTCCTGCCGCTTCTGGCTCATCATGATGATGGGCGCCTGCACGGCGGCGATTGTCGAGAGGATCAAATTCAGCAGGATGAAGGGGTAGGGGTCGAAAGCCGACCGGTCGCCTTCATAGGCATTGAACGCCATCCAGATCGCCAGAAAAACCGCGAATACGATCAGAAACATCCAGCTGCCGCCGAAGCTCGCGAGATGGTCCGAAAGCCGTTCGCCGAGCGTGCGACCTTCTTCGAAGTCGTCTTCGACGTTCTCGGCGAGCGTCGCGTGCGTCGCCAGACTTTCGGCGACCTGTTTTTCCAGGTCACTGAAATCGCCACTCTCGGCCTTGAGCAGATCCTGGACGTAGAGTTCTCGGTACCTGTCGAGTTCGCGTCGGGAGATCAATGCGCCTTCATGCAAACCCGGGTGGTCTTGTCGAATTCGTTCGGCGAGGCTTGGCCGCACCGTGTCGATATCGACCAGTTCTCGGCGCGAGAAATCCTTGTCGCTGATCGCGCACCGCAGCCGGTCTGGCCGCGCTTTGACCGCCGCATCTTTGTTCATGGCTGCACCTCCGGGCACTGCTGCGCCATATCGGGCCTGCTGGCGATTTTGTCGCCTTACAAAAAGTCAAAGAACAGTTGCTGCTCTTCAGCAGAGCCGGCGGCGTCAATGCCGCCGTTGTGATTGTCGGCGTCATCGGTTAGAACGCGCGCCAAATCCCATCTCGTTCGAAGAGGACAGCCGACCGCCATGGCCGCGCACCAGTACGTCTATCACATGCACAAGCTGTCCAAGACCTATCCGGGCGGCAAGACGGTCTTGAAAGACATCTCCCTGTCGTTCCTGCCCGGCGCGAAAATCGGCGTCGTCGGCCTCAACGGCGCCGGCAAGTCGACGCTGCTGAAGATCATGGCGGGCACGGTTGATGACTTCATCGGCGAAGCGAAACCCGCCGACGGAATCAGGGTCGGCTATCTGGCTCAGGAACCGCAGCTCGATGCGACGAAGGATGTCATGGGCAACGCGATGGAGGGCGTCGCCGAAAAGAAGGCGATCCTCGATCGCTACAACGAGATCGCCGCCAACTATTCCGACGATACCGCCGACGAAATGACGGAGCTGCAGGACCAGATCGACGCGCAGAACCTCTGGGATCTCGATACGCAGGTCGAGCAGGCGCTTGACGCGCTGCGCTGTCCCCCGGGCGACGCCGACGTGACGAAGCTGTCGGGCGGGGAAAAGCGTCGCGTGGCGCTGACGCGGCTCTTGCTTGCGAAGCCAGACATCCTGCTGCTCGACGAGCCGACCAACCATCTCGACGCCGAGAGCGTCGCCTGGCTCGAACGCTACCTGAAGGACTACGCAGGCTGCGTGATCCTCGTCACGCATGACCGCTACTTCCTCGACAACCTGACCGAGTGGACGCTCGAACTCGATCGTGGTCAGGGCGTGCCCTACAAGGGCAATTATTCAAGTTGGCTCGAACAGAAGGCCAAGCGCGCCGAAGTCGAGAAGGGTCAGGAAGAGACCCGGCAGAAGGCGATGGCGCGCGAACTCGAATGGATCCGCGCGTCGCCCAAGGCGCGGCAGGCCAAATCCAAGGCGCGCATCACGGCTTATGAAAAGCTTGTCGAAGAGGCTGGCCGCGAGGATGTCGGCAAGGCGACCATCCAGATCGCGCAGGGGCCGAAGCTCGGCGGCGTCGTGGTAGAAGTCACAGATCTCGAAAAGGCGTTCGGCGATCGCCTGTTGATCGACGGACTGTCATTCAAGCTGCCGCCCGGCGGCATCGTCGGCGTCATCGGACCGAACGGCGCCGGCAAGACGACGCTGTTCAAGATGATCACCGGTGTGGAGAAACCCGACAAGGGCGCGATCCGCCTCGGCGAGACCGTGAAGCTCTCCTATGTCGATCAGAGCCGCGGGCACCTCGACGACAAGAAGACCGTCTGGGAGGAAATCTCGGGCGGCCTCGACCAGATATTGCTCGGCGGAAAAAAGGAAGTGCCGAGCCGCGCCTATTGCGGCTGGTTCAATTTCAAGGGCGCCGATCAACAGAAGAAGGTCGGACAGCTGTCAGGCGGCGAACGCAACCGCGTGCATCTCGCCAAACTGCTGAAGGAGGGCGGCAACCTCCTCCTGCTGGACGAGCCGACCAACGACCTCGACACCGAGACGCTCGGCGCACTCGAACTGGCGCTCGAGAATTTTCCCGGCTGCGCCGTCGTCATCTCGCATGACCGCTTCTTCCTCGACCGTCTGGCGACGCACATCCTAGCCTTCGAAGGCGATAGTCACGTCGAGTGGTTCGAGGGCAACTTCGCCGACTACGAGGAAGACAAAAAGCGCCGCCTCGGTGACGCCGCCGTCGAGCCGCACCGCATCAAGTTCAAGCGGTTCGAGCGGTAAAAAGCGCTTCCCGCTTTCCGAGCGCAAGCCGACGTGGAGGCTGGCGAATCGGAGTTCGGCACTAAGCCAACAACAGAAGTTGCGCGCTGCGCCTTTGACTGAACTGGCGACCGTGGCGAGCGTCCGAAGCGCGTGTCATCCTGTAGAAACGGACTTACCGATCAGCGGCCATCCCAGTGGCGAGGCCGTTGCGAAGTTCAATCCGGGTGACAAGGTGCTGATAAGGTCGATGCGCAACGGCCGGAGGAGAGCCCGTTTCCTTGAGGCGTGAAAGTGGCCGCGCCGTCACTCCTGCGCGCGTTGCAGTCTTAGCGAGACGCTGCTCGTGATGGGCCCGGTCATCCAAGTAATATCGAACTGGAATCGGCCGTCCCCTGTCGCTCTTGGGCTTCTTAGAGCGCTCTTGAAGTTCGACTCTTCATGAATGCTGTTGCCGCTGAAGATGTAGCCCCCGCGCGGACAATCTTTGCGCGGAGCCGGCGCAACTTCGGGTTCGATCAGCTGGATCGACATCACCTCGGCGCCGGGCGTGTACGAGCCGATCAATTTGCCGCGCAGTTTGTTTGGTATGGTTACGGCCCAACTGCATTCCGGATTGCCCTGCTGATTGAAACTGCGGTTCCCGACTAGCGAACCGGTCAGGTTGCCTTGTCCGTCGTAGTCGAGGACGATGTCCATGAGGTCGGTTATAGTTGTTGTCACGCCCAGGACCACGCCCTCCGAGCTGAACTTAAGTGTCCCAAACCAATCCCCCTTGGTCGGGAACTCGGCGGCATCGGTGTCCATGAGGCCAACGTGGTCCTCGGCGACCGCCGTGAGGCGCACGATCGGCGGCGGGTTGTCTGGCACCGTATAGGTCGCCTCCACGCGCCGCGCCGGCGCCAAGGCGATGCAGCCTGCTGGCGGCGGCGGCGGGTAGTTCTCCGAGACTATAAGCCGGCCGCCTTCGCTCTCGGCGACAAGCTGGATGGTCTTGATCCCGCTCTGCCACAGATTGGCGTGGTCGCGCGCCACCATCGTCACCGTGATCGTGTCGCGCGGTTTCACCTTGCTGCCCTTGCGCGGGACCGAGTTAGTGTCGAGCTTTGGCGATTCCTTGTCCTTGGCGCTCTGGGCGCTGATGACCACCATGTCGACCAAGCTGCTGCTGTTGACGTTCTTAGTGACCCGCACCGAGGGACCGAAGCCGCGCAAGACAACCTCGATCACATCGCGACGGGCTGTGGCCAGGGCGTCCCTGATCAGAGGCCCTTCCGGATGCGGCCCTGCCAAGACCGTGAAGTCGACATCGGTCGGGCATTGCGAGCCAGGCGCCTGTGCCCGCTTAACGACGTCAGTCAACCGCGCGACCGCGCCGGGGCCGGGCTTGAAGTCTACGGTGTTGGGCCAGAACAGGTCATCAGAGGGAATGCTGGCTGTCTGCGCCTGCTGCGCCAAGGCGGCGGAGCCGATGCCCGTCGCACCGATAAGCGCCGCCAACATGACAGCAATGGTTAAGCAAGGCAGGGATACAAATCGTTCGCGCTTTCGCATGGCCAGTCTCTTGTAAAACGCCCGCTACTCCGGCTTCACCTCGAACACCTCGCCTTCGGTCGCGGGGAACGGGAACTTGTTGTCATCAACTTCGACGATGTAATCGCCCGGCGGCAGCGCCGCCTGCGTTCGCATCGCGTGGAAGTCGGCGACCTGCTTGCCATCCTGCGTCGTCACCTGCGCCTTCTTCCATTGCAGACCCGCGGCAAGGATGACCGCGGCCGGCCGCAGCGTGGTGGTCTTGCCGCCATCGACCTTGATGAAACGCCACTCGGTTTTGGACAGGTGCATGTCGTAGACGCCAGGCATCAGAGTCACCGACGTTTTCATGGGAG
>JBJXHD010000013.1:0-52148 GCA_046160845.1 Hyphomicrobium sp.
CGTCAAAGAAGCCAAAGGACTCGACACGATGAAGGGCGTCGCCGCGGCGCGCAACGTCGAACGCATGGTGCGTTAGCGCGACCGCGCCTCAAACCGCTGCCGTCGGCGCGCCGTAAACCTTCCGCGCGCGCATCTCGAAAGCTTCGGCGAATTTGCGGAACGCCTGATCGAACATGGCGCCGACCAGAACGCCGAGCATCGCCGAGCGGAATTCATAGGTGATGTAGAAATCGACGATCGATCCCGCGCGCCCATCCGTTGTCTCGTCGATGAAGCGCCAGCGGTTGTCCAGATGGCGAAAGGGTCCGTCGAGATAGCTGACGTCAATGCGGTTTTCACCCGGCTTCAGATCGACGTCCGTCGTAAAGCTTTCCGCAATCGACTTGTAGCCGACGCTCATGCGCGCCGTGAGCTGTTCGCCGCCAGCTGATTTCGCAGTCCGCGACGTCACCACGAGCCCCGTGCACAAGGGCAGGAACTCCGGATACCGCTCGACGTCGGCGACGAGCGCGTACATCTGCGATGCCGAGAAAGGCACGCGCCGTTCGGTGGAGAATTTGGGCATCGCCGCGCGAGTCCGGTCCGACGCCTAGCGCGCGATCAGCCGCGCAATCAGAACCACCACGATCGCCCCGATGGTCGAGACGACGATCTGGTCGCCGAACGCCGACCCGGTCGAGAACGGCAGCGGCAGCAGTCCGGCGTTGAACAGGAACCCGCCGACGAAGGCGCCGATGATGCCGACGAATAGATTGCGGATCAGTCCGCCGCCGCCGAGCAGCAGGCCGGCGAGCCAGCCGGCGATCAGGCCGTTGAGGGCCATGATGATGAACGGCCAATAGGGCTGTAATTGTTCCACGCTCGCGATCCTTGTTCGAATGGGCGCTTCTCGAGGCGCCCACGCAAAATAGAGCGTTCGCGCGCCTTTGTCGCTGTCGACGAAGGATGGGATCAGCCACGCCCCGTCTAGGAAATGAGCCTCGCCAGAAGAACGACGACGATTGCGCCGATTGTAGCCGTCACGATCTGCGCGCCGAGCGGGTTCCTGATGCCGAGATTGACCCCCAGCGCGCCGAGCAGCCAGCCGCCGACGAACGCGCCAATGACGCCGGAGAGCAGATACTGGATCAGCCCACCGCCGCCGACGACGATCGACGCCAGGAAGCCGGCGATTAGGCCGACGACGGCAAAGATCAGAAGGGCGCGTGTCTTGTCATCCATGGGCAGCCCCTATTCGAGTCCGTCGATCACATCAGACGTGGCAGCGCGAACCCAGATATTGATTGAGCAGCTGGTTGTAATTGTCGACATCGACCCTCTGCGCCGGCGTCAACTTCTTGCCGGAGCTCGCGCGCTCGACCTGAGCGGGAACGCCGCGCGAGTCGAGCTTGTTGAGCTCGCCTCTAATTGACTGGCAAGACTGCCCGAGGGGCAGCGCCTTCGCCCCCGGATCTCCACCTGACGCCGAAGCACATCCCTGAAGCGCCGCCGCCGCGAGCGCTGCGAAAAGGAAGCCGTTCAACCTGCGCATGCGTGGTCCTGTTTTTGATTTCTTGGCCTTCGATCCCGCGGCCTCGCAAGGATCGAACTCGTTCCTCAGACCATACGAAACACGGCTTCGCAACCCCCAATGGCGTGAGTGTGGCGCCCGTGCCGCAGCGCTGCAAACGCACCCGTGTTGATTGTGCAAATGAAACGCGCAGACAGTGGCGAGGCAATGAGCACCACAGCCGGGACCGAGCGGCGCTACAATTACAAGGCGCGAGTGCTGCGTCGGCTGGGCTAGTTGCCAACGGGCGCAGCGTCGATCTTCCGCGGTGACGCGCTTGGCGTGACGCCGGAAGGCGGCGCCATCGTCGCCGTCTGAGCACGCGGGATCGCAGGGCCGCACCTCGTCTGGAAGTCGGCGTTGGCCTTATTCAATTCGGCCTGCTTGGCGAGCGATGCGCGCTTGACCTGCACGTTCGCCGTTTTGCCGGCAGCGGCCTTTTCCAGTCTCTCGACGGTTCCCTCGGCGCGCAGAGTGTCGATCTGCGAAGCGAGCGCCACACAGGCCGGGTCGACGCGAGGCTGAGCGACAACTGGCTTGTCCGGAGCGACGGAAGCCGTCGCCAACGGAGCGCCCGAGTTCGAGCAACCCGACACCGCCGCCGCCAGTGCGGCAAGCGCGAGGAGTCGCGTAGGTGTGCACACTGTCATGAGCTCGTCCCCCGAGGTCGTTTATGCCGAATTATTGGTCGAACGCACACGCGCGAACTGGCAAGCCATATCGACGCGGCGTCGGACCCGGCAAGTGGCGCACGCACATGATCCACGGTCAACGGACAAGTTGATTCGGGAAATTGTGGACATCGCGCTGCTGTGCCATAATTAACACGATCGTGTCGCGATGACGTCCAGCGCCAGCCGTCAATGGGTCTAGTGGCTCATTCGGCC
This sequence comes from Hyphomicrobium sp., assembly GCA_046160845.1. Classification (GTDB taxonomy): domain Bacteria; phylum Pseudomonadota; class Alphaproteobacteria; order Rhizobiales; family Hyphomicrobiaceae; genus Hyphomicrobium_B. The sequence goes on from JBJXHD010000013.1 coordinate 2,437, forward strand.
GCGCATGGCCCCCGACATCGCCGGCTGGTTCTGGGGCAAGGTCGCCTCAAAACCTTTGCGGATCGCCTGCAAAGCCTCAGAGTCCGACATATGACCGGCCAGCGCCGCCGACCGCGCGGCATGGTGGGCGAGCTGACCCAGCAAGCGCCCCCATTCTCCGACTTGGTCTTCGAAAGCTTCGGGATTTAGCGAGACCAGCAAGGCGCCGTCGGCGATCCACGCGCGCAGCATTTCGACCGCCGCCTCGGCATCGGCAACACCTTCCGGAACATCGAGTTCGAGCGCTGCCTCTTCGAACGCCTCGCGCTCGGAATCCTTGTCGTTCATCGCCGACGCCTTTCAAACCGCGGGCGGCAACCGGCGCCGCTTTCGCGACGAATCATGTGGGGATGCGCCCGCGTCCTGCAAGTCGGCGCGTTCAGAGCGTCGGATAAATCCGCTCGTTCGCCCGAACATAACCGAGCATGTCGCGTGCCGCCTCTTCGACGAGGTCGGGATTGGGCAGCTCGGGGCTTAGCAGCGCCACGTCCCGGGCGAGTTTCGCACGCACGCTTTCAAGGCTGCGGATCTCGAAATCGAGCAGCTGTGCGCGGGCCAGCAGCTCCTCTCGGGCGCCGTAGCCATGCCGCCCGTAGCGGGCATGATGGACGAAATAGGCCGTCGCAGCCGCACAGCCAAGCAACACCATGGACTGGCGAACGCGCGAACTCAGCCTATTTCGTCGATCCTGCAGGGAGAAACGCAGCACCAGAGGGACGACTCCAACGAACGAGCCCGAAAGGCCTGGAGGGAACGGCCACGAGTTTTAGCCGCCGCAGCTTAAGGCCGGGTAAAACACCGTCCGATTTAGCGCCGTCGGGTGGTCGGTCGCTTTGGCGCCGGCCCAGGCATCGGCTCAAATGCACGCAGCTCGGCCTGGAACGCCGAGAGTTCACGCTTCAACCAAGCGCGGAAGGCGCCCGCCGCCTTGCTTTCCTTCGACGACGCGCCGCGCACCAGATAGTAGGATTGATGCGTCACGGCGATGTCGAACGGCCTGATCAGCCGTTTCGCAAGAATGGCGTCGCCGGCTTGAATGTCGTCGGCCAGCGCGAACCCCTGCCCAGCTTCGGCCGCAGAGATGGCGAGGTGGCCCTTCAAGGTCGGGCCCGACGGACGAACGAAGTCGCCGATACCGGCTTGATCGAGCCAGCTCTTCCAAATTTCGCGCGTGTCCTCTTGGATCAGAGCGGCGCCGGTCAGCTCACGCGGATCAATGATCGGAGACGTCCGCAGCAGCCCCGCACTGCAGACCGGCGTCACGACCGTGTCCAAAAGTTTCTCGGCGTGGACGTCGCGCCACTGGCCCGCGCCGTAGCGGATGCCGAGGTCGGCTTCATTCTTCGAGAAGTCGACCAGACGATTGGTCGGATCGAGCACGAGGTCGACGTCGGGATGCGCGCTGATGAACCGGCCGATGCGCGGCGCGAGCCACAGCGCAGCGAACGGCGCTTCGGAACTGATGACGAGTTGCCGTCGTCCGCCCGGCGCCGCGAAACGCTCCGTCGCGGCAGCCAGCATGTCGAAGGCGGGCGTCAGATCGCTGACGAGCATCGCGCCGTCGTCGGTCAACGTAACGCCGCGTCCGGTGCGATGAAACAATTTCACTCCGAGCCAGGCTTCGAGTTCGCGGATATGGCGGCTGATGGCGGCGTGCGAGACGTTCATTTCCGCCGCGGCCAATGAAAAACTGACGTTGCGCGCCGCGGCTTCGAAAGCTCTGAGTGCATTCAAGGAGGGAAGTCGGCGCGCCATGGCGCACATAACGAAACCTTGCGTGACGTGTAAAGCAAAGGCGTTTGTCCGTCGAAGCGGCGCGGTGCATGTTCGCTGCCAACACGAAACGCGACCTTCAGGAGAGTGTTATGATGTTGGCGATCGAACAGCTGATCGGGATCATCGAGCGCTGCCTGTACGGCAGGAAATCGCGCAAAGCGAGCCGGCGATGTGGTTGACGATTAGACGCTTGCGCCGCGCAGAATACTGCGCCCCGCGTAGCGCGCCACGTCGCCGAGCTGGCCTTCGATGCGGATCAGCTGGTTGTATTTGGCCAGACGATCGGAGCGCGACAGCGACCCGGTCTTGATCTGACCGCAGTTGGTGGCGACCGCGAGATCGGCGATGGTTGAGTCTTCAGTTTCACCTGACCTATGTGACATGACGGCGGTGTATCCGGCGCGCTGGGCCATGCTGACCGCGTCGAGCGTCTCGGTCAGCGAGCCGATCTGGTTCACCTTGACGAGGATCGAGTTCGCCGTCGCCGTATTGATGCCCTGGCTCAGCCGTTCGGTGTTGGTGACGAACAGATCGTCGCCGACGAGCTGGCAGCGCGCGCCGATAAGGTCGGTCAGCGCCTTCCATCCGGCCCAGTCGTCTTCGCCCATGCCGTCTTCGATCGAGACGATCGGGAAGCGGTTGACGAGATCTTCGAGGTATTTGGCGTTGGCGGCGCTGTCGAGCGACTTGCCCTCGCCCGCGAGTTCGTACTTGCCGCCCTTGTAGTATTCGGTCGAAGCGCAATCGAGCGCCAGCATGACGTCGTCGCCCGGCTTGTAGCCGGCCTTCTCGATGGCGCGCATGATGAACGTCAGTGCTTCGTCGGCGCTTTTGAGGTTCGGCGCGAACCCGCCTTCGTCGCCGACTGCCGTGTTATGGCCGGCGTCCTTCAGAGTCTTTTTCAGCGTGTGGAACACTTCCGCGCCGATGCGGATGGCGTCGGCGCAGGTCTCCGCCGCAACCGGCATGATCATGAATTCCTGGATGTCGATCGGGTTGTCGGCGTGCGCGCCGCCGTTGATGATGTTCATCATCGGCACCGGCAGGATGTGCGCGTCGGCGCCGCCGATGTAGCGATAGAGCGGCAGGCCGCTCGAATTGGCGGCGGCCTTGGCGACAGCCATCGATACGCCGAGGATGGCGTTGGCGCCGAGGCGGCTCTTGTTCTTGGTTCCGTCGAGTTGGATGAGCGCCGCGTCGATGCCGCGCTGATCTTCCGCGTCCATGCCGGACAAGGCGTCGAAGATCTCGCCGTTGACGGCGTCGACGGCCTTGAGCACGCCCTTGCCGAGATAACGGGACTTGTCACCGTCGCGAAGTTCAATGGCCTCATGCGCGCCGGTCGAGGCGCCCGAGGGCACCGCGGCGCGCCCCTCCGAGCCGTCCTCCAGCGCCACATCGACCTCCACCGTCGGGTTGCCGCGGGAATCGAGAATTTCACGGCCGATGATGTCGACAATGGCTGTCATGAAGCGTCCTAGCAGTGGCAGGATGTGGGGCGCGGCGAAACTGAACGCCAGTCTCGCCTCAAAACAGCCGGCGTTGTAGACCTGATTGACCGCGGGGCAAAGTCCCGGCGGGGGATTTCCGACTACCCAATGAGGCGGGCCACTGAGGTGGGACCGTAGCGCGAAGCAAAAGGATGGCCGCCTGATGTCGCAACCGAAATCTTATGACGGTGGATGCCACTGCGGCGCCGTGCGCTTCGCGGTCACGATGTCCCTCGACGACCTCATCACCTGCAACTGCTCGATTTGCCAGAAGCGCGGCTCCATTCTCGGCTTCGTGCCGGCGCCCGCGTTCGAACTCGCCTCCGGTGGCGAGTCACTGACGGACTACCAATTCAACAGGCGCGCCATTCATCACGCTTTTTGCAAGACGTGCGGCGTCGCTTCGTTCGCGAGAGGCGAAATGCCAGACGGAACGGCGATGGTTGGCGTCAACGTCCGCTGCCTCGATGGCGTCGACGCCTGGTCCTTGAGCGCCAAACAGTTCGACGGAAAGAGTTTGTGAAAAGTGGCTGAAAACTCCGCACTCGTCTTGTTCTCCGGCGGTCAGGATTCGACCGTCGCACTGGCGTGGGCGTTGCGGCGCTACGACCGCGTCGAGACCATCGGCTTCGACTACGGCCAGCGCCACGCCATCGAGTTGGCGCAGCGCCAGGTCGTCTTTCGCAAACTCCTGCAGCTTGCCGAGTTCCGCCCGCGTTTCGGACCGGACACCGTGCTGGTTCTGCGATCGCTCGGCGCAATCAGCGAGACAGCTCTGACCCGCGATGCGGAAATCACATTCTCGGCGAGCGGGCTGCCGACGACATTCGTGCCGGGCCGCAACCTGCTGTTTTTCACCTACGCCGCCGCCCTCGCCTACCGACGCGGAATTTCAACCCTGGTTGGCGGCATGTGTGAGACCGATTTTTCCGGCTACCCGGATTGTCGGCGCGCAACCGTCGACGCACTGGAGCAGTCATTGTCGCTCGGCCTCGACAAGACGATCACGATCGAGACGCCGCTGATGGCCATCGACAAGGCGGCGACGTGGGCCTTGGCGCACGACATCGGCGGTCAGCGCCTAGTCGACATCATCATCGAAGACACGCACACGTGCTATCGAGGAGAACGCGGCGAGCGCCATGCCTGGGGCTACGGCTGCGGAACATGCCCGGCGTGCGAGTTGCGCGCCAAAGGCTTTGCGGCCTGGCGAGCAATGGAACCTGTCGAAGGCTAAGCGCGCTAGGCGCGCCGTCCGAACGCTGAGCGCGGCGCGGAGACGGCGCCGACGCGGTGCGCCGCAGCCGTCGCGCGTCCCATGTCACGACGGGCGGTCGGCGCCGGCGAAGCCTGCGCGCTGGAGGCGACGCGCTCTTCCGCCCGCGCAACCCAATCCGGAGTTTGCGAGGATAGACCTTCGCTTGTCGCGGCGGCGACGGTGCGGGCAGCGCCGAACACGAACCGCTTCAACACGCCAAATCCGATCACGCCGGCGACGATCAACAACGCGACCATGCCGCCGGACGACGTGCGCGTCGGCGGCGGCGGCAATTCTTTCAATCCGGCGACCATCATCATGCCATTGAGCGCATCTTTGCTCAGAGGAAGATACTGCGTGCTGGAGCCGACGTAGCCCACCCAATCGCCGGCATCTCCGCTCGTGAAGCGATAGCCGAGATCGACGTAGCGCCCATCCGGGCGACGAAACAGCGCCGTGTCGGGAAGGTCGAGGACTTTGACGATGTTGCCCGACGAGCCTCCCGGGATCGGCACGACAATCGGCAGTTTGGATTTCTTGGAGGGCGCATCCGCCGAATGGTGGCTGGAGCCGTTCGAGCCTGAGAACAGACGGAACTTCATGCGGCGCGCGGACGCGACGTCGGCCGTCGCGGCTAGCGCCAGAAGCACAACCAAAGCTGTCTTGAGGGTCGTCATCTCGGTTCGCCTCTAAGCCTGACAGCGGAGCTATCTGGGCTACAAAGCCTACCCGGATGCGCTTAACGAACTGTCGAAAATGCCGCGAAAATTCGAACGTTCGGGCGAACGTCCGGCCCCGCCAAAGAGCCCTGACGAAGTGTGACGCATGGCACATCGCGGCAGCCGGGGGCGGGCTATCAAACCCATGCCGAAACGGCATTTCCGTTTGAACCTGCCGCCGGCTCTGATGCGACAGACCCATGAACCCCGAGGACTCGACGTGACAAGCGCTCGAAACAGCTGGATGCCCAAAACGGTGAATTTCACCGTCGGGCTGGCGCTGCTCGTGATGCTGTCGCCGGTACGCGGCGAGCCGCCGATGAAGCCCGCGGGCGTTCGCACGGCCATCGAAGCCATCGCTAAGAAACCGTCACTGCGCACGGTTGCTTGTGCCAACATCGCATCGGCGTGAGCGCCATCACACATCAACCTTGAACGGATTGAAGTCCGTGCCGCGATCGAAATGGTCTTCGTTCTCGGCGCGCTTCAGCGCTCGGACGACGCGCGTTGTTAGCGGCAGGAAGGCGATCTCAACCGCAGTTTTGGTTATGAACTGAGAAACCACGAGCGTCATCACCAGCTCGTTCGGCATGATGCCCGAGTTCCAGAACGCCAACGGATAGAAAATCGCGCTGTCGACAGCTTCGCCCGCGACCGTGGAGGCGACGAAGCGCGCGCCCATGTGGCGCCCCTGGCTTGCGACTTTCATTTTGGCGAGCACGAACGAGTTGACGAACTCGCCGCAGAAGTAGGCGATCATCGACGCGCCGGCGATGCGCCAGGCGTTGCCGAAGGCGATCTCGTAGACCTGCTGATTGGGCCAGCCCGGCGCCGGCGGAAGGGCGACGATAACGGCGGCCATGATCGCCGCGAACAGCAGCGCCGCGAAGCCTGTCCAGATGACGCGGCGCGCTCGGGCGTACCCATACACTTCGGTCAGGATGTCGCCGAAGATGTAGGAGATCGGAAAGAACAGCACGCCGGCCCCGAAGGTTACGGCGCCGATGAGAGGCAGATCGAGCGTCGCCGCCTTGGCCGGCCCGATGAGATTGGAGCACACCAGCACGACGACGTAGGCGACCATGACGAGGTCGAGGTAGCGGTAAGTTCGCGGCGCGCCGGTCATTTGCGGCCCCAGTTTGCATTGTCATCCCGGACGCATCGCCGGCGCGATACGATCCGGGACCCAGAGCTTCCGGAGCGGATCTTTGGACTCTGGGTTCCGGGTCTCCGCGATGCGCGCAGCGCTCCGCCCGGGATGACAACTTGGACTGCAGCGCGTCTCATCTATTGACAGCTCCGCTCCCGCTTCGCACTCATCGCGCATGTATCACGTCAAGGAGATCTTCTACACGTTGCAGGGCGAAGGCGCGAACGCCGGAACGCCGGCGGTCTTCTGCCGCTTCGCCGGCTGCAATCTGTGGAGCGGGCGCGAGGAGGATCGCGCCGAAGCGCAATGCACATTCTGCGACACCGACTTCGTCGGCGTCGATGGCGAAGGCGGCGGGAAGTTCGCGACGGCCGACGATCTGGCGCGCGCATGTCGCGACGCCTGTACGGCGCCGGACGGCCCGAGCCTCGTCGTGCTGACCGGCGGCGAACCCATGCTGCAAGTCGACCAAGCGCTGATTGAGGCGCTGCACGCCCACGACTTCAACATCGCGATCGAGACCAACGGCACCCTCCCCGTCCACCCGGCGATCGACTGGGTCTGCGTCAGTCCGAAGGCCGGAACGGAGATCGTGCAGATCCACGGCGACGAATTGAAACTTGTCTTCCCGCAGGAGGGGCTCGATCCCGGCGCGCTCGTCGATCTCGACTTCGAGCATCGCTTTTTGCAGCCGATGGATGGCCCGCGCCAGACCGAGAACACCGTCGCGGCCATCCGCTATTGCATGGCGAACCCGCCGTGGCGGCTGTCCGTTCAGACGCACAAGGTGATCGGAATTCGCTGAGGCGATCTTGAGGAGCCCCTGCATCACTGACGCGCTGGGCGGCGTTGACGCAGGGAGCTGGCGACCTCGTCGGAGCGCGATCAGCTCGTCAGGGCTGCGGCGAACTGTTTGATGTTGTGGCGCATCATGTCGACATAGGTCGCCGCCGGACCCTTGGCGTCGGACAGCGCGTCGGAATAGACTTTGCCGCCGATCTTGGCGCCGGTTTCCTTGGCGATGCGTTCGACGAGACGCGTGTCGGTGATGGTCTCGATGAAGACCGCCGGAATTTTCTCGGCCTTGATCTGCGTGATGATCTTGGCGACGTCCTTGGCCGACGCCTCGGTCTCAGTCGAGACGCCCTGCGGCGCGATGAATTCCATGCCGTAGTCTCTGGCGAAATAGGTGAAGGCGTCGTGCGAGGTGATGACCCTGCGGCGGTCGGCCGGAATTTTCGCGATCGCGTCCTTCACTTCCTTTTCCACCTCGTCGAGCTTGGCGAGATAGGCCGTGGCGTTGGCCTCGTATGTCGCCTTGCCGTCGGCGTCGACGGCGATCAGCGCATCGCGGATGTTGCCGACATACAGCTTGGCGTTGCCGACGCTCTGCCACGCATGCGGATCGAATTGGCCGTGGTCGTGTCCGGCATCTTCCTTCTTGTCGCTTGCCTTGTCGTGCTCGCCTTCCTCCTCTTCGCCTTCTATCGGCGTGACGCCCTTCGAAGCCGTGACGATGGTCGCGCCTGTGCCGGACGCCTTGATCAGTCGGTCGATCCAGCCCTCGAAGCCGAGCCCGTTGACGAACACGATCTTCGCCGCCTTCACCGTCTTGGCGTCGGCGGGCGTCGGCGAATAGACATGGGCGTCGCCGTCGGCATCGACCAGCGTCGAAACGTCGACGCGGTCGCCGCCGACTTGCGTGACGAGGTCGCCCAGAATGGAGAATGTCGCGACGACTTTGGTTTTCTCGGCGGCCGACGCGGGGTCAGCCGGTAGCGCCGCGACGACTGCGATCAAAGTCGCAACAGTCGATATAACATACGTCTTCATGGTCATAACGAACGCTCCGGTGGTGTGGCCGAGACTTTGGTTTAGTCGAGACTTCGGTGTGGTCGATGACGTCAGGCTTGGTAGTGGGCGCGCGGCAGAAGCCGCCAGACAACGCCGCCGAGCGGTCCGAACAGCAGCGAGCCGATGCAGGCCGCGCCGGCGACGAGGATGATGGCCGGTCCTGTCGGCAGACCGAAATGAAACGAGATCAGCAGGCCGGCGGCGCTGGAGACGACCGCGATAAGCGTCGAAACCAGAATCATGCCGGTCATCTCGGCCGACCAGAAGCGCGACGCGATTGCCGGCAGCATCATCAGGCCGACGGCGAGCAGCGTGCCGAGCGCGTGAAACCCGCCAACGAGATTGAGCACGACGAGGCCGAGAAAGGCGAGATGCGCCGGTCCGCCGGCGCGGCTCACCGACTTCAGATAGCCTGGATCGACGCACTCGAGCACTAGCGGCCTGTAGATGATGGCCAGCACGATCAGCGTCACTGACGAGATGGCTGCGAGCAGGATCAGCGTATTGTCGTCGAGCGCCAGCACCGCGCCGAATAGCACGTGCAGCAGATCGATGTTCGAGCCGCGGATCGACACGATCGTCACGCCCAACGCCAGCGAAATCAGATAGAACGCCGCGAGCGAGGCATCCTCTTTCAAGACGGTCGTGCGCGTGACGAGGCCGGCGAGAATCGCGACGGTGAACCCGGCAGCGAGTCCGCCAATCGTCATCGCGCCGAGCGACAGTCCTGAAATCAGGAACCCGATCGCGGCGCCGGGCAATATGGCGTGCGCCATCGCGTCGCCGACGAGGCTCATACGGCGCAGCATCAGCAGCACACCGATCGGCCCAGCGCTGATCGCGAGCGCGATCGAACCGACCAGCGCCCGGCGCATGAACTCGAACTCGGTGAAGGGCGCGATCAGCGCCTCGTGCAAGGTCACCGGACGGCCTCAGTGCGCGCCATGCGAGTGCGCTCCATGCGAATGGGCGCCGCGCGCGTGGTGTTCATGGTGGTGATGGTGGTGATCATGCGCATGGTCGCAGACCGGCGCTTGCGGATCGCTGGCTTCGACCATCTGGCGCGCCTTTAGCAGATTTTCGGGCGTGCACACGTCCCGCGTCGAGCCCCAGGCGACAGGTTCGCGGGCCAGCAGCAGCGTTTCGGGAAACACGTGCTTCACCAGTTCGATGTCGTGCAGCACGGCGATGACGGTGCGGTCTTCCTGATGCCAGCGCTGCACGAGGTCAATGAGGTCCGCGGCGGTTTTCGTATCGACCGCGGTCAAGGGTTCATCGAGCAGAATGATGCGCGCATCCTGCAACAACAAACGCGCGAACAGCGCGCGCTGCATTTGGCCGCCCGACAGCGTGCCGACAGGCCGGCGCTCGAATCCGGTAAGGCCGACGGCGGCGAAGGCTTCTGCGATCAGTTCGCGATCCCGACGTCCGATGCCGCCGAGAATTCCCGTCCGCTTCCACAAGCCCATCGCCACGAGATCGTAGACGCAAACCGGAAATGAGCGGTCGATGTCGGCGATCTGCGGCAGGTAGGCGACGCGGTTGCGCGCGCCGCCTTCAACGTTGATCGAGCCGGTCAATGGCGCCAACGCGCCGACGATGCCTTTCAGCAGCGTCGACTTGCCGGCCCCGTTCGGGCCGATGACGGCGAGCAGACTCGCAGGACTGATCGTGCCACACAGCCGATGCACGGCCGGGTGGCGCTCGTAGCCGAGCGTCACGTCGTCAAAGCTAATGGCGCCGCCGTGGGCCGCCGGTGCGCTCGTCATCTCGGAGCCCTCAAGACATCGCCCAGTAAACAGCCACCCACAGAAAGACGACAACGCCAAGCGCTGCGGCCAGCCTGCTCGCGGCCGACATGCGCAGCAGTGAAACGGTCGGCGTTAATGCTACAGGCGCTGAACGGGGAGGCATGTGTTGTTAACCAGTCCAGAATCATCGCAACTTCAATTAGAATGTTATATGATCCGGTTTGCGTTGGCCAGTACGCGCCTGCTCCGGTTTTTGCTGGTGTTTATTGAATCGGCAGCGCCGATTGTGGCAAGTCGGCCATATTTGCGCCAGCGCTCTGGACGCGACCTCCGAGTCTTGAGCCGCGGCGAACTGGGTTTCTGGACCCTCTCTGGCGGCGCTGGAGAAAATCACCTATTCACCGGCCCATGCGCATCTACAAAGACTTCCTGTTCGAGGCGGCGCACTTTTTGCCCGACGCCGCGCCCGGCACGCCCAACGCCCGCATCCACGGGCACTCGTTTCGCGCGCGCGTCGTTATCGACGGCGAGCCGGACGCTGCGACGGGATACGTTTTTCATTTCGATAATCTCGCCGCCGCGATCGCCGAGACGCAGGTCGCGCTCGATCATCGCCTATTGAACGAGGTCGAAGGGCTCACAACCCCGACGCTCGAGCGCATCGCCATATGGATCTGGAACCGGCTCGAAAATCGCGTGCCGGGACTTGCCGAGATTCAGGTGTCGCGCGACAGCTGCCACGAGGGCTGCGTCTATACCGGTCCGCGCAACGCAACGCGGCTCGCGGCGGAGTAGCACGGGCCATGACCAAGAAGCCGCCCAACGTCAGCCAGCTCGGCAAGGCGACGCCGATCCCCGAGAACCCAGAAGCGGCCGTCCTCGATCGTGTCGCAAATCCGCATCCCGACACGCCCTACGTCGCGCGCTTCACGCAGCCCGAGTTCACCTCGCTCTGCCCCGTGACGGGCCAGCCCGACTTCGCCCATCTCGTCATCGACTACGCGCCCGCCACGTGGATCGTCGAAAGCAAATCGTTGAAACTGTATCTCGCCTCGTTCCGAAATCACGGCGCCTTTCACGAGGACTGCACGGTCGCCATCGGCAAGCGCGTCGCCGAACTCTTGAAGCCGCACTACCTGCGCATCGGCGGCTACTGGTATCCGCGCGGCGGCATGCCGATCGACGTCTTCTGGCAAATCGGCAAGCTGCCCGACGGAGTCTGGCTACCCGACCAGGGCGTCGCGCCTTATCGCGGCCGCGGCTGAAATTTTTCATCCCTGCTGCAACGGAATTGTGGGGCCAGCGCGTTGATCCGTTCGGGCCGCCCTCACGGTCCGCTTAGTCTCAAAGGGAGATCAACCGAATGAAGTCAATGTTTGCGGCCGTTGCCGCTGGATTTGCATTGGTGAGCCTCGCGTCGTCGGTTCAGGCCGCGCCGGCGGTTGGCGGCGGGTTGAAGGCCGCGATCGCCGACGAAGCCCGCATGGTTGAGAAAACACATGGGGTCCATCGCTATTGCGCCCGCGGCCCGGCCGGTTGGCATCGCCACCGTTGGGGTCGGCGCATCTCATGCCGCTGGTGGAGGAACCGCTGGCACTGACACCGGCGCGGCCTAAAAAAAAAGGGGCAGATGAGGGTCGGCACATCGCCGGCCCTCTTTTTTTTCCGCGCTTCGGGTCGCGCCCGCACCGCGGCGCAACATGAAGCAGCGCTTATTTCGCGCTTGCACGCGCTGGATTCGCGTTGAGCGCGATGGGACGACTGATACGATCCAGCGGGGGTCGATCTGGCTCCGTCGCCGGAACAAAAACACGTCAGGGAGAAAATGCCATGAACGCTTCAGGACGCTTCACGCTGTTGAGCGTGCTCGCGCTGTCGACACTGTCTTTCACCGCTCCTGCGCGCGCCGACTCGCCGAACGGAACCTGGCTGCGCGGCAACGGCGCGCACATCTCGGTATTCGACTGCGGCGGCGGAATCGGCATGAAGGTTACGAAGTCGCCGGAGGCCGCGAAGGTCGGCAAGCAGATCATGTGCGGCGCCAAGAAGTCCGGCGAGAACAAGTGGAAGGGCACGGTGCTCAATCTCGACGACGGCCAGAAGTATTCTGGCTACGTCGAACTGAGCGGCGGCAGCCTCACGCTGTCGGGATGCGTGCTGGGCGGCTTGATCTGCAACAACGACACCTGGTCGCGCATCAAGTAGCCGGCGCCGCCGCACGATCCGCCGTCAAAAATCGCGACGCCGTCGCAGCGTCCGGCGCGAGGCAGACGTCGCGCACGCCGAACCAGCGGAGCCGATTGCGCTGGACCCAGTCGTAGATCGGATCGCCGAGCGCGCTCGGGATTACACTGCCGAGGAGGCCGAGCCAGCGCCACGGCGCCGGCAGCGTGCGCGCCGCGGCGAGCGCGCCGGCCCAGCGCAAGTGCGGAACGCCGTCGGCCAGCACCATGAAGGTGTCGAACGCCGCCGGGTCCAAGTTGTAGTGACGATAGAGCGCGCGCGGAATCGGCTCCTGTATGGCCGCGAACTTCGATGTCCCATTGGGATCGCGTTTGAGCATCCACTGCACGCCGGTCGAACAGAGCACGCAGAGCCCGTCGAAAATGATCAGCGGCGCGGCGTCGTCGAAACGCGGCACCAGCGGATCGGCGCGATAGCTGTAGGCTGCGGAGCGCATCTGGCTCTCCCCTTTCAAGCGAGTTTCGTCCCTCGCAATCTCCTGCGCCAGAGGGCGTTTGGACGCTGAGGCGCTGTCTCCGGTTATGATCAGGCGCCACTCAATCGAGTCGTCCATCACAACTGGAAGCGATCATCCCAATGCCCTTCCGCACCCTGCCAGCCATTTTCTCAGCGCTTATCTTTACGAGCGTCGCCACCCGCGCCGAAGACGAACCGAAGATCGACTGCGGCGCCGCGCTTTCAACTTTCGAAATGAACGCGTGCGCCGAAAAAGACTTCGCCGCCGCCGATGCGGCGCTTAACGACATCTACAAGATCGCGCTCGCCGCCGTGCCGGAGATGGCAGGCGACGCGCCCTACGACGCCAAGAGCTGGGAGGCCGCGTTACGCGCCAGCCAGCGCGCGTGGGTCGCGTTTCGCGACGCAGAGTGCCACGGTCACGTGCCGATGTTTTGGACCGGCGGCACGGGCGCGACCGCTGACATACTCGGTTGCCAAACCTCGATGACCAATGAGCGCATCAAAGCGCTGAAGGAGCGCTACGCGGATCGCTGATGCAAGGCGTGCCACGAGCATAACGCGCAGGTCGAGAGAACACTTTTTCGCCATTGGAATCACGCGTTTGGATGTGGGGAGACGACACTGGGGGACACGATGCAAGACCTGCCCGACGACGTGAAAAACATGCTGGCGAAACTGGCGGAAAGTTCGCGCGGCGAACTCGATCTGATGCGCACGCTCGCCGAAGCCATCCGCCGCGCCGACGAACAGATCCTGCGCGACGTGCGCAATCTGACTGTCCAGCATGAGATGCGCCGTGAAGAGATTTTCGGAGAGCTGCAGAACCTTGCGGCGCGGCTCTGCGCAGTGCCGGCCCGCGCGCGCATGACGATGGTCGCCCAGCAGCCCCCGCCGCGCGTCGCGCTCGATGCGCCGACCTTGCAGAACGGCGGCGGCGACTGGCGTCAGGCGGCGCGGCGCATCGACGACGAACTCGAAGATACGTTCGGCGCGGCGTCCCCGCGACATTGACGGCTAATCGGGAACATTGCGGCGCCTCAAGCGTTCTCCGCGCACGTAATGGAAGCCGGGCTCACGCCCGGCTATTCCCATGTGAGGAGATTTCGTCATGGCCGAAGACAAGACCAGCAATTCCAAGGCCGTCATCGCCGAGAAGCTCGGTGTCGTTCTGGCCTCGACCTCCATGCTGCAACTAAAGACGCAGAATTTTCACTGGAACGTCACGGGCCCGAATTTCGGCGCGCTCCATGAGTTGTTCGACAAGCAGTACAATGAACTTTTCGCCGCCGTCGATGAAATCGCCGAGCGCATCCGCGCGTTAAACGCCGTGACGCCGGGCAGCTTCGCCGCGTTCGCCGAATTGTCGGAGATCAAGGAGGCGCCGGCAAAGCCGCCGGCCGACAAGTCCATGATCAAGACGCTTGCCGACGACAATGAGGCGCTGTCGAAGCTGTGCAACGATGTAGGCTCGTTCGCCGATGACGCCGACGATCGCGCGACGGGCGACATGATGAATGCGCGCATCGAGGCGCATGACAAGGCGGCGTGGATGTTGCGCGCCCATCTGCACTAGGCGCCCGAAAAGGGCTAGGATGGGCGTTCTCGTGCCAATCCAACAGAACCAAGAAGGCGATTCAGCCATGTCCAAATTCACATCACTCGCAGTCGTCGCCGCAACGCTTGCAGCCGTGTCAACGAGCGCGACCCGTCCAGCCACCGCTGCCGACGCCCAGATCGTCGCGGGCACGCTGACATGCAAAGGCGGCGGCTCGGTCGGTCTGATCGTCGGATCGAAACAAGACTTCACCTGCGTCTTCAACCTGGCAGGACCGGGCGGACGCGAGGGTTACGTCGGCACGATCACAAAAATCGGCCTCGACGTCGGCGTGACGGGCGAAAGCGTTCTGGTCTGGTCGGTGCTGTCGTCGACGTCGAAATTGCCGCCCAACGCCCTCGTCGGTGATTATGCCGGCGTTTCGGCGGAAGCCGCGGTCGGCATCGGCGCAGGCGCCAATGCGCTCATCGGCGGCTCGAACAAATCCGTCGTGCTGCAGCCGATCAGCGTCGAAGGCCAGACCGGTTTGAACATCGCCATCGGCGTTGCGGAATTGAGTCTGCGGCGGGGATAAGTTTCGTCGATGTTAACGCTGAAAAGCGTGGAGCGTGACGCTGGTTTGTGCTATTATCTCTAAGTTGCCGAAAAGGGCAGACGGAACGCCGGAGCGATATGCGCGCCGGCGTTTTTTTATTCCCGGTTTCGCAAACCATTTCTTGCGGAACTCATTCCCCTGCGGAACTCATTCCTCTGCGGAACTCTAGGCGTCGCCGCTCGTTGACAGCGCGAACACGCTTGCACGAGGTCACGAATATGCCGACTCCCGCCGAACTGGAAGCCAAATTCTGGACGTCACTCAAATCCGACATGACGATGATGCTTGGTCTTGATGGGGTCGACGACGGCCACGCGCGCCCGATGACGGCGCAAGTCGAAGGCGATCACGGTCCGATTTGGTTCTTCACCGCGACGGACAGCAAGCTGGCGGAGCATTTGGCGTCGGGAGAAAGCGATGGACGGGCCATCGCGACGTTCGCCTCCAAGGGACACGACCTGTTCGCGAGCGTGCACGGCCGCCTTGCGATCGACAACGATCGCGCCGTGGTGGATCGTCTATGGAACGGCTTCGTCGCGGCTTGGTACGAAGGCGGCAAGGATGATCCGAAGCTCGTTCTGCTGCGGTTGGATGCAGATGACGCCGAAATTTGGCTGGATGGATCGAGTCTCGTCGCCGGCATCAAGATGCTGTTGGGTGTCGATCCCAAGGCCGACTACAAAGACAAAGTCGCCAAAGTCGCGTTGCGTTAAAGACAGGCGCGCGCTTTCCGACATGCGCCGGGACAAGCGCGGCCGGATGATGGCGACGTGTTAGACCGCCAGAGCCTTAGTCGTCGCGGATCGCCGCTCTGACTTTCGCAGCAAGCTCAGGCGTGACCTCGCGGATGCCATGCTCTTTCGCGTGCTCCATGGCGTTCTTCAGGACTTCAGCTTCGTCCTTGCCGCGAATGACATGCGTGCAGCCCGACGTCGGATCAACCTTGGCGCATTCGATCATTTTGCCCATGACGCAGACTCCCTTTGCATACCGATTTTAGGCCGCGCGGGACTGGGAGAAAAATCACATCGCTGCATGAGCGCAGTGGTAATATTCACCGCACCGCACCGCAACAGCCAGTCGCAAAACTGTGAAGCGGCGCGCCGTCATAGCCTGCATGGCCGTGCTAGAATAGCATCTGGCTCGACGGGATTGGTTGCCAATGGACGGCGCCGATCCGCGCCAGAACGATGGGCCGAAAAGAAGGAACCCATGTCATGGCAGCCCACTATGATGAGTCACACCGCATCGTAATCTCGGAAGAAGACGCTCGCGGCGGGGCAACGGGACACAACGTCCGTTACGTCCTGGCGTACGGCCTGACCGGCGTGGTCGCCATGTTCGCGGCGATCGCGATTTATGCCGGGTTCGACAGGCTGCACAGCAAGGCCTCGGCCGCACTGGCGCAAAACCCGTCCGAAGTGCTGCAGGCCTTCGCGCCCTACGCAGGCATCGTACTGGTCGGCGCGCTCGCGATCGGACTTCTGCTCGGAGTTTGGAACCTGATCGCCGGACGCAGCGAAGACGGCAGCCAGAGCTTCATGCGATTTCGCGTCGCCGTGCAGTTCGCGGCGATCTGCGTGATCATGGCGATCCTCTACGTGTCATCGCTGGCGTAGCGGCCGGGTCGCATAGAGCAAGTGAATGACGTCGCGCGGCTGGCCACTTTGGCGCCCCTGACATTCAGGTTGGGTGAATTTCGCCTCAGTTGCCGAACAGCGACGTCAGCGAGAACGACGACGCGACAATCACCGGCGGCGCTTCGGCGATCTTCGGATACGGCTCGTCGAGATACACGTTGACCCCGGCGGCGCGGCCCGCCTTGATCAGCGAGGCGACATAGTCCCAGCCCTTCGGCTCGAGACCGATGCAGGCTTCCGACATCTCGCCTTTCAGGCGCATGTGGATGGCGATGTTGCCCCGCGCCCGGATGGCCGCGACCTGCGCGGCGCTGAACCGATCTGTGTTCCAAAGCTTGTTCAGGTAAATGCCGGCGACGTTGCGCTTGGTTTTGGGTCCGAAGTTGATGCGCTGGCTCTTCTCCGCCGCGAACGAATACTCGCCGGGCGGCAATGAGCCGACTGCGCGCGAGGCCAGGCAATCGGCATCGGGATTGTTGCGGCAGACGTCGCGGCCCGAAATTGCCCAGGCGATCGTCTGGCCGTTGCCCTCTGCGCCGTCCGCGATGATGAACAGACGACCGGTGGCGATCGTGTAGCCGAGACGGAAGCTGCGCAGCGACGCCGGCGCCTCGCGGACGATATCCTGGTAGGGGTTGCAGATTTCGCCGCCGGTCAGTTTCCGCTTGAAGCCGTTGAGTTCGATGGTGACGAAATCCACCCCCGGCGCGCAGTCCCACTGCGGGAGTCCCTTTTTGGCCGCTAGAGCAAGCTTCGCGTTGAAGGCTTCCGGCGCCGGACGCACGACCGGCTTGGGCTTCGGGCTCGCCGGCTGCTTGTCGATCTGCACCGCTGTGTCCCAAGTCGAAGGCGCAACTTCGGGCTGGCTTCGAAGCTCGCGGCATTTGTCCGAGAGTTCGGGAGGACGAATTTGTTGCGCGGCGAGGCGCCGGGCGATCACGTTGCTGGCGCCCTGCTTTGCGTAGGCTTGCATCAGCGCCGACTGGACTTCGACCTGCTCTTCCGAAAGTTCAAAGATGCACTCGTGATAGATATCGTCGCCAACCTTGCTGAAGATATCGGCGATCTGGTCGGCGGCCGTCGGGGGCGACGCGGGAGTCGGCGCCGGCGCAACGGTCGGGGCGTCGGGCGCGACGGATTGCTGCGCATGACTATAAGCAGCGGAAAACGCCAGCATCACAACAGCGGCGGCCAATTGCGCCGCCCTGAGTGCATCGAGGAATTTTCGCCGCCGCCGTATCATCGAATCCAGGGTCTGAAAGAGAGAGGGCGAGAGAAAGGCCAAGCGTGGCCAGAGTATGTCGCGGAGAGGCCTATACGACCGCGCATGTCCCTGCAAATCTGGCGGCCCGGATAGGAGACGAACGCCGTTTTCAACGAGCAAAATCAGAAGGAGCGGAACATGGAGATCAAGCGAGCCGGCGCGAAGCCGCCGACTCAAGGCTCGGCCGACTATTTCACCGGCGCGGTGCGAATCGAGCCGCTGTTCCAGGCCCCCGACCCGGCGCGCGTCGTCGGCGCCAGCGTGACGTTCGAGGCCGGCGCACGCACGGCTTGGCACACGCATCCGCTAGGGCAGACCTTGATCGTGACGGCCGGCTTGGGTCGGGCGCAGCGCGCGGGCGGTCCGATAGAGGAGATCAGGCCCGGCGACGTCGTCTGGTTTCCACCGGGCGAGAAGCACTGGCACGGCGCCGCGCCAACGACGGCGATGACGCACATCGCCATTCAGGAAGCCGTGGGCGGCAAGACGGTGGAGTGGTTGGAGCAAGTGAGCGAGGGCGACTATCGAGGATGAGCGGTGGGCTGATGCTTGCACCCGACAGCGCAACGCGCGGGTCCCGCATCCATGGCGCTGTGAGTGCAGGAGATGCTGACGTCGGCGATCGCGCGTTCAGCCATCTGAGCGTTGAGTCAACTCATCGCGGCCGGACGATCGCGGCGATCTCGATATCGATCTCGTCGTCGACCATCGACTGATAGTCCGTCATGTTGAAGGCACTGCGCTGGATGCGCGTCGTGGCGATGAACTTCTGCGCGCCGACGTCATACTTGAGCGCTGGGTCGTCGTGCGGCTCAAGAGTGACCTTGAGCATCACGGGCTTGGTGACGCCGTTGACAGTGATCTCGCCGGAGACATCGGCTTCCGTCGCCGAGCGCGGTTTCACCGCGAGGCTCTTGAACGCGATCGTCGGCGAGGCTTCGACGTTGAAAAACGCTTTGCCCTTGAGCTCGCTGTCGACGAGCGGCTGGCCGGTCGTCAACGATGCGCTCGCGATCGCCGCGCTGATCTTGGCTTTCTCGGGCGCGGCCTGGTCATAGTCGAGCGTGCCGCTCACTTTGGTGAAGCGGCCGCGCTGCTTCGAGTACGCCATGGTGAAAACGAAGTTGACCTCGGTCTTGCGCTGATCGAACTCGAAGCGGCCCGCATGCGCGGGGGCTGCGGGCGCAAGATGCGCGGCGATGACAAGGGGAAAAGCGAGTGCGACTTTGCTCGCGCGACGCGCGATGGCTGCTGCGTTCGGCATCATGACGACGCATTCTCCCGTGTTCCCCATACGCGATTATGCGGGCGGATGTGGCGCGGATGGGGCCGAGTTAGGGGAGACGCGGAGATAAGGGGCCTTAACCAGGATGTCGGGTGTAGTGGGAGCGGAGAATAATTTCACCAACGTCATCCTCGAACGCGGGAGCGCAGCGACCAAGTTCGGGGATCCAGCGCAAAACTCGTCGCAGACGCCTAATTGTTTTGTGCCTTCGGCGCATTTTGCGCGGGATCCCCGCGCTTCGACGCGGTTTGCGCCGCGCTCGCGCGAGGATGACGGGCGTGGTGGGAGGTTGCGCCGCTCCACTGCTGTCATCCTCGGCTTCATGCCGAGGACCCATAGCGCAGCAAATTCGAAATCAATGGTTGGGAGTCCGTTGGATCCTCGGGACAAGCCAGAGGATGATATTTGTGGGCGGGCCGACGCCGCTGCCATACCACCGTCATCCCGGCGAGGTCGGGGCCGATCCGGACTTAAACATTCACGCACAGCGTTGACTTGAACGGATTGCCGCCTCTGCGGCCATGACGGGATGGGTGGGTGAGCACGCGTCGCCGCGTTTCACCTTTGCTCATGTATTTGGCTAGCAGGGTGTTCACGCCCACATTGGCCAGGCTCGCATTCAATGCGGTGATCAACGAGATCCCAAGAAGACCCCGATTGAAGCGGCGCTATCTTTGACAAAACTTGGAGATCCGAGGCCACCACTTCGCTTTGGCCGATAAGCGCCCATAAATGCCAATGTCTTGAGCGCGTTCAGCCGTCTGAGTGACGTACTGCTTCGATCGTGAATCTCAGATCGCAACTTCCACCACTTTGACCACGTAGCGTAATGTTCAATCATCAAATTTCGACGATCCGCAGGAAGAACATCAGCCGGCAGTTGTTCGAGAAGAGACATGAACTCTCTGCAGAAAGCCGATTCAATTTTGTAGAGAACATTTTGCCCCGTACCCCAAGATGCTTGTATTTCGTCGGGTTGTTTCCAGGTTTGCTTAGTCTGAGTAAGATTTCCGCTGTGAATGCGATGGTCAGCCAAGATCTCTCCGATAGTTGCGATGGAGCCGAGATTTTTCGCCACAGTGAGAAACAAGACATCATGCATGTGCGACCAATGGTCATGAAAGCAATCAGGTCGCCGCGCGATCAGTGAATTGAAATGGCGCTCCCAACTCTCTTCAAAGATTTCCGCTGGCGCGATCACTGTCCGGTGCACGGCCATTGACATGCCAAGCCAATTCAGCACGGGCGGAAGCGATACCCCAGGCACGACAGCATTCCTCAAGCGATGCGCTTTTAGCCACCTATTGCGCCCATGACGGTTTTCAAAATGTCGATAAGAATGCAGGACCGCCAGCACATCAGAGCTCCAAGTGAACGCGTTGACCGTTCGTTGAAGTTTTTCTGGATGCCAAATATCGTCTTGATCGCAAAAGGCGATAATATCGGTTTTCAAATAACGGACTGCATAGTTGAAGTTGAATCGACTCCGATCATCAGGCGGTCGGCGTAGGATCTCGACCTTTAAACCCGATCTTTCCGAAAACTCCACGGCGATCTCAAAAGTGCCATCTGTCGACCCGTCATCAGAAATGACGATTTGATCGGGACGCCGCGTTTGGCGCGCGATGGAGTCGAGTTGGGCTTGAATAAATTCCCGTCCATTGAATGTTGCGAGGCAGACTCCAACAGTATGTTCCATACATGCGCCCAACTTATCGACAATTTAGCCTAGGGTGCTTTTATGCCCAATCCGGCGGCGTTGCCTCGGCCGTGAACGCGGCCAGGGCGTCATCTAGCGCGACGACGGTTTGGTCTTGCGAGCCGAGGCGACGCACTGAAACATTGCACCCTTCCGCTTCTCGCCATCTGGCGACCTTCTCAATCGACCAGTCGTGCAAACGACTCGCGCGTGAGTTCGCAGTCACGGAGGATCTTGCTGAGCAACCCGGGTCCGATTATTTCGGCGCCGTGAACCGGAACGGTTGTCACGCGGCCATCGGCGTGCCGCAGCATGTGGTGACTGCCTTTGACCCGAACGACAGAAAATCCGGCGCGACCAAGAGCAGCAATAACCTGCGGTCCTGTGAGCCGGGGCAGGCGACTCATGCCGCGACGGTTACACGCTCGACGGTCACGAACTCGAGTGGCTCCACGTCGCCGCCGCGCTCCTCGAGATGCAAGACAATCGCCTCGCGCACGCGCTTCAAAAGCTCGACGCGATCAGCCGCCTGCGTATGGCATCCCGGCAGCGCAGGAACCGACGCGACGAAAATCCCGTCCGAATCTCGCTCTATAACGACGCTGAATTCCTGGGTCATCAGCTCACTCCTTCTAACGGAATATAGGCGAATTCGCCGCTACCGCAAATCCGGCGGGGTCGCTTCCTTCGCGAACGCGGCCAGCGCCTCTTCCAGCGCGACAACGGTTTGGTCCTGGCTGCCGAGGCGACGCACTGAGACGTTCCGCGCCTCTGCGTCGCGCATCCCAACCGCGATAATGAGCGGGACTTTTGCCAACGAGTGCTCGCGCACCTTGTAGCCGATCTTCTCGTTGCGCAGATCGCCCTCGACGCGAAGGCCCGCGGCCTTGAACGCGGCGACGACCTCGTTGGCGTAGGCGTCGGCCTCGCTCGTAATGGTCGCGACCACAATCTGCAGCGGCGCCAGCCACAAAGGAAAATGCCCGGCGTAGTTCTCGATCAGGATGCCGGTGAAGCGCTCAAGCGAACCGAACATCGCGCGGTGGATCATCACCGGCGTTTTCTTTTCCGAATGCTCGTCGATGTAGAACGCGCCGAGCCGGCCCGCGAGGTTGAAATCCACCTGCGTCGTGCCGCACTGCCACTCGCGGCCAATCGCGTCGCGCAACACGTATTCGAGTTTCGGGCCGTAGAATGCCCCCTCGCCCGGATTGATCGACGTTTTCACGCGATTGCTGTTCGTGCGCTGCACCTCGGCGAGCACGTCGCCGAGCGCCGTCTCGGCCTTGTCCCAGAGGTGATCGGCTCCGACGCGCTTTTCGGGCCGCGTCGACAGCTTGATCGACACGTCGTGGAAGCCGAAGCTCTCGTAGACCGACAGCATCAGATCGTTGATCTTGAGACATTCCTCCATGATCTGATTTTCGGTGATGAAGATGTGCGCGTCGTCCTGCGTGAAATGGCGCACGCGCAGCATGCCGTGCAGTGCGCCCGACGGCTCATAGCGGTGCACCTTGCCGAACTCGGCGATTTTGAGCGGCAGGTCGCGATAGCTCTTGAGGCCGTTCTTGTAGATCTGCACGTGGCCGGGGCAGTTCATCGGCTTGCAGCAGAACACGCGCTCGTCGGGCAGCACGGTCGTGAACATGTTCTCGCCGTAGTTCTCCCAGTGCCCGGAGAGTTCCCAGAAGTGCTTATCCATCATGTCGGGAGAATTCACTTCCTCGTACCCTGCGCGCTGCTGCTGGCGGCGCATGTAATTGATGAGAGTCTGAAACAGCGTCCAGCCCTTGGCGTGCCAGAACACGGAGCCCGGCGCCTCCTCCTGGAAATGGAAGAGGTCCATTTCGCGGCCGAGTTTGCGATGGTCGCGCTTCTCGGCTTCCTCGAGCATCTTGAGGTAGGCGTCGAGTTCTGCTTCGCTCGCCCACGCCGTGCCGTAGATGCGCTGAAGCTGCGGGTTTTTTGAATCGCCGCGCCAGTAGGCGCCGGCGAACTTCTGCAGCTTGAAGGCTTTGCCGATGGCGCCCGTGGACGTCATGTGCGGACCGCGGCAGAGATCGAGCCAGTCGCCCTGCTTGTAGATTTTCAAATCTTCGCCGGCGGGAATCGCATCGACGAGTTCGATTTTGAACAGTTCGCCCTTGGCGCGGAAGAAATCCTTGGCTTTGGCGCGCGACCAGAATTCCTTCGTGAACGGCGCGTTCTTAGCGATGATCTCGTGCATCTTCTTTTCGATTTTTGCCAGGTCTTCCGGCAAGAACGGCTCCGCCTTCGCGAAGTCGTAAAAGAAGCCGTTGTCGATCACGGGACCGATCGTCACCTGCGTCCCGGGCCACAGCGCCTGCACCGCTTCCGCCATTACATGCGCGGCGTCGTGACGGATGAGTTCGAGCGCGGCCGCGTCCGTGCGCGCGACGAAGTTTATTGACGCGTCTTTACCTATGGGATCGTTGAGATCGCTTAAGACGCCATCGAGTTGCATGGCGACGGTGCGCTTGGCGAGCGAGGGCGAAATGGATTTGGCGACGTCGAGGCCGGTCGTTCCGGACTTGATGAGGCGCGTTGCGCCGTCGGGAAACGTCAAGGTGACGTCGGTCATGGGCCAGTGCTCCTTTGCTCACTCGCCGCATACGAACGCGGCGTAAGACGATGTCAGCGGCGTGTTTCGCGGGTAATGATAAGGCTGTCAAGAAGCGGGTGTGGCTGGCACGTCGCGACCGCGATAGTCTTTACGTCACCGCCGCAATCCAGGGTTCGAAGCCATGCTCAGGCTGCTTGTTGCTTGTCTCGCCGTGCTACCGGACATCGCGCTTGCCGAGGATCAATGGCGCATCATCGCTCCCGTAGGCCAGGGTTTCAGCTTTGAGTTGCCGGGGACGCCCGACAAACTCGTGAAGGACGTGCCGTTGACGGACCGCAAGGTGCTGCATCAGGTCAGTTACAAGCTGAAGGCCGAGACGGAACAGTTTGCCGTCACCGTGCTCGATTTTCCGCCCGGAATTATCGGAACCACCGAGGATGATATCGATCGCGCCATGAACGAGATTTTGTCGTTTACGATCCCGGGCCGTTCAGCAACGCAACGGAGCCGAAAGACCATCTTGCTGGCAGGACAGAGCAGGCGCGAAACGGTCATGGATCTGGATCAGGATATGAGCCTACGCAACCAAATGCTGATCATTGGCGACCGGGTCTATTACTTGGGCGTGATGACGGCGAGGGCGCGCGAGACAGGCCTGGCGTCGGAACGCTTCATCGCTTCGTTCAAGCTTCTCGATCCCGCGCCGCGCTAGCCACGTTGCGAACGTGGCATTGCCTCGGAGCGAGCTGGCCACTAGGCTTTCTTGATATTTGCGTCACGCGTCGAGGCTTTCATGCGCAAGCTTATTGCAGTGTTGAGCGCGCTCACGCTCTATACGGGCGAATGCGCGGCCCAATCATGGGAACGCGTGAAACCTGACGGTCTCGGTTTCGAGGCGGAATTTCCAGGCAAACCTGAGCTGAAGGAAAGCACTGGCGACGATGGCGGCAAGATCAGGACTTATGTCCTGTTGTCCCAAGGTTCTGCGTACGACGTCACCGTTTACGACCTTCAAGACGGGGCTGTAGGCCCGGGCGATATCGATCGCGTGCTCGACAACATGCGCGACTTCAGCGTGCACGCCGTGTCCGCTACGCCTCGAACAGAAGCCAGAATCGAAATCAGCGGTCAGAAAGCTCGTGATCTGACCGCCGATGTTATGGGCATGGTGTGGCGCAGCCGCCTAACGATCGCAAATAACAAGATCTATCAGATCGTCGCCATCGTTTCGAAGGCCATCGAGAAATCGGCTGAGACAGAGAAGTACATCGCCTCGTTTAAGCTGACGGGATCGTCAACCGAACCCGGCAAACCCGCAAATTGACGGCGGCGCTCCGAATTAGGCCGCTTCCGGCAGTACGACGGCGCCTTCCGAAGCAAACGCCGCCAGATCGCGATTGAGCCGCTCACGATGCGTGTAGAACAACCCGTGCGGGGCCCCCTCGTAGATTTCCAGTTCGGCGTGCGGGATCAGTTCAGCCGCGGCGTGACCTGTCGGCTTGATCGGCGTCGTCTTGTCGGCGTCGCCGTGAATGACGAGGGTCGGAACAGATATGGCGCGGCAGGCCGCACGCAGATCGGTCGAGGAAAAGGCGTCGACGCAATCGAGCGTCGCCCGCGGAGACGCGACCATCGCCACTTCGCAGATCGACGCCAGCATCGGCATGCTCACCGGCGAGGACAGCACGCCGACCCCGAAAAACGTTTCTGTGAAGTCGGTCAGAAACGCGGCGCGATCCTTGCGCAAGCCCGCTTTCATGCCCTCGAACACAGACGCGGCAACGCCGTCGGGGTTATCGGCCGTCTGGAGCAGAAACGGCGTGATCGAAGAGACGAGCGCGGCGCGCGTGACGCGGCCGGCGCCATTGTGGCGCGCCAGATACTCCGCGACCTCGCCGCCGCCCATCGAAAATCCGACGAGCGTGACGTCATTCAGGTCGAGTTGCTCCAGCACCGCCGCGAGATCGGTCGCCAGCGTTTGATAATCATAGCCCGTGTACGGTTTGTTGGACTGGCCGAAGCCGCGTCGATCGTAGGCGACGCAGCGGAAGCCGGCCTCGGCCAGCGGAACCATCTGGTATTCCCACATGGACGACGACAGCGGCCAACCGTGAATGAAGACGATCGGCGGGCCTGAACCCCAATCGAGCGTGTAGAGCTGCGTTCCGTCTTTGGCCTTAACCCAGGGCATGGGCGTCTCCAGTCGGGGGCGTCTCAATCCGCAGGATTTTAACCCGTGAACGTGACGTCCGTTCCCCGCAAACCTTGCCAAGCGGTGAAACCGGCCGCGGCGATTGGAGGCAATCGGCGGCCGAACAGTTCACTTTGGGCCGATAAGGTCTCCGAAACGAATTCCCGTCGACCCGCAATCCGGCGCATCCATGACCCCTCCCCGCCTCGTCATCCGCAAACGCATGCAGTTCATCCAAGGCAAGACGCGGCCCTGCTGCTATGTGCAGGCCATGGTCGATGACGACGTGAAAGCCAAGATCGAAGAACATTTCCTGGCGGAAGCGCTGTTCAAACGGGCGTTCTATTCCAACAACTGGCCGGAGGGCGCGATCCAGATTCCCGCCGCGCTCGGCCCCGCGATGTCGCAATTCCTGAAGAACGACGCCTGCCCGGAAATCACCATCAAGACCATCCTCGCCGGACAGCTTCACCAGGGCGCCAACGTCTGGGAGATGATGTCGTTCGAACTGATCGCCAAGCTGGCGTTCGACAACTTCTGCGCGCTGGTCGTCATGGCGACGGAACTCGACCGCGATATCATCTATCCAGCTGGCGTCGCGGCGGGGCCTGCCGAAATCGCCGTCGAAGACTTTGACGAAGACACAATGGCCGAATTGAAAGCTCTAGGCGCCGCCAACCTGGCGGCCTAAGACTTCGATGCGGCGTCGCCGATGCGCCGCCATCGCCCATAGCGCCAAGGCGCGAGCGGATGACGTTCGCCGCGAATGTCGGGAACCGGATCGACGCCCGACGTGCCGGCCGGACCGCAGCGCATCACACGCGAAAGCCCCAGCCAGATCCCGCGCCAGGCGCCGTTCGTGTCGATAGCCTCAAGCGCATACGCCGAGCATGACGGCCAATGCCGGCAGCCATGGCCGACCAGCGGTTTGAACGTGGCGCGATAGACGTAGATCGGCGCCTTGGCGAGGACTTTGGCAACGCTGGCGAACGCGCCGGCGCTCACGTGACGCCCGTCGCGATGTTGCGCACGACGCCGTCCAGCGTCTCAATCTGATCAAGCGCTTTTTCGACCGCTTCGAAGACGAGCAGCGTCGAGGCATGGCGCGCCTTATAATTCCGAACCGGCTCCAGGACGGCAAGATCGGCCCAGCGGCCGGAAGGCGGCGGTCCTTCGTCCTTCAGCATGGAGCGCATCTCTCTGGCTGCATTGCGGAACTCGTCCGGCGTGGAGCCGACGATCTCGCGCGCGACGATCGACGCCGCCGCCTGCCCGAGCAGACAGGCTTTGACGGTATGGCCGTAGTCGGAAATACGGCAGCCGCTCACCTTGATGTCGACGACGATCGACGACCCACAGAGTTTCGCGTGCGCGTCCGCCGTTGCGTCGGGCGCGGGCAGTCGCGCGTTCCGCGTCATCGCGCCGGCGATTTCGAGGATGCGCGTGTTGTAGATCTCGTCCAAGTCGGCCATTCGCCTCGCGCCCCAGCTTCTTGCGCCCAGCGCCTCGCGCCTCCGGCCATGACGGCGGCGAAAGCCGCCGCTCGTTGCAAACCGGTTTCGTGCGTATATAGGCTACTCACCGACCGTTTGCGAGCCGACCCCCGCAGGCCTAGACGAACCCGAGCGATTGAGCGCGCTGCCATGACCGACGACACTGCCCTCACCTTCGCCGGCCGCGGCGATACGGCCGCGATCGAACAGGGCCACGAGTTCCAGCCGAAATTCGATTCGGACGGTCTGATCAGCGCCGTCGTCAGTGATCGCGTCAGCGGAACGGTCGTGATGGTCGCGCACATGAACGCGGAGGCGCTGCGCCTCACCATCGCCACCGGCGTCGCGCACTTCTGGAGCCGGTCGCGGGCTATGCTTTGGAAGAAGGGCCAGGAAAGCGGTAACGTGCTTAACGTCGTCGAAATGCGCGTCGACTGCGACCAAGACGCGCTGTGGATCATCGCCGACATAGGCGGTGACGGCGTCGCCTGCCACACCGGGCGCTTGTCCTGCTTTTATCGCCGCATTGAGACGCCGAAGGAGTCGACCGGCGGTGTCGGCCTCGCGTTCGTTGCGCCGCCAAAGCACGGACCGTAACATTTTCGTGTC
The DNA here is from genome assembly GCA_046160845.1 of Hyphomicrobium sp. Classification (GTDB taxonomy): domain Bacteria; phylum Pseudomonadota; class Alphaproteobacteria; order Rhizobiales; family Hyphomicrobiaceae; genus Hyphomicrobium_B. Next base: position 30,092 of record JBJXHD010000013.1, read on the forward strand.
GCGTTGCAGGTGAACCTTTATCTCACATTCTGACGACTTAAGTTCCAGTAGGGCTGTATTAATGGCCTTGCATGTAACATCATGTGAATCGTTTCGAAGAGCTTACTGACGGGCGGCGACGTCCATGAAGCAAGTCTGAAACGAGAGCAGGAGGTCCGCGATGGCGGGCGTGAAAATTGGACTGGCGCTGGGCGGGGGCGCGGCGCGCGGCTGGGCCCACATCGGGGTCTTGCGGGCGCTGAACGAGGCGGGCATCAAACCCGATATCATCGCAGGCACGTCGATCGGCGCCGTCGCAGGCGGCTGCTATGCATCCGGCAGACTCGATGATCTCGAGAAATTCGCTCGCGAACTGACGCCGCGCCGGATCTTCGGCTACCTCGATTTCAATTTAGCCGGCAACGGCTTGATCACCGGCCAGCGCCTGTGCGAGCGCCTCGACCAGAATCTTGGCGACCAGAAAATCGAAGACCTGCCGACGCGCTTCACCGCCGTCGCAACCGAGATCGGCACCGGTCACGAGCATTGGCTGTCGCGCGGTCGCCTCGTCGATGCGGTGCGCGCCTCATACGCGCTGCCAGGCGTGTTCAAACCGGTGCGCATCGGCGGCAAGTGGTTGTTCGACGGCGCGCTCGTCAATCCGATCCCGGTTTCGGTGTGCCGCGCTCTCGGCGCCCGATACGTCATCGCGGTCAATCTGAACTTCGATATTCTCGGACGCGGCGCCGTGCTGCCGACCTCGGGCGTCGACTACGGCGACGAGAGTGACGAGGCGGACGCCGAAATGATCGAAGCCGCAGAGCCGAAGGGCGTCCGCGGCCTGCTGCGCCGACAGATCTTCGGACGCGGCGACAGCGCGCCGGGCATTTCGACGGTGATGGTCGACGCCTTCAACATCGTGCAGGACAGGATCGCGCGCTCGCGTCTCGCCGGCGATCCGCCCGACGCGATGATCTCGCCGCGGCTACAGGGCATGGGTCTGTTCGATTTCCATCGCGCCGATGCGATGATCCAACGCGGCTTTGAGGCGACGCAACGGCAGCTCGACGACATCGTCCGCGAAATCGAAACGCGGGACGTCAAGCGCGTCGGAGTTTCGGGTGAGCGCGGCCGGGCGCAGGCCACGACCGCTGTCACGCAGAAGATGCTTCAGCCCGTAGCCAAGTAGCCCTTCATCGCCGAGACTTCGAGTTCGACTTCGGCGGTGTGGTGCTTCACCACGTCGCCGATCGAAATGATGCCGACGAGCGTGCCGTCCTCGATGACAGGCAGATGGCGGAAACGGCCCGTGGTCATCGCCTCCATGATTTCATCGAGCGTACTGGAGCGGCTGCAGCACACGACTTCGCGCGTCATGCCGTCCTTGGCCTTCATGCTGAGCGCGCGGGCGCCGTTCTCGGCGATGAGGCGGATCAAGTCGCGCTCGGAAATGATGCCGACGACCTTGCCGTTGTCGCCGACGATGACAATGGCGCCGATCTTCCGCTGCGAGAGGCGGAGCGCAATTTCTTCGATCGTGTCGTCGGGATGCGCGGTCGAGACGCCGCGCGCCTTGGTCTTGAGGATCTGTCCGATATTCAAGGTCGCAGCCTCCGCGCTCATGGCACGGCCAATCGCCTGACGCCGGCGATGACGTGCGGTGTCCAACCCTAGGCATCACGCCCGGCTCTTGCGGCCGGATCGTCGCGAAGGCTGAGGCAATTCAGCCTTGAAGGCAAGCGGTCATTCGACATCCGCTGCGGATGGTGAAGCGTTGTGCGTTGCGACATCGAACGCCCCGAAAGCCAGCAGTCCGAAAGCGTAGCCGCCGAGATGCGCTTCCCAAGCAATGCCGCCGGCGGATGAGTCCATGCGACCGAAGCCGATCATCGCCAACAGATTGATGGCGATGAAGAGGGCCGTCGAAATGACGATCCGGCGATCAGTCAGCGTCTCCGCCAATCCCATCGCAGGGATCGCGCCCGGGTTTTCGCGCAGCAGGTAGCCTTGTCGGCTGTCGAGCGCGACGAACAGAAACCGCATGACGGCCCCCATCAGCGCCGCGATTGCGCCCGACGCGCCGACGACAGGAACCGCCGCGCCCCAATTCAGCGCCAAGAATGACAAGGCGCCCGCGACGCCGCCCGCGAGGAAAAAAGCCAGAAAGCGCCAGGGTCCGATCCGCCGTGACAGGATCGAACCGAATGCCAAAAGCCACGCGCCGTTGATGACCAGGTGCATCAGGCCGGCGTGCGTGAAGATGTGCGTAAAGAACGACGTAACGCTGGCGAGGTCGCCGCCCGGAATGTCGACGCCGCCGGAATAGCGGGCCGGGATGAAAGCCAACGAGATGATGAATCGATCGGCGTCCTCGACGGGGAGGATGGCCGCGAGGCCGAGCACGCCGGCGCAGACAGCCAACACCGCCAAGACCGAACCCGGCACGTTAAAGATCGGCTCGCGCCCCATTTTGGGTGAACTCCCTGCGCCCAGCGCTTCCAGTCCGATGCGGAGTGCGCCGCAGCCGCCGCCGTCGTCCGTGATTCAACCCTGCGGTGTTAACGATCCCAGGCCTGCCCGGCAACCGTTGGCACGAAGCGTGCTCCTGCTGCGCAAGGAGCGGCGCGCAACTTTAACGGCGTGCCGCCTTGGAACACCTGCCGCAACCGCTTCGATACTTAATGTCGAAGCCTCGCGGCGTCGGACCGAAGGCCGCAGTCATGAGACACGCAGTCAGCAAGGCGGTCTACGCCTACTGGAATGACGTTCGCGGGGCGCGCCTGGCGCCGAAGCGGTTCGAGATCGAGCCGTCGCGCATTGGCGCCGTGCTTCCCGACGCCTTCATACTCGAACGCATCAACGGCGAGGTATCCCGCTTTCGATTGGCCGGAACACGGATCTGCGAAGCCTTTACCCGGGAATTTCGCGGTCTCAATCTGTTCGAGTTATTCGGCGACGAGGATCGCATCACGCTGCAACGGCAGATATCGGTCATTTCACGGCAAGGCGCCGTTGGATTGTTCCTGCTCGAAGCCGAGACCGAAACGGGCCTCACCGTGCGCTTCGAAATGTTGATGATGCCGTTGACCCACACGCGCGACGTCGTCGACCGCTTTCTCGGATCCATCGCGCCGGTCCAGGCGCCGGATTGGCTTGGCATGACGCCGATCGGCAAGCCCGCCATCGTCGCGCATGAACTCATCTGGCCGGACGGCCGGCCGCACGCCATGATCGACACCATGGGCCGCCAGTCGCCGTTCCTGCCGCAGCTGCGCGAAGGTCGCATCATCCGCGCCGAGCGCCGCCAGTTCCGCGTCTATGACGGCGGCCTCAACGCCGACGACGAGTAGTCGCCGCCCGCCGGAACCTTTCGACCCAAGTCTCGATTGTAGGTACGCCTCGCGGCATTCGCCGGTCGCCGACCGCCGCGCTCACACGAGGCGGCGTCAAAAGTGATGCGGCGGTTAGGCCTTCATTAAGCGACTGCATGACAGAGTTGGGCGCAAGGTCGGCGAGGGCGGGAAGCCTCGATCGGCGGTGGGGCTTTTCGTCAGTGCCTCTAGGGGGCGTTTTCATGTCGGTGGAATCCCAGGTCATCCCGAGCGCCGAACCAAGCGCCGGGCGTCGGACGGAGTTGCTGCTCAACGGCGACCGACGCCGCTGCCGTCGCGTCATGATGGTGTTGCAGGGCCGCTTTATGCGGGCCGATCACTCAGAACACGCCTGCACGCTGCGCGATGTTTCGGTTGGCGGCGCCTCCGTCATGACCGAGGCGCCGGTCGATCTTGGCGAGCATATCGTCGCCTACTTTGAGAACCTCGGCGGCCTGCAAGGGACGGTCGCTCGCCAGCTCGAAGGCGGCTTCGCTTTTCAATTTAATGTGTCCGACCACAAGCGGGAAAAGCTCGCCGCGCAGATAATGTGGCTGATCAATCGCGACGCCTATCCTGACGCCATGGGACGCAGCCACGAGCGCATCGGCAAGCGCGGCGAGAGAGCGACGCTCAAGCTCGAAGAAGGAGTCACCGTCGACGTCGAACTGCTTGATCTTTCAGCATCCGGCGCCTCGATCGGCACGTCCGCGCGGCCCGCAATCGGCGCCGACGTTTCTATCAACAAGATTCCGGCGGTGGTCCGCCGACACCATGAAAAAGGCTTTGGCGTGCAGTTTCTGACGGTTTTGCCGGAAGAAACGCTCAGCGCCGTTTTCCCCTGAACCGTTGTTTTGAGTCCCCGGTGCAGAGATGCCGCAAATCGCTCCCCGAAAAGCCAAATTTCAAAACTTAAAATTTGCGCTAAATTCGTCTCGAATGCCGCGGCGGGCATGCACCGTAAGTCGAAGTTCAAAGCGTAACGTCGAGTTCCGTGTACGAGGGCGTATTATGAAGTTGAGTTGCGTGAGTTGCAGCCTTGCTGCTGGCCTGTTTGCGTGGGCCGCCTCAGCATCGGCGCAGACATTTGCGGCGCTTGATGGGGCCACGAGAGCGCCGCAGTTCATGCGGATCTATGGCAACGCGCAGCCGCCCTACGGTTTCGTTCGTTTCTGTGAAGTGAACCCCAAGGAATGTGGCGGCGAGCTGGCGTCGGACGCCCGCTATTCGGCGACCCCTGAACGCCTGAGCGATCTCGACGAGGTCAACCGTTCGGTCAACCGCGCCATCGAGCCGGCGACCGATATTGAAATTTTTGGCGTCAATGAATTCTGGACTCTGCCCAAGTCGCGCGGCGACTGCGAGGACTTCGCGCTGCTGAAGCGCCAGCGCCTGATGAAGCTCGGCTGGCCGTCGAGCGCGCTGCTGATCACCGTCGTTCGCGATGAAAAGAATGAAGGTCACGCGGTGTTGACCGCGCGGACGACCCAAGGCGACTTCATCCTCGACAACAAGGTCGAGAGCGTGAAGCTCTGGAACCAGACGCCGTATCACTACGTGATGCGCCAGTCCTACATCGATCCCAAGGTGTGGGTGTCGCTCGACCCGACGGATTCCGCGACGCCCGCGGCGATCGCCGGCGTGCAGGCCAACCCCTGATCGGAGCGTAGAGCAAGTTTATTGGTTCAGGTCCGGCGTCCCCAGCCGTCCCCCCGGCCTCAAATCCGGACCTGTCGAAGGGCCAGACGCTTTCCCCGAGCGTCTGGCCCAATTTTTTTGAGGCCAGCGATCACATCAGGTTTGCGGCGCGAAGCCCTTGGCGTAGCGCTTCCAGTTGGCGACATAGCGCCCGGCCGCAGCGGCGAAGCGCAGCGCCTCGTCGTCGGTCAAGGACCTGACGATCTTGCCCGGCGATCCCATCACCATCGAGCGCGGCGGGATCGTCTTACCTTCCGGGATCAGTGTGTTGGCGCCGATCACGCAGTCTTCGCCGATCGTCGCGCCGTTGAGGATGATCGAGCCGATGCCGATGAGGCTGCGCGCCCCGATTCTGCAGCCGTGCAGCATGACCATGTGGCCGATGGTGCAATCCGGGCCGACGGTCAGCGGGAAGCCGGGATCGGTGTGCAGCACCGAGCCGTCCTGCACGTTCGAGCGTTCGCCGACAGTGATGAGTTCATTGTCGCCGCGCAGCACGGCGCCGAACCACACGCTTGAATCGACCTCAAGGCGGACGCGACCGAGCAGGACGGCGTTGGGCGCGACCCAGTAGCGGCCCTCGCCCGGGGTTTCGACGCCGACACCGCCAAGCTCATAGAGCGGCATGAAACCCTCAGACGACTTCGAGATCTTCGACGAGGATCGCCACGTTGAACTGATATTCGGTCTCGCCGTCCTCGACGATGCGGTAGAGCGGGCCGACGAATTCGTCGCCGGCGAACACCTCCGCCATATCGTCTTTTTTCGGCTGCGCCCTGACCTCCAGGTTCGGCGCGCCAAGCGTCCTGCGCAGATAAGCCTGCAGCTTCGCGAGTTCGTCTTTCTTCAACGCCTGTCTCCTGAAAATGATGCGGGTTAAAGTCCGCCGAAATCGTCGACCCAACCCTGCTCCATCGAGCGGGCCGGCTCGGCGCAGCCTGCAGGCCCGACGATTTTCGCCGGCACGCCTGCGACCGTGACGTTAGGGGGAACATCCTGCAGCACGACCGAGCCCGCGGCGACGCGCGAGCAATTGCCGACATTGATGTTGCCGAGCACCTTGGCGCCGGCGCCGATCAGCACGTTGTCGCCGATCTTCGGATGCCGGTCGCCCGTCTCCTTGCCGCTGCCGCCGAGCGTGACGGCGTGCAGGAATGAGCAGTTGTCGCCGACCGTCGCCGTCTCGCCGACGACGAATCCCGTGGCGTGGTCGAGCATGAGTCCCTTGCCGAAGCGCGCCGCCGGATGGATGTCGACGGCGAACATGCGCGACGCTTGGCTCTGCAGATAGAAGGCGTAGTCGCGACGGCCGCGCGTCCACAGGACATGCGCGAAGCGGTGCGTGACCAGCGCCTGGAAGCCTTTGAAGTAGAGCAGCGGTTCGAGATAGCGCGTGCAAGCGGGATCGCGATCGAACACGGCGGCGAGGTCGGCGCGGAATATCGCGCCGAGTTCCGGCTCGGCGTCGAGCGCGCTCTGGAATGTCTGGCTGATCAGCCCGCCATCGACGTCGCTATGGTTCAACCGCTGCACCAGGCGATGGCAGACGGCCTCTTCCAGTCGCGCGTGACTGAGAACGGTCGCAAAGATAAAGCTGCCGAGCGCCGGCTCGGCGGCCATGGCGGCTTCGGCTTCCTTGCGCATCTGATCCCAGATCGGATCGACGGCTTGCAGCCTGGGCTGGGCGGCTTGCGATTTCGACACGTGGGCGCCCTTTCGTGACTTAGCCGTTTCGGATGCGGGCCAGCAGCCTCGTTGGGGCGGCTTAACGGCGCGCACGGCCACGGTCAATCAGCATCCGCGGCAAGCGTCAAGATACCCTGTAACTTCGTCCCGACGCCAGTCCGCGGCACATTCATCATGCGTCAAGAACGATTTGCCTAACGAAGCTGGGGTCGATTGCTGGCCCGCCGAGCGGCGGGTAGTAATCTCGGACCTCGTTCAAGAAAGGCTCGTTCCATGACGGCCGCTCCGACGGTCCCCCTGCTGCGCTACCGCAAGGAGGCGGCGCTCGCCTGGATCATCGCTGACAACCCGGCGCGCATGAACGCGCTGACCGCCGAGATGTGGCGCGCGATCCCCGATCGGATCGCGGCCGCGGTCGCTGATCCGAACGTTCGCGTCGTCATCCTGCGCGGCGCGGGCGAAAAGGCGTTCTCGGCCGGCGCCGATATTTCGGAGTTCGAGAGCGCGCGCACGGGCGACGCGGCAGCGTCTTACGATGCGCTCAACGAAGCGGCGTTCCAGGCGTTGGCGAAATGCCCGAAGCCGGTGATCGCCATGATCCACGGCTTCTGCCTCGGCGGCGGACTGGGCCTAGCCTTGTGCTGCGATATGCGCCTCGCCGACGACGCGAGCCAGTTCGCGATCCCCGCCGCCAAACTCGGCATCGGCTACAACGCCCGCTGGGTGCGCCCAATCCTGGCCGCGGTCCCCGCGCCGCGCGCCAAGGAGTTACTGTTCACGGGCCGGCGCTTCCGCGCCGCCGACGCCGAAGCCATGGGCCTCGTCAATCGCCTCGTGCCGACCACCGATCTCGAAGCCGCGACGCGGGCGCTCGCCGCGGAAATCGCCGCCAACGCGCCCATGTCGGTCTCCGCAGCGAAACTCGTCATCGATGAAATTTCGCGCCACCCGGACAATCCCGATATGACGGCGCTCGATGTGGCCGTCGCGGCCTGTTTCGCGAGCGAGGATTATGTGGAGGGCCGCAAGGCGTTTCTCGAAAAGCGCGCACCGGAGTTCAAGGGCCGATGATGCGCCTCTTCACAATCGCGATGGCGCTCTCCACGGCGACGTCGGCAAGCGCTGGCGAGCCAGGAACGGCAAATGCGTGCTTCGCGCCCGACGCGCTGAAATCATCGCCCGGCGAGAACATCATCAAACGCCGCGATCACAGCTTTGACGGCCAGGCTGATGCGGTCACGCTCGCGCCGTTCGCGCCCGTGCCCGCGGAAAAGCGCGGCGTCATCCGTCGCGTCGACCTGCCCGAAGGTGAGAAGTTCATCGCGCTGACGTTCGACCTGTGCGAGCGGCCGGGCGAAATCGCCGGTTACGATGGCGCCATCTTCGATTATTTGCGCCGGGAAGGCGTCAAGGCCACGCTCTTTGCGGGCGGCAAGTGGATGCGCTCGCATGAGGTGCGCGCCAAGCAGCTCGTCGCCGATCCGCTGTTCGAGATCGCCAACCACAGCGACGGCCATCGCAACATGAAATTTCTCGACGCCGCGGCGATGCAGAGCGAAATCCTCGGGCCGCAGCGCACGTATGGAGCGACGCTGGCGCGTATAGCGGCGCGGCAATGCCTCGCGCAGCCGGAGCCTGATGCACGTCCAGAGCGCATGAGCCTGTTCCGCTTTCCCTACGGCGCCTGCAACCAGGCGGCGGTGGACGCCGTGAATGACGCCGGCCTCCTCGCCATCCAGTGGGACGCCTCGACCGGCGATCCCGACAAGGCGGCCAGCGCGCGCGGCATCGCGCACAGCATGGTCGCCGAGGCGCAGCCGGGGTCGATCCTGATTGCGCACGCCAATGGGCGCGGCTGGAACACGGCGGAAGCGCTGCCGCTCGCCATCCCGAAACTGAAGGCGCTCGGCTATCAGTTCGTGACGGTGTCGGAACTGCTCGCAAAGGGCAAACCGGTGATCGCGTCATCCTGCTACAACGCCCGGCCCGGAGATACGGACAGGTATGACTTCCTGTTCGCCCACCGCGGGCTCTCGAAGGTCGCGAGGATCGTGCGAACCGCCGATGCTTCGAAAAGAAAACAAACCGCGACCCGTCGCTGGCGTGCAGCCGCCAAGGTCAGAGTCGCGCGCACGCCTGGCGGCGTGCGAAAACTTCAATACAAGAAATCCTAGCATGATCACGCTCAGACCCGCATCGCCGTCGCGCGCCGCCGTGACGCTCGCCGACATGACGCAGGCCGCCGCTGCTGAACTCGCGCCGAGCCTGACGGCGATCACGCCTTGGGCCACCTATGCGATGTCGTCCGAGGCGATGAGGACCTATCTCGCGGCCCATGAGCCCGGCGCGCCGCGCTATCAACTGCGCCTAGGCGATCAGCTCGCGGGCGCGGTGGGCCTGAGGCTCAACTGGATGCGCGGGCCTTACATGCAGCAATTCGGCATAGTGCCTGCCTTTCAACGACAGGGCCTCGGCGACCTCGTGCTCGCATGGTTCGAGGCGGACGCGAAAGAGCGCGGTGACCGCAGCATCTGGGTTGCGGCCTCTGATTTCAACGCGGATGCGATCCGGTTCTACGAACGCTTCGGCTTTCAGCGCACGGCGGACCTAGCCGATCTGCTGCGCGATGGCGTGACCGAAATTCTGTTCCGGAAAAAGATCGCCTAGCGCTTCAGCCAATAGCCGAGAAGCGCGCCGGCCAGCACGAAACCGCGATGCGAAATCGTGTTGCCTGGAAGAACCGCCAGGAACTGCGGCGCGAAGAAGACGATCGCGGCGAAAATCAGAGCCACGATCAGCGCGGCCGACAGCGTGGCGCTCGACGGAGCGCCAACCTCGCGCAGCACCTGACCGCCGAGTACGCCCGTCAGAAAGACGACAATGGCGAAGAGCACGGCATACAGAAAGATATTGAATTCGCCCGGGACGGGGATGTTGGCGACCAGAATCGGCGTGACGAGCCACGCGACGACGATCTGCAGCAGGAACAGGATGATTTTTCCGAGCATGTCATTCCCCCCAAAAGCCTTCAGCGCTTGCGCCGACTCTGTAACTCCCGAACAGAGCTTAACGTTGCATCGTGACAAATACGATGAGTTTGGTCACGCCGCTACAGTCTTGGGTTGAGAGGCGGGATCGTAATTGAGCACCGGCGCGAGCCAGCGCTCGGCCTCGGCGACCGACCAGCCCTTTCGCGTTGCATAGTCTTCGACCTGATCGCGCTCGACCTTGCCGACGCCGAAATAATGGCTGTCAGGATGCGCGAAATAGAGGCCCGAGACGGACGCGCCCGGCCACATGGCGTAGCTTTCGGTGAGCGTGATGCCGGCCTTTTTGTCGATGTCCATCAGCGACCAGAGCGTCGCCTTTTCCGTGTGGTCGGGTTGCGCCGGATAGCCGGGCGCGGGGCGGATGCCCTGATATTTTTCGAGGATCAGGTCGTCGCTCGACAGCGTTTCATTCGGCGCGTAGCCCCAGAGTTCGCGGCGCACCTTCTGGTGCATGGCTTCGGCGCAAGCTTCCGCCAGGCGATCGCACAGCGCTTTGGTCATGATGCGGTTGTAGTCGTCGGTCTTGGCAATGTGTCGCTCGATCGCCTCCTCTTCACCGAGGCCGGCGGTGACGGCGAAGCCGCCGATGTAGTCGGCAACGCCGGTCTCTTTCGGCGCGATGAAATCCGCGAGCGCCGTGTGCGCGCGATTGCGGCCGGGATCGCGGGCGATCTGCTGGCGCAGCGTATAGAGCGTCGCAAGTTTCTTGGCGCGCGTCTCGTCCGTGTAGAGGTCGATGTCGTCGCCGGCGCTGTTGGCCGGCCAGAAGCCGACGACGGCCGTGGCCTCGATCCACCTTTCAGAGATGATGCGCTTCAAGAGCGCCTGCGCGTCGTCGAACAGCGACTTGGCTTCGGCGCCGACCTTGTTATCGGCAAGGATCTGCGGATAGCGCCCCGCGAGTTCCCAGGTCTGGAAGAACGGCGTCCAGTCGATGAACGGCGCGATCTTGGCGAGATCGACGGCAAAGCTCTCGGCGCCGAGGAACGACGGCTTCACCGGCTTGAACGACTTCCAGTCGATCTTGAATGTGTTGTCGCGCGCGGCTTTCAGCGTGATGCGCTGCTTCTTCGCCTCATTGGCCAGATGCTTCTCGCGAACGATGGCGTACTCGCTTTTTATGTTGGCGATGTAGGGATTGCTGTCGGCATCGGAGAGCAATTGAGAGACGACGCCGACGGCGCGGCTGGCGTCGAGCACGTAGATCGTTTGCCCGCGATGGTAGTTCGGATTGATCTTGACGGCGGTGTGAACCTTGCTCGTCGTCGCGCCGCCGATCAGCAGCGGGCACGAAAAGCCTTCGCGCTCCATCTCGGCGGCGACGAAGCACATTTCGTCGAGCGACGGCGTGATGAGGCCCGAGAGGCCGATGATATCGACCTTCTCGCGCTTTGCCGTTTCGAGAATTTTCGCGGCCGGCGTCATGACGCCGAGGTCGATCACCTCGTAATTGTTGCACTGAAGCACGACGCCGACGATGTTCTTGCCGATGTCGTGGACGTCGCCTTTGACCGTCGCCATCAGGATTTTTCCGGCGGACGGCATCTGGTCGAGACCGGAGGCTTTCTTTTCCGCTTCGAGATAGGGTTGCAGATACGCAACCGCCTGCTTCATCACGCGCGCGCTCTTGACGACCTGCGGCAAGAACATTTTTCCCGCGCCGAACAGATCGCCGACGACGTTCATGCCGGCCATCAGCGGACCCTCGATGACGTGCAGCGGCTTGTCGGCGGCGGCGCGCGCCTCTTCCGTATCGGCCTCGATGAAATCCGTGATGCCGTGGACGAGCGCGTGCGTGAGCCGCGCCTGCACGTCGGCCTCGCGCCAGGTGAGGTCTTTTTCCTTGGCCTTCTGTCCGCTGCCGTCGCCCTTGAAGCGCGCCGCGGCTTCGAGCAGGCGGTCCGTGGCGTCGTCGCGGCGATTGAGGATCACATCCTCGCAGAGATCGCGCAGCTCGGCCGGGATGTCGTCGTAGAGCGCCAGCTGCCCGGCGTTGACGATGCCCATGTCCATGCCGGCCTGGATGGCGTGATAGAGAAACACCGAGTGCATGGCTTCGCGCACCGGCTCGTTGCCGCGGAACGCGAACGACAGGTTCGAGACGCCGCCGGAGATATGGACCAGCGGCATTTTTTCGCGGATCTGGCGAGCCGCTTCGATGAAGGCGATGCCGTAGCCGTTGTGCTCCTCGAGGCCGGTCGCGACCGCGAAAATGTTGGGATCGAAGATGATGTCTTCGGGCGGGAAGCCGATCTTTTCGGTGAGAAGTTTGTAGGCGCGCTCGCAGATGGCGACTTTGCGCTCAATCGTGTCGGCCTGGCCCTGCTCGTCGAACGCCATGACGACGACGGCGGCGCCGTAGCGCAAAACCTTGCGCGCCTGTTCGAGGAAGGGCCCCTCGCCTTCCTTCATCGAGATCGAGTTGACGATCGCCTTGCCCTGCACGCACTTGAGGCCGGTCTCGATCACGCTCCATTTGGACGAGTCGATCATCACCGGCACGCGCGAGATGTCGGGCTCCGAGGCGATCAGATTGAGGAACGTCTGCATGGCTTTTTCGGAATCGAGCAACCCTTCGTCCATGTTGATGTCGATGATCTGCGCGCCCGCTTCCACCTGCTGGCGCGCGACGGCGAGCGCGGCCGGATAATCGTTGGCTTCGATCAGCTTGCGGAACTTGGCCGAGCCCGTGACGTTGGTGCGCTCGCCGATGTTGATGAACGTGGTCGCAGCGGAGCCGCGGGCCGGCAAGTCTGCGGCGTTGGCGGTGGTCATGTCTGCCGGATTATCCATGCACGAACGGCTCCAGGCCCGAGAGGCGCAGCTTCGTTTCGATCGTCGGGAGCGCGCGCGGCGCGTGGCCTTTGGCGTGTTCGGCGATGTGCGCGATGTGATCCGGCGTCGAGCCGCAACACCCGCCGATGACGTTGATGAGGCCATCCGCCATCCACGGCTCGACCTTGCAGGCCATCTCAGGCCCGCTCTCGTCGTACTCGCCCATGGCGTTCGGCAGGCCGGCGTTGGGATAGGCCGAGATGCGGACATCCGCGACGTGCGCCAGTTCGGCGATGTAGGGCCGCATCAACTCGGCGCCGAGCGCGCAGTTGAGCCCGACCGAGAACGGCCGCAAGTGCCGCATCGAATACCAGAACGCCTCGGCGGTTTGGCCTGAAAGCGTGCGGCCTGAACGGTCGGTGATGGTGCCCGAAATCATGATCGGCAGTTCGATGCCGCTCTCATCGAAGGCGTCGAGCGTCGCGAAACCGGCCGCCTTGGCGTTCAGCGTGTCGAAGATGGTCTCGATCAGGATGATGTCGGCGCCGCCTTTGATGAGACTCAGCACCTGCGATTTGTAGGCCGAGCGCAGTTCATCGAACGTCACGTTGCGGTAGCCGGGATCGGCGACGCTCGGCGAGATCGACGCGGTGCGGTTGGTCGGCCCCACGGCGCCGGCGACGAAGCGCGGCTTCTCCGGCGTCAGCGTGTTGTACATATCGCAGGCCGCGCGCGCGAGCTTCGCCGCCGCGACGTTGATCTCGTCGGCGATCTCTTCCATGCCGTAGTCGGCCATCGAGATCACCTGCGCATTGAAGGTATTAGTCTCGATGATATCGGCGCCGGCTTCGAGATACTGTTCGTGGATGTCCTGGATGATCTTCGGCTGCGTCAGGACGAGCAGATCGTTGTTGCCCTTGATGTCGCGATGCCAATCCGCAAAGCGGTCGCCGCGATAGTCGGCCTCCTGCAGCTTGTGGCGCTGGATCATCGTGCCCATGGCGCCGTCGATGATCAGGATGCGATCCTTGGCAGCCTTTTCGAGCGCCGCCCAACTTGCCTTACGCGTCATGATGCGTCCTCAATTTCCAAATCAGCGGCGCAAGCCGCCATGTCCTAAACCGCAGGCGTGAACCGATCGACAGGCCGGCGCGACGGACGTTCTGGAGGGCGTTGCCGCCCCTTGCCGTCCCGTCAGTCTCCCCGTGTCCCGCGGGACCGCGCGGCCGCCCTCCACTTTTGTCCTCACGCCGCGTCCGCGCGCGCGGCGCGCACCGGACGCAAGCCCAGCAGATGGCAGGTGGCGTAGACGAGGTCGGCGCGGTTCAGCGAATAGAAGTGAAATTTTTTGACGCCTTCATCGACAAGATCCATCACCTGCTCGGTCGCGACGGCGGCGGCGACGAGATGGGTGGTGGTCGGGTCGTTGTCGAGGCCTTCGAAGCGGCGCGCCATCCAAGATGGCACACTGGCTCCGGCGCGCTGCGCGAAGCCCGCGACCTGCTTGAAATTGTGGATCGGGACGATGCCCGGCATGATCGGAACCCACACGCCCGCGGCCCGCGCCCGTTCGAGGTAGCGCAGGAAATGCGCGTTATCGAAGCCAAACTGCGTGATGACGCGATCGGCGCCGGCGTCGACCTTGGCTTTCAGATTGTCGATGTCGACCTCGACACTGGCGCTCTCGGGATGCTTTTCGGGATAGCCGGCGACGGAGATTTCGAACGGCGCGACGTCTTTCAGCCCGGCGACGAGTTCGGCCGCGTTGCCGTAGCCGCCGGGGTGCGGCTTGTAGGCCGTGCCGGGACCTTCCGGCGGATCGCCGCGCAAGGCAACTATGTGGCGCACACCCGCGTCCCAATAGGCTTTCGCAACGGCGTTGACCTCGTCCTTCGTAGCGCTCACGCAGGTGAGGTGCGCGGCCGGCTTCAACTCCGTCTCGCGGATGATTCGTGTGACGGTGGCATGCGTGCGCTCGCGCGTGGCGCCGCCGGCGCCGTAGGTGACCGAGACGAACTCGGGCCGCAGCGGCGCGAGCCGCGTCACCGACGCCCACAGCGTCTCTTCCATCTTTTCCGTCTTCGGCGGAAAAAACTCGAAGGACACGTTGATGTCGCCGGAGCCGAGCAGCTTGCTTTTGCGTTCTGTTTTGTCAGCCATTATCGGGCCTCTTCGAAGTTTTTGGCGCCGCGGAGGGCGCTCCTGCCGGCGACCTCGGCGCGCTCCGCCAGCCACAGCGTAACGGTCAGCTTGTCGCCTGCGCCCGTCGCGGTCGGCGCCAGATCGCGCGCAGTCTTCGGCGCCAATCCCGCGTCGCGCAGCCAACCTTCGACCAGGGCGTGCGAAAAGCCAAGGCGCTCGTGCGCCTCGTCCTCGCGCAGATATTCGAGGTCATGCGGCGCGAGATCGACGATCAGCAGCCGGCCGCCCGACGCGAGCACGCGCGCCGCCTCGCGGATGGCGAGCGCGGGATCGGACAGGAAATGCAGCACCTGATGCATGACGACGGCGTCGGCCTGACGGTCGGCGAGCGCAAGTGCGTACATATCGCCGTGACGCACCTGCGCGTGCGCGCAGCCGTTGCGCGTGAGCTTGGCGCGGGCGTAGGCGAGCATCGCTTGATTGACGTCGATGCCGACGCCGCGCTGGTAGCGATCGGCGAAAAGTTCGAGCGTCCGACCGGTGCCGGTGCCGAGATCGACAAAGAAGCGGAAAGGCCCCGGACCCATGGCGTCCCGCATCGCCGCTTCGACGTCCTGTTCGGCAATGTGCAGCGCGCGGATGCGGTCCCAGTCCGCCGCGTGTTTTTCAAAGAAGGACTGGACGCCGCTTTCGCGCTCGCGTTTCAGCGCGTCGGCCCGTTCGCGATCGCGCTGGACCATCGGATCGGCCGCGTCGACCTCGGCGATGAGGCGCAAGGCGAGGCGACCGCCGGGAAAACGATCGGAAATATGAAAATAGACCCAGCTGCCGTCGCGGAACCGTTCGATCAATTTGGCTTCCGACAGCAGTTTCAGATGGCGACTGATGCGCGGCTGACTCTGGCCCAGGATCAGCGTCAGATCCTTGACGTTCAATTCGCTCGCGCCGAGCAACAGCAGGATGCGTAGACGAGTCGGCTCGGCAGCCGCCTTCAGGGCCGTGACGAGGTCGTCGAGGGTGAGATCGGCCGAAGTGGTCATCCCACTATAGATATAAAGATATGTTTATATGTCAAGTCAATTCGTGCTGCACCAGTTGCGCCGGGCTTCTCCCTTTCCGGGTCGCCGCTTAACCGCCCATTAGCCGCGATCGCGGTACCGTCCCGCCATCGGTTTTGTTGCGGGGGTCTGCGGTCCATGTCGCCAGAAGCGTTTGATTGTGTCGTCGTTGCCAGTCCTCCCAACCAACTGCCGATCCGCATATCTCAGAAAAACGGCGCGTGGTCGCGCCTGCCCGGACTGGCGCTGATGACGGTGCTCGCCGCCCTGATTGTCGGACCGCAGATCGGTCTTGCGCTCTACGCCCTTGCTGAACCCGGTGTTCGCGGCGCCGTCGCGCAGACGCCGGTCATAGCGCTCGAATTAGCGTTCGCGCTGATCTTCTGGATCGCGCTGATCTGCTGGCCATTGAGACTTTGCATTTCGCGCATGGCGCGTCGGCGCGACGTCGAGATTACCGCCAACAAGGTCCGCGTCGAGGATAGCCACCCGCTCGGCCAGGACCGCTGGAGTGCGCCTCTGTCGAGCTATCTCGGCGTCGCCCATCACCTGCGCTCGTCGCATTCGGGAGTGCGCCACGAAATCGTTCTCGTGCATCCAGATCGCGGCCGATCGATCGTATTGACCGTGGCGGAGCAAATCTCAGACGCCCATGTCGAGGCCGCAGCGAAACTGTTGCGTCTGCCGCGCGTACCGGCAGAAAACCTGTACGGCAGCGGGCGCGCTGCCCCCGCGGCCCGTCCACAGGAGGCCGTCCCGGCCGGTCTGGAGTCCGCCGCGGCGTAGCCTTCGGGCATCGTTTTGACCAGATTCGCATGCCATTACCCGGTCGCTGGCCTTGTGCGACCTGGGTCAGCGTTGCACAGTCACCCGAAATCGACCGCGACGCATTGAACATGAGGCTTCGTATGACCTTTCCCGACTTGCAGGCGCGGACCTCTTCGCTTGCGCCGGCCGCAGGCATTTTCTCCGTTGCGTTCGCCTGTCTCGCAATGTTCGTTGCGACGCCCGCTCGTGCGGAAGCGCCCTCACAGTATATGCAGCGCGTTATGAACGAACTCATCGCGGCGCAACGCTCGCGCTCCATTTCGGCGTTCGGTAACGTCCTGAGGAAGCACATGGACGTTCCGGGCGTAGGCCTTTCCGCTCTTGGACCCCACGCCCGCACGCTGCCGAAGGCTGACCGGCCCGCCTACTACAGCGCCATGATCAATTTCATCGCCAAGTATTCAGCCAAGGAATCGTCCAAGTACCCGGTTTCGGGTGCGGTCGTGACGGGGCAAAGCTCCGAGACTGCGACCGGCACGGACGTCGACACGCAGATCACGGTCGACGGAACGCCCTACGATGTGCGCTGGAAAGTCGTGCGTTCGGGCGGCGCGTTGAAGGTCCGCGACGCGCAGGTGATCGGAGTGTGGGCGACCAGCTACATCAACAGCCTGTTCCAGGATTACATCGCCAATAACGGCAACAGTCCAAGTGCGCTGGTTCTCGCCTTGAACCGCTACTGATCGACGTCCTTCGACTCTGAGCAATGGCCTGTCGGCGCGTGCGCATCGCGGCGTTTGCGCCTTTGCGCCGCAATTTAAATCACGCCCGCGATTGTTGGCCTGTGCTTTCTTCATGCAGCGACTGCGCGGCCCGCACACGCGCACGTGACCCGGCATCATGCGGCCCGCGTCTTGTCGGACAGCGCCGAACGCCTACATGGCGCTCACGACGAAGACGCAACCACGGAGACTGACATGACGCATCGGAAATCTCTGACCGTCGCCGCGGGCGCTCTCGCGCTTGCCGCGACACTGGGTCTTGGCGCGCTGACGGCGAACGCGGAACCGACCCCCCTCGCGGCCCCCGCCGCCGCAGAAGCTGTCCCGGCGGAAGGTGCGCCCTCAACCGAAACCGCTGCGCCCGCAGCCGAAACCGCAGCGCCTGCCGTCCCCTCTGCCACCTCGCTTACGTCGAGCGATCTGCGCATCGGCGCGGCCGTGTTCGACTCGGACGGCGCCAAGATCGGCGAAGTCAACCGCGTGACATCGGAGCCGTCGGGCGCCGTGACCGAAATTCACGTCACGACTGGCGGCAAGGCGGGATTGAACGCCGCCGCGGTCATCGTGCCGGCGGACAAGATCGCCGGCGCCGGCGATAGCGTGAAGCTCTCGCTGTCGGCCCAGGAAGTGAAAAGCCTTCCCGCCGCCGACAATGGCGCCGGCTAGTCAATTGGCGAACATGACGTGCAATGCGCGCCGCGCCTTCATCCGGAGGCGCGGCGCTTTATTGTCCGCCGACGCCCTGACGCCCGACTTCGGCGGCGATCAAATCTTTCGCCTTCGCCGCGGCGTCCGCAGACGTGATTTTCGCCGTCGTGACGTCGTCCGCGAGGTCCATCAGGGCTGCGGCGATGACGGAGCCGCGGTCGGCTTCCTCAGCGACGCGAATTTCGCCATCCGAGGCCGCTGCGTCCCAAAAGCCGCGAACCTCGCGCCAATAGTCTTTCGTCGTCGACCAGTATGAGTCCGCCGCGGATGCGTCATCGATCTTAGCGCGCGTGTACGTGTTCAAACCATATTCGCGCGCGAACGCGATTGGTTCGCCACCTTGATCGCCGCGCTTTTCGTTCTCTTGTTCGTGCGCCCACCCGTTAGGCGTTATGATGTGGCGATTGACGGCGTCGTACCAAGCATAGGGCGGATTGCGGGTCGCGTCGCGACGCGGCAGCGGACGGCGCGTGCGATCCGACGTCCACGTCGCCGCGCCACCGTCATGGCGCCACGCGCCGAGCGCGCCGTAGCGCGGGCTGTCATCGGTTTGCCAGACGGTCTGCGACCAGCGTCCCTTGCCTTCGCCGGCAGGGACATTTCGAACGCGCCACGCGCCACGCGCGGCGTATTTGAGTAGGGAGGTCGGCTGCCAACGCCAGTCCTGACGCCAGTGCTTGACCGTCGTCGCCTTGCCGTCATGCGCGACGACAAGCATGTGCTGCAGCGTGATATCGCCGCCCTCATCTTCAATGACGCGGACAATTTCGCGGCCCTTGGCGGCCTTTGGCGGCGCGAGCTCATAGCCTGAACGCAGCGAAAGCGTCTCACGAAAATCGAACGTCACGTCGAAATCGCCCGCCATCGCCAGGATCGCGCGGCGATCGGCCTCCGGCGGACCGCCTTCGCCAACGGCCGGAGTTGCGCCAAGTCCGACAAGCATCGCGAAAACGACAAACCGCTTCATGTAAGCAGTTTATATACTGACATCGTACAGAATATGGCGCGACCCGATCGTCGCCTATGAACGCCTTCGCCCTTTGTCACGGTGCGGATGAGCCGCTCGCGACCGAACGGCCCGTCGTCGAATACATCGGGATCGTTCCGTTCTGGAAAGCGCGCGCATCCCAAATCCGAAGTTCCATGTCAAAGCTGGCTTCAACCGGCTTCCGCGACGTCACACGATCAAGCGGCCCCGATGACGAGGCCTCGTCCAGAATCAGCTTGAACTTGTAGACGCCCGGCTCGGTGATCAGCTGGTCCGGTTTTTCCTCCGGGCTCTTAGGATAGAACAATGCGGTCTCCGTGCGGCTTGCCTTGCCGGCGAGCGAGATCGGCGCGAACGGCTCGTAGGCGTTGGCCCGCGTCTTCTCCATCGTCCAACGGCCAAAGTCGGCGGCGTAGAATTTTTTGGTCGGGCCGCCCTTTGCGCTCGTCGCTTCGAGCGTCATCGACAGCACGGCGCCTGTGCGCCCGCCATCGTTGATGATGGTCACGGGGACGGCGACCACTTCAAAATTAGAGTTCTGATAGGGAGAGCTGTATTGGATGACGGGGGGCACGAAGACTTTGAGGTCCGGACCCTTCAGCGAACTGTCCCAAAGGCTGTAACCCGAAAACAGCAGCGCGATCGCGGAGACCACCGCGGTGAGCCGCCCGCCACCATGCGCGGCCGTCTCGATCGCAACGCGAGATGAATGGTCGCCGGGCACCGGCGGCGGACGCTGCGCAAGTTGCGCCATTGGGTGTGTCCCCTGAACTGAGCCCCCGCTCGCCAACAAAGCAAGCAGCCCGGCCCAGAGACGTCAAGGCTTTGCGGCATTGGCGCCACGGCAGTGCGTGGCAATCAACGGCGAAAGGCGCCCCGCTCACCTCGGAATTGGCCTCAGGGGCCGGCTACGATCGTCGTCCATGAAAAGGCCTTGCAATGGCCGCTCTCGCGTGTTCACACCGCCCCATGGCCTCCGCCACGAGAGATCCGTCGTCACCCGACCTGCAGCGCGTGCAACAGGTCCGCAAGGCTGTGCTCGCAACGGTTCTGGCCGTGACTGTCGTGGCGCTGTGCTGCGCGGACTCTTTCTGGCGCTTTCGCGCGCCCGACCTCTATGAGGCGATCGAGTGGTTCGGCGTGGTCTTGATCTTCGTGTGCATCGCGGGTCGCACGTGGTGCACGCTCTACATCGGCGGGCGCAAGAAGGACGAGCTGGTCACGCTCGGACCCTACTCGCTGGTGCGCAATCCGCTCTATGTGTTCACGCTGATCGGCGCGTTTGGCATTGGCGCGCAATTCGCCAGCATCGTCGTGGCGATCGTGATGACGGCAATCGCCGCCGCCGTATTCCGCACGGTCGTTGCCGAGGAGGAGGCGTTCCTCGCCAAAGCGTTTCCGGACGATTGGGCGCGCTACAGCCGCGACGTGGCGCGATTCATGCCGCGATTTCGCCTGTGGCGGGACACCGAGCAATTGACCATCAAGCCGGCGCTGGTCGTCAAGACATTTCTCGACGCCTGCCTGTTCGCGCTCGCCATTCCTGGCGCCGACTTGATCGAGACGGCGCAGGCGCACGGCTATCTGCCGGTGCTGTTGCTGCTGCCGTGAGGCGATCGCCGACTACCTCTTGAACTTGATGCGGCGCCACTCGACGGCCGCGTCGCCGAGGCGGCGCTTCTTGTCCTCCTCGTAGCCGGCGAAGTTGCCTTCGAACCATTCCACATGGCTGTCGCCTTCGAAGGCGAGGATGTGCGTCGCGAGGCGGCCCGCACCTACAATGGAAGCGGACATGGCTGGTTGGGCCGGTGTAGGTAGATTGTGACCCATTGCTGACTTCGCAACGATCAAAAATGGGCTGCATAACGCTGTTCTGCTTTGCCAATGGAGAACCAAATCGCAATACGATAGTCTGTGACGGTCTTTAACCCAGTCAGCATCGGATTCCTTCGATGCGGTCCCTGCGTTCCATACTGTTGATCCTGGCGGGCATTCTTGCCTCGCCGCATCTGGCGGTGGCGCAAGACTGCAACACAGTCGATCGCTCCGTCCTCCTGATCCTCGACGCCTCGGGCAGCATGAACGCCAAGTTGCCCAACGGCGAGACCCGCATGGCAGTGGCGCAGCGTGCGGTCAAGGGCGTAGCCTCGTTCATTCCCGCCGAGGCGCAGCTGTCGCTCAGGCTCTACGGGGCGCAGTCGCCGAGAGCCGAGAAGAATTGCCAGGATACTAATCTCGCCGTGCCGTTCGGCCCGGCGGGCGCCAGCGGGGATGCCATCACGACGACGGTCGATGCCGCGTTGGCTCAGGGCTACACGCCGATTGCCTTCTCACTGGAGCAGGCCGCAAATGATTTCGCCGCTGACGCCAAGGAGCGCGTCATCGTCCTCGTTAGTGACGGCAAGGAAACCTGCCAGGGCGACCCCGTGGTGGCGGCGAAGGCCCTCGCCGCGAAGGGCATCACCGCTCACACCGTCGGCTTCATCGTTGACACCGCGGCGCGCGGGCAGCTTCAGGCCATAGCGAAGGCGACGGGCGGCACCTATTTCGACGCGCCCATCGGGCCTGAGCTGCCGGATACGCTCAAGTCGGCGTTCAACGTCTGCAAGAAACAGGTCGTAAAGCTCCCGGCGAAGCCAGAGCCAGGCAAGCTCAAGACGACATCGGCGACTTGGCTTGCGTCGCACGCCGTGCATAACGCGGAGACGGGCGAGAAGGTCGGGGCATTCAACAGCTCAAAGATGGAATTGACGCTTCCAGCCGGCATCTACGAGGTGAAGTTCGGCCCCGCAAGCTGGAAAGGTATCGAGGTGCGCCCCGGCGAGACCACCACGATCGAGCCGGGGGTGCTGACGGTCGAGTCCAGCGTGCAATTCAACGCAAACATCCTCGATTCCGAAACTGGCGAGAAGCATGGAAATTTTACTCCCATGAAAACGTCGGTGACTCTGATGCCTGGCGTCTACGACATGCACCTGTCCAAAACCGAGTGGCGTTTCATCAAGGTCGATGGCGGCAAGACCACCACGCTGCGGCCGGCCGCGGTCATCCT
>JBJXHD010000014.1:0-133949 GCA_046160845.1 Hyphomicrobium sp.
CTATGGGAAGTCGCTGTTGAGCGCGACGCTCTCGGGCTTTCCGGCGCGCATGGGCGATTGGAAACAGATCGGCGACAAGACGTTCATCGGCGAGAACGCGCGATGGTCGGATCAGGCGTGCCATCGCTCGCTGTATTCGCATCAGTTTCGCGCGGCGCTGGAACTCGCCGTCGAGGATACGCATCGCGCCGTGACGTTCGTCGGGCTCGCGTGTTCGGGCGCGGAAGTGACGTTCGGGCTGTTCCTGCGCTACAAAGGTAACGAGTGGGTGCCCAATCCTCCGGTGTTGTCGCAGATCTCGGCGATCGCGGAAGCGCAGTGCGGCAAGAAGGATACCGAGCCGCTCGATCTTCCCGAGGCGTATCACATCAACGACGCCATCCCTGAACTCAAGGGCGGGCTCGTTTTGCGCAAGTGCCCACAAAAGTCGGCGCGCAAGATCGACCTGGTTCTGCTGTCGATCGGCGGCAACGACATCGGCTTTTCGCGGCTCGTCGCCAACGCAGTGCTTTCGAATGAATCGAGCCTGCGCAAGCTCGGCGGCTGGTTCGGCGAGGTGCATGGACAGGCGGAAGCCAGCGCGCAGCTCGAACGCCTCGACGCTAAATACAAGTCGCTGAACCGGGCGTTTCACGGCATCCTTTATGTGCCGTGGCAGGAAAGCGACCGCGTCGTGCTGGTCGGCTATCCGGGCATGGCGCTGGCGGGTGACGGCAGCGAGACCTGCAAGGACGGTCATGCCGGCATGGAGGTCGTCTCGGACTTCGAGCTCAGCGAGCAGAAGCTGCGCGAGGGCGCGTGGATCGGCGACAAGCTGCACCGCGAAATGCGCGAAAGCGCCGAACGCTATGGCTGGACGTTCGTCGAAAACCACCGGCGCGCCTTCATCAATCGCGGCATTTGCTCGGGCGAGGCCGAAGACGGCGCGAGCATCCAGGACGATTTACGCTTGCCTCGGAAGATCGAGGGCGTCTGGAAGCCCTACAACCCGGCCGACTACCGCGCCTACGCTAGCCGTGAGCGCTGGTTCCGCACGCCTAATGACGGCTTCATGACCGGAAATTTTCACGTCGCGCAGTCGCTGCTGCAGAAGGTGCTGAAGCTCGACGCGCTGGCGTCGTTCCAGCTGTTGTTGGCGGCGACGTACTCGGGCGCGTTTCATCCGACCGCCGAAGGCCAGGCGGCGATCGCCGACGCCGTTGCGGACAAGGCGCGCGTCGTGCTGCAGAAGTACGGTCAGGGGCCGGATCCGGAATCGGCTGCGGACGAGTTCGCCGCAACGCCGCCGCCGGTCGAGGAACCGGGCGTCGCGATCCCCGACATCAAATTGCAGGTGCGCGTGCCTGATGCGGCGCCATCAGAGCCGGTTGTTGGGCCGCCGCCAAGCGACGCGGCCAAGAGTGACGAGCCTGTTGCTGGCGCTCCTCCGGTAGATGCTGACTTGAGTCCTGCGGCGCCGGTCGAAAGCGCTCCGTTGGATGCGCCGACGGCGGCTGAGGGCCGTCGACCGTTCGCGCCGCCGTCGGGCGAGGTCGCGTCACCGCAGGGCGACGCAGCGACGACTCCCTAAGCGACAGGCGATCATGCAGCGGAAGACAGTTGACCGGCTTGATCGAGCCAGTTCTGAAGGTCGACGAGCGCGCGGCGCGATTGCGCCTGCTTCTTGGCCCGGCCGCGTTCTGGGCCTTTGAGCTTCTTGCCGCTGGCGTCGTGCGTCGGCGCCGAAGGCAGGTCAGGAATAAGACCGTAGTTGATGTTCATCGGCTGGAACGAACGCGCGGCGCCGCGATCCGCGTCGTTGGAGATGACGTGCCCGCCGGTGATGTGCGCCAACAGCGCGCCGAGCGCCGTTGTTGCGGGCGGCCTGACAATCGGCGCGCCGAGGGCCTCGGCGGCGGCGAAGCGGCCGGCGAGCAGGCCGATCGCCGCGCTTTCGACGTAGCCCTCGACGCCGGTGATCTGGCCGGCGAAGCGCAGGCGCGGCTCGGCCGTCAAGCGCAGGGCGCCGTCAAGAAGTTTCGGCGAATTGAGATAGGTGTTGCGGTGCAGGCCGCCGAGGCGCGCGAACTCGGCGTTGGCGAGGCCGGGAATGGTGCGGAAGATGCGGGCCTGCTCGGCGTGTTTCAACTTGGTCTGAAAGCCGACCATGTTCCAGAGCGTGCCGAGGGCGTTGTCCTGGCGCAGCTGCACGATGGCGTAGGGCCAGCGGCCGGTGCGCGGATCGTCGAGGCCGACGGGCTTCATCGGGCCATAGCGCAGCGTGTCGCGGCCGCGCTCAGCCATGACTTCGATCGGCAGGCAGCCGTCGAAGTAGGGCGTGGTCGCTTCCCAATCCTTGAAAACGGTTTTCTCGCCGGCGAGCAGCGCGTCGATGAAGGTTTCGTACTCAGCTTTATTCATCGGGCAGTTGAGATAATCAGCGCCGGTGCCGGCCGGGCCTGTCTTGTCGTAGCGCGATTGGAACCAGGCGACATTCGTGTCGATGCTGTCGCGATGGATGACGGGCGCGATGGCGTCGAAGAAGGCCAGCGAGCCTTCGCCGGTCAGATCGGCGATGGCTGCGCCGAGCCCCGGCGAGGTCAGCGGTCCCGTGGCGACGATGACGCTCGACCAATCGCTTGGCGGGAGGCCGTCGATTTCGCCAGCTGCAAAGCTGATGAGCGGGTTGGCGCGGATCGCCGCCGTGACGTCGGCCGCGAACGCCTCGCGATCGACGGCGAGCGCGCCGCCGGCGGGAAGTTTGGTGCGGTCGGCTGCCGCGAGAATGAGGGACCCACAGCGGCGCATTTCTTCGTGCAGCAGACCGACGGCGTTGTGTTCCCAGTCGTCGGACCGCAAAGAGTTGGAGCAGACGAGTTCGGCGCATTGCCCGGTGTGATGAGCTTCGGTCATGCGCGCGGGGCGCATTTCATGCAGCACGACGGGAACACCGGCGCGGGCGATCTGGTGTGCGGCTTCCGAACCCGCGAGGCCTGCGCCGATGACGTGAATGGTGGAACGCGTGAGCATTCTGCGCTGGGCCTGGGTTGAAGGACTACAACCCCGTGTATCGCGCCAGTCCAAGGCTCGCAATCATGGTGGTGAGATGCTGGGCGCCGCGTTCTCAAGCGCGGCTTTTTGCGGCTGTTTCTCGGGGGCGAGCGCTGCTAAGAGGTCAGCCGTCGCAGCTTTGGGGGTCCCTATGCCGATCGTTCGCCACGAGTCGTCCGCCATCTATTCGAAGGTGACGGAGGCCAACGGCCTCGTCTTCACCGCCGGAGTCATTCCGACCGATCTCACGCGCGACGTAGCGGGGCAGACGGCGGAAGTGCTGGCCGAGATTGATCGCCTTTTGGCGCTCTGCGGGACGGACAAATCGAAAGTCGTGCAGGCGACCGTCTGGCTGAACGATATTCGCCATCGCGACGGCATGAATACGTCGTGGAGCGTGTGGCTTGGCGGCAAGGATGCTCCGGCGCGAGCTTGCGTCGAAGCCAAACTGATCGACCCGCGCATGCTGGTCGAGATCTCGGTCGTGGCGGCGAAGTAGCCTGCCGCCTTGACTCAGCGCCGGCCGAGGACGCCGCCCAAAATGCGCCGAAGGATCGTCATTCCGAACTTCGTGAGCAGCAGGTAGATCAGCGAGCTCAATAGCCCGCGATTGCCGAACCCGAGCAGGCCGCCGATGATCTGGCGGATCAGACCGCCGAGCGATCCACCGCTCGGAACGCTTCCCCCGCCTTTGCGCACGTCGTCGGAGATATCATCATAAGGCGTCCGCCGCGGCGACCGGGGCGGCATGTCGCGTGGCATCGGCAGGATCACGTCGCCGCTGGTCGCCCCGCCCATGCCGCCGCCGCTGCCACCGGATGGCCGGGGAAATCGCGTTGAAGGCGTCGCTGGCTCGTCGTCCGATTGCTTGGCGGGCGAGAGGGGTTCACCCGGCATCGGCAGCAAATCGCCGATCCCTGGGAACGCCTTAAGTTTTTCGGAGAGCAAGGGCGCCGCCTCGCGCTGCAAGCCACCGACGAACAAACTCGCCATCGCCGGCAGCATGCGCTTGACGACGTCAGCGTCCAGGCCGCTCTGGTTGGCTGCTCGTCCGGCGATGCCGCGGCTGATGTGCTTGTCGCCGATCAGTACGTCCAGCACGCCGTTGCCGACGTCGGCGATTGCGGGGGACGCAAGCCCCTGCGGATCGTCCAGAGCGCGTCCAGCAGAAGAATCTCCGAGCAGCGAGACGAGGTCGGCGACGCCGCCGCGCGACAGCGTGTTGCGCTCGACGCGGAGCGACAGAGCTTCCAGTATCGCGGACGCCGCCGCCGCGGCCTTGTCGCGTGGGATACCGAATGCGGAGGCGAGATTGTCGATGGCCGCGCCGCCTTGCGCCTGGTCGATCGCTGTTTCGATGTTCACGTCGAACTCCGTCCTGGCCGCCGCGCGCGTTGGATTGTGGCGGAGATCACTGCGCGCTGCGCTTATAGCAACGCGCGATCGGCGCGCAACAGGCGTCGCGCCGTCGCGCGGAGCGCCGATTTCGGCGCATCGCGTTTTTATGGTGCTGCGATCGCCGTGGCCGGACGCCGCAAAGCATTCATCTGAGGTTCATCCTGGCGCCGTTCCTATGCAACCATTCGATGGTCTCGCGCGTAATGAGATCATCCAAAACGCTGTCAAGGCGTTGACTCAAAGACTCGGGAAAATCGTCCGCGCTGCGGACGCTTTAGGAGACATCACAATGCGTAAACTGCTAATGGCGCTTGCCATGGTTGGCGGCGTTGCTCTTGCTGGCGCTGGCCCGGCCTCTGCGAACGCCGCTGCCGGTCTCGCCGTGAAGCCGAACGCCGGCGTCACGGTTCCGTCGCAGGTTGATCAGGTCCGTTCCTATCGTCGCCATCGCGGCTGGCGCCGCGGTCGCGGCCTATCTCTCGGGTTCGGCTATCCGGGCATCTACGGCTTCTACGGCTATCCCAACTACGGCTATCGCCGTCATTACTATCGGCCGTACTACTACAGCGGCTATCGGCCGTACTATCGCCGGCGTCACCACCGCCGGTGGCGGAATCACTGGTAACCTTCAATAGTCCGGGAACTGACCAACTCAGTTAAGGCCCGGCCTAAATGTCGCGACTTTACGGCCCGGAGCGGGAAACCGCTGCCGGGCCGCTTTACTGGCGCCAATGGACCATTGTGATCGTGTTGCAACGCGGGGGCTCTTTTGGCATGGTCCGCCGCGACTCTCGCCCCAGCACTCCAGGGGAGGGGGCGAGTCGACGACGCGTCATTCCGACGGGTTCGTCCGTCAGCACAAAAATCGGTCTAAAGGGGCCACTCCATGAGCCATACACTTTGGGGGATCATCGCCTGCGGGGCGTTGTCCATCCTTTACGCGGTCTTCACGTCGAATTCGGTCATGGCGGCGGACGCGGGCAACGCACGCATGCAGGAAATCGCCGGCGCCATTCGCGAGGGCGCGCAGGCCTATCTCAACCGGCAGTATCGAACCATCGCCATGGTCGGCGCGGTGATCTTCGTGCTCGCGTACGTGCTGCTTGGACCTCTGGTCGCAATCGGATTCTTGATCGGCGCGGTGCTGTCGGGCCTGGCCGGTTACATCGGCATGAACGTGTCGGTGCGCGCCAACGTGCGCACGGCGCAGGCAGCGACGCAGTCGCTGGCCAAGGGCCTCGACATCGCGTTCAAGGCCGGCGCCATTACGGGAATGCTGGTCGCCGGTTTGGCGCTGCTCGGCGTCGCGGTGTACTACGGCATTCTGATCGGGCCGCTTGGGCTTGAGCCGGGCAACCGGCAGGTCGTCGACGCGCTCGTCGCGCTCGGCTTCGGCGCGTCGCTGATTTCGATCTTCGCGCGATTGGGCGGCGGTATCTTCACCAAGGGCGCCGACGTCGGCGGCGATCTCGTGGGCAAGGTCGAAGCCGGAATTCCGGAAGACGATCCGCGCAATCCCGCGACCATCGCCGACAACGTCGGCGACAATGTCGGCGACTGCGCCGGCATGGCGGCGGACCTGTTCGAAACCTACGCGGTGACCGTCGTTGCGACGATGGTGCTGGCGGCGATCTTCTTCGCCGGTCAGGCCGGGCTCGCCAATCTGATGCTGTATCCGCTGGCGATCTGCGCGGCGTGCATCGTCACGTCGATCATCGGCACGTTCTTCGTGAAGCTCGGCGCCAACGGCTCGATCATGGGGGCGCTGTATCGCGGCGTCATCGCATCGGCCGTCTTGTCGATTGCTGGACTTTACGCGGCGACCGAGTACGTGCTTGGCGGCTTCGGTGAGGTCGGCACGGCGGCCGGTCAGCCGATCACGGGTCTCAATCTGTTCTACTGTGGATTGGTCGGTCTTGGCCTCACGGGTCTGATCGTCTGGATCACCGAATACTACACGGGCATCGGCTATCGCCCGGTGCAATCGATCAGCCAGGCGTCGGTGACGGGTCACGGCACGAACGTGATCCAGGGCCTCGCCGTGTCGCTCGAAGCGACGGCGCTGCCGACACTCGCCATCGTCGCCAGCATCCTGCTGACTTACAATCTGAGCGGTCTGTTCGGCACGGCGATCGCCACGACGACGATGCTCGGCCTCGCCGGCATGATCGTGGCGCTGGACGCGTTCGGTCCGGTGACGGACAACGCCGGCGGCATCGCCGAAATGGCCGGTCTGCCGAAGGAAGTGCGCCGCTCGACCGACGCGCTCGACGCGGTCGGCAATACGACAAAGGCCGTGACGAAGGGCTACGCGATCGGCTCGGCCGGTCTCGGCGCGTTGGTGCTATTCGCGGCGTATAACTACGATCTGCAGCACTTCATTGCAGAGGCCAACAAGGACGGCGCGACGTCGTACCAATTCTTCAAGGGCGTCGAGATCAACTTCGGCCTCGACAACCCTTATGTCGTCGCCGGCTTGCTGCTTGGCGGGCTCATTCCGTACCTGTTCGGCGGCATGGGCATGACGGCGGTTGGCCGAGCGGCCGGCTCGATCGTCGAAGAAGTGCGCCGCCAGTTCAAGGCGGACCCGGGCATCATGAAGGGCACATCGAAGCCCGACTACGCCCGCGCCGTCGATCTGCTGACGAAGGCTGCGATCAAGGAAATGGTGGTGCCTTCGCTGTTGCCGGTGCTGTCGCCGATCGTGCTGTTCTTCGTCATCAACGCGATCGCCGGCAAGGGCGCGGCGTTCTCGGCGGTCGGCGCGATGCTGCTTGGCGTCATCGTCACCGGCATCTTCGTCGCTATCTCGATGACGTCGGGCGGCGGCGCCTGGGACAACGCCAAGAAGTCGTTCGAGGACGGCTTCGTCGACAAGGACGGCGTCAAGCACATGAAGGGCTCGGAGGCGCACAAGGCGTCGGTGACGGGCGACACGGTCGGCGATCCCTACAAGGATACGGCCGGTCCTGCCGTTAACCCGGCGATCAAGATCACGAATATCGTTGCGCTGCTGCTGCTCGCGGTGCTGGCGCAAGGGTAGGCAAGGCGCTCCGTTCGAAAAGAAGAAGGCCTCGGAGGAAATTCCGAGGCCTTCTTTGTTTTGCAGCGTGGGTGAACGCCGCCAAGGCGCGACGAATATTAGTAGCCGTCGTTGCCGAAGATCTGCTTGGTGCCGAGGTTCTTGAACAGGCCCTTGACCAGGCCTTCGTCCTTGGCGCCCGGCGCCGGCGTCTTGCGGCTGATGAAGTCGAACACCTTGCCGTCCTTCAAGCCGTAGTTGGCGATATTCTGGACTGTGCCGCCCTGGTCGAAGTAGACAGCGACGACTTGGCGGTCCTTTTCGGTCGGCGTGAAGAACGATGTCTGGCCCATCGTGCTCGATATGTAATAGTAGGCGTTGCCGTCGCCGACGACGGCGCTGGTCGAGGGCGTGCCGAGCGAGGTTTTGACTTGATCCTGGCTCATGCCGGGCTGGATCGCCTGCAAGTCGGTGGCGCGGAACTGCGTGCCGTGTTTGGTCAGCGTTTCGCTGCAGCCGCCGAGCGCGAGCAGGCAGGCGAGCACGCACATCGTGGTGACGGTTCGGTCGCTGCGCAAATGTTTCAACGGGTCCCGGTGCATGGGTCAGCTTGTCTCCCGAGAATCGTTTCTTAGTTTCATGACCGTGCCTTAGACTGCGCCCGAAATACGGGCAACGCTAGGCGCCCGGCGACGACGCCGCGACGTTGCTCCATCCCCAGTCTTCTCCAATCCGGGTCGACTGCGGAGGATGTGACTCACGACCGGCACGCGGTGTCTAAAGGCAAGAAAATCAAGGAAGACAACGCGATGCTGGGGTGGTTGAGCGGCCGGGATGACGCCGCTGAGACAGCAAGGGAGCTTTATGGCAGGGTCGTGGCCGCGGCTCGACAGCCCGAATTTTATCGCGACCTTGGCGTCGCCGACACCACAGAGGGCCGCTTCGAAATGGTGGCGATTCATCTGTTCCTGGCGCTCGAAGCGTTGCGTCGGACGCCTGACGCCGCTGATCGGGGCCTCGACGCCGTGCCGCGGCTGACGATTGAAGCATTCGTCACGGACATGGACGATTGCTTGCGCGAGATGGGGGTCGGCGATTTGACCGTGCCGAAGAAAGTGAAACGCGCGGCGGCGGGGTTCTACGAGCGATCGGGCGACTATCGCGCGGCGCTTGTCGCACAAGATGCTACGGCGCTGTCGCTCGCGTTGTCGAAGCACGTCTGGGGCGCGGCCGAAGTCGCGCCGCATGCGGCGGTGCTCGGGGACTATGTGCGCGTCGCGCTAAAGGCGCTTGTCGGCAAGACTGCGCGCGATGTGTTCGAGCCGGGTGCCGACGCAGGCTGGATCTCAACCGTCATTCGGAGTCGCGCATGACGACGCCATCGCTGCAGCCGCTCAGCTGGTCGCAAGCGATCGCCGATATCCCCGAAGGCGGACTGAAGCGCGAACGTACGGCTTCGGACGACGAATGCGCCGCTACTGCCAAGGCGCTGGGACTTCTCGAAGCGTCGAACTTGAAAGCCGAGTATCGCATCGAACGCCTTGCGGGCGGCGGGTATCGTCTTCAGGGCCGCATGGCGGCGGACGTGGCGCAGCCCTGCATCGTCACGCTGGAGCCGGTGGCAGATTCGCTGGACGAAAGCTTCGACGTCGAGTTCTGGCCCGACGTTCGCGCCAACGAGTCTGGTCAGGATGCGCGCGTTCTCGAAGGGCGCGACGTCGAGCCGCTCGAACGCGGTGAAATCCCCGTCGGCCGTATCGTGTTCGAGACGCTGTCGGCGGCGCTCGATCCGTATCCGCGCAAGGGTGACGCCGACTTTGCGTGGCAGGACCCGCAGGCCGGCGAGCCAGAGAAAGCGAGTCCGTTCGCTGCCCTGGCGCGGCTTAAAACCAAGGACTGAAGCGTCTTCCACAGGCGAGGCTATAACGCGCAGCTGCAGGCGCCCGCGGGTCGGCTTTAGTCCTTGTTTCGGCGCCTCAAACGGCTATGGTCCAGCCCGATTTGGGAGCCTGATCGGGCTCAATTCACGGGCCCTGCGCGCTGTGCTGAGCGAAGGGCGACTTTGCAAGGCAAGCAACGCGATGGCGAGCCCAAAGACGATCGCGCTGGACGCCATGGGCGGCGACCACGGGCCTGAAGTCGTGGGGCCCGGAGCTGCGCTGTCACTCGAGCGCCATCCTTCGTTGACCTTCATATTTTTTGGTGACAAGGCCCGCATCGAGGCGGCGATCGCGCCGCATCCCGCGCTGGCGAAAGCCTCGCGCGTCGTCCATACCGATCAGATTATTTCAATGGATGAAAAGCCGAGCCAGGCCTTGCGCCGCGGCAAGGGGTCCAGCATGTGGCTGGCGCTCGAAGCGGTGAAGGGCGGTGAAGCGCACGCGGCCGTCTCCGCCGGCAATACCGGCGCGCTGATGGCGATCGCGAAACTCGTGCTGCGGCCGATCGCCGGCATCGAGCGACCGGCGATCGCCGCCCGTTGGCCGACGATCGCCTCGGAATGCATCGTGCTCGACGTCGGCGCCAACATCGGCGCGACAGCCGATCAGCTCGCCGATTTCTCACTGATGGGCGCGGCGATGGCGCGCGCCGTTTTTCATGTCGAGAGGCCCTCCGTCGGATTGTTGAACGTCGGGACCGAAGAGGTCAAAGGCAACGAGGATGTAAAAGCTGCACACGCCATGTTGAAGGCCGTGCCTCTACCGCTCGATTACAAAGGCTTTGTCGAAGGCAATCAGATCGGTCAGGGCGTCGTCGATGTCGTCGTGGTCGAGGGCTTCGCCGGCAACATTGCGTTGAAGACTGCGGAAGGCACGGCGCGGCAGATCGGCGAGTATCTCAAAGGCGCGATGATGAGTTCGCCGGTCACCAAGCTCGGCGCCTGGCTGGCGCGCGGCGGATTTGGCGTGCTGAAAGAAAAAATGGATCCTCGGCGAGTCAACGGCGGGACGTTCCTTGGTCTCAACGGAATTGCTGTGAAGAGCCATGGAGGAACGGACGCCTACGGTTTTGCGAGCGCCGTCGACCTTGCCTATGAGATGGCTGACTCGGGTCTGATCGCCAGACTCGCGTCCGACATCGCGACATTTCATCCGAAACTGGCCGCTGCATCGCGCGCGGATGCGAACGATCTCGAAAGCGCGAGCGCGTTGCGGTCCGCCGCAGACATCAGGAAGGCTTGATCGTGGCGACGCTCCGCTCGGTCATTCGCAGCGTCGGCGCCCATCTCCCGGCGCGCATCATGACCAACGACGACATCTCGAAGATCGTCGACACGACTGATGACTGGATCAAGGAACGTTCCGGGATCCATCAGCGGCACATTGCCGGCGACAATGAGCTCACTTCCGACCTCGGCGCAGCGGCGGCCAAACAGGCACTGGTCCGCGCCGGCATTGATCCGGTCGAGATCGATCTGGTGATTTGCGCGACGGCGACGCCGGATCGGACGTTTCCGGCGACGGCGGTGAAGATACAATCCATGCTGGGCGTGACGAAGGGCGCCGCGTTCGATGTGCAGGCCGTATGCTCGGGCTTCATCTATGCGCTGACCATCGCCGATAATTTCCTCAAGACCGGGCAGTTCAAGCGGGCGCTGGTGATCGGCGCCGAGACATTCTCTCGGATTCTCGATTGGTCGGACCGCAGCACCTGCGTGCTTTTTGGAGACGGCGCCGGGGCGGTCGTGCTAGAAGCGCAGCCGCAGCACGCCGGTCGCGCCGACAGGGGCATCCTCGCAACGCGCATCCGCTCCGACGGCCGTTACGAAGACATGCTGTACGTCGACGGAGGGCCGGGCTCGACGAAAACCGTGGGGCATCTGCGCATGAACGGCCGCGAGGTCTTCCGCCATGCGGTCCAGAAGATTTCCGGGGTCATCGAAGAAACGCTTGTCGAGACCGGCTACGCCGCCGACGAGATCGATCTCTACGTTCCACATCAGGCGAACAAGCGCATCCTCGACGGCATCGCCAAGAAGCTGGGCGTCGCACCGGAAAAAATCGTGATGACTCTGGATAAGCACGGCAACACCTCGGCCGCGTCGATCCCGCTGGCGCTCAATCACGCCTTCGAAAATCATCGCATCAAGGAGGGCAGCCTGGTGCTGATGGAGGCGATGGGCGGTGGGTTTACGTGGGGCGCGGTGCTCGCGCGGTGGTAGCGGATCGCGATTTGCGACGCACGTCGCAATCCGTGGTGCGCCGCAGCACGTGAATCTTATGTTATTTCAGTCGGTTGTCGCTGGGAAGCGTTGACCGCAGCGATCGCGCTCGCTAGCATCAGGCAAAAATCGTCATCCGGCAGCTGGGGAGGATGGAATGAGCGGCAAAACTTTGACGCGCGCTGATTTGGCGGAGGCCGTCGTCGAGAAAGTTGGTCTGCCCCGCAATGAAAGTCAGGATCTCGTCGAACTGGTGCTCGATGAGATCTCCGGCAGCCTTGCCGGCGGCGATGCCGTGAAGCTTTCGTCATTCGGTTCGTTCGGCATTCGTCAGAAGGGCCAGCGCGTCGGCCGCAACCCGAAGACCGGACAGGAAGTACCGATCACGCCGCGTCGAGTCCTGGTGTTTCGACCTTCAAACATCATGAAGGATCGGATCAACAAAGGTCATGGCAAGCGCCCGGGCGCATAGGCCACAGCGACTCGCCGCTTATTTTCTTTTCTGATTAGCTGGCGTCAGTGTTGGCGCCCCCGCATTTTTTTTCGGGACGGTCAACGGATATGAACAAGTCAGCGGAAGCCTTTCGCACGATCGGCGAAGTCGCCGACGAACTCGGTGTGCCCAAACACGTCTTGCGTTTCTGGGAAGGGAAATTTCCGCAGATCCGGCCGATGAAACGTGGTGGCGGGCGACGATACTATCGGCCCGAAGATCTCGAACTGCTGCGCGGCATCCGGCATCTGCTTCATGCCGAAGGCTATACCATCAAGGGCGTGCAGAAGATTTTGCGCGAGCAGGGCATCGATCAGGTGAAGAGCGCTTCGCGCGCAGCGCTTGCCGCCGCCAAGGCGGAAGGCGGCAAGAAAAAGCGCGGGCGTGCGCCGGCGCCTACGGCTGAGAGTCCCGCACCGTCGGCCATTGAGTCCAAGGCGGCCGCGAAGACGGCTTCGGTCAAAGATGTTATCGCCGCCGCGGTCCGCGAACTTGAAGCCGTTCGTTCATTGTTGACGGGGTCATCGACCATGGATGGGGACGTCGCTGTCAAGAAGTCGCGTGCGGCGCGGTGATGGCGGCGCGCGTCATTTGGCGCGCGACTTCGAGCGAGCGATGGCTCCGGGGGTTCACACAGGGCGCACGCGCAGGGAGCGGCGTCGATTGGCCTTGACCGTCCCCAGGCCTGCAGGTAGTCAAACGCCATCGTCGGCGGCAGCGTCGGGCAGTCAGGCGCATGCGGCCTCTGCCAACACGGTCATAAAGTCGTTGGAAATGGGACGCCGCATTCAACGACTATCGACTGAAGGATCTTGAGTTTCGGAGCGTAGCGCAGCCTGGTTAGCGCACCAGTCTGGGGGACTGGGGGTCGGAGGTTCAAATCCTCTCGCTCCGACCAATTCTTTCAAATACTTAGGCCTTACGTTCCCTTCTCAAAATCTGCTCTGGGTAGCACATGGGTAGCAGACGAACCGGTGCTCGGACGGGCTCTTGCGTTCAGTTGTGGGGATAACGAAGCAGGCACATAGACGGCGACTGCTAGAATGCCAGCATGCCTGACAGCGAGGACATCCAGCGCGACCAGCCGCGGCTAGCCGCGACAGACCGCGACTTCACACTCACGATCGAAGAGGTGGCCGAACGCTATCATACTGCCGGTCACCCGCGCACAATCAGAACGCTGCAACGCTACTGTGCTAGCGGGCATCTTGATGCCCAAAAGATAGCGACGACACTCGGCGACAAGTACTTTGTCGCGCCATACTCTGTCGCCCGCCACATTGCGCAAATTAACGAGGTCATCGCCTTCACCGAGCGCACGACAGGTCGCGACGTGTCGCGACCTGCCGCGACAGGTGTCGCCCCGCAACAAAGCCACGATGCACCCGATCACACGCGTGCGACAGACAGCGACGAGCCGCAACATGTCGCGACAGGTCGCATGGATGACGACGTGCAGCGTGCTAACGACGTTGCCGCCGCGCGCGTGATGCAACGGCTAGAAGACGAAAATGATTTTCTTCGTGAGCAGATCGACCGCAAAGACAAAACCATCGACTCACTCATCGAGCGCGATCGCGAAACCAACATCCTGGTCCGCGGCCTGCAGGAGATGCTGACGCCGCTTCTGGGACCGATCCGGCGCGAACCGCGCCACGACGACCAGCAACACAACGTCGCGTGACGCCGGGCTGTTGATAAACGCAAAAGGGCAGAGAAGCAGGGCCTATAATTGCAAGCAAGGTCTATGCAGCACATCGCCGGCCAACTTGCTCACGTCCAGCGCAACATCGAGATCGTCGGTGCCGATCCAGTCACGCGTTTAGGCTTCACTCAAGTTCCGAACGCAATCCTCAAGTCGGAACTTATCTCGCCCGGCGCCAAGCTGGCTTACACCATGCTGCTTCATTACGCGTGGCAGAACGACTACTGCTTTCCCGGACAGGTGCGCCTGGCGGACGACATGGGAGCAGGGAAGCGAAGCGTCATCCGCTTCATGGCGGAGCTCGAGCGCGCGGGCTACATCGCCGTCAAACGTCGAGGTCTCGGTCAGACCAATCTCTATCAGCTGTTCCTGCAGCCATCGAAGAAGGGCAACAAGACCGGCACGGCCTGAAGTGCCAATTTGGCACTTCCAGAGATGCCAAAATTGCCGATCCAGCGATGCCAAATTGGCACTTCTCTCTATATAAGAATACGCATTCAAGAATACTCATATAAAAAATATCCAGGTGGGATGCACTTATAAGAAAACGAAAATCCATGAAGTCAAGAGACGGCCAAATTCTAGGGCTTTGTTGAGCCAAATTTCGCCTGTCATGTCGTAAATCAGATATTGTGCGACGTTCAACACGCGCTCTTTCTCCCTCAACCTCGCGTAGTCGCCCATCTAGTCGGTATGTGGTATGCTCTGGCGATGAGCACGATCGTCGAACTCACTTCTGCGCAAGAAGCCTGGCTCGAAGCCCAGGTCGCGGAAGGCCGCCTCCCATCTGTCGATGACGCCGTGCGCAGCGCCGTCGCCGATATGATGACGATTTCCAATGACGATCTGGCGTGGGCCAAGCCCTACGTCGACGAAGCGCGCGCCTCCGTCGCTCGCGGCGACGTATCGACCGGCGAAGCGGTGCTCGCCCGCCTGCGGCACCGGATTGCAAACCTCAAGTCTGCATGATGCGCATCGTCGTCGCCACTGACGCCGAAGGCGACATCGGCGAAATTCTAGCCTACCTGCAGCGCGAAGCGGGACGAAGTACGGCGGTCGCATACAGTGAGCGTTTCGTTCAAGCGATCGAGCGCATGGCCGACTTCCCTGGCCACGGTACCCCTCGACCTGCTCTCGGGTCTGACGCGCGCATTGCGCTCGTCTATCCCTATCTTCTCATCTACGACTTCAACGTTGTCGACGACACGGCGACGTTGCTGCGCGTGCTGCACGGCAAGCGCGATATCACCGAACGACTGATCAAGCGCAAATCTTGAGCCTGCCCCTCGCTCCCTGCTTCTCAGCACCGTCCTAGTCGAACACGTCGCGATACGAAGTATCGAACATGTCCGATAGAACGACCCCTACAAAAGCCCCTGCGCTCGGTTTGTAGACCGCGCGAATGAGCGCGGCGGACAAATGTCCTTGCGCGCAAACAAGATAGCCCCCCGACGTCGGTCCGCTGCGCAGCCCGACCCAACGCCGCCATCCCGCAATACCGCTGAGTACAGCGGTAGACAGTGCGGGACTGGCGGCCTCGGCCTTGAGAAACAAGGTCAGCAAAATTGCTTCCCTGTTTCTCTAAGTCCTCGGTGCCGGCGTTGGGTCGGGCTGCCTCGCAAAAACATAGTCGGCGGAGTACCGCCTCCTTGTTTTGCGGGCGCCGACGTCGGGGGGCTAGAACGCGCGGTGCGCCGCTTTTCGAACACGTCACGATAGTCCTCGCGTCGCTGCGGGCTATCGAACGCGTCCGAAGTCGCGGCGCGGCTCCTCGCAGCTGGGAGCGAGGGGCAAGCAAATGCGAATGCAACCGCACGTCTGCTTGCGCATGCGCCAGGGAATTTCACGGACCACGTAAAGATGAGGACGGCTAGATTGCTATCTCGCGCCCGACTGCTACCAATGAATGTCAGACGGTTTTGACTATCGGATAGCGTGCTAGCCATGGTTCGGGCGCGACATTGATTGCTAGCACAACTTTCTCGTGCTTTCGCTATAAGCGATGCACGACTTTGCATCATGCTAGCGACAGCAGCCAATGTTACCGCGCGCTGCCGGCCGTCAAGCGGAGCGAATTGTAAGATCGCCGAGCGGCAGAGTTTTCAGACATTGGCCGGCTCCATTTTTCTGTAGGCGGATTAGCGCTTTGGCATGACCGGATCACGTCGGTCAGCGGACTCTGGCTGTGACGAGCTGGGGACGGGCCGGCGAGACGCCTAGTCCAAGCATGAAGGTGACGAGCTTCGGCGTCAGGACATCCCTCGCCTCAGACGGGTTCGTCTCCGCCACATTCTGCAGCATGGACGCGTCGATGACGATGCCATATTCACCAATGAAATAGGCTGCCGCAGTCCCCAGGACCAGAAGCACCAGGGCGAACGGTTGAACGCTCGCAGGAAATCGAAAAGTGTCAGAATGGCATTATAGGTGACGAGGAGAACGACGAAAACAGCGCCCAGGCACAGCCATTCGTATGTGGTCGCAGGATTGACGGCATGGAATAGCTGACGCCAGAACGAAGCGTTCAGGACGAGTAGTATGAATGCCGCAACGATCAGCGTGAGCGCTTCAGGACGGAGACAACGGTCGAGCAAGTCAATTCCTCTACCGTACTGACGCCGCAGCGGGTGGAACAACCACTGCGAGGGATCTAAGCCTGCGACCTGAAACCAACCTGAATGGTTGGCCCCGATTTCTCCTTCAGGTTCTAGGGACCCCCCGAAAAGCGCGACGGCCGAGCCAAGAGATCAACCATGCGCATTCTGCTGATCGAAGATGAACTTGGACTGGGAGACGCCATACGCACGCACCTCACGCGGGCTGGCCATGCCGTCGATTGGATGCAATGTCTCGACACCGCTGGGGCAGCGGTGCGGTCGACAGATTATGGTCTCGTACTGCTCGACCTCCGCCTTCCCGACGGGCGCGGGATCGACTTTCTGGCAAGTCTACGCAAGAACGGTGACCGGCGACCAGTTATGATAATCACGGCACAAGATCAGATCAGCGACCGGGTCGCCGGCCTCAACGCGGGTGCGGACGACTACATCGTCAAGCCGTTCGATCTCGGCGAGCTCGCAGCCCGCATAGAGGCCGTTCAGCGACGCTATATCGGTAATCCAGTTCCCACGATTGCCATAGGCGATATCGTAATTGACAAGGTCTCGCATCAATTATGGGTTCAGGGTTCGGAGGTTCCATTGACGGGACGCGAGTGGGCGCTGCTCATACGTCTTGCAGATCGGCCAGGCGCGATAGTGTCGAAGACACAGCTCGAGGTAGCCCTCTACGACTTTGGAACTGAGGTCGAGAGCAACACAGTGGAAGTCTATGTTAGCCGGCTGCGCCGCAAGCTCGGCCGCGACTTGATCATTACTATGCGAGGACTTGGCTACCGGCTTCAGGAACAGCGATGAAGTCGTGGAGCATCAGGCGCAGTATGCTTCGCAACATGATTGGGTTGCTCGCTGCCCTTTGGATGTCCGGGGCGGCTATCACCATTGCGGTTCTCAGCGAAGAGACCGACGAGGTCTTCGACAGTGCGCTGGAGGAAACCGCGCATATCTTGTTGGCGCTCAATTCGACAAAAGAGAACTCGACCAATGGCGATACTATACGCTCACTGGAGAACGCGGTGCTATCAAAAGAACGCGCCAAGTACATGTCTTATCAGATCCGCGACATCGATGGAGTCGTTCTGCGATCCTCCAGCAATGCGCCCCCCGGCGCGTTCCCAACTCCTCTAAGGCCTGGCTTCAATAGCAAGGACGGCACGCATTACTTCACTCTGATGGCAAGTAACGGAAAAACGGCCGTGCAGGTTGCGGAAGAACCGGAGGAGCGTCGGGAGGCCCTGCTCGGGATGCTGGCAGGTTTCTTGCTGCCGTTTTTGGGTCTGCTGCTGATCGGCGCCGTCATTGTCTGGCGCTCGGTGCGCTGGGTCACACAACCCATTGAGGATATCGCCCGACAGATCCGCGACCGGAATGGACGCTTCCTCGAAAAAATCGAAGACCAGGGTGTGCCCGAAGAACTGCGGCCCATCGTTTCCGATACAAACCGATTGTTGGGACGCCTGGAAGGCGCGCTCGATGCAGAGCGAGCCTTTTCATCCAACTGTGCACACGAGCTACGCAATCCAATCGCCGCCGCCCGCGCGCAAGCCGAACTCATCGCAAGTGCTCTTGCGGGCAGTCCCGAACGGTCGCGCGCACTCAGGATTGTCACCACGCTCAGTGATCTCGGTCGGCGCATTGAACGACTGCTGCAACTGGGCCGCGCCGAGGCCGGAATCAGTCTGTCGGGCGGGCCAACTGACCTTGTCGCGCTGACAAAACTGCTGGTCGATGATTACTCACGACGGCCAGTCGGGAAGAAACTGGAGTTCGATGACGGCGCAATTGCTTCGCTGGCAGTCGCCATCGATCAGGATGCGTTGGGCATAGCGGTACAGAATCTTATCGACAACGCCCTGGCGCACGGCGGTTCAGGCTCTGAGATCCAAATTTCTGTGGGTCCTGGACCGACACTTCGCGTCGTCAACGATGGTCCGGCCGTGCCGCATGAGGAGCTAAACCAGCTTACTACGCGCTTCGAGCGCGGCACTCACCGTCACGGCGACGGATATGGGCTCGGGCTGTCGATTGTCCATGAGATTCTGCGCCAGGCAGGGGGCCGGCTCGAACTACATTCGCCGGCGACGGGGCGGCAAGCTGGTTTCGAGGCGTTGATGGTCCTTACACCCGCGTAAGTTCATCGAGCTGCATGGACGAGATCACGGTCTCTTGATGACTGGCCAGGCACTGTTTCAGGTGCCTTTCAGCTTCGCGTGACAGTTTCAGTACCGTTGCGATCGAAACAGTCAATTAGATGAACGCATTTATCAATCTGCGGAGCTAACGCCGCAGTCTCGCCAAGAGGTTAAGGCTGCGATGAGTCTGCCTATCATTGACACGCTGTTGGCCCTCGTCGTGCCTGCGCTTTGTGTGGCCGCCGTCGGTTGTTTAGCCGATTGGGAGGCAAGGCAGCCTGATGCGCAATCGAAGCTGATCGACCGTTTGACAAATACCAAGGCGCGCCCGGCCGTGCTGACGGGTCCGCTGCACCCGCGATGCGATCGGGAGGCCGGCGTGAGATCAGTGGCGGATGCCGCAACAGCCGATACGAGCCCTGAGAAGGCCTTAGCATCGACCGGCGCCTAATGACACGACCCCCGCCGGGACCGTTGCCAGGTCAATGCGATTCTTCCCCGGCAGCCTCTACGGAGATTAGTGACAATGTCGACGCTGAGCAGACTGGCTTTGGCCTTATCACTCGCCGTCACGTCCTCGATGTCGAGCTGGCCGATCAGCACTAAAAGTGCGCTCGTAAGAAAAACAGTGACGCCATGATGATCAAATCTACAGATGATCCGAAGGTCCTTGAGGCGTTAAGCAAGGTCCCCGAAGTCACGCTCGTCTTCTGGATCATCAAGATCGCGGCGACAACGCTGGGCGAGACCGGCGGCGATACCGTGACCATGACTCTCGATTGGGGATACCTCGCCGGCACTTTGCTCTTTGGCTGCCTGTTGATCGCGCTGGTGATTGCCCAGATCCGTAGTCCT
The DNA here is from genome assembly GCA_046160845.1 of Hyphomicrobium sp. GTDB lineage: Bacteria > Pseudomonadota > Alphaproteobacteria > Rhizobiales > Hyphomicrobiaceae > Hyphomicrobium_B. Next base: position 19,416 of record JBJXHD010000014.1, read on the forward strand.
AGGTTTCACCCCACACTCTACTGGATGACGATTATTGCATCCACGACCTTTGGCACAGCGATGGCGGACTACACCACCCGCTCGCTTGGCATAGGCTATACGGGCGGTTCGGCGCTGTTGCTCGGTTTGCTGATGGCCGCGCTTGCGCTTTGGTACTGGTCGGAAGGCACCGTCTCGGTCGACACCGTGAGCACACCGAGTGTGGAAGCGTTCTACTGGACCGCCATTACGTTTTCTCAAACGCTCGGCACGGCGCTCGGCGACTGGATTGCAGACACGGGAGGTCTTGGTTACGAAGGCGGCGCCATTGTCTTCGGCATTGGTCTTGCGGTGCTGGCGGGATTATATCGCTGGACGAATATTTCCCACGTACTTCTGTTTTGGGTGGCCTTCATTCTCACCCGCCCGCTGGGCGCGACAGTTGGCGATCTGCTGGACAAGCCGACAGAAAAAGGTGGACTCGCGCTCAGCCGCCCGCTCGCGTCGCTGGTGATCGCAGTGTTCATTGCGCTGTGCTTGTATTTTCTGCCGCAACGCGCGGGCCGGCATTCCGGTGCGCCATCCGAGGCGACAGCCGCAACCGCCTAGTCATGAAAATCCAGACTGTACAAACCGTCCGCAAGCTCGTGCTTGTTGTCGGGATCGGCATCGGCGCTTTTCTGTTTGCCGTGACGGCCTCAACATATCCGGGCGGTGGTCGGACGCACGAATTGATCGAATGGTTCGGTGTCGTGCTAATCGTTATGTGCATTCTGGGCCGGACCTGGGCATCTCTCTACATCGGAGGGCGCAAAATCGAAGAGCTGGTCCAGACCGGCCCTTATTCGATCACCCGCAATCCCCTTTACTTATTTTCATTTTTCGGCGCAGCTGGTGTTGGCGCTCAGCATGGCAGCATCACGCTCGCAGCGCTCTGTGCTGGTATAGTCGTCGGTGTGTTCTACGTCGTCGTGAGACAAGAAGAACGGGTAATGTCCGAACGATACGGGTCACTGTTTCGCAACTACCTCGCCCGCGTCCCGCGTTTTATACCGAACCCGTGGCTGTGGCGCGACGAACCTACATTGACCGCTCGACCACCACTTATCCTGCGGACGTTCGGCGATGCTCTCTTGTTCCTCCTGGCGGTTCCGGCAGCCGAGTTTTCGGAATACTTGCAAGACGTGGGTGTTCTGCCAGTTCTGTTGCGGCTTCCCTGATTTGGCTCTGGTAACTCCGGCTCACACGCTTGTCGATCGAAAGCACAGGACATCAAAGCCCGATTACGCATGCTTTGAGTCAGGAACAGGCCTCAAGCGCCCGCGTCCATTAGTCTGCTACGGGTCAGACTCGCCACTCGTAGTCACGTCCGCGACACGGTCGGTGCACGTCAATCACCGGACGTGATTGCGTTTTCCGAAAGCTGCACCCCGGTTAGCCGAAGCCCCTCGCTTCCGGATATCGGCACCTCGAAAACCAGCCTGCCAAAAATCAAAATCAACGTGGCTTGAATGAATCCGATGACGATGTAGCGCGTGATCTTGCCGATCATGATCTCGAGCGGCTCGATCGACATGGCCAGCAGGCTTTCCGTGGTCCCGCGCTCGATCTCGCGGGTGACCGAGAGTGATGTGAAGATCAGCATCGTCATAGTGAGGATGACGCCCAGAAGTCCCAGAACGATATTGAGCGCGTTTCAAGCCCGGTGCATTAGGGGCAAGAGGCGCCAATCGTGGCTAAGGGCCCTGGTTTGCGCGAGTCGATGTAGCCGCTTCGTAACAGTTCCGCTCGGCGTCGGTCCGAGCCAAGGCGAGCAGGTTCGGGTCTGCGTTCGCGGCGAGCTCCGCCGAGGTCGCGGACAGCCCGGCGAGATTCCCTGACTCGCAACTGTTTAACATCTCGTACCACTCGGGATCGACGCAAGCGCATCCCGCGAGCGGCAGGGCAGCAAGGAAAATCGCGGCGGCCACCCGGCCGTTCGGGGAAAACCTGTCGCTCGCGGAATTGCCACGCATGGGTCCTACCGCTGAAGCCGAGTGAGTTCGAACGCGCGGCGATACCATTGCCGCGCGCGCTCCGGATTGCCGGAGTGTTTCAGCCCGGCCTTGGCGAGGCTGACGGAATCGAAAGTGTTTCCGAGCGCGAGCGCACCTTCCGGAAGTCCCATGGCGGCCGCCTTGCTGAAATGCTCCCGGGCCGCAGCGAGGTAGCCCTTGGCAAAGCGCTCCTGACCTTTGCGAAGCGCCGAGAGCGCGGCATCCGGCGCTTTCGGCTTGAGCGGGCGCGTGGATGCAACTTTCGTCTTCGTCGGCGCGGCGGCCGCCGCCTGCTGAGGACTTGGAGTCGAAGTGGGAGCGTGCAAGACAGTCGCTGCAGCCCGATCTTCGGTGCGAGCCGGTGCGAGCGCCAACGTGGCGGGTTCCCTGTCGGCTTGCGCGGCGTTCTCGAGCTCCGCGCGCGCCTTGCGCTCGGCTTCGAGCTCGGCTCGGGCCTCGGCGTCGCTGCGTTCGGCGTCCGCAATTTTTTGCGTCTGCGCCGTAAGCGTCGAGGTGAGCTCGGCAACTCTCGCTTCGAGGCTGGCGCGCGAGCTTTGCTCGACGTCAAGCTGGCCTCGGACCTCGGCGAGAGTACGCTCACTCTCCTCGCGCTTGGTCAGGGCTTCAGAAAGTTGCGCTTCGATGTCGCGAACTTTGCGCTCGGCGTCCGCCCGCGCCGTCTCGTCCGCGGCGGGTGCAGCAGCCGCGATCTCGCTCTTCCCATGCTCGCGAGCGCCGTTGCCAGTCGGTGACTTCTGAACTTCCATGGCGTTATCGGGGTCGGCGGTGCTCAAGGCGTCGAGCGTCGCGACGGCGATCAGCGCGCCGAGAAGCCCTACCAGACCGGCGACGGCTGTGCGCCTATGCGCTATCAATTGCGCGCGCGGGAACTTCTGCGCAAGAACCTCGATGTCGGAAAGCTCGAGCTTGGAGCGGACGAGACCCAGGACGCTCCACGTCTTTTCTATCTCCTCCTGCGTAGAGGCCACGGCAAGTGGCTCGGTCGTCTCGCCGGTGTCCGCTGGGCCATCGACATCATCTGCCAGGGCATGGGCGGCCGCCGTCGCGTCCTCACGCCGCGCGTACGCGCTGCCAATCCACTCCAGGACCTCGGTCTGCCCCGTCTTTTTCGCCTCATCCGCTATACGGGCGACGCCAGGATTGGGATTGCTCTCGTCCTGCATGAACGCCTTCGGAACATGAATGGTGCTGATCTCGATAAGTTGCCTAACCAACCAACGTGACCCAACTGCGCCGAAAAATGGCCGGTTCGGTGTGTTTTCAGTTACACCGAAAGAGCACAAGCCCCGACAGCGGTCTCGCAGGAGTGGGCCTACAGAACTTGGACTGCCGGACACAATTGACTGGACGTGAGCCGGACTAATTCTTGTTCGCCGGTCGTAGCGACGGCTCGCGCGGTTCGACCACGAGGCAGTATGCACGGCTTGTGCAGCAGTGGGTTGCCAGCATCGGGCTCGATCGGCCAAGTTCGGCACGCATTCGCTGCGACGCACGAAGGCGGTTCTAATCTACCGGCGTACCGGCAATTTGCGAGCTGTACAGCTCTTGCTCGGACACTCCAAGATCGAGAGCACCGTCCGCTACCTCGGCATCGAAGTGGATGATGCCATCGAGATCGCCGAAAAGATCGATATATAGTACTGGACGCGATGGTCCGTATAGCGGACCTAGTCGGCGGCGTACTTCGCGTCGCCGATGCGAGGGCGGTGATGTCCGCTTCTGGGATGAAACAACCTTGGTCCGCGCATCACCTATGAGCGGACGGGAGGGCCACGTTACCGACCATCGTCAGTTGCCGACATCGCGATGTCTGCAAATGTATAAGAGCGGGCGTAAACCACCGCGCCCCTGCGCCTCAACTACATCCCAACTTTCGCTGATCGCGCTACAATAACTACGGGGAGTGCGCGCACGGGAGTGCGTCGCGCTCAATAACCCGGAGCGACTGCCGCATCACCGCAAGCCAAAGTACTTCCCAGGGTACGTGCCTGCTGTCTCGGCAGCCGTCCCGGTCTATGGAGCCACACACATTTATTGGTTCTGGAGAGAGCTACGTTGCGCTCAACGCCGATGAGCGGCGTCAGCACATCGGCATCTTCGGCGCGACGGGCGTCGGCAAGTCGACGCTGTTGCGCCAAATTGCAGCGCAAGACATCGCTCGAGGCGACGGCTTTCTCCTGATCGATCCGCACGGTTCGCTGGCCGAAGACGTGCTGCGCCACGTTCCGATATGGCGGCACAACCATGTCGCCTACCTGCATCCTGCCGATCTCGAGTATCCAATCGCTCTAAATGTTCTGGAAGACGTGCATCCAGATGAGCGCGCAGCCGCGGTCGACGCCGTCGTCACAGCAATGCGCGCCATCTGGCGGGACAGCTGGGGCGCCCGTCTCGAGATCATCTTGCGTCATGCGGCGACGGCGTTAATCGAAACGCCGGATGCGTCGCTGGCTATGCTGCCGCGACTGTTGACTGACGACGACTATCGAAGACGTATCGTTTCTCACATTGAAAGTCCGCTGACGCGCGCCTTCTTCGATCGCCGGTTTGAGGCCTGGCGTGAGGCCTATCGTAATGAGGCCGTCGATCCCGTTCTCAATAAGGTCGAAGCCTTTCTCTCCTTCCCCGCTATCCGAAACATCATAGGCCAAGCCCGCTCTACGCTGCACTTTGGCCACGCCATGAACCGCGGTCGCATCGTCATCGCCAACTTGAGTAAGGGCGTTCTGGGAGAAAGCGCCGCGCATCTGATTGGCGCACTTTTGATAGCGCGTGTGCAGACGGCCGGCATGGCGCGAAGCGCATATGCCGATGCGCGCGATTTCCACATCATGATCGACGAAGCGCAAAACTTCGGCACCGATGCAATCGCAACGTTGCTCTCCGAAGCTCGCAAGTTCGGCATATCGTTGACTATTGCGACGCAGTACTTGGCGGGCTTGACCGACGCCACGCGCGCTTCCCTTCTGGGCAACGTCGGCACCCTCGTCGTCTATCGCGTCGGCAGCGAAGACGCAGCGGCGCTCGCCCCTGAGTTCCATCGACTGCATACCGATTTCAACGCCCAAGCGCTGCGTGAGCTGTCGCGTGGCGAGGCCGTCGTGCGTTCGCCAGGCCAAGACACGCGGCGCCTGAGGATCGAGCAAGTCCCCGTTCCGCAGGGCGAGCCGCAGCGCATCAAACAACAAAGCCGCCGTCACTACGGCGTTCCTCGTGCGCTTGTCGAAGACAGGATCAATCGCGCTCTTGGGCTCGGCTGAAAAGTCGGCTATTTGTATATCTTTCTACGGGGCGGATTTTTCATGCGTTTGCCCATACTTTCGGCCGCTGCGTTTGCGGCCATGGCTTTTGTTGCAGCTGTCGCTTCCTCGGCGGCTGAGCAGACGCGGCAATTTTTGAGCGCGCCATTTCTGTGCATCGATGGCGCTCCGCTGCCCAGCTTCTCAAAAACGAGCCAACGCTATTTGCATGAATTCAACGACTTCGCGCAGACCCAACACAAAGCCTGCGCCATGGTTGAAGCCTTTCAAATTCTTCGCCAGGGGCCGGCGCCACTGAAGAAAGAGTGTCAGTCGTTCACTCTCGTTTCGTACAGCGTCATGTGCCGCGGAGGCGCCGTCTCGGCGGCGCGGTGGTGGGCGGCGAGCGAGCAAGGCCAACGCAGCGGCGCCCGCATCGCCGGCGATACACTGCATGTGGCGTTCCGCGGCGGCGGTGGGTGGAGCGTAGGCTCGGACGGCCCAGGCGTCACCGGCATGCGCATTGCTGATCGCACGGCGAGCTACGCTGCGCTACCATCGAGCTTCGGCTTCTCGCTCAATCTGCCTGTTCAAACGCTTGCGCTGCCATGGAGCTCATTGGGCGACTCGTTACGCGCCGGCGTGCCGACCTCTCTTGATCGACCCGGGCCCGTCGCCGCCTGGGTGCAGGTCTTTGCCGATTGGCGCCCGTGGCCGCAACTGGCGATCGGGCTGCTGGTTCTACTCTACGGCCTCATCGCTCTCATCGGTCTGCGAACATCGCCAAGCACGTCGCTGCAGCGTGGCGGCTTGGTCGTTATGATTGGCTTGGCATTGTATGCTGTTTCGCTCACGCATGTTGCGGCCGGTATTCCCGGCGAGGCCTACGCCGCAGCGCAGAACGACATCGAACGCGCGCGCCGTAACAAGGTGGAGCTGGCGCGTATCGTGCGCCTTTCTGCAACAACGGGCATGGTCGAACCCATTGCGTCCGACGATGTTAAGCGCATCGCACAGCTGATGCGCCCCGTCGTCATCGAAAATACCGACGTGCAACCGGCGCAATGGCTGGCGGGCTTCCTCTTCCCGTCATTCGCCGTTGCTCTTCTTTTCGTGCTGCCCTTCTTGCGTGGCTGGCATTACCTCTTCGTCCGACATCCGGCGGCGATCGTCGTGGCGCCGCAGTTGCGCTCTGGCGCGCTGTTCGAAGCGCACATGCTTCACGAAGCCTTGCGCCCTAATCCCGCTGATCTGCATTCCCATCCTCCCGCATACCAGTCGTGGAATCTTTTCGAGAGAGCCCGCGCCCTCAAAGACAAGATCAACGCCGACGCCGACATCGCCGACGCGGCCATGCGCCGGGATCGCGCCCGCGCCCAGAAAATGCAGGCGGAGGCCGATCTCCGAGCAGCGCGCAAGAAACTACCGTGGTGGCAAAGGTGGACGACATGAGCGACGACAAGAAATTGCCGGTTCCACACGCGTCGCGCGCGCCATCTCATCGTCGCGAGGAGTACGTCGTCTCGCCGGTCCGACAACACTCGCTCCTCGGGCGGGTGTGGAGCCGGTTCGTTGCCGGCCTCAACACCAAGACGATTGAGGCCAACACGGCCGAAGGCGAAGCGCTCAATAGGTATGTCAAGGTGCGCGGCGCCCTTGCCGATGCCATGCTCGACGCGGACCGGCGTATCGCCAATTACGTCGACCACCGCGACGACATCATCGAAGACGACCACCAAGCCCATGTCGATCGGATGAAAGAGGCCGCGCACGAGCGCGAACTCAACCACAAGCGCCGAGAGGCTACGGTGCGCGCCGTCGACGCCCACGCCTCCCTTTCCGAAATGCAGCAAGGCTACGAACAGAAAATCGCCGTCGAGACCAACGAAGCGGCGCTGGCGCAGGCGAAGTTTCAGGCCGACCGCGCCCGATGGGGCCACGAAGCCTTCACCGAGACGATGCCGTTTCGCAAAGAGCGGCTCGCTCATTTGTATAAGACCGGCGCGCTCGACGCCGAAATCGAACGGCTTCTCTCGCTAGGCGAGCGGGACAATCAGCAGCGCCAGCATGCGCCAGCGGACAAGTCGCGAGACCCGGACTCGGCGGCCGCGGCAGCCGTCAAACAGCTGCTGGATGAGCTGACCTCGGAAATCGAACTCGCGCGGAGAACCCACGCCGGCGATGAACACATTTCGGCGCTCTACGCGTTTCGCGCGCGGCTGTCCGCCAAACTCGCGGAGCTGAAAGGCCAGGCCGGTGCGGACGATGCAAAGGGCGCCGACGATGCGACCGCCCCGTAAATCGGCGCACGATCGCCAGGCAGCGTTTCTCGCCAAGCACCCGCGGCTTGCGAGTCGTCAGGTAAAACTCAAATCCGACGAGCCGAGCGTTCGCCCCATCGATCTCATCGCGCTTGGCGTCGATGACGACAAACGCGTCATCAGGGTTGCCGACACGCCGCGCCTGGAGCACATGCACGTCATCGGCGCAACCGGCTGCGGCAAGAGCACGTTCTTGCTGAACTGCATCTTGCAGGACATCGCCCGCGGTCGCGGCGTCTGCGTGCTTGATCCGCACGGTGGCCATCCAGACAGCTTGATGAATATGGTGCTGCGCTTTCTGCACGATCATGATTGGCTGGCGACCCGCAAGGTGCATATCATCGCGCCCAACGTGCGCGAGCACGTCGTCGGCTTCAATCCCTTGGCGCCGCTGCCCGACACCGACGTCTCGGTCATCGCCGGGGCCATGATCAAGGCCTTCGAGCGCGCCTGGGGCGACGAGAACACGCTCGAAAAACCCACGACGCGCCGCCTGCTGCGCACCATCTTCACCGCCCTCATCGAGCGCGGCATGACCCTGCCCGACGCCGAGCTGCTGCTCGACTTCGAGGACGCAGCAGGCGTCAGGCTAAACATCATCGGCGCGCTCAAGAGCGAGCAGGCCCGGCGCGATCTGGAACGCATCGAGCGGCTATCGAAGCAGCCGCGCTCGTACGAAGCCTTCGAGCAGACGGTGCTCGGTCCGCTCAATCGCCTGGCCGAATTCGTTTCGTGCGACGCCATCCGCAACATGCTGTCGATGACGCGCGAGCAGGAGACGCCGGACAGGACAGTCGATCTCCTCGACATAATGAACCGCGGCCATATTCTTCTCGTCGATCTCCAACACGGCGCGTCGGTCGACGAAGCCGCAACCGATCTGCTGGGCAAGGTGCTGCTGCGCTATCTGTTCCTCTTGATGGCGCACCGCAAGCCCTATCAATTGCCCGGCGACGAGAGCCTCAAGTTTCATCCGTTTTTCATCTATGTCGACGAGTGCCATCGCTACGTCACCGATGACATCCAAGGTTTGCTAACGGAGTCCCGCAAGTTCGGCATCGGCGTCACGCTCGCCCACCAGTACTTGGCCCAACTCGGCAAGCCGGGCGAAAAGGTGTACGAAGCGCTCCGTAACTCGACCGAGTTGAAGGCGGTGTTCCGCGTCAAATCGGCGAAGGAAGCGCAAGAGCTAGCGCACGATGTCATCCCGCTCGATCTCGAAATTCCCGTGCAAGCCGGCATCCGTCCCGTTCAGGTCGGCTTCGAAATCAAAGACCTGGCGAGCAACAGTTATTCCGTTCACGAAGGCGAGGGCGAGAGCGATGCCGTGCACGCCGCGCAGGCGATCTCGAAAGGCCGCACGGCCATGCAACACTGGATGCGCTCGGTCGGTCATGCGTCGGCGACCAGTCAGGGCAGCGGGACGGCGACGTCGTCCAGCTTCGGGACATCAGAAGGCCTGAGCGCCGTGCAAAGCCACATGGACAGCATGGCCTATACCTACGATCCCAATACGCAAACTTTCGTCGGCATGCCGATGCCGCTCGGCATGAACGTCGGCAGCGCCGACGGCGCCTCGAACGCCTGGCTGTCAAGCAACATGAGCCAACGCGGCGACACAACCAGCCAGTTTGAAAGCCGCAGCGAGTCGGAGAGCGCCAGCGAGGGCGAAGGCGGCGGCCTCGCCTTCAGCGAAGGTGTGGCGACGTCGCAAGGAACGTCATCGGCGCGCAACAAAACCCGTGGCCAGACGCAGGGTCGCGGCTCGTCGCAAGCGCTGTTCCCTGTTTACGCAGACCTGCCGTCCGGCTTCCATTCCAAAGACAATGCCCTCTACATGGCCGGTGAGACGATCCGCAATTTGCCCGTCGGCCGTGCTATCCTGCGCTTTCGCGACAAAATCACGACGCTCACCGTCCCGCCGCCCCGCAAGCCGAAGTCGCCATGATGCGCTCCAAATTTCCGTCTCTCGCCGATCTCATCGCGGCAACGCCCGGAGCGCAGAGCCGCGGGCAAGCGCTGGCCAGCGTCAAGACGCGGCGCGCGCAACTGCTTTCGTCAGCAGCGCCGCTTCCGCCCACCGACTTCGGCGCCCCCGAACCGATGCCGCTACTCGATGCGCCCGACGAATATGCAAAAGAATTCTTTCAGCGCCTCATGACAAAGGACATGCCGCGCAAAGGATCAAAGCCGCGTCTGGTCATCGACAATAAGGACGACGACCCTGAACCGCCCAAAGCAGCGTGACGCGCGCTGCTTCACGCAGATTTGATTCCGTCGTGCGTTCTCGTACGTTCGATCGCGCCCGCTGATGTGACGTCCGGTTCCCACCGTCGCAATCCACATGCCGCCCTCGCGTCTCGCCGGCGCGCGCGTAGAATGACGGTATGGCGACGCTTCCCCCCGCGCCGTTAAAACGGCTCTCTCGTCCGCAAGTCCCGCCAGGCTTTCGCATCACCGAACGCGACATCGCGATTCTCAACGCCGTCGCCCGCTTTCGCTTTCTCACATCGGAACAAATCGCGCGTTTAATTGGCGGCTCGGCTCCGGCGATAAGCGTGCGATTGAAGCTGCTCTTTTATCACGCCTACCTCGATCGCCCGCGCCATCAGCATGCGCAGCTGGCCATGTTCTTCGACGAGGGAAACCGTCCGCTTGTCTATGGCCTGGCGCGTCATGGGGCCCGCGTCCTGTCCGAGCTCGGCCTTGCCGTCGACGCCAAAATCGACTGGACGCTGAAGAACGCGCGCGCGACGAGCAACTTCCTCGCCCACACGATCGAGACCGCCGAGGCGATGATCGCCATCGATCGCGATTGCCGCACGCTGGACGCCGTACGGCTCATCGACCATCACGAATTATTGCCGTACATGCCGGAAAAGACGCGCCGCTTGCGCGATCCCTTCCGCTGCCGCGTCGAGGTTCGCGTCAAGGAACTGTCCGCTCCGCTCACCATCGGCGTCGTTCCCGACCGCCTGTTCTCGTTGGCGTTTGACAACGGCACGCGGCACAATTTCGCACTCGAGCTCGATCGCGGCACCATGGACATCGCCGCCAAGAAGCTCGCCGGCAAGTCGAGTTTCCGCCGCAAGCTGTTGGGTTATTTTCACGCTTGGCGCGAACGACGCCATACCGAAGCGTGGGGCTTTCAGAGCTTCCGCGTTTTGACGCTCACGCCATCGGAAAAACGCATCGAAAACATGATCGCCGCACAACGCGTGATCACCAACAATGCCGCCGCGGGCCTGTTTCTTTACGCGACGCCAGATCGCCTCGCCGTGAACGGCGCCTTGGGCGACGCCTGGGTGAACGGCGCGGGTCAACCCGTGAGGTTGCTCGCGTGATGCTTCGCAACGCCTCATTCGGTATCCATTTCGAGGCCGCCGCGTCGCCCCGTCAAGGGCGCGTACGTTTCTCTTTACGCGAGGACGCGCCAGCGCGGCCGCGCAGCGGCAAACCCTTGACGGCGCGCCTTTGGACGGCGGCCATTTGACCGATACCGAATGAAGCTCTCGCGCATTTGACAGCCGCCTGACGATTGATACCCTTGGGAAAGTTCATAGTGAAAGACACGAGGACGACAGCCATGAAGCGCAAGCCCGCCTATAAGGTGGACTTCGCGCAGCTCAAGCGCGTCGTCCCCCTCACCGCAATCTTGAGCCGTTACGGGCTCGACGCCTTCAAACGCGTCGGCTCGCGGCTCAAGGGCGCCTGCCCGATTCATAAGGGCAGCAACGCGCGCCAGTTCGTCATCGATCCCAACGCGAGCACCTGGCGCTGCTTCGGCGATTGCAACCGCGGAGGCGGAAGCCTCGAGTTCGTCGCCGAAATGGAACACGTCGGGATCATCGAAGCGGCAACGCTCATCGCCGGATGGTTCGCCGTCCCGCTCGAGCCGAGCCGTAGCAGAAACCCAACTGAAAGGAGACCCACCGTGAGTGGAGGAAAACCCAGTCACAAGGCCTACGTGGTCGAAGATCGCGGCGAAGGCGACGATAACGACGCCTTCTGGACCCGCATCGGTTCAGCGTGGCCGCACAAGGACGGCAAGGGCCTCAACATCGTGATGCAGGCCGTGCCAATCAATGGACGCTTGGTGCTTCGTGAGTACACAGACGAGGACGCCAAGGTCGATGAGGAAAAGCAGAAAAAAGTTGCAAAGCGCAAGTAGCTCAGATCCGCGATCGTGAAGCCCCCGTGTCCGCACGCGGGGCTTCTTCTATTCAGCGGTCTTGCACGCGCTCCCGCGCTTGCTACGCTGATGAGAGCTCCTGTCCGCGCGCCGGCGCCTGAATGGTTGGACGCCGGTTTAGTGGACAGGAGAAAAGCGATGAGTACGATCGCGAAGCGGAGCATCACTGAGCTCAACGATCAATTCCGCAAAGAACCGCTGCGCCATGGCCGGCTGATGTTGTCCGCTGGCGTCAACGCAAAGGGCCAGGACTTTGTCAGGTGCGCGCTGCGAGGCATCGCCGGCTACGAGAGCTTCCCGCATGGCGATGATCCCTACGGCGAGCACGACTTCGGCGCCTTCGCGCTCGACAAAGAACGACTGTTTTGGAAGATCGACTACTATGACCCCACGATGAGTTACGGATCAGAAGACCCGGGCGATCCGAGCAAGACCGTGCGCGTTATGACCGTCATGCTCGCCGAAGAATACTGACCGCGCCCGCAACTTGCCCCGCACTCGTGCGGGGCTGCTCTTCATTCCTATTTCGCCTCAAGGCGGTATACTTTCAATATGAGGAAAACGGCGATCGAAGGTCAGCTCGACACGCTGACGGCGCTGGTGGAGAAGGGTTTCGCCGCCGTCTCAGACGACCTTGCCTCGATGAAGGAGCGCTTGGCCACCAAGGCGGACATCGCCGAGCTTCGACTTGAGCTGCACACGTTCCGGTCCGAGACGGCCGCTGACGTCCGCTCGCTCCACACCGAGCTTACCGAGTTAAACCGGCGTCTTGATTTGCTGGCCCGTCAGTTCGCGAATCTCAGAGGCGTGACCAAAGAAATCGACGACATCCGCGATCGGGTGCGAGATATCGAAAAGCACCTCGGTCTCTATAAGAAGATCGCGGCGTGAGTTTCGGAGAAGTGTCTGGGTGAATTCGCCGATCGCTGCGCAATCCGCGTCGTCCTTTCTACGCGAGCGCGTAATCGGCACGTTCGCGTGCGAAGGCCAGCAAGACTACAGCCGCCCGATCCTGCTCGTCTTCGGGAAGAGAGCTCAACACAGCAACTGCCTCGTCGAGTAGTTTGGTCATAGGCGAATTTTAACACGAAGCGGTTGGGCGCCTCGCCGCGACGGCGGCGACCGGCGTCTCGCGCGCGGAGACGTTCCGTCTCCGCCCTTCGGGCTTCGATCACTTGGCGCAAGAGGACGTCACCACCTAGACCACGGCGGCCGACAGTTCAGCGTCGCCGCCGTTCAGCTGCGAATGGGAGCGGCATTACCTCGGCGCGGACGGTTCCGGCGCTGCGTTGGGCGGCGCAGCGGGTGCAGGTGGCGGAGCCGCGGGCGGCTGGTCAAGTTGATCGCCTGACGGAATGTCATTGTTGAAATGGTCGAGGAGGTGGTAGCTCGTGCTGAACCCGAAATCATCCGGGTAAGCGGTGTGCTGATAGCCGTGCATTTGCATCAGGAAGAGCAGCGATCCGGCAATCATCAGAAACGTGTTCGCGATGGCGGTGAAGGTCGCAAATATTGAGGAGCGGCGCACTAGGCTCAGCAACGCCGCCATGGCGATCAACGCCGCGATCTGCCCGAGTTCGATTCCGGCGTTGAAGGCGAGCAAGCGCGGCGTCAAACCGTCATCGGGAAGCCCGATGTCCTGTAGCCTTGTCGCCAACCCGAAACCGTGAATCAAACCGAAACCGAACACCATGCCGAGCAGATTCGGCGCTGCGATGCCGAACGATTTTCCGAAGCCGTCGAGGTTGTCGAAGCCCTTGTAGATTACCGATATCGCAATCACGGCGTCGATCAGGAAGTAGTTCGCCTGAACGCCATAGAGCGTCGCGGCGATGAGCGTGATGCTGTGGCCGACCGTGAACGCGGTAATGAATGTGACGATGTCTTTGAGCTTCGTCAGAAAAAACATCACTCCGAACAGGAACAGCAGGTGATCATATCCGGTCAGCATGTGCGTGGCGCCGAGCCAGAAATAATCGAGCGGACCGCCATACTTGATCGAGCGAATTTGGTCGGCGTGAATGCCGTGCGCCAAGGCAACGCCGCTAGTGGCACAAATCGCCAAGATCAGCAGAAGCAGCGTTGGGCCGCGGGCTACCCTCAATCCCTTGCGCGCGTTAAACAGCTCTGTTTCAATTGCGCGACTTTTCATCAATGGCGATGCCCCGAAGACTCTGTCATGGCGAAGCGAAGAATGTGCTCCTGTTCTCCGGCTTTGAGCCGGAGCTCCGCTGAAAATTCATGCGGTTCGTCCGGTGCTTCTAGGCTCATGTAGACTCCGTCGTTGCCCTGCACCGGGAGCAGTTCGAGCACTTCGACCGTGTTCCCTGGCCGCTCGATCGTCACAGTCGCCTGCAATGCGGCAACCAGCGTTTTGATGCTCAACCGCATGCGTTCGCCGTCCGGGGTGTCTATGATTTCGAGAAGCCCGCTGGCGATGGAGCTTCTGACCTGACACGGTTCGGGAGTGTCATGATGGCCGTTCTCGGATTTGAAAATTTGCTCATCTTCGGCACCGTGGTATCTGATATTCACGACGGAAAGCGCAGGGACCTGCGCCAGCAATTCGCGCTTGAGGGCAATGCGAAGCGCATCGGCTTTGGCGACCGGCATGGTCTCGTCGACGAGGATGGCCACATCGGCGTGGAGCTTGTGACCGAGCCACCTGGCCTTGACGTCAAGGACCTGCTCGATACCGGAGATATGCGCCGCGGAATGGCGAATTTCGTCGATGATCGCCGGGTCGACCCCATCCAGCATGCGGGTCAGCACGGCCTTTGCCGACTGCCAAACAATGCCGAAAATGGCGAGCGTGATCAGTAAGCCGATGATCGGATCGGCAAGCGGAAACCCGAGCCACACACCAATTGCGCCGGCAACGACCGCAAGGCTAGTAAGGCCATCTGTGCGGGCGTGATAGCCGTCGGCAATGAGGGCAGCACTATTGATTTCGCGACCGACGCGGATACGGAACACCGCCACGATTTCGTTGCCGATGAAGCCGACAAGACCAGCGAGCGCGACCCAGCCCAAAAACTTGATCGGCTCAGGGTGGATAAGCCGCTCTATGGACTGATAGCCAGCTACGAGAGCGCTGAACAGAATAACGAGAACGATGGCAATACCAGCAAGGTCTTCGACGCGCCCGTAGCCATACGTGAATGTCGCCGTCGGCTTGCGCTGCGCCAGCTTGAAGGCGATCCACAATGGGATAGAGGTCGTCGCATCAGCGACGTTGTGAATCGTGTCGGCGAGGAGCGCAACGCTCCCCGTCGCGAGCACGGCGATGATTTGCAGGGCGGCAGTAAAGGCCAGAATGACGAATGACCACTTGATGGCCCAGATGCCGCGTTCAGTCGTGGCGATGGTCGGATCAATGACCCCGTGCGTGTGGCCGTGATGTTTTTCGTTGCCGTTGCCATGATCGTAACGCGGAGTACTTTGGATGGAAGACAAGCCAAACCAGTCGCGCAGAGCATTGAGCATCGTCCGGCCCTTTACAGATACTTGCTCAGCGCCTTGAATTCGGCGAGGGCGGCTCGTGACGCCTTGGCGCCGTCCCTGACGGCGTGGTCGAGACAGTGATCGATGTGATCGTGAATTAATTCACGTTTCGCGTTGGCGACAGCGTTTTCGACCGCGTAAAGCTGTTGCGCGAGGTCTACGCACGGCTTTCCTGCCTCCATCATGGAGACAATCGAGCGCAAATGGCCTTCGGCGCGTTTGAGGCGCTTGATGATGTCGGGATGGCTTTCGTGCTCCATACCCTCTTCCTATCCTATGGGATAGGATATATGCAAGGACCAAGTCGGTCTCTCCCCGATAGGTTCGCCAACTGGCGATTACTTCCGAAGAGCACTGATTTTCCGCGTGAGCGCGGGACGTCTACATCCATGTCGAGCCACGGGCGAGCAACACAAAAAATGCGCCAACTCTTCACACTCATTCTAACGGCGTTGATTTTCGCCGGCGTCGGCATGGCCGTCAGCTCCAGGTTCGGCCACCGTCACGGACCAGAGCAGCCTGGCGGGCATGGCGGGGCTAGCCATGCCGAAGCGCCCGCAACAGGCGAGTTCGAGCGCGGCCCGCATCGCGGACGCATGCTGCGCGATGGTGACTTCGCGATTGAAATCACGATTTTTGAAGAGGGCGTGCCCCCCGAGTTCCACGTCTACCCGTACCTTGCGAATAAGCCCATCAATCCATCGGATGTAAAGCTCTCCATCGAATTGGGCCGCCTCGGCAATCGCGTCGACAGAATCGCATTCACTCCCGAGGAAAGCCACTTGAAGGGCGATCAGGTTGTCGTTGAACCTCACTCGTTCGACGTTAAAGTGCGCGCCGAAATCGGCGGAAAAACCTCGGAATGGAGCTATCAGTCTTACGAGGGGCGAACACAAATTTCCGCCAAGGCCGCCGAAGCCGCGGGCATAAAGATCGAGAAGGCGGGATCGGCCACCATCAAAGACGCGATCGAACTTTCGGGCGTCATTTCGATGAACGAGGATCTCAACGCCAAAGTCGGCGGTCGTTTCCCAGGCATCGTGAAAGCGCTCAACAAAGCTGTGGGCGAGAGCGTTCGCAAAGGCGACGTCTTGGCGACGATCGACAGTAACGTGACTTTGCGTGACTACTCTCCGGTCTCGCCCATCGACGGTGTGGTCGTTGCTCGCTCGGCCACCATTGGTAGCATCACGACGACTGACTCGGTTTTGTTTGAGATCGCCGATATGTCGACGGTATGGGTCGAACTGCATGCGTTCGGAAAGGATCGTGAGCGAGTCAAAGTTGGCCAGAACGTCATTGTTGAGAGCCACGACATGTCGACGCGCGCAGATGGGACGGTCGCTTACGTGACGCCCGTGGCGGAAGCGGCCAGTCAGGCCATCGTGATCCGGGTCGTGCTCGAAAACAAAGACGCGAAGTGGGTTCCCGGTAGTTTCGTGCGCGGAACCGTCACCGTAGCCGATCGAAATGCGCCTCTCGCCGTCAAGACATCGGGCTTGCAGCGCTTTCGAGATTTCACTGTCGTTTTCGCCAAGGTTGACGACACCTACGAGGTGCGGATGCTTGATCTCGGCGCCTCAGACGGAACCTGGACTGAGGTCCTGGGCGGAATCGAGCCGGGTCAGGATTACGTCGCCGAGAATAGCTTTCTCATCAAAGCCGATATCGAGAAATCGGGTGCAAGTCATGACCATTGATTGCGGCCATCACTTCGAAATGACGCGAGGCCGCCTGTGATTGAACATCTTATCAGGGCTTCAATCCATCGCGCGTGGCTGGTCATGCTGGCGGTGTTGGCCTTGGCTGGGCTCGGCGCCTACAATTTCCAGCGCCTCCCGATTGATGCTGTTCCCGACATCACGAACGTCCAAGTGCAGATCAATACCGAGGCCCAAGGCTACTCGCCGTTGGAGGCCGAGCAGAGAATCACGTTCCCGATCGAGACCGCGATAGCCGGCCTGCCCAATCTTTCCTACACGCGATCCTTGTCTCGATACGGACTTTCGCAGGTCACGGTAGTCTTCGAAGATGGCACCGACGTCTACTTTGCCAGGCAGTTGGTCAACGAGCGGCTGCAGCAGGCGCGCGGTCAGATTCCGCAAGGGCTCGAGCCGGTCATGGGCCCGATCGCAACCGGGCTCGGCGAAATCTTCATGTACACGGTAGAACCAAAGCAGGTTCGCAACGGAACCGCCGGAAAGGAATGGACGCCGACCGAACTTCGCACGATCCAAGACTGGGTGGTCCGGCCGCAGCTGCGCACAGTGCCCGGCGTCACCGAGGTCAACACGATTGGCGGCTACGTCAAACAATTCCACATAACGCCCTCGCCCGGAAAGCTCACAAGCTACAATCTGGGCCTTGGCGACATCGCGAGCGCGCTCTCGGCGAACAATTCTAGTGTCGGCGCGGGCTATGTAGAGCGACGCGGCGAGCAATACCTCATTCGAATGCCCGGGCAAGTTTCGGGCTTGGACGAAATTGGGGGCGTCGTAGTTGCAATGCGCGACGGGCTTCCGATACGCGTGAAAGATGTCGCCGACGTCCTTATGGGCGCAGAGCTGAGAACCGGCGCAGCCTCTGAGAATGGTCGCGAGGTTGTGCTCGGCACGGTCTTTATGCTTGTGGGCGAAAACAGCCGTACGGTTTCGCAGCGTGTCGCCGAAAAACTCGAGAAGATCTCAGATAGTCTACCCGAGGGCGTCACCGTCAAGGCCGTATATGATCGGACGAAACTCGTCGACCGGACGATCGAAACCGTCAAAAGCAACCTGCTCGAAGGCGCCCTCCTCGTCGTCGTCGTTCTGTTGGTGCTGCTCGGCAATCTCCGCGCTGCGTTGCTCACCGCCGCGATAATTCCGCTATCGATGCTGATGACTATTACGGGCATGGTGCAGAGCCGGGTCTCCGGGAACTTGATGAGTCTCGGCGCGCTCGATTTTGGTTTGATTGTCGATGGTGCAGTCATCATCGTCGAGAACTGTCTGAGACGCTTTGCCGAGGTGCAACACTCAGTTGGCAGGCTGTTGACCCGCAAAGAACGGCTCGATCTCACCGCCGAGGCGACCGTTGAAGTCATGAGGCCGGCGCTGTTCGGCGCCTTCATCATCACGGTCGTCTACTTGCCGATCTTCGCGCTAACGGGCGTCGAGGGAAAAATGTTTCACCCGATGGCCTTCACGGTGGTGATGGCCCTCGTCGCCGCGATGGTTTTGTCAGTGACGTTCGTTCCTGCGGCCGTTGCGCTGCTCTTCACGGGGCGCGTGGTCGAGCGCGAGAATATCATCGTTCGCGGCGCGAAAAGTCTTTATCGCCCACTTCTCCAGATAGCGCTTGCCTGGCGCCAGTTGGTCGTCGTGATGGCCGCAGCGCTGGTCGTCTATTGCGGATTGCTCGCCACAAGGCTCGGCAGCGAGTTCATGCCCAGCCTTGACGAGGGCGATATCGCACTTCACGCTCTGCGCATTCCCGGTACGTCACTCACCCAAGCGCTCGGCATGCAGCTCAGTCTCGAGAACGTCGTCAAAAGTTTTCCCGAAGTCGACCGCATCGTCGCTAAAATGGGTACCGCCGAAGTTGCGACCGATCCGATGCCGCCAAGCGTCGCCGATAATTTCGTCATTATGAAAGACCGGGAGGAGTGGCCCGATCCGCGAAAGCCGAAATCTCAGATCGTCTCGGAGATGGAAGCCGCGGTGAAGCAAGTGCCCGGCAACAACTATGAATTCACGCAACCGATTCAGATGCGGTTCAACGAGTTGATATCGGGCGTCCGCAGCGATCTGGCCGTGAAGGTGTACGGCGATGATCTTGAACAGCTGGTAGCCGTCGGAGAACGCATCGAGAGTGTGCTTCAGCAAGTACCCGGCGCGGCTGATGTCAAAATCGAACAGGCGACTGGTCTACCCGTCCTTACGATTACGCCGGACCGCGCCGCGATCTCGCGCTTTGGCTTGAATGTTGCCGATCTTCAGGCGACGGTCGAAGCGGCGCTCGGCGGCAAGGTCGTGGGCCAAGTGTATGAGGGCGACCGCCGGTTTGACATCGTTCTGAGGCTGCCGGAAGATGTGCGAACCGATCTTGACCGACTAGGTCGCTTGCCAATCGCGCTTCCTGACGGCGACAAGGAAGCCGGCAAGACTGGCTTATCGCGGACCGTCGCGGCGCACGCGTCAGGCTATGTGCCGTTGAGCGAACTCGCGACCTTCGACATCGCACCCGGCCCGAACCAGATCAGTCGCGAGAACGGCAAGCGCCGAGTCGTCGTGACGGCCAACGTGCGCGGGCGGGATCTCGGGTCGTTCGTTGAGGACGTCCGTTCCCGCGTACGCAGCGAAGTCGTTGTTCCGGCTGGTTACTGGGTCGACTACGGCGGCACGTTCGAGCAGTTGCTGTCTGCCAGCCGTCGCCTTCAGATCGTGGTGCCCGTTGCGCTCGGGCTCATTCTAGTCTTGCTGATTACTGCATTCGGTTCGCTGAAGGATGCCATCGTCGTTTTTAGCGGGGTTCCGTTGGCGTTGACGGGTGGTGTCTTGGCGCTGTGGCTGCGCGACATGCCGCTCTCGATTTCTGCCGCGGTCGGCTTCATCGCCTTGTCAGGGGTCGCCGTGTTGAATGGACTGGTCATGCTGTCGTTCATCGCGCGGCTTCGGGAGGAAAGGGTCGAAATAGAAACCGCTATTGTCGACGGGGCGATGACGCGTCTGCGTCCGGTGCTGATGACGGCACTCGTTGCGAGCCTCGGGTTTGTGCCGATGGCCGTCAATGTCGGCGCGGGCGCCGAAGTTCAACGCCCACTCGCGACTGTCGTCATCGGAGGCATCATATCATCGACCATACTGACGCTGTTCGTCCTTCCCGCGTTGTACCGCCTGATGCACAGCGCCACGCCTTTGGAGGCGAAATCGCCAGATAAACCCGCGGAGCAGGCAAGTCCGACATGATTGTGAGATCCGAAACACTTCTAGTATGCAGCCGCTACGAAAAGCTCGATGGTGTGTCTAAGCAGGCGATGTTGGCTGCATGGACGATAGCTTTATTTTTCGCAGCGTCGGCTTGTGACGCGGGTGCGCATACGCTCCTGTGGCGAACAGGAGAGTCCCGCATGAAAGGCTTCGGAACTTGCGCCAAGGGGCCATGCATGAAGCGTTACGACTTCAGCGAAAGCAAACCGCATCGCCATGTGCGCCCGGGCAAGTGCGGCGTTGTCGATATGCGCGGCGATCCTTTGATCGTGACTGAAGATTGTCGCCAAGCCCGGCGCTACTGATGACCGAGTTTTGCGAAACTCGCAGAGAGTTCACCGCAGCAATGCAACATAGGTTTTCGAGATGATTTCGCGCTCCCGCCGCGTGACCGCTCTGGCCGTCCTAGCATTGGTTTGCTTCGAGCCTATACCGATCGCCAGGTCTGAAGGTCCAGTCGATGCCGCCACGCCGGACAGCTCGTTTGTCTCGGGATTGGTTGATCTTGCGAGGGAGGGCTGCCTTGAACGAGGTGATAAGTCAGCGGATTTGTCGTCTCTCGCCAAGGGCCGCAGTTGGACCCCCGCATCGGATCAGGAGCTAGCGAGGCACGGCAACGAGTTCACTAGAATGCTGGGCGGCTGGCTGTTCTCCGATAGCCGGACCAGCTACGCGATACTCCAATCCGTGATGGACGGACCACGCATCCATGTGTGCTCGATAACGACGAAGCTGCAAGACGGCGATTTCGCAAAGTTCAAACAAGAGCTTGAGACAAAATTTGCTGTGACCCCGGACGAGACCAGCGAGCGCCCCGACGGCGCTAAGTATCGCTATTGGATCACGCGGGAGGACAAGGCATCGGTGAGAGTATCAGTGGTTTCGACGCCGGCGCAGTCGCTTTTGACAATCCGCATGATCCACGGCGACAAACTGCCGCCGGATGTCTAGAACCACGATTTAATAGTTTATCGTTGTTCGCGCTCCGATGATCGCCGCATCTCCAAGTGGCTTAGTGCCGCTCTCATCGGGGACGTTGCCGCCCGGGCGCCACACATACTGAAAATCTGGCTGGAACGTCCAACCCGGAGCGATTTCTGCGATGTAATTGGCTTCCATCAAGGTCTCATCGTTGCGGATCGGGGTGTTGGTTCCGAACGAGACTGTATCTCGATCGAGATCGCTCGCCTGGTTTGAGATGCCGGCAATGGCCGCGGCGACGCCAAACCTATCTTTCGATCGACCCGGGACGAAGTCCGCGAAAACCAAGCCACCGTCGACGTAGTAGTCCACCAGGTTGCGATTGCTCGGAGCGCCCATCACGTGCGCAAACGCCGAAACCGTTTCGCCGCCGTCCGCACTGGCAAAAATCTGTTGATCGAGGATGGCATAAAAGCCGTAATTACCGTCATAGCGGCGCGCGACGTCGGAGCTGTCCGGGTCGGCGAGCGACAGCCCAGTATCGTCAAATCGTTGATCGTCGAAATTGCCAAAGTCACCCCAACCGCCGAGCTTGATCGTGCCCGGCAGGCCGCCGCCGTTCTGATTGTATTTGTATTCCACCTCGCCCACGACATAGGGCTCGTCCTTTAAGCGAAACTCCAGACCATGCGGATTGCACACTTGCGGATCGATATCGCAGGGACCGGCCGGGTCGTCATTGAACACGCCAACTCGGATTGCAAGTTGATCGCTTGCCGTCCATTCGACTCGCAGGCCGGGTGCGGACAGCGGGTGTCGTAGCCAGCATAGTCTCACAACGTGGCCCGGGTAGGTTAGGCGCAAATAGACCTTTTCGTCAGTTCCTGGTCCACCAGCCCCGGACAGCGGTCGAATTTCTGAGGCCGATTTGAAGGTCAAGCTACCGACTAGCGAGATATCGCCAAGACATTCCGTTGACTGACGTGGACCGACCGTCAGGCGCGACTGACCACGACGAGAGTAGGTGATCCAACGCGGACAACACGCAGCTCGAGACCGAAAAATCTTTCAGCGCCGTGCGGACCGCAACGATTGGGGTGCAGCAATGGGCGAACTGGCCTGCTCGAGTGCTTGAACTGGCTCTCCATAGAGTTCGAGCCGATGGCCGGTCAATCGGTACCCAAGCCGGGCGGAGACTTCTACTTGTAGACGCTCGATCTCGTCGGATCGGAACTCGATGACGCGCCCGGTTTTGATGTCGATCAAATGATCTCGGTGTACTTGCGGAGTGGGCTCATAGCAGGCCCGGCCGCCTCGAAACGTGTGGCGTTCGATCATTCCAAAATCAACTAAAAGCCGCAAGGTGCGATAGACGGTCGCCAATGAGATACGCGAGTCGACCGCTGCGATTCTCCGATGCAACTCGTAGACATTTGGGTAGTCGCACGCTTCGGCGACCACTTTCGCTACCGCCCGCCTTCTGGCTGTGACGCGCACGCTGTGTTCCCGGCACCACCCGTCGAAGTCCTGGTAGCTCCTCAGATTCAAGCAACACCTGGATCGGGTTTGGCTTACCAAGCCTTGTCCGTTGACTTCTAGCCCAGTCGAAAAACAGGCAGATAGTCGGCCGAAGCCATTGACAGCAGCGGACCGTTCAGCGATGGTCAAAAAAGCTAGTTGCTACTAATTCTTATTAGCGAGTATAGACCCTATGGCTTCGTTCCGCAAGCCGGCACTTTCGGAGAACGAGGACGAGTGTAGTGTACGGTAACTGGCTCCGGCAACGACTAAGCCGACGCGGTCTGATCGTCAGCGGTATCGCGACCGCTGGTCTTTCGGCGTCAGGTGCGGCTCTCGTCGCCGGCGGAACCGAATACAAGGCAGCGACGCCCAGCGTGGATCCATCGAGCGGCCCGCCGCATGCTGGCCACTCTCCAGGCGGCCATGATGCCCACGGCAACATGATCAGCGTTGGCGATGTCGATGTTGCGCGAAACGGATTTGATCCCTCCGCGATGCTGGGCGACTGGGAGACCGGCGTGGTCTCACAGCTTCCAGACGGGCGAACATTGCGCTCGTTCGAAATCACGGCCGTAGACAAGGAAATCGAGATCGTACCGGGGATCATATTTCCGGCTTGGACCTACAATGGACGCGTGCCTGGACCATCGCTGCGCGTGACAGAGGGCGATAAGGTTCGCATCGTTTTCCGGAATGGCGGCTCGCACCCGCACTCGATGCACTTTCACGGTATCCATTCGGCTCGGATGGACGGTGTTCCTGGGGCCGGTCTCGTACCGCCTGGAGAAGAGTTCGTTTACGAGTTCGAAGCGCGGCCATTCGGCTGCCACCTTTATCACTGCCACGCATTGCCCCTGAAACGGCACATCCACAAAGGCATGTACGGGGCTTTCGTGATCGACCCCGATCCGGCGCGGCATCCCGAGCAGGCTGCGGTGGCTCGTTCACGTCTCCTCGGCGCACCCGAGAACAAGGAGTGGCAGGAGTTCGTGATGGTGATGAACGCCTTCGACACGAACTTCGACGGGGAAAATGAAGTCTACGCCGTCAACACAGTCGGGCATCACTTCGCAAAACATCCGATCGGAGTCGTACGCGGCAAGCCGGTGCGAATATACCTCATCAACGTCACCGAGTTCGACCCAATCAATTCGCTGCATCTCCACGCTAATTTCTTCGACTATTACGACCACGGGACAACGCTGACGCCCACCCTTAAGACCGTCGATACCGTGGTGCAATGCCAGGCGCAGCGCGGGATTCTCGAGTTCACATTCAAGGAGCATGAGTCCGGCCTCTACATGTTCCACGCCCATCAGTCCGAGTTCGCCGAACTTGGCTGGATGGGCATGTTCAATGTGATGGATGGCGTGGCATGAACGAGACGAATCCTCCACCTGTAACGGTCCCAGTGCCGGTTCTTACGGGCAAAGGCCCTCGCCACTCCGGGCCGCTGTGGCTCGCGCTCCCCTTGCTTCTCTTGGGATTGGCCGCGGCGCTGCTCTTAACCAGCGATCTCTTTCGAGTCTTGGAGCGCGGCGCCCCGCCCGTCGAGAAGCTCACCTTTGAGCGAATGGTTCTCGATGAAGACGGCATTCATCTCACGATCCGCGCCGGCGGCTCCAAGCCGATGACGATTGCGCAGATCCAAGTCGACGAGGCTTATTGGAAATTTACACAGGACCCGGTGGGCGACCTCGCCCGCGTCGCTTCCGCACGGCTGCACATCCCTTATCCGTGGATTCCAGGCGAGGCGCACAAGGTCAAGGTCGTGACGAATCTCGGCACGGCCTTCGAACATGAAATCGCCGTCGCTGTGGCGACTCCAAAGCCGAGCTTCGGCGAGTTGCTACCGCAGGCCGTCGTGGGCGCCTTCGTGGGCATATTGCCGGTGGCGCTCGGCCTCATGCTTTATCCCGTTCTGCGACGCTTGGGGCAGGGCGGCATGAGCTTCCTTTTGGCGCTGACGGTCGGTCTGCTTGTCTTCCTTTTTGTCGATACCGTCGAGGATGCGTTGGAGCTTGCGGGCGAGGCGGCCGCAGCCTTCCAAGGCCACGTCATGGTGATCGTGGTCGCGCTCATGACCTTTCTTGGCCTCCTTGGCATGGGGCGCCGTGGGGGCACGCCCACGGGACTCGCCCTGGCAACGTATATCGCGCTCGGAATAGGTCTGCACAATCTCGGCGAAGGACTGGCCATCGGCGCCGCATTCGCCACTGGCGCGGCTGGTCTCGGAGCGTTTCTTGTTCTGGGCTTTACGTTCCACAACATCACGGAGGGCATCGGCATCGCCGCGCCGCTGCTCAGAGATCGCCCTCCAGTCATGAGATTTGTCGGACTGGCGCTGCTCGCCGGCTCTCCCGCCATCGTCGGGATGTGGCTCGGCAGTCTTGCGATCAGTCCTCAGTGGTCAGCGCTTGCATTAGCAGTTGGTGCTGGGGCCATCTTGCAGGTGATTGTCGAGGTGGGAGCCTATCTGGCGCGCACCGAAGGCGGCAAGGTAACCGCCCTTGCGTCTCCTACCGCCATCAGCGGTATCGCGCTGGGGATCACCGTGATGTACGCGACCGGCATGCTCGTGAAGGTGTGAGTCTGTGCCGACCCACGTCATCAACGATGATGCCTCTGGCCCGGAAGTGACCTCTTACTCGCCTCCGCGTTCATTGATTGGGTAGGTGTCGGCCGTGCCCATCAGGGGCTGGATCAGCATCTGATCGAGCCTGAGATCGCGCTCCGTACGGAATTGGTGGATGCCGATGACCATCCGCTCGTGTCCGTCCTTCGGCTCGGCGCGATAGGTGCCGAAGAGTCGATCCCACCAGGGCAGATTGAAGCCAAAATTGCTGTTGGTTTCGCGAGGGCTGATCGAATGGTGCACGCGGTGCATGTCGGGCGTCACCACGATCCAGCGCAGGATATTGTCGATGCTCGCAGGTACGCGGACATTGCCGTGGTTGAACAACGACGTTGCGTTGAGCAAGACCTCAAAGATGACAACGCCAAGCGCTGGCACACCAAGCGCTGCCACAACGCCGAGCTTGATGCCCATGGAAAAAAGGATTTCGATTGGGTGGAAGCGCGCACCCGTCGTGACGTCGAATTCGAGATCTGAATGATGCATGCGGTGGAGTCGCCACAGGGCAGGAACGGCATGAAACAGCACGTGCTGCAGATAAATTGCCAAATCGAGCAGGATAACGCCGAGCACAACCGCGAACCCGTCCGGCAGGCTCAGGGCCGCGAACAAGCCCCAGCCGCGCGTCTCGGCAAGAAGCGCCACGCCGACCGCAGTAGTCGGCAAGAGAAGTCGGACAAGAATCGTGTCGAGGACGACGACGCCGATATTGCTAGGCCACCGCCGGCCGCGGCCGATCTGCTGGCGCCGGCGCGGTGCCATGATTTCCCAGCCGGCTATCAGCGCAAATACGCCGGCAAAGGCGCTGAGCCGGATCAAAGGCTCATAGGATGATAGCAAGCCGGACATAGCTTCCCTTTTAGCGCGCACGTGGGAAGCAGTCACTCACCCACTCAGGCGCGGGGCCATGGCCACGCCCGATCGGACTCAGACCCCCGCACCCACAAAATCGCAAACTTGGTCGGACGGATTGGGCGACCGTCGACTTCGGGTTTTGGCCCATCGCGGCGCTTTTTCAATCAAGATCACTTCCGTTTCTGGTGGGAGCGGACGTACGGTCCGTCGATATGAGCAGGAAGCAGGTGTGGTTGGGGCGGCCCCGTCCAATCGGCCGGGTCGCGCTCTATCTCGCGGCCGCAAGCGACCACTCGACCGAGCCGCTGAGCGTCTCGGCCCGCTTGGGTCACGATCGCTCCGCCGAAATCTCGGCGCTACAACGAACTTTGCCTGCACATGGAATGCCTGGACTAGAGCCTTTGTCTCGTTTGCGTGTCGCCCTTTGGCGGCCGCATCAACTTATATCCGGTCGAGCGCACGTGGCTCGAACCCAAATCCTGCATGCTCGAGGCAGCTCGGCTCCAAGATGGATGGGACTCGTCTCTCGTACGGCTGATAAGGCCAACCCGGCATACGATGCATTATATCGCTACTTGAGATGCCGGCGCGCCCAGAGCGGCTATGCAATTTCAATTGTTGCCGCACGCGGCCGGAGGAGCGCCACGCCGACACTTTTGTTGGCGAGGTGAACGCGCCAACACGGTGGACGTCGAGCCGCCGACTTTAGAAATTTTCCAAAACTAAACGCGTTTCGTACACAATTATTACTTGTTGTTGCCGGACGGATACGGACTTACGCCAAGGCAAATGCTTACTAAGCCATCACGCGTTTCGCTTTTGCCAAGACCGATCTGGGGCTTTGAACCCCAATCATTGGAGATCCTTATGTCCCGCTCGTCTGTGCCAGCAGCTGTGATCCTGATTTCCACAGCATTCATTGGGGTTCAGGTCGCTCAAGGGCAATCGGCCGACAAGCCGACCGCAGCCGACTTGCCGCCCGTCACTGTCGAATCCGAGGCCGAGCCGAAACCGACCGCCGATGCCGAGCCGGCGCCCAAGCCAGTTCAAGCCAAAAAGTCAGTTGCCAAAAAGAAGAAGCCCGCAGCTCCGGCCCCCGCGCCTGACGTCTTTGAACCTGTCGAGGCCGAGGCGGCGGATGCGGAATCTCCAGCATCAGCAGGTCCGCCCGGCGTGCCCGGCACAGGCACGACTGGCATCGACGGCTATACGGCCACGGGCACATCGACGGCGACGAAAACGAACACGCCGCTCAAAAACATTCCGCAGTCCATTTCCGTCGTCACGAAGCAGCAGGCTGACGATCGCGGCAGCGAAAGTCTCGGCGAAGCCCTGGCGTATGTCCCCGGAGTGGTAGTTGCTCAAGGCGAAGGCCATCGCGACCAGATCACCATACGTGGCCAGAGCACTACTGCCGACTTCTTTATCGACGGCGTGCGGGACGATGCTGAGTACTTCCGTGATTTGTACAATGTCGAAGCGATCGAAGTGCTCAAAGGACCGGCGGCCATCACCTTTGGGCGCGGTGGCGGCGGCGGCGTCATCAACCGCGTGACTAAAAAGGCCGACGGCGAGCGCGTACGCGAGGCGACTGTCAATCTGGGGATGTACGAGCGCAAGCGCACGACAGTCGACGTCGGCGACGCCATCTCCAGCAATGTCGCGTTCCGTTTCAACGCGATGTACGAAGACTCGGAGAACTTCCGCGATTTCTTCGAACTGGAGCGCTATGCGTTCAATCCCAAGCTCGCGTTCAAGCTGAGCGATCAGACGAAGATTTCGCTGAGCTACGAGTATTTCAAGGACGACCGCACGGTCGATCGCGGCGTGCCTTCGCGCGACGGTCGGCCTTCGCAAGGCCGCAGCGAGACATTCTTCGGCAATCCAGACGTCAGCTATTCCGACTTCCTGGGGCAAACGGCGACGGCGACGATCGAGCACCGAACGGATTTTGGCCTGAATATCCGCAACCAGACGGTCTACGCCGACTTCGATAAGGTCTATTCGAACACCTTTGCGGCTGGAGCTGTCACGCCTGGAAATACGGTCTTAATAGACGGCTACGTCGACACGACGCTGCGCGAGAACCTTATCAACCAGACCGACCTGACCTACCGGTGGGACCTGGGCGGTGGCATCCGGCACACATTTGCGGCTGGAACGGAGTTCTCGCGGCAGGAAACCAACAATAATCGCGACAATCCGCGCTTCAACACGCCGGGCGGGCCGACGACGATCACTGTCCCGTTCGCCAATCCGACGACGTTCACGCCAGTCTTTTTCAACATTCCTAACCGTCGCCGCTTCACCGAATTGGAAGTGGCGAGCGGCTACATTCAAGACCAACTCGAGATCACCAAATACTTCGAGGTGATCGGCGGCCTGCGCTACGACCGATTCGACATCGCCTTCGAGAATGGATTGACTGGACAAGCCATTGATCGCGTCGACGACGTCTGGTCGCCGCGTCTCGGCTTTGTCGTGAAGCCGCTCGAAACCTTGTCGCTCTATGTAAGTTCATCAGAATCGTTTTTGCCGGGCGCCGGAGACCAGTTCAACAATCTGGTGCTTGTCAGCGGAGCGTCTCTTGCTCCCGAAGGCTTTGAGAACCACGAGATCGGCTTCAAATGGGAAGTGGCGCCTCGCCTGTATTTCACGGGCGCTTTGTTCAGTCTCGACCGGACCAACCAGAACGTGACTATTGAACCCGGCGTGTCGGCGCAGGTCGGGTTGACGCGAACCGAAGGCGGCGAACTCTCGTTGACGGGTTACCTGACGAACGATTGGCAGGTGTCGGCCGGGTGGGGGCATCAGATCGCCGAGATCGTGACCGGCAACATTTCAGGCACCGTCGTCGCTGGCAAAGAAGTGCCGTTCGTCCCGCACAACGTCTACTCGCTGTGGAACCGCTACCAGTTAACGCGCATGTTCGGCGCCGGCGTTGGCGTGATCCATCAGACCGAGCAGTTTGCGGCTGCCGACAACTTGGTGACTCTACCGAGATTCACCCGAGTAGATGCCGCGCTGTTCGTTGATTTCAGCGAAAACTGGTCGGCGCAAGTCAATGTCGAGAACGTTTTCGACGAAGACTATTTCGCGTCAGCGCACAACAACAACAACATCTCGCCCGGCGCGCCACGCTCCGCTTACGTTACGGTGAAGGCGACGTTCTGAAACCAATCAATCTCTTCTCCAGTGTGCAGACCCCAAGCGTCGCGTATATTGGAAGCGAATGTTTGCGATACTCACCGGTTTGTCGAAATTCCTGGTGGCATGTAAGTCTGCTGCATACCTTCTTGACAATCACTCTTAACAGAGCTTCATTCAACGTGTGACGGTTCCGGTCAGTCTGGAAAGCTGATCGGTGAAAAGGGAATGCAGTGCGGCTCGATTTGGAGCCCAATCTGCGGCTGCTCCCGCAACTGTAAGCGGCAAGCTTGCTCCACATGCGCCACTGGAGTTTCCACATGGAAACACTGGGAAGGCAGGAGAGGCGTCTGAGCCGCGAGCCAGGAGACCTGCCGGCACACGTCGCCCATCTTCCGTGCGGGTAGCGCGGACGAGCGGACACCCGTTGTGGCGACCGATGTGTGAGCAGGGAAACGCACTAGGTCATGCAGCAGCGGAGTATAGTTGTTCCGCGTATACAGAAGATCGTCGTCTCTGAGTTCAAACATTTCGGTTTGAGCCTGACGACACTCTGTGCCAGTACGACCGACGGCCGACCCCTCAGGGATTTTCAATCGGGGGTCCAATGCAAGATTTTCAAGCAGTTCTTTCTGAGAAAGACTTTTTTTTTGCTACCACCTTTGCGCTCGCGGCTCTCGTCGTTTTGGCGCCGCCAAGCCGCGCGGAGGAAGACAACACCAAACATGTCCTGGACGAGTCGATTGCGAGCAACTGGCCGGAGGGCATCGCAGATCCCGGCAATGCGAGGGCACGATTATCGGCCTCCGGCATTCAATACGGAGCAACGTACATCAGCGAAGCATTCGGCAATGCTGCAGGCGGAATCGGCCACGGCCGCCATTTTCACGGCTTGCTGGATATTTGGACGGATATCGATCTGTCGAGGCTGACAGGATGGCAGGGTCTCAGCTTCCACGCGAATGCCTACCGATTCGACGGGACGAGTATCACGCTTGAAAGCGTTGGCACGATTGCAGCGGTTAGCCACATTGAGGCGACACCGGAGACACGGCTGTTCGAAGCGTGGTTCGAACAAAGTCTATTCAATGGA
This sequence comes from Hyphomicrobium sp., assembly GCA_046160845.1. GTDB lineage: Bacteria > Pseudomonadota > Alphaproteobacteria > Rhizobiales > Hyphomicrobiaceae > Hyphomicrobium_B. Next base: position 49,847 of record JBJXHD010000014.1, read on the forward strand.
AGAGCGTCGCTGCGTTTTGGGCAGCTCGCGGCGGATGCCGAATTCGCAACGCTTGATAGTTCCGCTACCTTCATTTCCTCAACGTTCGGCTGGAATACACTGATGACGGATAACCTGCCAAACGGCGGCCCCATCTATCCACTGGCGACACCGGGCGTGCGGTTGGCGATAAAGGCAAGCGAGGGCCTGACCGCCATGATCGCCCTCTACAACGGCGATCCTGTCGGGCCATGCGATGGAGATCCGCAAAAGTGCAACAAGCATGGAATGGATTTCCGCGTCAGCGACCCGCCGCTGGTCATGGCTGAGGTGGCCTACGACCACACCGTCGGCTTGCCAGGTACGATCAAGCTCGGCGGTTGGCGAAGTTTCGAGACCTTTGACGATCAGCGCTTTGACACCGAGGGTAGCTCTCTTGCCGACCCTGTTAGCAATGGTGAGCCACGGCACTACGACGAGAACTACGGGATCTATGCCGTCATCTATCAGATGCTCTATCGCGTGCCGGAAACGTCAAACAAAGGCGTTCACGTCTTTGCGCGCGTTGCGGGTAGCCCGTCCGACCGCAATCAGATCGACTTCTACGCTGAAGGCGGGCTCACGTTTGCAGGCTTATTTTCAAACCGGCCGGACGACAGCTTGGGCATAGGCATCGCCTATTCACACATCTCGAACAACGCGGCGAATCTTGATCGCGATTCTCGTGGCTTCAATGGTGAAGCGGTAGCGATACGCAATTACGAGTTGCTTCTTGAGTTGAGCTATAAGGCTCAAATATTGCCGGGATGGACGCTCCAACCAGACTTTCAGTATTATTGGAACCCTGGCGGCAATGGCGTCGATATGTCTGATCCGACCGACCCGAGGGGTATCCCAAATACCACTATTCTCGGGCTGAGGACCACGGTCAGTTACTGACAGCGCCCTTAGACGTTTTGGCAAGTTCCGCGTTTATGGTCACTGCTGCCGTACATCTGTGACTTTCCAATCATTCGCGAACTCGATCCGCTGTCTTTGACGTCACGCGGCTCATGTGTGGCAGAACACGCGTCGCGCTCGGTAATGGCAGTGCCGATAGCTATGGCTGTCGACAAGGCGAACGCCTTTGCCTTTCGTGCTGTCAGCATCAACGTCGCGCAACGTGCCATCGAGGATCACCTGACGAGCCGCTGCTAAATGAGTCACATCACATACCACCAGCATCACCACTGCTGAGAAGAAGATGGTCAACGTTTTCATGTGTGACCTCTACGGTCCGACTGTTCTCAGGCCGATCTCCGATGCCTCACTATCGACGATCACTCAATCGACTAACGATCCGATCGAACACCACTTTGCCGCCGACATGGCGATGCGGTTTGCTTTTGCCCCAGTAAACTCTCTTGGTGCAAGCGCCTTTGGCGCAGTGCCCGAACCCGATCGTCCGCGGCTCGCCGGCGCGCCAGGGAACATCGTGAGCCGATGCCGACATGCCGACGGCGTTGGACAAGAAAAGAACGACGAATCCGTACAGCAGCAATCGTGTCATCGGTAGAACCCTCCGATTTTTGTTTGGACGGTTTGCTCGTACCGCATCAAGCCCCTGTAGGCCGCGCATTGCCGTGGATCATACGAATGGTAAGCGACCCGCTCGATCGCACGAAACGCATTGAGGCCTTGATCGGCGTCTTGTGAGCGCGGTTCAGCCAGAATCGATCAACGTGTTCGGCGGGACCATCGACCTCTTCGGCGATGGTCGTATTGAACCTGACGAGAAACTTCGCCTTGATCCTCGGATGCAGACCGGGGTCCGATAGCTGAGTCGTAATCGAACATACCGATGTCCCGGGGTCAGACTTCAATATTGATTGTATGACCGCGTAACTGCCAAACTCGTTGCTGAAAAGCCAGCCGCCGCGCATTTGCGAAATGTTGGTTTCGTTACGCATCAACTCCGTATCCGGCACAGTTTGCCAGCCGAGAACTTCCGCTTCCTTACGCAGGCCATTGAGGTCGCCGCCGTGGCCAAAACACGAGCGATAGGCGAGCTCCAGCAAGTGATCGACGCTGTCTTTCGCGTTGATCGCCTTCGTTTCGTCGTGGTGCGCAAACGTGGGGCGGGCAGCTGAATTGTGTCCTTCCCAAGCCAGCCCTGACGGGTCGCTGGGAGCGGCATGGACCGTCATGGTCGCGCTGGAAATAAGCACACAGGCAATAGCCGCCCTCGCACAGGCGATGTGAGGCGCTGCTGGTCTATTGGCTAAGCTCATTGCTTTCGTCCTATCGATCGCACTCCACCCGTTCATTCCAAAGCACCTGCCGGATATAGGCTTTTCACGAGCGGCATCAGGCCTTTGATCTTTTTCAAACCAAGACCGGCGCCGCCTGCATCATTGGCCTCCGCAGCGTGGTGCATGTCGTCGACCGCCTTATCGAGCTGCTTCAGCGCCGAAGCGAGCTTCGTCTTGGCATCGGCCGCCACCATGTCCGACTTCTCTTCGAGCGTATGAACGGCGCCTTCAATCTGCTCGCCGATCTCATGCACCGGCTCGATCTTCTTTTCGTCGAGCAGTTTCTCGGCTTCGCCAATTTTTGTCGTCATGAAAGCCCAGGCATCTTTGACGTTTGCAAACGTGGGCTTTTCGTAGTGGTCCGCGTCCTCCGTGTGCCCCTGTCCCGCGCCGTGTTGATGTTTGTCCTCGGCAAAGCTGGGCGCTGCAAAACCTATGACAAGGCTTGCAGCAAAACCGGCGACAGCGTTCTTGGTGATCATGCAGGTTGCTCCTCTGCGAGTTTGGCGTCTTCAACTGAGAATTCCCGGCCAAGCGAGAAGCGCTTGTAGAGCGCGGGCAGGACGACCAGGGTCAACAGCGTGGCCGTCACGAGGCCGCCAATTACAACGAATGCGATCGGCTTCTGAACTTCGGCGCCGGTGCCGCCGGCGATGGCCATGGGGAGAAAGCCGAGCGATCCGACAAGTGCGGTCATGAGCACTGGTCTCAGTCGCGTCATGGCGCCTTCGAAAATCGCCCGTTCGCCTGGCAATCCCTTCAGACGGAGTTGGTTGATGTACGTCACCATCACGAGACCGTTCAGCACGGCGATTCCCGACAGCGCGATAAAGCCGACAGCCGCCGATACGGAGAACGGCATGCCGGCGAAGTACAGCGTCAGTATTCCGCCGGAGATGGCGAGGGGCACGCCGGAAAACACGAGCAGCGCCTCACGCGCGTTCCCGAATGCCGTGAATAGCATGAGAAATATTACGAAGAAGCACGCTGGCACCACGATCAGTAGTCGATTGCGCGCGGCTATGAGATTCTCGAACTGTCCGCCCCACTCAACCCAACTGCCGGGCGGGAGCTTCACGTCGTTTGCGATTTTTTCCTGAGCTTCAGCGACAAAAGAGCCGATGTCCCGTCCTCTGACGTTGGCCTGAACCACGACGCGCCGTTTGCCGTTTTCGCGGCTGATCTGGTTTGGGCCTTCGCTGGTTTCAAACTTTGCGACTGCTTTCAGCGGCACGAAGGAAGGACGATCGTTGGCATCGCCGTCGCTGCCCTGATGCGGAATCGGCACCGGAAGATTTTCGAGCGTCGCGATATTGTCCCGAAGTTCGTCCGGAAGGCGGACAAGAATGTGGAAACGGCGGTCCCCCTGGAAGACGATCCCAGCCTCCCGGCCGCCGATTGCGATTGAGATGACCTCTAGGACGTCCGAGACATTCAGGCCCAAACGAGCGATGGCCCCTTTATCGAGCTTGACGTCAAGCAGGGGCAGGCCGCTCGACTGTTCCACTTTGATGTCGGCGCCACCTTGGACGCCGCGCAGGACACCCGCAATTTTGGTCGCTGTTTCGCCAAGCTGCTCGAAGTCGTCTCCATAGACTTTGACGGCGACATCCCCGCGCACGCCGGCGATAAGCTCGTTGAACCGCATTTGAATAGGCTGGGTGTACTCGTAGTTGTTGCCCGGCAACGTACCTGACGCCGCTGCAATCTTCTGAAGCACCTCTGCTTTCGAGAGGCTTGCATCAGGCCATTCGGTCGGCGGCTTGAGGATAATGAACGTATCGGAGACGTGAGGCGGCATTGGATCAGACGCCATCTCGGCGGTGCCCGTCTTGGAGAATACGAAAGCCACCTCTGGAACATCTCTGACTGCGCGCTCGACCCGAAGCTGCATGGCTGTTGATTGTGTCAGGCCCGTACTCGGAATGCGCATGGCGTGCATTGCCACGTCCTTCTCGTCCAGTGTGGGAATGAATTCCTGGCCGAGACGCGTAAACAGCGCGAGCGTGAGCACGAAAAATAGGGCTGCCGACCAAATCACCATTTTGGTATCTCGCAAAGCGCCGCTCAGCACGGGTGCGTAGAGTCGCTTCGCGTTGCGGATAATCAGATTATCGTTTTCCTCAACCTTGCCAGACACGAAAATCGCGATCATCGCCGGAACGAACGTGAGCGAAAGGACGAAGGCGGCGAGGAGCGCGATAATGACCGTCGAGCCCATCGGCGCGAACATCTTGCCTTCAATGCCGGCAAAGGTGAGCAGCGGAATATGAACCGTCACGAGGATCACCTGACCGAAGACGGAGGGCTGGATCATCTCTTTGCTTGCAGCCATCACCTCATGGAGCCGCTCGGAGAGAACAAGCATGCGGCCTTCGTGGTGCTGCTTCTCGGCAAGACGGCGCAGACAATTCTCAACGACGATGACGGCGCCATCGACGATCAATCCGAAATGGAGAGCGCCGAGGCTCATTAAGTTGGCGGACACGCCAGCTTGGAGCATTCCAGTCGCCGTCATCAGCATTGTGACGGGAATGACCAGCGCCGTAACGATCGCGGCTCGAAAATTACCGAGCAGCAGGAACAAAATGACAATGACAAGCAGCGCGCCCTCGGCGAGATTTTTAGCAACCGTCGCGATCGTGGCGTCTACAAGCTTCGTGCGGTTGAGAACCGTCTTGACCTCGATGTCAGCCGGAAGCGCGCGGCGGATAGCCGTTATTTTTTCATCAACGGCTGCCGCAACAGTGCGACTGTTCGAGCCAAGAAGCATCAGGGCGGTGCCAACAACGACCTCATTGCCGTTGGTGCTGGCTGACCCCGTGCGAAGCTCCCGGCCAATTCCCACATCTGCGACATCTTTAAGAAGAATTGGAACGCCACGACGGCTGCCAAGAATGACGTTGCCGATATCTCCAGCGTTCTCCAGTCGCCCGTCGGCGCGGACAATGTAGGACTCGCCTTTCTGCTCGATATATCCGGCCCCAATACTCGCGTTGTTGCGCTCAAGGGCCTGAATAACGTCGCTGAACGATAACCCGAGCGACAAGAGCTTTTGTGGGTCCGGTTGAATTTGATATTGCTGCTCGTAACCGCCGATCGTGTCGACGTCTGCGACGCCGGTCACGCTTTTGATCTGGGGGCGTATAATCCAGTCCTGGACCGTACGCAGATACATCGCCAGCTCGAAGTCCTTGGCGAGCCGAAGACCTTCGGGCGTCAGGTAGCTCCCATCGCTTTGCCAGCCTGGCTTTCCATCCTCAACAGTCGCCTTCTCCCCGCCCGGATGCTGATACTCAACGGTCCACATGTAGATTTCGCCAAGACCCGTCGAGACGGCGCCCATCTGGGGTTCCGCGCCCTGCGGTAAGTTTTCCTTGGCCTGCGAGAGCCGCTGCGCGATCTGCGAACGGGCGAAGTAGATGTCCATTTTGTCTTCGAAGACCGCCGTCACCTGCGAAAAGCCATTACGGGACAGCGAGCGCGTGTAGGCCAGGCCCGGAATGCCAGCCAGCGCGGTTTCGATCGGAAACGTGACGTTCTTTTCAATCTCGAACGGCGACAGGGCGGCTGCTTCTGTGTTGATTTGCACCTGAACGTTCGTGATGTCGGGCACCGCATCAATCGGCAGCTCGTTGAGCGAGCGCAGACCCACGGCGGCGAATGCGGCCACCAACAAGACGACCAGAAACCGGTGCGTGATCGAGAAGCTGAGAATACGCTCTATCAAAATATGGCTCCGCTCGATCTAGTGTTCGTGCTCGGCTTCGGCCTTGCCGAGCTCTGCCTTGAGAGTGAAAGTATTGCTGGTTGCGACGGTCTCGCCGAACTCGAGACCGGATAGAATTTCGACGTGGGTTGAATCTTCGCGCCCCGTCGTCACCGGCCGCATGCGAAACCCTCCGCCTTCGTTCACGAAGACGGCCTTGGCGCCCTTGAGGGTTTGAAGTGCTTCGCGAGGCACAAGCAACGCGACGTCTTGCTTGCCGGAAAGCAGTTGGGCGTTGACGAAATCACCAACACGCCATTCGGACGCGGCGTTCTCGAGCCCAGCGATCACTTTTGCGGCGCGAGTCTCGGGATCAATTGCGAGACTGACGGCGATCACCTTTGCAGTCGCTGTTTTTCCGCCCGACTGAATGCGGACCTCTTGGCCTTCCTTCGCAAACGACAAATCCGCCGGTGACACCGACATCTCGACCCAAACGGTTGAGAGATCGGCTATCGAGAACGCTTCGCGGTCAGTGCCAACGATCTGACCCATCACGATGTCGCGCGCTATGACGCTGCCCTTGATAGGCGCCCGCAGTTCATAGAAGCGATAGGTGGCTTGGTTACTTGCCTTAGCAAGCGCCGAAATTTCTTCTTCCGACATGCCAATTGTGTGCAGCCTTTGTTGAGCAAGATCGCGCTTGATCACCGCTTCGTGATGCGCGTTTTTAGCGCCGAGATAGTCCTGCTCCGCCGTTACCTTCTGCTTCCACAACCGCTCTTCGCGATCGAAGGTTGATTTCGCCAACTCTTCCGATCGCAAAGCCGCAAGAAACTCTCCCCTGGCGTCCGCCATTTCGCGGCTTTCCAGGGTTGCGAGTACGTCTCCTTCGACCACACGGTCACCGAGCTGTTTCATCACCTTGGCGACCGTGCCGGGGAGCTTGGGTACGACGCGCGCTTGCGCGTTGGCGTTGATCGAGATGCGCCCCGGTACGGAGATCTCCTTGATCAATGCGCCGGATGATACCGGGGCCATGTCGATACCGGACGCTTCCATCTGCGCCGGGGTCAACTTGATAAAACCCTCCCCTTCTCCAGCGTCAGCGCTCCCTTCCGAACCGTGGCCGTGTTCTCCCTTCGCCTCTGCACTCTTCGGCGTATCTTTGTGATCGTGCTTGTCGTCTGCGTGGACTGACTTGGCTGTTTGGGCTTCTGCCTTTACGGCGATTGTCGGACTAGCGAGCCTGATCTTTTCCTTCAAGGCCGTGACCAGACCCTCTTCGCACACCTCGGTCATAAAGCCGTCGGATGCATGCGAACTCTCTCCAGCCCCATGCTCGTCGCCATGCGCTTCACCACCGGCAGCTTGCTGCGATCCGCACGCTGAACGGAGTTCGCGCGCGCCAATCAGGCCCACAAAACCGATCACTGCGATTGCCACGAGAAGCCTAGTTTTCGCGATCATTCAAACTCACCTTTTAAGCGCGCCAAGATCGCGGCCGACGATGGCCTCGACCCTGACGCGCGCTTTTTCGTATTCCGCCCGCGCCGCCAGCAATTCAAGCCGCGCTTCAAACACGGACCGCTGCGCGTCGAGCACATTCAGGATGTCGAACTTGCCTTCTTGGTAACCGAGCTGCGTGCGATCGAATGCGCTCTGCGCTGGCGGCAAAACTTCGGACTCGAAGGCTCGCAGCAGAGCCGCGGCAACTTCCAATTCGCCGACGGCATCCGCCAGAGAACCAAGCAACGAATTTCGCGCAGCTTCCCGATCCTGCTCGGCTTTGGCTATTCGCTGCTCGGCGGCAACGATGTTGCCGGTGTTTCGATCGAAGAATTGAAGCGGTATCGACACGGTCGCGACCGCAGCCGCAGAATCCGTCTCGGCGAAATGACGAACGCCGGCCCCAATGCGAATGTCAGGGATGCTCTTGGAAACCTCGACGTCGAGCTGAGCGATGCGACGCCCGATCTCATCCGACCAGCGGGCGAGTTCGGGGTTATTGTCAATCAGAGATCTGAGCGTGACGAGAGATGGCACGCCGCGGTCGTTGCCTAGTCGTCCCGTGACGGCGCCGAAGTCGACGGTTTCCGAACCCCAGAAAAGCGACAACCGCCGTTTTGCGGCGGCGAGACGCGCTTGCTCTCCGCTTACCAGCGCTTTTGCGCGCGCCGCGGCGACAATGGATCGATCGAATTCGATCGGACTGGCTTTGCCACCTTTAACGCGCGCGTCGACGCTGGTCTGTGTCTTCTGCGCTATTGTCACGAATTCGCGTAGTAAGCGTATGCGCTCTTGCGCCGTGATGACATCGACGAAGGCGCTGGCCGTCGCCGTCGCGACTTGAACGCGCGCGCTTTCATAGTCCCAACCGGCAAGCGACGCATCGAGATGAGCGGCCTGCAGTCGCCGCAGCCGTTTGTCGCCGAGCTCTATGGTCTGTGTCAGACTGAACGTCGATTCAGCCGCGTCGAAGCCGCTTTGTTCCCTCCGCCCAGCAAAGTTTTCAACCTCAATTAGCAGCTCGGGATTTGGTTTGACGCCAGACTGGGCCTCTTCGCCGTGTCGCGCTTCGATCTCGATAAATGCCGCTTTGACGGCGGGGTTGTACGCAAGCGCGCGACTGACAGCTTCTCTGAGCGTCAGCCGCTCTTCGTAGCCGGGTTTGCCGAATGCGCCCGGAACCGGATGCACTTCCACCGCCCATTCCCGGCGTGGCAGATCGCGATCCGACGTGAGCACCTCCGGATTGGGTACATTGCGCGGACTGTGCAAATGCCCGTCTCCGGCCATCGCAGGCAGCGCCGTTAAAAGGATCGCGCTCGCAGTCACAAGCATCCTCGATCGATCGTACCGGCCAGAAAATCCTGGCATGCTTTCCCCCATATCCCCGATCTATCCCCCGATAGACGAGCAAACGCGCGCATAGGCTTTCGCCCATACGCGCTGATACACACACGCTTAGAATTTCAATTCAGGAGAACGATCGTCGCCAAACTGGCGAGATGGGGATCACTGAGTACGGCACCCTGGGCATGCTGCGCACGCACGCCCGAGTCGCATGGGGCCGCCAAAATGATCGGCTGTGGGTAAGCTGGCAGAGCAGTGTCGAAAATCTTTGAACTGTCCGCCTTGCCCAAAACGGCCGTGGAGCGAGACGAAAGTTGGCCTACGGCTTGAAGCGCCACATCGTTGCAGTCGGATCGATTCTCCGTGGCGACATAATCACCATTTGGCGTCTGATCGGCGCGAGCCGAGTCAGAATGAAAAGCGTCGGAGTGATGGTCTCCCGAGAGCGCACTTTCCAACGTTCGGTGGCCATCGCTGCCGAGGCACAATTGCAGCGGCATCGCAGCCAGCACAGATGCGGGCGCGAACACCATGACCAGAATCAGGGCGAGGACTTTTCGCCAAGTTTGCATGAATCAGTGCCTCTAACGTGCGGAACAGTAACTCGAATATTCTGTCGAGTTCAAGGCTGAGCGACAATACTACGTGGCACTTTTGCACCAATTGGTTAGCGTGCCGTAACCTTCGCGGGCCTTCTTGGCCGGGACGGGCGGCCAAAACATCGATCACCTTGCAATCGGATCGGCTCACACATGCAATGGCTGCGACGGCACGGATCGGTTCGCGGAAGTGGCGGCGATCGTGAAGGCACTACAGGATTGGGAGCTTCGGCAGTGATGGACGGACTGACGCTGTTTGGCCTCTTTGCGGTCACGGCGATGCTGGTGTTCTACGCGATTGAAGAGCGAAGTCCGTGGTACATCCTCGCATTCGCGGGCGCGTGCGCCTTGGGCTCGATCTACGGATTTTTGCAAGGCGCCTGGCCATTTGGAGTGGTCGAGGCGATTTGGGCAGGTGTTGCCGTTCATCGCTGGTCACAAAAATCAAACTGATCCACGATCCATGCGTCATGTGCCTTGCGCCTCTAGTGCCCAGAAATAGTAGAGTATTTCTTATGAGTTTTCAAAACTCTGCCAAGCGCACCGATGAAGCCTGTGTCAGCGATGCCTGCGGCTGTCATGGCAACCCGCAATTCGACGGGCTCGACCCACGTTACAAAAGCGTGCTGTGGACGGTTATTGCAATCAATGCCGTGATGTTCGTCGTCGAGATGGCGGCAGGCCATCTCGCCGGATCGCAAGCGCTGCAGGCTGACGCGCTCGACTTTCTTGGCGACACACTTACGTATGGCGTGAGTCTCGCGGTAATCGGTATGGCGGTAAGCGTGCGCGCCAAAGCCGCCTTGTTCAAAGGTGTGAGCCTCTTTCTTATGGGGCTATGGGTGTTCGGCTCCACGCTGTATCACGTCCTGGTGCTTGGCCTACCGCGCGCCGAAATCATGGGAGTTATCGCGCTGCTGGCCTTGACCGCTAACGTTGCAAGCGTGTTGCTGCTGTTGCGTTACAAGGACGGCGACGCGAACGTCCGCTCGGTCTGGCTGTGTTCACGCAATGACGCCATCGGCAACGTCGCGGTCATGTTTGCCGCGCTCGCAGTTTGGGGTACCGAGACGGCATGGCCGGATCTTATCGTAGCTGCAACAATGGCCGCTCTATTCATGTATTCGTCGGTCCAGATTCTTCGTCAATCCACCATGGAGTTACGGTCTGCAGATATCGCAGCGCCGTTGCCGCGATAACCGCAAAAGCGAGCAGCAGACTTGGGATCAGGTCATCAACACGGGCACGGCGGTTCGAACAAGCGAGCGCTGACGCTTGCGCTCGCGCTAACCGGGACGTTCCTAATCATTGAAGTCATTGCCGGCATCTGGACGGGCAGTCTCGCCCTGATCTCTGACGCCGCGCACATGATGACCGATACCGCGGGCTTAGCTATCGCGCTGGCCGCAATCAAAATCGGTGAGCGTCCAGCGGACGACCGGCGCACATTCGGTTACCAACGCTTCGAAATTTTAGCGGCGACATTCAACGCCGTGTTGTTGTTCGTTGTCGCCGCTTACATTCTCATTGAAGGCTATCAGCGCCTCATCAACCCTCAAGATGTCCAAAGCCTACCGATGATGGCCGTCGCTGCGATCGGTCTCGTCGTGAATCTCTTGTCGATGCGTTTACTCAGCGCGGGCAAAGACTCTAGCCTCAACGTGAAAGGAGCTTACCTCGAAGTCTGGAGCGACATGCTCGGCTCCATCGGCGTCATCGGCGCGGCTATCGTGATCTGGTTGACGGGCTGGCTTTGGGTCGATGCAATTGTCGCCATCGCCATAGGATTGTGGGTGCTACCGCGCACTTGGAAGCTCTTCAAAGAGACGACAAATATTTTGCTCGAAGGCGTACCGGAGGGCATCGAGCTGGACGCCGTTGCGAGGGCGCTAAAAGAATTGCCCGGCGTGCGTGGTCTTCATGATCTGCACGTCTGGGCCATTACGAGCGACGTGCCCTCGCTGTCGGCGAATCTCGTGCTGGAGAACGCTATAGACGCCGATGAAATTCGAGAGATGGCAGTACTCCGCCTTGCGGAGGCGTTCGGTATTGAGCACGCAACTCTTCAAATCGAACGGATCGACTGTCGCGACGGTCGTGAACATCACGGGCTGCATTAAAGGTCGATCAGCTATACGAGCGGTCATTTGACATGAACTGTCCCTGGTTCAACGAGCGCTGCTACAGCGAGTTCTGTCTCCGGACCCTTCGGACACGCCCCGGAGGTGCAATCGAGGATCGAATCGCCAACAGGCGCAGGCCGAAATAGTCCGACCCCTGCCTTTGCACATTCCCACCCAGGTCATTTTCGACGATCGTGTCGAAGGAAGTGAAAAATAGCTTCTCATCCAATACGGAAAACCCGCACGCCGCGCACCAGTGAACGTAGTCGCTAAAGAGCGCTTGGGCCGACACCGAGCCCCTCGCATCCGGTATGATCTGTCCACACAGATATTCGAAGATGTCGCCTATTGGTCTTAGCGGCGCCGCGCCGTCGCGGTGCGCGGCGTCCGCCCGCGACTGGTCGCGTCCGGCGGCGACAGGCTCGCACGCAGTTCGGTGAACGGCTGCAGCCTCGTTCAAGACCACCGGCGCAAACGCGCTGATCAGCTCGATCATGATGACGAGCAGCAGAACGATGCCGAGCCCAACGTCGCCGGGCGCGATATATCCGAAGCTCAGGCGAGAAATGAGCTGGGCCTGAGGATCGGACTCCAACGAACCGCCTTGGCCACGCAAGCGCTTCGCTTCGCCGTTCAGTTCGACAATGCGCTCGTCGAGGCGCTGCGCTTCTCTTGCCGTCGCCAATTTCTGACGGAGCTTCGCAACCTCCGCGCAAGTATTGCGCGTACGCCAATTGTCCTTGCCGCAGTTGTCTGACAGCGAGGCGACCGTGCCGCGTCCGCCGGTGGCGCGCGCCGAGACGGCGTCGATGGCGCTTTGAATCTCGGCGGGCGAAAACGTGGCGCCGATTCGCTCGCGTCGACGTTCGACCTCGGATAGTTCTTTGTTCACCGCCTCGTACGAGAACTTTACTGCCTCACGGCCGCCGGTCACCGCGCTTCGGTTTTGCGCTGCGAGGCCAAGAGCAGCGAACACCGCGAATGCAAAGCAGGCGACCCAAACCGCTGTCGCAAGACATGACGCTAGCCGGCGCTCGCCGCGCCAGAGCGTGACGATGAAAATGGGGCCGACCGCTTTCCAAGCATCTGCGGCGACGCCAAGTATCGCGAAGGCCTGCGCTTCCTCGGGCGAGCGTCCAAACTGATAGCCTGCCAAGTAGTTGATGGCGCCGGACGCCGCGATGGTGGCGAGCCAGACAGCAGAACCGAGAAAGACCCAGATCCGCCACACGGTCAAAGCTCCGGCGCGGCGCCGTGCTTCTCTTCGTAAAGCGCAACGGCGCGAATGATGACTTCTGAAAGGCTGATGTCATCGCGGGTCGCGAGCAGCCGCACGCGCTTCTTCAAGCTGAGCGGCACGCGCAAGTTCAGTTGCTCGGTACGGTCGCTCTTCTCTTTCGCGCCCGTTTGCGCTCGCAGCGCCAGATTGCCGGCGACGCCGTCAGGACGCGGCGGCGCTCCGAGGTTGCGGAACATTCTCTGGACTTTTTTCGCCGCCTCGCTGTTGCTCATATCGCGTCCTTACGGCCCTTCTTGCCCTTCTTTTTCTCGCGCTCGCGCAAAGCCTTCACTTCGGCTGCGACGCGCGTCATCAAGTCCCAAATCAAGGCGTCGGCGCGCTCGTTGAGCTCTCTTCGCGACGTCTCGTTGATGGCCCGTCCGCGGTTTTGCGCGTTGCGATAGCCGGTGCGCTCCGGAACCGCGCCCGGCAAGACGGCGAAGCCCGCTTGTTCCAGATAGCTGCGGGCGTTGTCTTCCTCATCGTCGTTTTGCGTGCGGCACAGCGCAAAGGTCAGTCGCTCGTGGCCGATACCGGCAGCGACCAGTTCATGAAAAAGCAAGACGCCGGGATAAACGTCATCGAGGCTGGGGCCGGTCGGCTGTACGACGAAATGCGCGTTCTCGGCGATCGTCAGGGTCGCCTGATCAGCGCGGCCGGGCGTATCGACGATCAACAGCTCGATGTCAGCGGTATCGTCCAGCGCCGCATGAATGGATGGGTAGCCTTTGACGTCTAGCGTCGGCGCGACCGAGTTGGCGCGACGGGTTTTTTCCCATTGCAAGACGGTGTGCTGCTGTGGATCGAGGTCCGCTATGCGCACCTTCAGCCCGGCGTGCGCCACGACGGCGCCGAGGCCGCGCGCCAGCGTGGATTTTCCGACCCCGCCTTTTTGGCTGATGAACGCAACGACGACCGGCATGACTAGCTCGCCAGCGACAGCGGCGCTGCGCTGACGCGCGCCCGCTCATCAAGCCACGCCTCGATTTCCGACAGCCGCCATCCGACGCGGCGCTCGCCGATGCGAATGCGCTTCGGGAACTTGCCCTGCTTCTCCAAGCGAAGCAGGTGTTGCGCCGAGTACGGAACCATCAGCAACACTTCCTTCTTCCGCAAAATCCGTGGGACTTCAGTACTCACTGTTCAATCTCCAGACTGAGACGCATCCAGCCGATTCCAAGCTACAGCAGCGTCTCGACCCGTCAAGCTAAAATAATATGTTGCTAGCATGATATCCAATTGTCGTCGTCAAAGGACAGGGTGCGAAACTTTGGCCGAGGGCTGGGACGAGGACGAACTTCGCTGCTTCATTATTGCGGCCGGCCGCGACGAACGGCGTCCTGTCAGGGCAGGGCGCGCCGAGGGCGCCTTACATGTCGGTCTTGGAACCTAGACCCTGAACGTGCAGCGCCCAGAGTTCCAGTGCGGCGCGCATTTCGGGCTGGTAGGCGAACCGATTATAAATCCCGGCAACTCCGCCCAATGCGCCGCCGGTATGGTTCAAGATTCGTTCGACGACGTGAGGCGCGACGCCGAGCCTCGCCATGTGCGTCGCCGCCGTGCGCCTCAGATCATGCAGCGTCCAGTCGGTGACGCCCGAGGCCGCATCAAGCCGCGCTTTGCATTTCGAAAACCCCGAGAAAGTCGTTCCATCGGCTCCGCTCGACGGGAAGATCAGCTCATCGTGCAGACGAGGGCAGGCTGTTATGACCTCAATCGCTATGGCCGCCAAAGGCACGCTGTGCGCGCGGTTGGACTTCGTCAATTCGGCCGGCAAGGACCACAGGCTTTCTCGCGTATCTACGCGCCGCCACCTCATGCCGGCGACTTCGTTGCGCCGCTGAGCCGTCAACATCAACAGTTGAACGAGGGGCCCAAACGGATAGCCCATGACTCGCGCGGCGTTCCAGACATGCGCCAACTCCTCTTCCGTCAGCACGCGCTCGCGCGTGCCGACGCGGGCAGGCTTCTTGACCGTCAAACACGGGCTTTGCTCGACAAGACCTCGCTCGACCGCCCAGTTAAAAAACTTCCGGACGACTGCCAGGGCATGGTTGGCGGCGCTCGGCAGCCCCTGTGCAACGACGCCGTCGAGTACGTCGAGGACGTCCTGTTTCGAAATCTCGCGAACATCGCGATTGGCCCACCGCGTCACGAACCGGTTTCGAAGCTCGCGTTCCGTCTCCTTCATTGTGCTGGCGCGGTTGTGTCGGCGACAATACTGCTCGACGAACGCCGCGACGGCGTCCTCGAACCGATCAGGATTGCGATCGCTCTCTTTGGCGGCTTGAGGGTCACTCCCGTCCCCGACGGATCTAAGTGCTTCCGTCGCTTTCTGCCGCGCGGCGGCAAGCGACAATGTCGGGTAGCGCCCAAGAGTCAGGCGTCGCGGCCGGCCGCGGTAGCGGTAGACGAGAACGAAGGATTTCGTGCCGCGCTCGGCGGCGCGCAACCCGAAGCCGGGGATCTTGGAATCCCAGATTTCGACGCGGCCGCCGCCGGTCGATTTCAGCTTGCGGATGGCGATATCGGTGAGGGGCTGGCCGACCATCAGTCCTCTACACTGCTGCTCCTAAGGGCTGTTTCTGGGTAGCACATGGGTAGCAGAAATGCACGCGCTTGGAGGTTCTGATGGGTTCTGAGAAAACGCAATATCGTTATGAAAAAGATAGCTAAATTGCAAAATTTTGATTTTGTAGTTTCTGTCCGGAATCGCCGTTTTACATTTCTGGGGGACTGGGGGTCGGAGGTTCAAATCCTCTCGCTCCGACCATTATTAAACAATAAATTCAACATATTAGTAGAAGGTAAAATCGGCGCTCTCTGCGCGATTTGCGGTGGGGGACACGTGGGGGACGCGCCTTTTCTTCTGCTTGGCACGGGCTGGAGCTGCTCGTGCGCTTCGATCATTGCGCAGCATCAGTAGTTGATAGCGCCGCAATTCTTGGGGTCGCTAAAGCCCGGGATGAGCGCCGATTTGCTGCGGATACTGGGCATCGGCGCATAGAGCCCAACCCTCAAGTTAACTAGGCTATCGAGGATACGTCTCGCGGTGCGCAGCACCCTTCGGCGTGTCGATTGGCAAGGGGGCATCTGTCAGTGGCACTTCACCGAACACGTCGTTGGCGGGCCCGGCGCGTTTTTGATGAAGGCCAACGGATACGAGGACTTCGGCCGTGCCTTTCGGCAGAAATTCGTGACCGAAGTCAGCGCTGCGGACTGAGTCAATTCGCGGTTACGCAAGTTCGCCAGCAGAAACGATATGCGTCCTACCACTCCATCCGTATCCGTTGAAGTCGTGCGGCTCGGCCCTCGACCTCGCGATTTCAGGACCGACAGACGCCGGTAAAATCTACTGCCCGGGCCGTTGGATCCGACGGTCGTAATGCCGCGTTGATCGTCGAACAAGATATACGTCTTCCGTTACGCCGTGCTTTTCCCGCAGCACTTTTTTTTGGCGATCTCCGTCTTCGTTTTCTTGGATTTTTTCGGCCTACCGTTTGGGTTTCCGCATTTCCCCGTCTGCAACCGCGAGGCCTTTGGCGGGCTTTTATAGCTGGCGATCGGTCCTAGCGTGTTCGGCCGTTCGATTTCCTCCGCTTCGATGATTTGTTCGTCGCCGTCACGACTTCCTCGCATAGTTGTTGACTGACTGCTTCTGAACGACCAGCAGACTATCAGCTTGGATCACACGCGACGATTCGTGTGCTCTGCGCCAATGTCTGCTTCCTCTGCCATGCAGACGTCGCCGCTTGTTGTCAGGTTCGGCCGGGCGGAGCAATTTCCCGCTAAACGAAAGGGCCTGGGGATAGCTAAGTGTGCAAACAGAAATGCGTTATAATGCGGTCATGACCGACGATCTGGGACAGGTCGCGACACGTCGCGACGCCATCTATTCCCTGTCGATCGGCGACGCCGTTTCGCTCTACGCCCGCGCCGGACATCCGAGAACGCCCCGCAGCATCCAGCGCTATTGCGCGTCCGGCCGTCACGAAGAATCCAAGAACAAGAATACTACCGCATTCCCAGGCCTTGTCGGATCTCGCACCGAAGTCACTATACGGAAGTAGCTGAAGTGCACGATAGAGGATTGAACCTAAAACATCGCACCAACGTTGAAGCTGAAATATCCCCAAAGTGGCGCGCAACACTCGACATACTCACCTCTGGATCAACCGGTATAGGAGGCGAAATCATCGAGGCGATCCCTTGGCAGCCATACCGCATCGAACAAGGCCCCATCCGTTCGCGGCGTCCTAAGTCTCAGCTTCCTAGTTGAAAAAAGAGCGCCTTTATCGACCTCGTAGCATTCATACCCCAACTCATCCATGGCAGAATCCAAATGCTGACGGCTACTGCCGCATCTCCTGAGGTGCGGATCAAAAACCTCTGTCATGACAACAGGCCTGCAGCGTGCCAGCGTTTTACTTAGTCCGTTTATAACATAAACTTCAAACCCTTCCACATCGATCTTGATAAAGACAGGGTCAATCCCAACCAAATCTTCGTCACCTACCTTGGTTTCGACATTGACAGTTTGCACGTCGCTGTACGGCGTGGAACCGAAAGTTGCCTCACCGTCATTGATAGCTGGGATTTTTAGCGTAAGTATTGCTTGGTGGTCGCTCAAACCCACGGGTCTGACGCTAATGTTGGTCAGATTATTCAGTTTGATCAATGATCGGATGCAATCGACGCAGGAAGGGTTGGGCTCATAACAAATGACCCGTCCAGGATGACCTACAGCTGCAGCCGCGCACAAGGTGAACTCGCCATTGTTGGCTCCGATATCGACGACTGTGTCGCCGGATCTTGCCATGGCGGCAAGGACCGCTTGGACCTCAGCGTTGTGCCAGCGCCCTAAAAAGAATGTGAGCCTGTCCCCCTATTTTGAAAGATCCAAAACCATTTTCATGCTGTTGCTTTTTAGAACAACCGTCCGCCGCCCAGTTCCCGCCCAGAAAGCTTGCCGTCTATGATCTCCAACGAATGCAGAATAAAGCTTTCCCCAGCCGGGCAGTTCTCTACGAACATAAGGTTGAACGATTGCGATGATCGCGCCTCGCAAAAGAGGTCTTGGATCTGGTTGCCGCATATTCTTTTCCCACAAATCCCACAAAAGACTGGGGCGTGATGGACCGTTCTTGGCCCAAATTTTCCCGTGGGTTGCGCGCTAGTAGGCCACTTAATGCAACGTCGTTTTGATGTCTGCGATGGATGCCTTTGTCAAGGTCTTGCCAAGCTCGGCAACCAGGCGGTCCTGGACCCCCTTGTGCAAAGATGGGCGGATTTGCCCTAGCGACTGCGGATCGTGCAGGCGCGCATCTAGCCAATGAAATACGAAGTAGGGATCAGCTTGCGAACGGCGTTCGCATGCATGCATTCGACTGCGACATGTCCAGACAATCCGCGGCCGGCCGCAACAACAATATTCGGTTCTGGCGAATGATCGAAAGTTGCAATCATTGCGCGTCGGATTCGCGCGATGTTGCAATCGTCGCCCTTACACAGCGACAGCCATCGCCAGCTGCCGAGCGAGGCGCCAGGTCGTGACGCGCTAACTTTCAACGCCGGTGCTATTCAAGAGGAAGATTATGACGACCCGCCCGTCCGCGCATTCTGAGGCCCTAATTGCATTACCTTTTGTCCTATTTCTATATCCGGCGATCGCATTGATCGCCACCCGTTCGGAAATTCCAGTGTTTCTCGGAATGTATTCCCGCGATATGTTGGTCCTCATCACACTCATACTCATATGCTACCTGGGGATCGTAGCCGCATTTTGGCTTAATTGGCGGCATTTGCAGTTCGCGGCCATTCTCCTGCTAGTGCTGCTGACCCTGGTCGCCACCAACAATGCCGTGCGCGATTTGCCTGCGTTGGAACCCGCGACGCAGCTTGCTCGATTCACGGGCGGTTTGTCTCTTATTCTTGTAACATTTTTCTCCGACAAACGGAGAGTATCAACGTGGACTGGTATAGGGCTTGGGATTGGGGCAGTCGTTGTCGTGTCGGCGCTGATCGACTTTTGCTATTCGTCTGCGGCCTGGCTCCTTCCATCGGACAGGCAGGGCTATATTGATGGCAAATATCGAACTGCTATGGACCTCAGTAAAGTCACAGAGGACGATGTCGTACTCGTCGGCGACTCGTTTGTATGGGGCGCTGGCGTTCCAGTCGAACAGCGATTTGGCAACCTTCTCGAACGAAAGTTCGGTAGCGGGCAAGGGCCGCGCGTCTACAGTCTGGGCGTCGTAGGCGTTGGCGTCGGTGAGTACAATCGCCAGTTGCTTGATGTACCCGCTGCCAAGAGAGTGAGGAATGTCATTGTTTTCTTTTACGCCAACGATATGCCACCTCGTGCAAGTCTACGGCAATCGATTGAAAAAGTGAGCGTGGTGATCGGGCAGCGATCGCTTACAGGACGCGCGCTGCTGGATCTTGTCAGGTTTATGATCACACCGAGCGCCGATGCCTACGCTCAAGAGGTGTTGGAAGGTTTTGTCAGAGACGATGCGACATTCGCCTTCCGTTGGAGCTTGCTCGAGGATTCGCTAAAGACTCTGCATCAGCGAGCAACGGAACGTTCGCGAGAGCGCCCAATCCTCGTGATTTTGCCAATGTTAGTGGATTTCGGCGCCGGCGCATTTGACGAACCGCATCGTCGCGTGGCGGAGCTTGCCGAGAGAATCGGATTTCGCGCATTGGATGTTACCCCCGCCTTTCGGTCATTGGGCCAAAACGCGGAGCACTTTCGAGCGGCGAAGAATGATTTACATCTAAACGAGCGCGGGAATGCGATCGTTGCGGATGTTTTGATGACGCTCGTTACAACTGGTCCCGCTAGCGCCAAGCCATAAATAGAATGCTAGGGGTCCGTCATGCGTTCGATCCTCGACGAAGTCGTAGGACCACACATGGTTGCGATGTTCCGGTCGCAGCCGGATGCACGAGCCGTCCGTGAACCGAAGACGGCCCCGTTTGGGTTGTTTGTAAGGAACCTTCAGCCCCTCACGCGGTCAGATCCGTTCGACCCGCTTGTCGTTCACGTCCCAGCCCGCCTCTCGCAGCAGCGCGGCGATCTTGCGATAGCCCCCGGATCAAGTCCGTGCAGGCTGAGCGGCCGTATTGCCGGGCCAGTTCGATAATGTCGGCGGTCAGACGCTCTTCGTCATCTCGCCCGTCGGCGCCTTCCTTTGCGTCGAGCGATGCTGTCCGAGCGTCGCACAGACGCGACGCTCGGAGACGTGAAGCTCACGTCGGACATGCTCGATACAAAATCTTCGGCGCGCGGGGCTTAGAAGTTTCCCTTGGCGGCCTCCGCCAATATCAGCTTGTCCAGCGTCAGGTCGGAGACCGCTCTACGCAGACGCTGGTTCTCAAGCTCCAGGTCTTTCAGGCGTTCGATCTGGTCCATCTGCAGCCCACCGTATTCACGCCGCCACCGATAGTACGTGACCTGCGTTACGCCGATCGACCGAACCGCGTCGGGAACCTTGGTTCCCTGCGCTACCAAAACGTCGACCTGCCGAAGCTTCGAAACGATCTCTTCCGCCTTGTGTATTTCCCTCGGCATCACTGTCCTCCTAGGGCAAAAAGCCATACTTCGAGTCGGATCACTTCAGTGGGGGTGGATCAACAGGATCGCTCGGCGCTTCTATGATGGTGATCGGCTGCCACCGCGTGAAGGTTTCGGCCCCCCCCTTGACCACCTGCAATTCAAAGCCTTGCACGTTGATCTTGATGACGTCCGGCCGGAGGTTCAACGAGTCCAGCGCAATAACTGCAACCTTGTGATCTTCTCGGCGTTTTGCAACATGCTCGTGGCGGTGATGTCCTCGGTCGTTCGGTCCTATGGAAGTCGCATCGCGCCCTCCGCGCAATCGTCCTTGTATTCACTGCGCGCCAATTGAAGTCCGCTCGACTCCAAACCGGTTAGAGTGAAGCGCGCCGAGCGTCATGCTGCGATATGCTCGCGGTATCTGACGAGGGTCAAATCAGAAGGGTCGACGCCTTGAATGTTCTGACTATCGGAGGCGCGATGGTGGATACGGTCGCCGTCATTGATGACGCGCTGATCGAGCGCATCAGCATGAGCAACGCCGGCAAGTCGTTTTTGCTGCTTGAACAAGGCGCAAAGACGGAAGTTCTTGGCATATCGACGCATTGTGGAGGTGGCGGCGTGAACTCCGCGGTCGCTTTTGCGCGCCTGGGCTTCAATGTCACCACATGTGTGAAGCTCGGTCGTGACGAACGCAGTCTTATGATTGAGAGTGTGCTCAGTCGCGAGGGCGTCTCGCACCGATGGGTCCGCAAATCGGAGGCTGCGCCTACCGGCGCGTCGACAGTCGTATCCGCACACGACAGAAACGCCGCCATTTTCACGTTCCGCGGCGCCAACAGCCTTCTGTGCAACGAAGATTTCGTGCCGGAAATGTTTGAAGTTGATGTTGTGTACGTCGCGCCACTAAGCGGCGCCTCGGCGGACGTGTTCCCCGATCTTGTCAAATACGCCAAGCAATCCGAGGCGCTTCTTGTTGTGAACCCTGGCATTCGTCACATCACAAGCCGGTCGATAGCGCTGCGGCGCTGCCTGCAGGACATCGACATTCTGGCGGTCAATAAACTTGAAGCCGAAGCGCTGATCGGCCAGGCCGTTGTTGAAATGTCAATGAGCGATGCCCCTTCCGAGCGCGCAACGGCGGCCGACATCCTGCGCTTTTCGTCGGCTGCAAAGTCGGCGGCGCCTGGCGCCGCTTCAGTTGCCCTTGCTTCGGGGTTACTGAGACTTGGGTGTCAGAAGGTTCTACTGACCGACGGCCGTCACGGCGCCTGCGTGGCGACCAAGGATGAGATTATATTTGAGCCCGCGCAAAAGGTGATTGTCGCGGGAACGGCAGGCGCCGGGGATGCGATCGCCTCAACATTTGCTGCATGGACCTTGGCTGGAGAGAAAGCCGCCGCCGCGTTGAAGGCCGCGACAGTGAATGCAGGCGAGGTGGTGAAGGTCGCCGATGCGCAAAGCGGATTATTGCGCGCCGATGAACTCAGATCACGGCTTGGAAGTTAGGCGATTTTGGCAGACCCATTGAGCTCTCAGAGTTCTCACGTCGTCATCAAGGCTGCGCCCACGCCGACTTTCCCTGGGCATCATGAATCGTTGAGGATGCTGCCTGCCAAACTTAGAATCATTGCCCCTACTGCAGCCCAGCACATTGCGACCGCAACAAAGGACGCTGAGCCTGCAGCGCCGCCAAAGCCGAGAACCGCAGTAACTGCGCAAATCACCGCAAGAATCGTCACCCAATGCGTGGCTTTGCCCATCGCGTTGCTCCAAAAATCTATGAATGTCGCAGAAACGCGGACGGGGCGTAAAAGTTCCGCGTGAGGGAACTTAATTCCGACTTCGGCATTTAACACCCGGGTGTTCCACGTCTACACTCATTTGCCAAAAGTTCGGGGTATCTATGCAGTTCTGGCGCTCGCTCGTCGGCATGAAATGGGGCGCGCCTTGGAACGACGAACACCCCATCAGCGATGTGGCGTTCTCTCGCGAAAGGCTGGAAGAGCACGCTGAAAGTCTGGCGCGCGCCCAGGCGATCACCGAGTTCCCCCCACGTGTCGCCACGCTGCGACGACGATTGACGGCAAATGCGCAGGAACTCTACGAAGCTCACCGCACAATCGCGAGCGCGGCGGCGGAAGGTCGGGCCATGAGCCCTGCAGCAGAATGGCTCATCAACAATTCGCACATCGTTGAAGAGCAAATTAGAGAGACGCGGCTAAAGCTGCCGCCGGCGTACTACGATCAACTTCCGAAACTTGCTGATGGGCCGTTCGCAGGATATCCGCGCATTTTTGGCGTTGCCTGGGCCTACGTCGCCCACACCGACAGTCGGTTCGATCTTGATCTTCTGCGTTCTTACATCCTCGCATACCAGCGTATCCAGCCCCTCACAATCGGCGAACTTTGGGCATTGCCGCTCACGCTGCAAATCGTGCTCGTTGAAAATCTGAGACGCGCCGCGCGCCGCGTCGTTCTCAGCTGGACCCAACGGGCGGAGGCGGATCGCCTCGCGGATGTTCTGACGCGAGAGCCGGACTCGGCATCTGCCAAGCTGGCGGAAACGCGGATTAATGATGAAGGCGGTAAGCTGAAAGCGGCGTTCGTTTCGCAGCTGGTGCATCGGTTTAACGACTGGGACAGTCATCGCTCGCACGAATGGCTGTCGACCGAATTGACGCGGCACGGGGCCACATCAGATGATCTTGTGCGTGATGAACATGCCCGAATGGGCGCAACCAACACCAGCGTCCGGCATATTATCCGGAGCATGGGCCTCATCCCTGACGTCGTCTGGCCCGATTTCGTTGAAAGCGTCAGTCTGGTCAACCTTGCGCTGAACAGGCATTCGAAATTCGCGGCGATGGATTTCGCCACACGCAATGCCTACCGCACCGTTGTCGAGCAACTTGCCCGAAGGTCGCCGCGCTCGGAGTTGGAGATCGCGGAAAGCGCCGTGTCGATGGCGGAGAAATCCTCCGGGCAACACGCGGCAAGTGATCCCGGCTACTATCTCTTGGGCCCGGGCATCGTACGACTGAAGTCGACGATCCGGTTCCTGTCGAAGTGGTCCGACTTTCCAGCAAATTTGACGCTGCGTAGCGGATTGACGGGATACATCGCCAGCATTGTTTTTCTGGCGGCCGCAATGCTTAGCCTACCCGCACTTGCGCTTGTAGGCCAAGGCGTTTCTGGCGCGACGATTGCGTTGCTTTCCATGGCGGGAATACTTCCTGCTGTAGCGCTCGCTGTCGCCCTGGTCAATCGCGCCATCACGCACGAAATCGCGCCGAAAATAATTCCTGGCCTCGAACTACGCGACGGTGTTCCGGATGATGCGCGAACTCTCGTCGTGATCCCGACGCTTCTGACCGATGCGGAAAGCATCGACGACATGGCGCGGCGACTCGAAATCCATCATCTGGCGACGCAGGACGGCAACATTTTTTATGCCGTCGCATCTGACTGGACCGACGCTGCGGTTGAGGTTACGCCCCAAGACGAGAGCCTGTTTGACGCCGCCCGCCAGTCAATCGCGCACTTGAATGCGCGCTATCCGGCCCCCGTCGGGCAGGATCGCAGGTTTTACCTATTTCATCGGCGCCGGCGCTGGAATGCCGCCGACCGGGTGTGGATGGGGTGGGAGCGCAAACGCGGCAAGCTGCACGAATTGAACGTGCTCTTGCGTGGCGGTCAGACGTCCTTCATTGCCGACCATGGCGACGTCGTCACTGCGCCCGTCCAAATCAAATACGTCATTACGCTTGATTCCGATACGCGGTTGCCCCGTGACGCGGCGCGCAGGCTGATCGGCAAGATGCTTCACCCGCTCAACTGGCCGGTTTTCGAGGCTTCCCTGCAAAGGATTGTCGGCGGGTACGGCTTGCTTCAGCCTCGCGTCACGCCGAGCCTGCCTGAAGACTCGCAAGCGTCGGCCTTTCAGCGGCTGTATTCGTCGGCAGGCGGCATTGATCCCTACGCCGGGGCGGTATCAGACGTCTATCAGGACCTGTTCGGCGAAGGCTCCTTCGCCGGCAAAGGCATCTACGATGTCGATGCATTTGAGGCTGCGACGGCGGGCCGCTTTCCGGACAACGCGGTCCTAAGCCACGATCTCCTGGAAGGCCTTT
This sequence comes from Hyphomicrobium sp., assembly GCA_046160845.1. GTDB lineage: Bacteria > Pseudomonadota > Alphaproteobacteria > Rhizobiales > Hyphomicrobiaceae > Hyphomicrobium_B. The sequence goes on from JBJXHD010000014.1 coordinate 74,377, forward strand.
ACGTCCGCGCCGGACTCGCGACCGACATAGAAGTTGTCGAAGAATTTCCCGGCCGGTACGACGTGGCGCGCGCGCGCGAGCACCGCTGGGCACGCGGCGATTGGTTACTACTGCCGTGGCTCATAGCAGGCCGCAGTACGTTGTCGCCATCGACCGCACGTGCGCCGCGTGACGGTGTGCCCGCGCTGGCGCGCTGGAAGTTGTTTGACAATTTACGCCGCACAGTGACGCCGATTGCGACGTTCGGCGCGTTCACGCTGGGTTGGATGCTGCCGCCCGCGGCCGGGGCAATCTGGACCGCATCTATCCTGACGACGCTATCATTGCCGCCTCTGCTCGGCGTTTTGTCCGCTTTCGTATCGCGGGATTTCGAAACATCTCTGGCGAGCCACATCCGCGCTCTGGGTCGCGATGTCGGACTTGCCCTTGGCCAGGCGCTTGTCGATCTCGCGCTCCTGGCTGACCGCGCCTACGCCATGACAGATGCGATCGTTCGCGCGCTCTATAGGCGCTTCCTCAGCGGACGCCGCATCCTCGAATGGACAACTGCGGCGCAAGCCAAAGCCATAGCGGCGACGCGCATCACTGCGTATTACGCGCGCATGACGGGCGGAATAATTTTTGCGGCCGTTTCCGCGGGCATCGCGGCGTCATCCGCGGCGCCGACCCTGTTTGCCTGGCCGTTGGTCGCGCTTTGGTTGTTGGCGCCAGCAATCGCCTGCCTTGTCAGTTTCAAACGGTCGACGCTGGCCTGCGCTCCGCTGACGCCGCTCAACCGCACCGAACTGAGGCTGATCGCACGGCGCACCTGGCGTTTTTTTGAAGACTTCGTCGGTGAGGATGATCACGACCTGCCCCCGGATAATTTTCAGGAGGAGCCCCGTCCCGTCGTCGCCCATCGCACGTCACCGACAAACATCGGATTGTATCTTTTGTCGACCGTCAGCGCGCGTGAGTTCGGCTGGATCTCGACGGTGGAAGCGGCTGATCGGCTTGAACGCACGCTGCGCACGCTTGGCAAACTTGAGCGTTTCAATGGCCACTATCTCAATTGGTACGACACGCGCGCGCTGACCGCGCTCGAGCCGAGATATGTGTCGTCCGTCGACAGCGGCAATCTCGCCGGTCACCTGCTCGCGGTCGCCGCCGCCTGCCGGCGCTGGACATTCGAAGACGATGCAGTCATCGCCCGTTCCGGGCTCGAAGATGCGCTTCTGCTGCTCGAGCGCGAAGTCGCAGCGCTGCCGTCGCGCGATGAGTCATGTGAGGCCGCTTTGCTGGCGTTGAGGGCGCTCGCGTCGCGCGGAAATGTCCGGCTGGACTGGAGCAGCATCAGCGACATCGCCGTTAATCTGGAGGCCTATCTCGAACATTCCGTCAACAACCCCGCCATTGCAGTCTGCGCGCGCGCTGTGGCTGCTACGGCCCGGTCGCACGGCGCCGTGGCCGAGCTAGATCACGGCGTCAGCCGACTCGAACGCCGTCTATCAGCGATCGCCGACGCGGCCGACTACACGGCCATGGCAATGGATTTCACGTTCCTCATCGAGCCAAATCGCGAACTTCTGTCGATCGGGTATGCGGTCGACGCCGGGCGCCTCGATGAAAGTTGTTACGATCTTCTGGCCTCGGAGGCTCGCCTGGCCAGCCTTATCGCCATCGCCAAAGGCGATTTGCCGACCCGACACTGGTTTCGACTTGGCCGCACAATCCTCCCAGTCCACGGCGACGCGGTGCTGAGTTCCTGGTCCGGTTCGATGTTCGAGTACATGATGCCCGAACTCGTCACCGCGACGCCAAATGAGAGCCTCCTTGGCGCGACCATGCGCGCCGCCGTTCGCCAGCACGTCCGCCACGGCTTGCAAAACGGAACGCCGTGGGGCGTTTCAGAATCGGCATACAACGCCCGTGACCTCGAGTTCACGTATCAGTATTCGGCATTCGGCGTTCCGGAACTCGGTTTGAAACGCGGGCTAGGCGACAGTCACGTCATCGCCCCTTATGCGACTGCGCTGGCGAGCCTCGTCGATCCCAATAAAGCGGCCGAAAACTATGGTCATCTCCATGCGATTGGAGGTTCCGGGCCCTACGGGTTTTACGAGTCTATCGATTTTACGCCGGCGCGCGTCGCCGAATCGCACAAGCGGGAAATCATCAAAGCGTACATGGCGCATCATCAAGGCATGACTGTCGTCGCTCTGGCGAACGCCGTCCTCGATAATGTCATCGCTCGAACGTTTCATCAGAACCCTATGATTGAAGCCGTTGAATTGTTGCTCCAGGAGCGCCCGCCGAGGCTGACGCCGAAACCGGCACGCCGCGCCACCCTGGTTCGCGTTCGCCCTGAGGACGACGAACTGTCATTCGGCGCCGTCCGGCGCATCAGCCTGGACGCCGCGCGGCCGACGGATTGCCATTTCCTAAGCAATGGCCGACTGAGCGCCGTGATGACTGCGTCGGGCGCAGGCCAGCTGCGATGGAACGGCCTCGCCATTACGCGCTGGCAAGCCGATCCGACGCTCGAAAACCTCGGATCATTTCTCTACCTGCGAGATCGGCAGACGGGGCACACCTGGTCATCGGCGGCTCAACCAGTGGTCGCCCAGCCTGATGCCTATGAAGCTGCATTCTCTGAAGACCGAATCCAGATTTCGCGTCGGGACGTCCAACTGAATACGACGCTCGATGTCATCATTTCTCCGATTGATGACGCCATCTGTCGCCGCCTGACGATCGTCAACACGAGCAACAAGCAGCGCTCAATCGACGTCACGAGCTATGAGGAGCTGGTGCTTGGGTCGGCGGCCGCCGACGCGGCGCATCCGGCGTTTTCCAAGCTTTTTGTTGAAACCAGCTTTGACGAAGCCCAAGGCTTCCTTACCGCCCGGCGCCGCCGGCGCGGGCCTTCCGATCCGGAAATTCTCGCCGCAGCCTTCGTCAGCTGCGACGTTGAGCAAAAAGGCGTCGTTGAGGTCGAGACGGATCGGGCAAAGTTCATCGGCCGCAGTCGCACCCTGGCGTCTCCGATCAGCATCCTGAATGGCCGCCCGTTAAGCGGGACTGTCGGGGCCGTGCTCGATCCTATTTTTGCGCTGCGCCAAAACGTCATCGTTCCGCCCGGCGCGACAGTGCGCCTGGCGTTCTGGACCGTCGTCGCCGATCACACCGAAAAGCTGATGGACGAGATCGAAAAACATCGGGACCGGTTTGCGTATGGCCGATGTGCGACGCTTGCGTGGACCCACGGCCTCGTGGAATTGCGTCATCTGGGCGTTGCGGCCGACGAGGCGCTTCTATTCCAGCGCATTGCCGGATGCATCACGTTCAACGATCGCGCCCTCCGGGCATCCGAACAGCTGCAACGTCGAGGCGCGATGGGGCATGGCCCGATTTGGAAGGAAGGAATATCAGGCGATCTACCGATCGCAGTGGCGTTTATCGACGAAGTGGCGGACATCGGCCTGATCCGCCAACTGCTACATGCCTATGAGTATTGGCGCAGCAAAGGCCTCGAAATCGATCTGGTCATCGTCAATGACCGGATGACGTCTTACCAGCAAGAATTGCAGATTGCTCTGGAATCGCTCTGCCAAACGGTTTCGACCCGCCATCGCCTGGGCCGCGACAATTCCAAGGGGTCTGTCTATCTGCTGCGCGGCGATTTGCTCGAGCACACGACGCGCGCCGCGTTGCCCGCGGTTGCGCGCGCTGTTTTCCATGCGAAACGCGGCTCGCTCGCCGAACAGGTCGACCGCGTAGGAGTCATGCCTGCTGTCCCGGCGGCGCCGCCGCGCCGCAGCATTCAGGCCGAGGCTCCACCGCAATCTGGAAAACTTCAAAGCCTTGAGTTCTTCAACGGCTATGGAGGGTTTTCCGAAGACGGGCGCGAATATGTCATCACGCTGGATGGCGCCGCCGCCACACCAGCGCCGTGGATGAACGTCATCGCCAACCCGACGTTTGGCTTCATGATCTCGGCGGAAGGCGGCGGCTATACCTGGAGCCTCAACAGCCGCGAACGGCAGATCACGCCGTGGTCGAATGATCCCGTAACAAATCGCCCCGGCGAGGTTTTTTATATCCGCGACGAGGATACCGGTGACTTTTGGACGCCCACCGCCTCGCCGATACGAGATTACACATCGCCCTACGTCGCGTCACATGGACAAGGCTATTCGCGATTTGAGCACGTCTCGCGCGGCATCGCGGCCACTCTCGATCAGTGGGTCGCAGGCTCGGACCCTATCAAGTTTTCCAGACTCAGACTGCGCAACACTTCAAGCAGGCGGCGCCAGTTGACTGTCACCAACTATGTCGAATGGATTCTTGGATCCGCCCGCATCAATACCGCCGGCAACATTGCGACAGCATATGATCCCATCCGAAAAACGATTTTCGCCAGAAATCCGTGGCATCATTTTTTCGATGAACGTGTGGCGTTCGCTTGCATCTCCGGCGACGTTGTTGACTGGACGGCCGACCGCAGCCAGTTTCTCGGACGCCGTGGCGGCGTCGACAATCCGGCCGGTCTGGCGGCTGGCGCGCAGTTGAGCCGCTCGGCCGGCGCGGGCATTGACGCGTGTTCGGCCTTGCAATCGAAAGTGTTTCTTGCGCCCGGGCAAGAGGTCGAGATTTTGGCGCTGCTGGGAGACGCTTGCGATCGCGCGGACGCCGAGCGCCTGGTCGATGCCTATTCATCGCAGCCGGCCGCGGCGTCATTGGCAGAGGCGCGCGCTTTGTGGGATGGCGTCACCGGCGCCATTCAGATCAAGACGCCGGATCGCGCCCTCGACATCCTGGTCAATCGCTGGCTGCCGTACCAGACGCTGTCGTCGCGGATCTGGGCGCGCGCGGGTTTGTATCAGGCCGGCGGCGCCTTCGGCTTTCGCGATCAGCTTCAAGACGTGATGTCGCTGACAACGAGCCGGCCTGACATCGCGCGCGCCCATCTGATGACCGCGGCAGGCCGCCAGTTTCCGGAAGGTGATGTTCAGCATTGGTGGATGGCGCCGTCGGGCCACGGCATCCGCACGCGCATTGCCGATTCGTGCCTGTGGCTGCCATACGCCGCCGCGCATTACGTCACGACGACCGGCGACAGCGCCGTTCTCGATGAGCACGTTCCGTTTCTTGAAGGTCCGTTGCTGCGTGACCATGAGCACGAAGTCTATTTTTCCCCGCATGTCTCCGACGAGTCCGCATCACTTTATGAGCATTGCGCCCGCGCGCTCGACCGATCCCTGAATGTCGGCGCGAGCGGACTGGCGCTGTTCGGCGGGGGTGATTGGAATGACGGCATGAACCGCGTCGGCATCGTCGGTCAGGGTGAAAGCGTTTGGCTGAGCTGGTTCCTGATCGTGTGCCTTAAAGCCCTCATCCCGCACGCAGCGGCGCGTGGCGACGGCGCACGCGCGGAAAAATGGCGCGAACATATCGCGCGCCTCGGCGAAGCGATCGAGACGCAGGGTTGGGACGGCGCGTGGTACAGGCGCGGCGTCTTTGACGATGGCTCACCACTTGGCAGCCGGCATTCAGAAGAATGTCAGATCGACAGCATTGCGCAGTCGTGGAGCGTCTTCAGTGGAGTTGCTAACCCTCTGCACATGCGACAGGCCATGAAGGCGGTCAAACATCGGCTCGTAGACCGTGACGCGAAGCTGATGCCGCTTTTCACCCCGCCCTTCGACGCTTCATCTGCTGATCCCGGTTACATCAAGGGTTACCCGCCGGGCGTTCGCGAGAATGGCGGTCAATACACCCATGCCGCAATTTGGAGTTTGATTGCGTTCGCCGAGTTGGCGGACGGCGAGGCGATCGCTGATCTCTTGGAGATCCTGAACCCGATCAACCGCACCATGTCGCGCGCGGATTGTCAGCTCTATAGGGTTGAGCCCTACGTCGTCGCGGCTGATATCTACACGGTTGGCGCCAAACGGGGCCGCGGCGGCTGGTCATGGTATACGGGCTCGGCAGGTTGGCTGTATCGCGCCGTCATTGAATACGTACTTGGATTACGCAAGGAGGGAGACACTTTGATGATAGCGCCATCGATGCCGCCGCAATGGCCCGGCTTCGAGGCGACATACCGCTTCCCAGGCGGCGAACTCCACATCACTGTCGAGAACGAGAGCCGGATCACCAGCGGCATTCTGGCCGCTACACTTGACGGCAAATCGTTGGAGCTTCGAGGCAGCGACGCGGCAGCGATCCCGTTAAAGCCAAACGAAGCGATTCAGCACGTCCAAATCAAGATGCGTCTGAAAGCTGCCGCCGCCGTCGCGGAGTAGGCGCCCCCCACACGGCGCAGGAGGGTTTTTGGCGCGCGCGATGCAGCTTGCGCTCTGTTCGCCGATTGCCTCGTGACGAAACTTTGTAACCGAACCAGCAGACGGCGGGCATAAATGCGCGCCGCCGCTGAGTAATGTCTAGACGGCGCCCGCCACGTCAGGCTTTACGGCAATCAATTTCTCGATCGCCTTAACCTTGCGATCGACAAACAGAACGTTCGGGATTTCGATGGTCTCTTCATGGGAGCCGCCGATCTTGAGCGTCAGATCGCCGGCGCCGAATCCGAGAATTATGTCGTGGAAGAGATCCTGGCCACGTCTCTCGAAGACAAGCCCGTTGGTGTCATAGCTGCGCGCCTGACCGCCAATCAGGCGTTCCTCGAGCATCTGTCCCGGTCGTATCCGCCAAATCGTCAATCGGTCGAAGAAGAAGAATGCAAGAAGCCAGACCATCAGCAGTGTTGTCGAGAACAGCAGATAAAACCCGACGTTGGCGCGGGCCGAGAGCTGGGGGATGAAACGCAGGATGCTGTCCCACCATCCGAGCCACGCAAACAGAACGACAAAAAAGGCGGCGGTGACCAGGGTCACGACTGAATAGATGCCACGCAGTCTTGAATTGGTGAAGATTATTAGAAGAACGAGCGTCGCGATAAAGAAGATGCCGGGATTGTTGCTGGCATGAATGCGCTCGACCGATTCAGGCCCCATCGCCACGTCTTGCCCATTAAGCAAACTGATAAACGCTAGCGCAAAGCCTATCACCCAGGCCGGCCACCAATAAAAGACATTGGAATGGCTGATGATCTTGATATCGGATTGGGATCGCGCAACAGTCTTGGCGAAGGTCTCCCTGATGTCGGCGTTCTGAATCGCCTGTTGCGTGACCATGATCGTGTCTCCTTTGATGAGCGCGTTACGTCCGCTACTGAGAAATTTAGTGTCCTGACCGGCATCAGCGCTGCCTCCATTATGTCGTCAAGATTTCTGCGATCGGATGCAGAGCTTGACGCGTTCGCAGCTGATCTTGAAACTTGCCAGAAGCGGCACTGCGAGCTGCACGCCGACGATGCCCCACAGCCAACCCCAAAACAGTATGGCGATGAAGATGGCGACCGGGTCGGCGACTCATGCAGATGCAAGGAACTCATCGGACGATGTTTTGGTTCCGTATGCGTGTGCTTGGCTGAGTGTTCCGAGCGTCCGGGAAAATAGGATTCCCGTGACAAATGACGTCGAGACTGAACACTACGTTGGACCTGCCGGCGGCTTGGGATCTCTGCGACGCATATCAAAAATCCTTTCCGGGCAGCACGTTCCGACGATTGAGACGGCCTGCGCGCTTTAGCGACAGAATATGCCCGACGGGTTCGCATGCGTCAGCTGCGCCTGGCCTAAGCCCGCCGAACCGCATCCTGGCGAATTTTACGAGAATGGCGCCAAGGCGGCGGCTTGTCGCCAAACAAACACTAGTCGGCGCCGGTCACGATACCCAAAGGCGGTCGCGGGAAGACGGCAGCTCGCAAAGTTGAGGTGGGGGACTCTACGACATTGTCAGCGAGCGCCCCAAGGCATGATGGGAACGGTTGATATGGCGTTATGCGGCGATCCGTCGATAAGCCGGTCGCTGATGGCGACGTAGACCAAGGTGTTGCGCGCCTTGTCGGTGGCTCGGAAGACGTGCGTGTGCTTGAAGAACAGTGATGTGCTCTCCGAGTAAATCTTTTCCCCGCTCACCAATCTGGAAATTTCCACGCCAATCGGGCCGATCTGACGGCAGGCGATCGAAAACTGCGACGGGTCTTCAGCCAATCCGAACGTCCCCTTGAATCCCCTGGGGCGAGCCTAACTGATATAGCAAGCGACGCCGGGCACTTTTGGATCGTCAAACGCGCTGACGCACTCATTGTCGTTGGCGCCGATGAGTCGAAACGTCGTGCTCAAACACGCGATGTCATCGGCCTTCGCGTCGCCGATCGCCAGGAGAACCGCAAAAGGCGCGAGCAGCATTCTCAAGGGTTTGATCGTAACTCCCACAAAGCTTATGGATGGTCGACGTTTCGAGTCAGGGTTCATCGCGGAGGTCAGGCGGCTCGCGTCGAAACATCCTTGCAGTAGAAAACACGAGACAAGCCATCTTCGTCGCAACGATCGATTTCACGATAACCGCGACGCTCATAGAACCGCAGGTTGTTGGCCATGGTGGCCATCGTAAACAGTTTTATGGTGTGCAGACGCCGACGGCGTGCTTCGCGCTCTGCGAAGGAAAGCAGCAGAGTTCCTAATCCCTGACGATGATGGTTCGGCAGGACTGCGACCGTATCCACGAATAAATGATCGGTTGTTGGCCAAATCGAGATGTAGCCAAGCACCTTGTCGCCATCACACAGCAGATGGACCACTCCTTCCAAGACTTGCGAGGACATAACCCGATCTTTGTCCAGAGTTGCGTCGTGCTTGGCGGAATTCTCATTCGAAGACGCGAACGCAAGATCCTGGCACGCCACGATGGCTGCGATGTCGTCGATACGGGCAGCTCGAATCTGCATGTTGACGATGATTTTCCCGATGAGTGAAGCGAGTTCTGGTCGGCACATAGCCGCTGCTTTCGGACGACTGCACTGTTGCTTGCAGGCGATTCGCAAACGCTGGAAGCGCTGCGACAGAAAGAACGGGCTAGGGACGCGAGGGACTCCACGGCAACAAAAGTAGCGATCGTTGCAAGGCTGGAGGACCAGAGCGCTCGTGTTCGATGCGACGGAAACACATGAGTTTGAATGCGCGGCTGTGCAAGACCCCGCGTGTGCGGCTAATGGGACCTTGTGGCCGAAGTGACGGATGGCGTCGACAACGAGTGTTGGAAACCTGTCGTGATTCGACGGCGCAGATTGAGCCAGAGAAAGCTGCAACTTGGAGCGCCCGCCTAGCGTGGCAATTTTGAGACAATTGTGATCCACGTAACGTCGCTCACTGCGCTACGTGCCAGACCATGTCCTATTTGCAATGTGCATGCGCCACTCGCTTTTTGGACACAGAAGTCCAGTTGTCCGAGTTGGACTAGCGCAGCTCGCAACACCTCGGCGCTAGCGGCACGGAACATTCCGCATCGAGGGAGAGTTCATTGTCCAGCACGCAAATCCCCAGCGTGAGTTCAGGGCGTGTCCCAACATAGGCACCGCTCGATTAGGAGACGTCAAAATGCGGCAAAGTGGTCTCAAAGTGGCAACATTCATGTTGCCGGCGCTTGTAGCTGGAATGCTGGCGACAGCGGCAGTCGCTGAGCAAGGCGAACGAATGGGCGGCCGCGATTCAGCCGCCAAGATCGAACAAGGTGACGCACGAGGCGGCAATGGCGCCGTGCGCGAAAATCGTATGCGCGGTGATGACGGCAAAAATTATGATGGCCGCAAAAACGGTGGATCAGACCGCGGCGCCCGCGCCGATCGTGGCGGCCGCTCAGACAAATTCGATGGTCAACGCCGCCGTTACTCCGGCGGCAACGGGCAAAACCGCCACTGGCGAAGTGGCCGCAGATATAACTGGGGTCCTGGCTTCGCTTTCTACTTCAACGACGGGTACTACTACGGCGAATGCAGCTGGCTCAAGCAACGCGCTCGGCAGACCGGCAATCCGATTTGGCTGCGCCGCTTCGCTCAGTGCCGGAACGCTGCATAAGCTTGTTTGTCCAAACGCTCGAAACGCCCAGGTAAGGACCTGGGCGTTTCCATTTGTGCCCCAGTGTGTTCATGGACCTCAGAGCCCAATTCTACGACTGATCGCACTTATGGCGACTTCGGCCTTTGGTAGAACGAGTCTGAGAGTGCGACTCCGAAAGTCGAGGCGAAACGCAGCGCAGCGCAGGACGCGGCGACGTTGGCGTAAACCGGCTTCACACAGCGGCGAATTTTTCGATGGCGTCCGCGATTTTGATCGCCGCGGTTCCGTCGCCAAACGGAAACGATGGCCTGGCGCGCCTCGCATATTCGTCGGCGTCGCCGAGCAGAAGATCGACGGCGGATCGAATGGACTTCGGATCGGTGCCGACTAGCTGCACGGCGCCGCTGCCGAGCGCTTCCGGCCGCTCCGTGACATCGCGCATCACCAACACCGGCTTGCCGATCGAGGGGCCTTCTTCCTGGATGCCGCCCGAGTCGGTGAGGAGAATTGAGGCGCGGCGCATCAAATAGACCATTGAGGCGTAATCGACCGGTTCGACAAGCTGCAGCCGGGGTTGTCCCGCCAGTTTCGCGTTGACCACTTGTCTGACGTTCGGGTTGAGGTGGACGGGGTAGAGGATCTGCACATCGCCGCGAGCTGCTACCGACAAAAGCCCGTCGCAGATCTGCTCAAAGCCCGCGCCGAAACTCTCGCGGCGATGCCCGGTGACGAGGATCAGATGCCTGTCGGCGTCCAGTCCATTGTAAGCGCTGGAGATCTTTTTCGAGAACTCAGGTTCGTTCTCAAGGCGTCTGGCGACGAAAAACAGGCTGTCGATGCCGGTGTTGCCGGTGACGAAAATCTGACCACGCCGACTGTATTCGTTTCTGAGATTGGCGGCCGAGGTCTCTGTCGGCGCGAACAACAGCTCGGCGAAGCAGTCGATGGCGACCCTGTTGAATTCTTCAGGCCATGGTCGATCCAGGTCGAAGGAGCGAAGCCCGGCCTCGACGTGGCCGACGGGGATGCGCGCGTAGAACGCCGCGAGTGCGGCCGCGAAAGCGGTCGTCGTGTCGCCCTGCACCAGGACGAGGTCGACTTCTCTCTCGCGGAAAACCTTGCCCATCATCGAGATGATTTGAGCCGTCATCTCGGCCAAGCCTTGATTTGGCGTCATGACGTCGAGATCGAGATCGGGCCGCTCGCCGAACATTTCGAAGACCTGATCGAGCATTTGGCGATGCTGACCGGTCACTACAACTGTCGCCTCGATGCCGCTTCGCCGGCGAAGCTCGCGCGCCACCGGCATCATCTTGATCGCCTCGGGGCGCGTTCCAAAAACGAGCATGACTCTAAACGGCCGGCGATTAGTCGTGGTCATCATGCCGCTTCTTTAGAATTGTGGAGGGCTCCGACCACCAAAGCGCATGAGCGCTCGCAGGAAAAGTTGAATTTGCTGGCAGGGTTTATCCCAAATGTCTTTGCGACCGCATACGTGCCTTATTCAGTAGCGGGGGCGATAAGTGCCGGGAATGGTTCAAAGGGGCGGCGCAGGCGTCGATGACAGGCGCGTTTGCGGCTGCTGCAGTTCGCCTAAGCGAGAACTTCATACGTCTTTTCGAACGTCTCCTTGTTGTTCCCGTAGACTTCATCACCGCTTTTCAGGATATAGCCCGAATCCGCACGCTGCATCTCACCCCACGGCGCCATGATCTCGAAGCCGCCCGGCACAAAGAGCGCTTCGACGACGCCGCGCGCGCGATAGATCTCGCCGAAATCAGTGTTGCCGGTCGCGCGCTCATAGAGCTCTGGAAATCTGGCGGCACGAATGACGTAGGTGTTGGCGTTGCCGCCGGCGTCACGCAGAATTTCTCGGTCGGCGTTCATGTTCGTCACGATCATGTCGCCCGGCTCGGCCGGCACGGTCGTCTCCTTGCCGTTCCAGAGCGTCTCGATGGTTTGGCGCTGTTTCGCAGCGCGCGCCGACACGAATCCGGATTTGCGCGCCTTCAACGGAGCCGCGCCGAGATCCTTGGAAAGCTTCGAGAAGTCTGTCGGCGTAAGCGTCTCTGTCGAAATCAAGCGAGGCGATGCCACGGTCCGGCCGACGCGCTTCAGCGAAAACATGTCGTCCTCCTGATCCGCTGCCTCAGTCGTCTGCACGGCGGCGGCTGACAATTGCCAAACGACCTCAGCTCCTTCGCGTTCCGATGCCTGGCGGGCGACACGGCATCCTGGGGCGGATCCGGCATGATCCACCTGTTTCGCCCGCGGCCCACGAGGGGCGGACCTGTGTCCTTGGAGCATAACCGATCGAGAATAGACTGTGAAAGGTCCCCGAATCTGACCTGGCGTATCGCTGAAACGCATGCGCCCCTGTAGTCTCGGCTCATATCGCGTCGCGCCGCGTCACCTGGGGCCTGCCTTGACGACCAAAATCCTCGAGCGGATCGGCGGACCGGCGCCGCATCGCATCCTCGCCCTCGACGGCGGCGGCGTTCGCGGCGTCATTTCAATAGCCTTTCTGGAAGCCATCGAGTTGCTTCTCGCTGCCAGGGCGGTTCGATTGGGGAAGGTCAGCCGCGCTGAAGATTTTCGGCTTTCAGACTATTTCGACATCATCGGCGGCACGTCGGTCGGCTCAATGCTCGCTGTGCTGCTGGCGCAAGGGCGTCGCGTCGCCGAAATCCGAGAGCAGTTTGAAGACTGGGCGCCCGCGATCTTTCGCAGGCCGTGGGGCCGGCCGCCGTACATCACGCCGAAGTTCAATGCGGCAAATCTCCAGAAGTGCGTTTCAACCGCGCTTGAGGAAGAAACGCTTGGCAGCGACCGGTTCGAGACCGTCGTCGCGGTCATCGCCAAGCGTCTCGATACCGGCAGCTCTTGGGTGATGACCAACAGCCCGCTGTCGAAATACTGGGAAGACGATCCCGAGCATGGCGTCATTGGCAATCAGCACTACAGGCTGACGGACCTGGTCTGCGCCAGCACGGCGGCGCCCTTCTACTTCGCGCCGCGCCGCATGAAGATCGACGCGCAGACGACGGGCGTCTTCGTTGATGGAGGGGTCTCGCCGCATAACAGCCCGGCGTTGCAGTTGTTCATGCTGGCCGGGATCCGGGGCTACAGATTTGGATGGGACATTGGCGCCGACAAGCTGCTCATGATTTCGGTCGGCGCCGGGACGCATCGCATGCGACTCAAGGACTCAATGCTGAACCGTCTGATTCCAGGCGCGCTCGCCATAGACGCCCTGCAAGGGCTGATCGCCGACGGCCAGACCATGTCGCTCAAAATGCTGCAGTGGCTGTCCAAACCTCGCAACAGCTGGGAAATCAACGGTGAGGTTGGCGCGCTGGAGAATGACGAGCTGTTTCGTCTGGCCGGAGTCGAAAAGCCACTGCTGTCGTTTTCGCGCTACGACGTTCGCCTCGAACATGACTGGCTCGAGCGCGAACTCAGCAAGGTCGTGTCGAAGGGATCGCTGGAGCTGCATCGCGCTTTCGACAATCCGCGCAACATTCCGGCGAATTACGAGTTGGCGCGATTGGCGGCCGAGAAACAGGTTTCGGATGACGATTTCCCGTCCGACTTTGACGGCTGGCGCCGCTATTGAGGCTTCATGCCGTCGTCGCCTGACTGAGGTGGTGTGACGATTTCGTAGGTACATCGAAACGCGGCTGCGGCGATGCGATACGTATCGGCTGGGTTGCGGGGATCCTGAACGATCGCGTCGCCAGGGCGGGCAGCCATCGGCTCGCCCCAGGGCGCCATGAACGAAAAAGCGCCCTCGGCCGAGTTCAGGATCGCGTAGCGCATCTCGACGCCGCGTGGCGCATATTCGCGCCAACCGCTCTCGTCGGCGGGGCCTGACGGACCGGCGTAGCGTTCCGAGAACTTTGTGCCGCGAACGAGGATTTCCTCGTTTCCGGTTTCCGGGCAGCGGTTGCGCACCACCATGTCGCCCGCCTCCGCCGGGGAACTCTGCGTTTCCTTGCCTTCGCCAGCGATGATCGAGACGACGATTTCACCGGGCTTCGCTGGGCGGACGTCGACAGGCATGGTCTTGCGCGCGACGCCCACGCCGCCGGCGGCATCGGCCCTTGCAGACATCGCACGGATGTCGACGACGTCATCAGACCACGCTGAAGGCGACTGCGCGGTCGCCGCAAGCAACAGGCACAGCGCGATTATCTTTGGAGCGAACGCAGCTGCTGCTCTTGCTGGAGATATCTCCATCGCCGCTTTTCCTATCCCGGCGCGCCAGCTGGCCGATCAGTTTCGTCCGCGAAGCAAATGACGGATTTTAGTCCAACTGTCTCCCGCCGATCACTTCTCAATCCGCGAAACCCATGCCAATCTCAATGAATATTTTGTCTCGCTCGTTCCGCGTCGTGGGGCAGTCATGTTTGATGTCGAGTTGATGCGCCGACTCAGCGCGGCGGCGGCGGTTTCGGACGCCGAAGTCGACCAGCTCCGCGCCAATAAAGAGCGTGACGCGGACGACGAACGGGCGCTGGAAAGTCTCGGCCCCGGCTCGCCAGAGTCGCTTGGATTGTCCGACGCCGAGGTTGCCGCGCTTATTTCGCCGGAAGCGCGCGACGTTGTCGTCGGCTTCGAGGTCGGGAGCCGGAAAGACTATGAGCGCAAGTATATCTCGCCAGAGTGGCCGAAGGGCGATTCTGGCGTCACGATCGGCATCGGCTATGACATTGGCTATCACACAGCGGACGAGCTGACGCGGAACTGGGGCGGTCTCATTTCGGACGCCGATATCCAGCGCCTCAAAATCGCGGTCGGCGTCAAAGGCGCCCGAGCAGGCGCGATTTGTCCATCCGTTGCCGAGATCCGCGTTCCCTGGGACGCCGCAATTGCCGCGTACGAACGCTCGACGATGCCGAAGTACGGCAGGCTCGTCCTCAGGGCGTTTCCGCAGGCCGTCGAACTCAACGGTCATTGTTTTGGCGCGCTGTTCTCGCTCGTCTTCAATCGTGGCGCATCGTTGGAGGGCGAGCGACGCCGTGAGATGCGCGCCATCCGCGACCATATCGCCGCCCGCAGTTTCAAGAATGTCCCCGACGACATTCGCGAGATGAAGCGGCTTTGGGAGGGGCAGGGCCTTCCGGGTCTTCTGAAGCGCCGCGACGCGGAGGCGCTGTTGTTCGCGCGCGGTCTTGAAACCATGATGGTCGCGAGCGCGTCCGGTGGGGCGTCGCAGCAGGAATCGCTCGAGGACGAAAGCCTGTTCGATGGCGACGGGCGTTTCGCCGACGAAGACGAAGCGGACGGCCTCGCTCGAGAGAGCGGACAAATATGGGAGGAGGTGAAATGGCCGGCCAATGATGACGAGGCGCCTGACTACCGGCACATCGCCGAACTGGCTTTCTCCGGCAAAACCTTCGAACTCGACGGGCGCGGACTTGAACTACTGATCAAGGCCAACGCCTTTGAGCCCGATCGCGGTCAGGGGCGCATCATCTTCGCGCTGCGCGGGGCCGAGCTTGTCACGTCGCTCTCCAATCCGGAGTTCATGATGCGACAGCAGGATCGGGCCTCGCTGACGCTGCGCGACTGCCGGCCCAATCACAAGGACTTCCGATGCGTAATCGGCGTCTACGATCTGACAACGAGTCGCATGTCGGGCTTCGCCTCGTCGACGGCGCCCAACCGCGGGGCCGTGGCGCAGTACTACTCCAATCAGACGGCGGGAAACATGATGCCGACTGGATGCTACCGGTTCGAAGTCGGCTGGCATCTCGTCTCGAAGCCCGAACGGAAAATCCCGGGATGCCTGGTCGAGCGCGGGCGGCGTAAATGCGTGCATCGCAGCGTCAACAACCTGTCCTATGACATCGAAGACAAGTGGGAGAACCATCAAGATCACGGCGACAATCTTCATCCGGCGAAGAGCGCAGCATCAGCGAAATTCTCCTCGCTCGGATGCCTGGTGGTCAGTGGCGGATATGAATGCGGGGCCGATCGCGAGCGCGGAACGCACACGGGCGAGTGGGCGCTGTTCCGCAAGGCGCTGGGCCTGACGAAGCCCGGGACCGGCGACCATAGGCGAGAATTTGACGTCGTGCTCTTGACGGGCCTCGAGGCCGCGGCCGCCAACGATCTCGTCGCGCGAGGCTCGGATGGCGATGACCAGTTAGTGCAACGGCTGCTGGGCCGCATCCGGCAGGGCTCCAAAGGCGAGCGGGTCAAACGATTGCAACGCGGGCTGAGCCTGACCGAGACGGGGACGTTCAGCCACGATGTCGTCAAAGCCTGGACCGATCGCCAGCGGGCCGACTTCGGCGGCAAGTCCGTTGGCGTTTTTTCTCCATCGAGCGACGTCCACTACAATTTCGGCGTGTTCGATCCGCTGCCCGTCGCTGTCGCATCGAGCGACGGCGCCGCGCGTGTTGAAAGCCTCGGTGAGTACGCGCCAGGGCGACTCGAGGGCCTCTACTACGACATCGGTCTGCATGCCGAGGCGGCGCGGCGCAACCCGTCAGCGGATTCAAGCTCGCTCGAAAGCCTTGGTGACGCCAATCTCGAGGCGATCAATCTCGAGTACGGCGTCGAAAAGTTGAAAGCCTACGGCCTGTCGCTGGTGCGAACGGCAGAGACCAAATTGCAGGAAGCGATTTGCGGAGATCCGCTCGGCGTGGTCGCGGATCGCGACGATTTGCGCAGCCAAGTGAACTCGGCCGCCCAGAAAGGGCTCGGCGAACTGCAACGCTACCTTGCCGGCTGGCTGTCGACGGCCACCGTCTTCATGCCGCCCTCGATCTCCGAGAAAATCGTGCAAGCGCTGTTCGAGCGCATTCTGCGACCGGCCGCCGGCGAAGTTGGCGGCGCCGTCGTCAGAGGGGTTGACCTGTCCGCGCAGTGGCTGTGTCAGCAGTGGTGCGGATCGCAGGCCAGTCCGAAAGCGGCTCCAGCGCCTGCCGTCGCCGCGCCGGCGGCCGGCGTCACAACGGTCGCAGACGCCGCGACGACGCCGCTCCAGGATTCAAAAATTTCCGACCTGCTGGCGCAGATCGAAAAGGCCGCCCACGGCTCGCCACCAGACACAGCCGTGGTTCGCCAGTCCATTCGAGATTTGCGACAGCATGTCGGCGAGTCCGGAGGCCGCATCGGCGCGAGCGACGCAACACGCCTGCTCGATCTCATGAGTGCTTCGACGTTGACGGAACCGGCTTCGAGCGCGACGGGCGTCGATCCCTATGGGGTGATCCACGAGATCGAGACGGCGCTCGATCCCAAGAAGCTCGACAAGGAGACCGCCCGCAAGCGGATCGGCGAGCTTCACGCGCTTCTCGGCGACGCGCGGATGAGACTTAAGCCCGACGTCGTCAAGGGCCTGTTGAAGGCGGTTCGAGGCGCCAAAATGTTCGACGAACTGTCCTGGCTTGCCGATCGCTTCGCGGCGCGCGATCCAGAACTGCTCGGCGTCGTGACAACCAGTTATGCGCAAGGGTTGATCGACAGCGGACGGCTCGTCTCCGGCATCGAAATGCTGCACGCGGCCGAGGACCTCAATATCTTCGAGGACGCTGATCGTATCGATGCTGCCGGAATCCTGGGCCGAGGTCACAAGCAGATCTACGTCAATCACGTCAAGACGCCGAGCGATGCAGTCGTGCTTCGCGAGCGATTTGGCGGGCAGCTCGACAAGGCGATCGAGAGCTATGGACGCAACGTCGACCCGCAGCGTCCTTCTGAGAATTTCTACCACGGCGTCAACTACCTCGCCCTGCTGAAGCGCGCAGAGCGTGATGGCGTCAAGGTGACGGCCAAGGCAGAGGCCAATTCACTGGCGCGCGGCATGATCGCGGCGATGGAGCCTCACTTGACGGCGTCGACGGACCCGTGGTTCGTCGCCTCGCTCGGGGAAGCCTATCTGGCGCTGAGGTACTACGGCAAAGCTGCGGAATGCATGGCGCGTTATGCCAACATGGCCAACGCGTTCGAGCTCAACAGCACCGTGCGGCAGCTTGAAGAGGTTTGGCAGATTAAGTCGGCGGCCGAAGGCGCCGGCGCTATCCTAACCAATCTCAAAGCTGCGCTCGCGCAGAAAGACAATGGTTTTGTTTCGCTGGCGCCGGAGGAGCGGAAGCTGATCGCCAAAGCCGAGAGCGTCGAGTTCCAGCAGGTCTTCGAAAGCGCCACTCCCGGCGGCAAGTTCGTCAATTTCGGCCTGCTGAAAATGATCGTCGAGCGCGGGGCCGCCGTGGCGGCGATCCAGATGCGTCTTGGCCAGTCGGGCCGAACCATGGGCACCGGCTTTCTGGTGCGCGGCCCGGATTTCAGTCCGTCTTTGTCGGCCGACCGCAGCTACGTCCTGACTAACGCCCATGTGCTTTGGGATCGCACGGGTGATCAGGGGCTTGAGGACAAAGCGCTTGCGCCCGACGTTGCGCGCATCATATTCGAGAACGACGAGATCGACGGGCGCTCGGATGTCTACGACTGCGCCAAGGTCGTCTGGCAGTCGCCGAGCAGCCTTCACGACGCTACGCTGGTGGAACTCAATCGCCGCGTCGATCACGTTGAGCCGCTGGAATTGGCGCCCGCTAACTATCCGCTGACTGTCACGGAAGATATCTCTAAGTCCAGCCGACTCGCCGTGCTTGGCCATCCGCAGGGCGGCCATCTCGCGATCGGCATTTTAGGGTCGCTCGATGAGATGAAGGGCACGCTGGTCGACAAGGGCCCTCGGGTCAACTGCACCGATCCCGTCTTCTTGCACTATGAGACGCCGACCGAACCCGGAAACTCAGGGAGCCCCGTGTTCGAAGCCGACACCTGGCGCGTGGTGGCGCTGCATCACGCCGGCTTCGTCGAGGGGAAAGGCGGTCTTGCTAAACTCGCCGGAAAATCCGGGACGAATTTGGCGAACGAAGGCATCTACATCGAATCGATCCGCGCCGCCGTGCGCGCCAAACTCGATCCACCCCCGCCGCCTTCGCAGAAGCGGCGGAAGTGGTTTGGGTGATCGCGGGTTGCGGCTCGGGGGGCCGACTTTGCCTCGTGGCGCCATGACCATTCCGCGAGAGCGCTTTCTGCCAATCTGCGAAACGCCTAGACTTGAGGGCTAGCGAGTCGGGTCGCGAGGCATCTAGGCCAACTTCCGGATATGTCCTTTACGTTCTACGAATTTTTTGCCGGCGGCGGCATGGCGCGGGTTGGACTCGGGCCCGCATGGCGCTGCGCTTTCGCGAACGATGTCGATGCGGTCAAAGCGCGGGCCTACGCGGCGAACCACGGGTCGGGCGCCCTCGTCGTTGGCGACGTCAGAAAAATCGCGGCTTCTGAACTTCCCGGGCGCGTCGATCTCGCTTGGGCGTCGTTCCCTTGCCAGGATCTTTCGCTCGCCGGCAAGGGTAGCGGTCTTGATGGGGCCCGCAGCGGCACATTTTGGGCTTTCTGCACTCTGATGCGCACGCTTGCCGTCGCCCGCCGCGCCCCGCGCATCATCGCGCTCGAGAACGTCACGGGCGTGTTGACGTCCAAGGACGGACAGGACTTCGCGACGCTGATCGACGCGATCGCAAGCCTCGGGTATCGCGTCGGCGCGCTCGTCGTCGACGCCATCGACTACGTGCCGCAGTCGCGTCCGCGCCTGTTCGTCATCGCCGTCGCCGACGACGTGACGATACCCGCGAGTGCGCTTGCCGCCGGTCCGACGCCGCGGCATCCGGAAGCGATGCTGGCAGCGCGCGGCAAACTTTCGCACGTGGCGACGCGGCGCTGGGTTTGGTGGAATCTCACGCGTATCGATGCGCCGCGACGGCGCCTTGCAGACGTGATCGAAGCGTCGCCCGGTGGCGTCGCATGGCACAGCGAGGAGGAAACGCGCTACCTGCTGAGCCTGATGAGTCCGCGCAATCGCGCCAAGGTCGCCGCTGAACGAGCGCGCGGCGATCGACGCGTTGGCGCCGTCTATCGGCGAACGCGGCGTACGGCGGACGGTGAGCGCGCGCAGCGCGCCGAAGTTCGTTTCGACGGCGTTTCCGGTTGTCTGCGGACGCCAGGCGGCGGCTCAAGCCGGCAGACGATCCTCATTGTCGAGGGCAATAGCCTGCGCTCGCGGCTGCTCGCGCCGCGAGAGGCCGCCCGCCTCATGGGGCTGCCGGATTCCTATCTGCTGCCTGATCGCTACAATCAGGCTTATCATCTGCTCGGCGACGGCGTCGTGGCGCCGATCGTGCGGCATCTCGCGACCGAGATCATCGAGCCGGCGCTGTCGGACGGCGGCAGTCGTCGCGCCATTGCGTGACGGGCGGCCGGCGCAAAA
This sequence comes from Hyphomicrobium sp., assembly GCA_046160845.1. Lineage (GTDB taxonomy): Bacteria > Pseudomonadota > Alphaproteobacteria > Rhizobiales > Hyphomicrobiaceae > Hyphomicrobium_B. The sequence continues at coordinate 94,609 of JBJXHD010000014.1, forward strand.
GGCCGCTCGCCAAGCCGACATCGAAGCCCAGTGCCGAGCGCTCGCGCGTCATGCGCGCCGTCAGAAACCGGGATACGACACCTGAGAGATTGGTTCGCAGCTTCCTGCATCGCCACGGTCGGCGCTTTCGACTGTGTGACGGCGACCTGCCGGGCCGGCCCGACATCGTGCTGCCGGCGCGCCGCGCCGTTGTCTTCGTTCACGGTTGTTTCTGGCATGGACACGATTGCAAGCGCGGAGCCCGCGTGCCTGTCGCGAACCGCGACTATTGGCTGGCGAAGGTGGCGCGCAACAGGCGCCGTGACTCGGCGAACGTCCGAGCGCTTGCCGAACTCGGCTGGCGTGTCGCGATCGTGTGGGAATGCCAGACACGAGATGTTCTCGAATTGCGCCGGGCGCTGGCGCAAATTTTGCGCCTGCCAAAGAAGTTACGCTGTAACCTATTGAAATAAGTTATATAATCAGAGAATAAAATTTTTTCTGAAATTAAGGAACTTCGCGCTTCGCTTCGCGTTACTTGTCCTAGCGGCGTGGAGTGCCGCGCGCAACGGTGGGTGGCCGCTTGCGAGCAAATCGCTTCTCCAGGGGTTCTCATACCATGAGCGCAACACGCGACTCGAAGGATGATTCCATGACGCCGTCGATCGCGACGCCGCTGCCGAAAGAGCTTCAGGGCCAGATCGGCAACAAATTGCGGGAAGCCTATTCGCAATTGGTTGCTGAGCCGGTCCCGGATCGAATCCTCGAACTTCTGCAAAAGCTAAAATCGAAAGAGTCGGACCCTCAGGGAGGCGGAGCTTGAGCGAAGCCAACGACGACATCGAAATTCTGCTCGTAAAATCCGTGCCGAATTTGCGCGCGTTCGCGAACTCGTTGTGCGGCGACCCGACTCGCGCCGACGATCTGGTACAAGACACCGTGGTCAAGGCTTGGTCGAACCTCGCGAGCTTCGAGAAGGGCTCGAATCTCCGCGCGTGGTTGTTCACCATTCTGCGCAATACCTACTTCTCAAATCTCAGGAAGCACCGGCGCGAGGTGGAAGACGCCGACGGCGCCATGGCCGAGCGGCTGTCGGTGCTGCCGCCGCAGCATGGCCATATGGACATGCTGGATTTCAAAGTCGCCTTCCAGAAGCTCAGCGACGATCAGAAGGAAGTCCTGATCCTGGTCGGCGCTGAAGGATTTTCGTATGAAGAAGCGGCGGAAATTACGGGCTGCGCCGTTGGCACCGTCAAGAGTCGCGTCAACCGGGCGCGCGGGGCGCTGTCCAAGGCGCTGGGTCTCAACGACAGCGAGGAGTTCAGCTCCAACGACGAATTCGTCGGCTTCGTGCGCGCGAGCGGCGCCTAGCCGATGTGTCTTTTTTCATTGCCGCAAGGTGCAAGCACGTTTGAAACTGGCGTCCGGCGCTTTGAGAAGATCATTTCGACCGAGTTCGAAGCATCAATTACTTGAGAGGTAGATCCATGTCGATTGCAGAGGCGATTGGCCCTCATCTTCCCTATCTGCGCCGCTACGCGCGGTCGCTGACAGGCAGTCAGGCGTCGGGCGACAACTACGTCGCCGCCGTGCTTGAAACGTTGATCGCCGATCAAGGGGCGTTCGACGCGTCCTTGCCGACAAGGGTGGCGATGTACCGGGTGTTCACGAAGGTGTGGAACTCGCTCGCCGTCAATCGTGCGCCGGAGGGCGGCGACAGTGAAGGCGAAAAATCCGGCGCCGAACGGCGGCTCGAGGCGATAACGCCGGCGCCGCGGCAAGCATTTCTGCTGGTGTCAGTGGAATGCTTTACGACGGCGGAGGCAGCGCAAATTTTGGATGTTCCCCCTGCCCACGTCACGGAGCTTCTGCAGCTTGCCGGCGCAGAAATCGCACAGCAGCTGTCGGCAGATGTCTTGATCATCGAGGACGAACCGCTGATCGCCATGGATCTCGAAGCGCTCGTGGTCGATATCGGCCATCGCGTCCAAGGCATCGCGCGCACACATTCGGAAGCGATCGCCGAGGTCGCCAAGAAGACGCCGTCTCTTGTGCTGGCCGATATTCACCTCGCCGACGGCAGCTCGGGTCTCGAGGCGGTCAACGAGATACTCAGCTCGATTACGGTGCCGGTTATTTTCATTACCGCGTTCCCCGAGCGGTTGTTGACGGGCCTGAAGCCGGAGCCGGTCTTCCTCGTCGCGAAGCCGTTTGAACCGGCCGTTGTCAAGGCGCTGATCAGCCAAGCGTTGTTCTTCGACATTCGGTCCGCCAAGGCGGGGCAGCGGGCGGCTTAGATCGACCTGACGGCGTTTTGGATTTCGCTGAATAGAATTGGGGCGCGGTGATGAGATCGCCGCGCCCCGTTTTTCGGGTTATCTGTCGGGGGAGTTACTGCTTGCTCGAAGGCGCTTGCATATCGTCAGTGGCCTTCTTGGCCTTGTCCGCGAGGTTTGCCGCACCTTCCTTGGCCTGCTGCGCCAAATCCTCGGCGCCTTCCTTCAAGCGCTGCGCGGCCGACTTCTCCGTCCACGTATAGGCGGGCGCGGACGTCAGGCTGTCCTTGGTCGCGTCGATGCGGCCGATTTCCTTACCGTCCTTGTTGGTCGTCATCGTCACTTCGCTGAAGGGTACGCCGACGTTCTTTTCAGCGACGCCGAGGAAGCCGCCGACGCCGATGACTACCGTGGTAATCTTGCCCGACGGATCAACGACGAAGTAGTTGATGTCGCCAAGTGCTTCGCCGGCGGCGTTCTCGACCTTGAGGCCGATGAGGCTCGACGTGCTCTTTTCTCCGGCGGATTGCGTACCGACAAAGGATGCCGCGAAAGCCGGGCCGGCGATCGCTGTTGCGCCTATCACGCTTGCGAGTGCGAGAATCGAGAAGGAATTGCGAAGAGTCGTCATGTCTGCCTCCTAAGGTTTTGTGGACGCTTAATGCGCGACGTGCGGGAATGTTCCGTGCGGGCGGCCGCTTCGCGGCCCGCCAAAACAAAACGGCCGGACTTGCGTCCGGCCGTTGCAGATAAGAAGCGCTACTCAAGGCGGGCGTCAGGCTCTCCGGATCACGCCCATGACGAGCGCGACCACGAACAAGATGATCGCCACCCAGAACAACAGTCGCGCGCCTTCCATTGCGGTGCCGGCGACGCCGCCGAAACCTAGGAATGCCGCGACGAGCGCGACGACCAGAAATACGACTGCGTAGTGCAGCAAATTGCCCATGTTCATCTCTCCAATGAATAGTGTGGGGAGGGAACGCCTACGTGAGACGAATGTTCCGTCGGGCGGGCTGGTGGCCTGAGAGGCAGCCTTAGCGAGAGGTTGGGCGAGAGGTTGGCGGGGAAAAGAAAAAGGGCTCTTTCGAGCCCTTTAAGCAAGCGTGGCGAGGCAAAACTTAGAGATAACCGAAGACGTTCAGCAGGATGAGAATTGGGATCGGCACGCCGACCATCCAAAGAAGCACATTGCGCATGGTAGGAACCTCATGTCGAAGCACGTCGCGGAGACAACGCCGCTCGAACGATCTAGTTTCTCGCGAACGTGAAAATGCATTTCCGTCGCACCCTCCAGCGCCGCACCAAAGAGATGAGCCCGCGCCGCCCAGGGGTAAGGCGTCGCGGGCTCGGGTGGGGCGACTTCCGTGCATCCGCACCACGGGGGGAGTGGGAGGGGATTAGCGAAGCACGGTCGCGGGAATACAACGCGCGCCGGTCCGCCGAGTTCCGCGCCTTTCAAATGCTATTGAGTTATTTATCCTAACTTCATGAAATATATTATTTTTTCTTTTTGCCGGGCCTCAAATGAGTGGCCGTATCTGCAATGGATCTCCGTCAAAGCATGCAAGCGCTTTCAGCGCCTCTTCGTCGACGAGCGTGAACAAGCCGTCCTTCCACGTCGCTGACTTTCGCGCCAAGAGAGCCTTCAAGGTCTTGTTGGTGTGGACGAGCGACAAGCCGAGCGCGTCTGCGAGATGCTGTTGCGTGAAGGGAAACGTCACCTTGTTATCCGCGACAAGTCCGAGGCCGCGGGCTTTGTAGAAGAGGTTCAAGAGCACAAACGCTAGACGCTCGATGGCCGTGCGGCGGCCGACCGAAAGAAGTTGCTCGTCGAGCAGCCGTTCGGACCGCGCTGCGATCCATGTCAGGTCGTAGGCGAGGCCGGGAAATTTTTCGTACAAGGCCCAGATCTTGTCCCGCGGGAAGACGCACAGCACCGTTTTCGTCAGCGTTTCAACGGAGTGCTGCATCTCGTTGAACATCGAGGTCTGCAGACCAAGAAAATCGCCGGGCATGGCGAAATTCAAGATCTGGCGTCGCCCGTCAGGCAGTGTTTTGAAGCGAAACGCCCAGCCGGACAGCACCGTGTAGAGGTGCGGACTGCTATGGCCTTCCATCAGGATCGTTGCGCCTTCGTCCGAGACGAACTCGCCAGTCTTGAACCACTCGACGAACTCGACTTCGCCCTCGGTGAATGGTCGCATGATCGGCAACGATCGCAGCGGGCACTTGAGGCATGGCGTCTGCCGGGGCTGACGACCCGTGACGGGTTGACCGGAACCGCTGGGTGTCTTCGCCTTGGAGCGTCGCGCCATGCGCTCATGTACGATTGTTTGTCCAAGGCGTCGATAGGTCACTGGGCATGCCGGTTTTAGATTCTAGGCTATCAATGGCGGAGCTTCTTCAACGTAGTCCTCACCGGCGCGTTCCATCGTCGCGACATCGCGGTCTAATGCGCCGCTAAACGCGCCTTTTTCGCCAGATCGCCGTCTCGGAAGTGTTTAGCTTTCACGTTCGCTAACCATGCGGGGCGGTACGTATGTCAAATCACATGGCGAGCGACCGAGAGCCGAGATAAGACGATCCGACAGACATTGAGGATTGCCGCGCGACATGGTCACAACGCCGAATTCAGTACCGACGTTGGTTATTTGGGCCGCCATCGCGACGTTCTCAGGACTCGCCGCGGTTCTGGCGTGGCAATGGAGTGGCGCCAGCGCCAATTGGGTAGCGCACACGCTCGTCGTGCAACAGCAATTCTCAAAGCTCCTAATCGCGGCGCAGGACCTTGAAACCGGTCAGCGCGGCTATTTTCTGACGGGCGACGAGGCGTACCTCGAACCCTACACTCATGCGAAGGCGGCGCTACCTGAGATCAAGGCGAAGCTCAACGCGCTCGTTGTCGACAACGGCGAACAGTTGGATGCAGTGAAGGAGATCGAGGCGACGCTGGATCAGAGGTTGGCGCGGATTGATTTTGGCGTCGCGAAAATGCGCGCAGAAGGTCTCGCGGCCGCGCAAGAGGCGTTAACGTCCGGCGAAGGCAAGATCATTATGGACAAGTTGCGGGCGCTGATCGGGATCGCGCAAGCTCAGGAGCAAAAATTTTTCGACCAGCGGGAGAGGAGCTACCAGACTCAGCGGAACTGGCTCCTTGGGTCTTTGCTCGCAATGCTGCTGGGCTCCGCGGGTCTCGCGATGTTTGCGCTGGTTCGCGAGCGCGATCGCGTGGCGGCGCTGGAGGGCACCGCTGCCTCCCTCTCGGACATGAACAAATCGCTCGAGGAGCGTGTTGCGGCGCGCACCAGCGACCTCGCCATCGAGCGCGACAGGGCCGAAGCGGAACGCGAACGTGCCGAAGCGATCCTGCGCGACGGCACGCACCGCATCGGCAATACGCTGGCTTTGGTCGTCGGCTTCATCAATCTGCACATCCGCCACGCCCGCGACCCGTTGTCGATCAAGACTCTCACCGGCGCACGATCGCGCATTCACGCCATCGCCAGCGCGCAGCGCCGCATGAATGTCACCAATGATCTGGATCTGGTGCGCATCGACTCGCTGATCGAATCCGTGATGGCGGATTTGCTGGCGGCAAGCGGCGAAGAGGCCGTGCAGGTCAAAGTGGAAATTCCTCCTCTGCTTGCGCCGGCGCAGTCTGCGACTTCGGTGTGCGTGTTGACCCAGGAATTCGTGATGAACTCCCTGAAGCACGCGTTTCCAGAAGGTCGCAAAGGGCTCATCACGGTCACGATCGAAAAGACTGAAGGTGGCGGCGCGGTTCTTACGATCGCCGACGATGGCGTCGGCATGCCGCCGGCGGCCGACGACGGCAATGGCGACACTGCGCAAGAGAGGCTGGGCAACAAAATCGCCACGCTCTTGTCGCGGCAATTCAATGGGTCAATCGCTTATGCGCCCGCGAAGCCGGGATCGCCGACGCCGGGCGCGCAGGTTATCGTGACTCTTCCGGATTTAAAGCTCGCCGCCGCCGAGGCGGAAATCCCGATCAAGCCGGAATTTGCGGTGCAAGCCTAGACGCGCCAGCGTTCGCGGTAGTTCGGCGCCAATTTCAGCATATGCGGCGCCGGCCGCGACGCCGCGCCATTAGCCATGCACTCGCTGATGAAATTGATCGCTGATTTGATGCCTTGGTCGGAATACGGCTTCGTTAGCACTCCACATGCGTTTGCGAAGTCTGCCGGAACGCGTTCAGGGTTTGACGTCGTGAACAACACGGTCGCGCCGCGATCACCCGCAATCTGACGCGCCGCTTCGGGGCCCGTCGGCCCATCGGTCAGATGCACATCCACAAGAGCTAGGTCGGGCTCACCGGTCTGGGCAAGCGCCACCGCGCCGTGTGACGAGCGCGCCACGCCCACAACTTCATGACCCATTTCCTTGACAATGCATTCCAGCTCGATCGCGAGGATTGGCTCATCCTCGACGATCAAAATTTTCAATGCCACCCCACACGTCCTTCCTATGCGCCAGATCGACTTGCGAATGCCCTCCGCATCGATATCGATCCGACATTACCCCCTACGCGCGACCAGGCAAAAGGTTCCCTGGGAGCTATACTGTTGAAATCCATTAAGGTTGCGTTCAGGCGGCTGAGCTTGGGACAACCCCGATGGAGGCCAGCGGGGCTTTCAGGGTCCACTCAAGGCCCTCAGGCTTCGGGTTAATCCTGGCGGTCGCCTTGAGCCCCTGTTCGGCGAACCGTTCAACCACCGACATGCCATAGCCGCGCTTTTGGCAGGTGGCCACCGTCGGCCCGCCGGATTCACGCCATGTCATGCAAAGCGCTTCGTCCTCGATGGTCCAATCGAGATCGACGCGGCCGCGGGCGCTGGTGAGTGCGCCGTGCTGGGCGGCATTGAGGGCCAATTCTGCGAACACCATGCCGAGCGCCTGCGCCGCTTCCGGGTGGACGCTTACGGTCGGCCCCTCGATCACCACCCGCACGGCGCTGTCGTGCGCGATCGCTTTGGCCTCGGCGGCGGCCAGCGCCGCCATGTCGATACTCCCCCAATCCGCAGCGACGATCAAGTCCTGGGATGCGGCCAGGCCGGCGACGCGGGCCGAAAACGCTTTGAGGTGCGACTGCACGTCGGTCGCATCGCGCGCCGTCAGACGCGCCATCGCGAGGATCAGCGCGAGCAGGTTCTTCGAGCGATGGGAAACCTCGCGCAGCAGTGTCGACGTACGCTCGGCGTTGAGCCTCTGCTCTGTCATGTCGTAGGTGACGCCGACCAGACAGCGCGGCGCGCCGGCGTCGTTGGTCAGCAGCAGGCCGCGTGCTGCCAGCCACCGCACGTCGCCGTCGAAGCGTTTGAAGCGAAAATCCACGAACAATGCCGGTTCGTCGGGGGTCAGGTTGGCGAATGCACTATCAAACATCGCTCGATCATCGTCGACGACGCGCTCGGCGAACGCCTTGCCTGTCGGAGCGCGCTCGCCGCGCGGCAGGCCGGCAAGATCGAAATGGGCGGGATCCCAGGTCATTTCGTCGGCCGCGCGGTCCCATTCCCAGACACCCATGCCGCCGGCGTCGAGCGCCATGCGCAGGCGGTGGTCGCTGTCGCGCAAGGCTGCCTTGCGCCGGCCGAGTTCGTCGCGCGTTTCGCTGATTGCCGACATGAGGTCTTTAACTTCGCGGATTGACGTGGCCACGGGCGTCAGCGGCGCGCCGGTGGTCAGGCTGCGGGCGTTGGTTGAAATCTTCGAAATTGATCGCGAGATCGAGGCCGCAACGTAGCCCGTCGCCCCGGCCATCAGACATCCGAGCAGTGTCGCAATCGTCAGGAAGCCGCGCCAATGTTCATCGAGCCGCCTTTCGACTTCGGCGCGTGGCGCGTTGGTCACGATTCGCCAGCCCGGAATCGATGAGGTCGCGATGGCGATAATTTCGCGCGCGCCCGCTGCATTGGTTGCGTGAGCGATCAAGTTCGTCGATGCGCCGCCGTCCACAGTCGCCGCGCCGTCGGGAAGTGGGAGCGTTGCGCCGGGCGCGGTCAGCATGCCGTGAGACCGCGCGATGATGCGGTGTGCGGAATCCGTCAACGCCACACTCCACGACGTTGCGATCGACGACGGCGCGAGCGAGCGGCTAAGGTACTCCGACGGGATGCGGGCCTGCAGCAGCAGCGTTTCGCCGCGAAAGGGGCCGGCTCGGATCCAGATATCTACCCCGGCCGGCAGGTTGGCCGAAGCTTCTCGAAATCCGGAGACGATCGGTTGCTGCGAGGCCAACGCCGCGCGCGTCTCCTGCGCCGTCAGAGGCGGTTCAGCGCTAGTTTCGGCCGCCTGGCGGCCAAGAATCGCAAGTTTGCGGTCGCGCACGAGAACGCTGATGTCTGCCGTCTGAAAGCTCGCAGCCGCCTGCTCGGCAAAACTTTCGTAATCCCGCGTTTTCAGCGCCGCTGACGCCGCGAGCGCGCGCAAGGTTCCGGTAGCGCCCGAGAGGACCTGATCAACCGAAAGCGCCCAGATCTCGGCCTGCGCGATGGCGTCGCTCTCGATCAGCCGTTGGGCTTCGGCAATATGGCGCGAGAGCAACCACCCGCACAGGGCCATGGCGGGCCCGAACGCCGCAATCGCGAGCGCGATCAAATGCCAGCTCAGCGGCCACGGACGGGACCACCGTGCCGGGCGTAGCGGAAACTGATCCGAATTCACGGCCGAGCCAGAACTTGCGGGCGTATCATTCACGAAGTTCTGCGTTTCGATCGTCGCCGGTTTTCTCAAGCGTCGACCCGCGACTGAACGGTCGTACGCGCGCTGTTGGCTTGTTTATGACGCGGCGTTCGACCCTTGCCCTAGTCCCCGCTGACGCGCCAATCCTACAATAAGCAGCGGTAAACGCACCATATGGTCCGGGGTTCCGTGGCTGAGAAAAAAACGCCAAACGCTTGGGGCTCGGGAAGAACTCTTTTCAAACCAAGGATTGCGGCAGAAAACACGCCACAATCGTCGTGTCGTCACGCCTTGAGCCGTTCAACGGCCAGGCGGATCAGGTCGGCGGTCCTGTCGACGCCGAGCTTGGCCTTCATCTGCGTGCAGATGTTGGCGACGGTCTTGTAGGCGATGCCGAGGCTCTCCGAAATCGTCGTCATGCTCTTGCCCTGTCCGAGCAACCGGAGAATTTCGACTTCGCGGATCGAGAGAGATTTCAAGGGGTCTTCGGCGGAAATCTGACTGACTGCGATGCGAGAAGCCATCTCGCGGTCGATGTATTGACCGCCTGCGGCGACTTTATGGATTCCGTGGATCAGTTCATCAACCGGCGCGTTTTTGGAGATGTAGCCGCGCGCCCCGCTGCGCATGGCGCGCACGGCGTAGACCGGTTCGTGGTGCATGCTGAAAATGATGATTTTCGCAGTTTCGTCGACGACTAGAATGCGGCGCAAGACCTCAAGTCCGCCGGCGCCTTCGAGATTGAGATCGAGCAGCACGACATCGGGCGTGTCGTCGCGAAAGCCGGCCAGAGCCTCGTCGAGATTCGACGCCTCCGTGATCGCCGCCTCGAAATTGACGATCAGCAGGCGCCTCAGCCCTTCGCGGACAACGCCGTGATCGTCAACGATCAGAATCTTCATGCCGCGCCTACCTTTGTGTGCTCAGTCGCCGGATGCCGCGGCGTTTCCGGCTCCAGCGGCAAATCGGCGACCAACACAACGCCCGACTTGCCTGGAGCATCTTCTAGCGTCAAGCGCCCGCCAATCATCGCGACCCTTTCGCGCATTCCGGTGATGCCAAATCCGCGAATGTCCTTAGGCGTTAAGCCCGATCCATCGTCGCTGACCGAGACGCGTAAGCGCCCGTCGCCCGAACAGCGCGCGGCGATTGAAATCCGTGACGGCTTGCCGTGACGCACAGCGTTACTCGTGCCTTCCTGCAGGACGCGGAAGGCGACCTCATCAAGCGCAGCGCCGTAGCTATCCTGATCGATTTCGATGTCAAACTCCGTCTGAGGCCGTCGCGCCTTCCAGAACGCCGCCAGCTGATCGGCGGCGTGCGCAAGTCCGAGATCGAGCATCGTCGCCGGCCTCAGCCGGCTCAGCACCGAGCGCAAGTGCGCCTGCATGTGGCCGACGGACTGGCGAATGGCGGACGCGCGCTTTGTGACATCATGGTCCGCGCCGCGGGCGAGCATGATCGGAATGGTCTGCGCATCGACGTCGACGGCGAAAAGGAAAGGTCCAATTTCGTCATGAAGGTCGCGGGCGATTTCGGCGCGCTCTTCATCTTGCACGGTCATCAGCTGTTCGTTCAACCGACGATTCTGGCGCTCGGCATCGGCGAGCTTTCCCGCCATTCGGTTGAATTTCTTATAAATGTTTGCGAGTTCGTCGGGGCCGGTCTCGATGACCGTCGCCTTGTAATCGCCTTCGCCGACGCGGACGAGCGCCGCGGAGAGTTCGTTGAGCGGCTTTAACGCGCGCCCGAGTACGCCAGTGACGAGGCTCAGAACGACCGCGCAGAATCCGCCGACGATGGCGAACTTCAGCTTTGCGTCCTCCCAGACTTCGCTCACTTCGTTGTGTGCGTCGGGATCAACCTGAATGCGCCCGAGCGACGTCCCGCCAAACGCAATGGGAAAGCTGCGGGAGGGCCTCACTTCTGCGAGGATGCGGGCGAGCCAGGCCGGGGCCGGATCGGCGGGCTGGCCGACGCGGGATTCCGCGATGGTAATGTCATCAGGTCCGATCCAGCGGGTTCGAACGTGCCGATCGCCATCGAAGGCGGCGACGATGCGGGCGAGATCGGCCTTGGGGTCCTTCGATTCGGGGACATGCGCCAGCGATTCCGCAACGGCGCTCTCAGCCACGGAAAGTGCGGCGGCCATTTCAACGTCGATCTTGCTGGCGCCGTGGAGGTAGGTGAGCGCGCCGCCGGCAGCCAGGCTCGCCAGAAGGACCGCGGCGATCAGAATTAACAGTCGACGGAGCAACGTCATTCATAGAGTTCCGGTCGTCGGAGCGGCGCGCTGCGGGCGTCAGCTGCGCCGCAAGTCATAAAGCGTTTTGGCAGACTTCCTGCATCCCGGTCGCAAAGATCAGGAGCTTCGCGCAATGTCGTCGCATTTTGAGACCTACGTCGACAATCTTAATCGACTTCGTATGGTTGATTTGATTGATCGCTACAGTCTCGAACTCCAGCGCAAAAGTCTCAAGCCCTCGCTGATTTGCAACCCGATCACCGGTCGGCCCTACGATATGGCGACCTACGGCCACACATCGAGGCCAGGAGAGCGGCGACAGCGTCACCGCGATATATAGGAAGTCTCCCCAATCACGGTCATCAAACGCGCCGTCCGCAATCAGCGGGCGGCGTTTTTATTGGGGTGATGGCCGCTTTGAACTCGTCAGTTGCCCTATTGGGCAGTTCGTAGCCGGCTGTCGCGGACTTGGTTGCACCGATCGCGCTCGATCGTCTGCGTGGCCAATTCTGCGCCCTCTTGCGCGCAGCGAGCGTCAGCACCTTCAACCAGCGCGGAATCAAATGCGCTTGCCGACGACAAGAGATCTTGAATCGCGAGCGCAGGGAGCGGGGGTTAACAATTCCTGAGCCGCGGTCCATTTTGGGAACGCTTAACAATTTGCTAACCGTCCCGGCCGTTTAGTTTCGAATCGCGATTTCCCGCCGAACCAGAGTCTTTTTATGCCCGCACGATCCGCCGCTTCGCCGGACGATATCGAAATGGCCTCGGTCGCCGCCGCGCTCAAGAGCGCTGCGCCCAAACTGCTCATCGTCAGCATCACGCTCGGCGCGCTGACCTACGCAGGATTATCGATGACGGCGCCGCGCTATCAGAGCCAAGCCGAACTGGCCATCGTCGCCAAGGGTCCGTCGGGCGCTTTCGCCGACGCGAAGCCGGCCGGCGGGGGCGAGACAGTTTCCACGAAAATGGACAAGGAAGCGATCAACACACACGTCCGCGCGCTGCAGTCGCCGGACCTGATGGCGACGATCGCCGACGACCTCAAGCTGAAGGACAAGCCGGAGTTCAATTCGGCGCTCGGGCCGGTCGACACGATCGGCGGCTGGATGCGCAGAATCGGCCTTGGCGGTCCGCGCGGCGGCGAGAGCGAGCGCGACCGCGTTATGAGCGTCTTCCGCGAACAGATTGAAGTCTATACGGCCAAGGAAAGCCGGTTCATCGGCATTCGATTCACATCTATCGACCCTGCGCTTGCCGCCGACGTCGCCAACAAACTGGCGGACGCCTACCGCGCGGCTCTTGCGACCCAGGGCGTCTCGGAAATTGACGAGCAGCAAAAAGACTTTCAGGGCAAAATCGAGAAGCTAACGCCGGAAGTGGCGGCGGCTGAGACCGAAGTCGATCGCTATCGCGGCGAGATCAACGTCTTCAAAGGCAGCGGTCAAGGCGCCGGCCTCAATGAACAGCAGATGTCGGAGATGACCGGCGAACTGACGCGGGCCAAGGCTGCGCGCGGGGAGGCCGAAGCGCGAGCCAAGGGCGCGCGCGACATGATGCAGGCTGGCTCCGCCGACGCACTTCCCGACGTGCAGAAATCGCCGCTGATCCAGAATCTCGTGCAACAGCGTGTGCGGATCGAGCGGCAAATCTCCGAGCTTTCAGCGGCTCTGCTGCCGGCGCATCCGCGCATGCGACAGCTGGACGCCGAACTCGCCGGGCTGAAGCGGCAATTGAACGGCGAGATCGCAAAGCTTGTCGAGAGCCTCGAAAAAGAGGCGATCGACTCCGCGGGTCGCGAGGAGAGCATCAAGAAGAGCCTGGACGACTTGAAAACCCGCGTCGTCTCCAACGCGCCGGAAGTAGCCAAGTTGCGCCAGTTCGAAGCCAACGCACGCGCCAAGCGCACCGAACTTGAGAACTTGCAAAATCAGCTCGAAAGCAATCGAAAGAAGCTCGACATGCGGGCGCAGCCGGTCGAAGCCCAAGTGATTTCCAGAGCGCAGCCCTCGAGCGTGCCGGTTTTCCCGAAGAAAGTCCCGCTCTCGGCGCTCGTCGCAGTCGCATGGCTGCTGTTTGGAACGGTTTGGACCATAACGTGGGCGCTATTCAACAACGCGCGCGGCGGCGAGGCAGCAGCGCCGGCGACTCGCGTCGTCGTCGTGCCCGCGAACGTCCCCCGCGGCGAACCGACACTCGCCGCGCCGTCCAAGGCTGCGGCGGCATCTAACGCCGCGCCCGATCCAGAGAATTCGGATGAATCGCCCAATCGTCGCGCGCCGGTGTCGTCGATCGCCGCACTCGCCCGACGCATCGAAGGCAACCGAACGGCGGAGGGCGGCTATCGCACGATGATCGTCGGCGACGCTAGCGGCGTCGATGCGGCGGAAGAAGCCGTCGAACTGGTCAAGGCGCTGGCGGCATCCGGCGCGCAGGTCATTCTCGTCGACTGCGGTCGGTCGGGCCAAGGCATCCGACGCAGCGTCGGGACGGCGAGCGGGCCGGGCTTGATGGAGCTTCTAAATGGCGACGTTCACTTCGAGGACGTCATTGTGCGGTTCCCTTCCAGCGGCGCGCACTTCATCGGCCGGGGCGGGGCGTCTCTCTCCCCGACCCTCGATCCAGATCAACTCAATCTGATCCTGGACGCGCTCGACGATACCTATGAGCACATTGTTGTCGCGGGTCCCCATGGCGATGCGCGCGATTTGTTCGAGGCGATCGAAGGGCGCTTCGATGCCGGCGTCCAAGTGAGCGAACCGAAGCGGCGCGTCGCGGCGCTGGACGATGCCGGCGACGTTTTCCTCGGGTTTGAGGTCGCCGAGATCGACGTCATCCGCTTCGAGCGCCGCACGGTGCTGTCATCGGTTAGCCAGGATCGCATGGCCCGCGCGACGGCCCGAAACGGCGTAGACGCCCGCGCCGGTTGATCGCGACGTCGCGGGTCACATCCCTCAAGCGCCGGGTTTTTGCATCCACTTGACCAGCGCACCGGCCGGCAGCACCCAGGCGAGGCCCGCGACGACGTAGTAGATTAGCTCAACGACCTTGTTGGCGTTATGAACCTGCAACACTACCGCTACCGCCAGCGCCAGCAGCGCATAGAGGCCGATCAGCAGGAACAGCAGGAGGGCGCCGATAAATTTGCGGGTTCGTGACGACATCCGCGCATACTAAGAGAGATCGCGCGTCGGTACGCCGCGCCGGATGGGCGCATGGACCGCGCCCGGCTGTCGCGCGTATGACGCGGGTTGAGACGTCCGCGAGAGGCGCTTTTGGCCAAGACGACAGCGAGGGATATGACAGTCGCGCAGACCGGCGCCGGCGCGACGCTGCGCGATCGCGCTGTCTCAGTCTGGCTTTGGACCATGGCCGCTTTGGTCTTAGCCATGATCGTCGTCGGCGGCGCGACGCGGTTGACGGACAGCGGGCTGTCGATCACCGAATGGCGGCCGCTGCTGGGCGCTATTCCACCCCTCAATGAAGCGCACTGGCTCGAGGCCTTCGAGAAATACCGGCAAATCCCAGAGTACGATCTCGTCAACAAGGGCATGTCGCTTGAGGATTTCAAATTCATCTACTGGTGGGAATGGAGCCACCGGTTTCTCGGCCGGTTGATCGGCGTGGCTTTCGCACTGCCGCTACTGGCGTTTTGGTTCTCGAGCCGGCTGCGGGCCGGGCTGCCGCTGAAGCTCGCGGGCGTATTAGCGCTCGGCGGACTGCAAGGCGCCATCGGTTGGTACATGGTGCAGTCCGGTCTCGCCGATCGCGTCGATGTCAGCCAATACCGCCTTGCACTGCATTTGACGACGGCATTCGTGATCCTCGGACTGCTCGTTTGGCTGGCGCTCGAAACAAGCGATGGCAGACCTGCGACCGGCGCTTGGCCGGCTGGAGGCGCCATCCGCAATGGGGCCGCCGCGATTGTCGGGCTCGTCCTGCTGCAGGTGGTGCTTGGCGCGTTCGTCGCCGGTTTGAAGGCGGGGCTCGTCTACAACTCTTGGCCAGACATGAACGGCGCCTTCGCGCCGCCCGACTACTGGACGACCACGCCTGCGTATCTCAGCGTCTTCGAGAGCCACGCAGCGACGCAGTTCAACCATCGGATGACGGCGTATCTGCTCGGCGCGGCGGCGTTGGTTCAGCTGGCGCTGTTGCTGCGCGGACCGGCCGATCATTGCAGCCGTGTCTCGGGTTATGCGCTGGTCGCCGCCGTTTTCGCGCAAATGGGAATTGGGATTGCGACGCTGCTCTCCGGCGTGCCGCTGTCGCTCGGTCTGCTGCATCAAGCGGGCGGCGCGATCGTGCTCGCAATCGCCGTGTGGCATCTCTATTCGACACGCCGCTCGGGGGCTCAGGCGAGCCCGAGCATGATCTGAAGGTTCTGCACGGCGGCGCCGGCGGCGCCCTTGCCGAGATTGTCGAGCCTGGCGACGAGCACGGCCTGATTAAGCTCCGACTTGCCGAAGACGTAGAGTTCGAGCTTATCGGTATTGTTCAACTCTTCGGCCTGGAGCCGCGACATTACCGTGGACGGGTTTTTGATGACGCTGATGCGGTCTGACCCGGCGTAGCGCTTGGCCAGCGCATTTTCGATGTCGCCGAGGCTTGGCTTGCCCGGCAGCGTGTCGAGATGCAGCGGGACCGACACCAGCATGCCCTGGCGAAAATTTCCGACGCTCGGCACGAAGATCGGCCGACGTGTCAGCCCGGCATATGTCATGAGTTCAGGCACGTGCTTGTGGTCGAGGCCGAGTCCGTAGAGTTCGAATGCAGGCGCGGAGCCGGCCTGATAGCTTTCGATCATGCTCTTGCCGCCGCCCGAGTATCCCGACACGGCGTTGACCGTGACCGGATAATCAGCCGGCAGCATGCCGGCGTCGACCAGCGGCCGGATCAGCGCAACGGCGCCCGTCGGATAGCAGCCAGGGTTGGCGACGCGGCGCGCCTTGGCGATCAGTTCGCGATGGCCGGGGGCCAGCTCGGCGAAGCCATAGACCCAGCCCGGCGCGGTGCGATGCGCTGTCGAGGCGTCGATGATTTTCGGAGCTTCAGATCCGAGCCCGTCGGCGAGCACGACCGCTTCGCGCGCGGCGTCGTCCGGCAGACAGAGAATGATGCAGTCGACGTCGCGCATGATTGCGGCGCGCGCCGCCGCATCCTTCCGCTTGGCGGAGTCGATGCTGGCGATGGCAACCGAGCCAAGTTGCGCCAAGCGTTCGCGAATCTGCAGGCCGGTCGTGCCGGCCTCTCCGTCGATGAAGACCTTCGCCGGCTTCGCCATGTCAGACCTTCGGCGCGCCGAAACCGAACAGGTGCTTCAGCGGGTCAAGCAATTTTTCCGAGCAGCCTATGCCATACGCCTGGCACGCAATGTTGTGGCTGTCGCGATAGATCATGTCGAGCGCCACATAGAGAATGATCAGCAACCCGATCCACGCGATCCAGGGATAGCTCTCCAGAAGCTTAGCGATGAAAGATGACGCAATCGCCATCAGGATGATCGCGACGGCAAGTCCGATTACGAGCACGAGAGTCGACTCGCCCGCGGCGCCTGCGACGGCGAGCACGTTGTCGAGCGACATCGACACGTCGGCAAGGATGATCGTCCAGATGGCGCCCCAGAAACTGACTTCGTTTTCAGGCTTTACGTCCGAGGCAAGACCTTCCTCGACGGCCGCCATCGAGTGGCCTTCGCTGTCGACGATCTGCTTGTACATCTTCCAGCAGACGAACAGCAGCAGTAGGCCGCCGGCGAACGTGAGACCGATGATCTGCAGCATCTGCTGCGTGACGCCGGCGAAGAGGATGCGCAGCACCACCGCGCCGGCGATTCCCCAGAAAATGACTTTCGCGCGCAGATCCTTGCGCACCTTCGAGGCCGCCATGCCCACCACGATGGCGTTGTCGCCGGCGAGCGTCAGGTCGATCATCAGGATGTTGATCATCGCGACCCAGTGCGTCCGCCACCATTCAGCGGACAGCATGTGACCAACTTCGGCCGACAGCACCGCGAAGAGATCGCTGATGTTCGTGATCAACCAGTCCATCGGCTACTCCGGTGATGTGGGCGAGGCGTGAGGCGTGGCTAGAGCGCCCGTGCGCGCCGCGTCTATGTGGCATCGCCGCGGGGCGACGGCAACCGGCGGCGCGCGAAAAACGCGACAGCCCACCGGGGAGGCGGGCTGCGCTGGAGGCCCGGCGATGGTCCGCGCGATTAACGCTTCGAGAACTGGAAGGATTTGCGCGCCTTGACGCGACCGTACTTCTTGCGCTCGACGACGCGGCTGTCGCGCGTCAGGAAGCCCTGCTTCTTCAATACGCCGCGCAAGTCAGGCTCGTAGAAGGTCAGCGCCTTGGAGATTCCGTGGCGCACCGCGCCGGCTTGGCCCGACAACCCGCCGCCAAGAACGGTCACGCGAATGTCGTACTGCGTCGCGCGGTTGGCGATCGAGAGCGGCTGCTGCAGCATCATCTGCAGCACGGGTCGCGCGAAATAGGCTTTGAAGTCTTTTTCGTTGATCGTGATCATGCCCTTGCCCGGCTTCAACCAGACGCGCGCGACGGCGTTCTTGCGCTTGCCGGTGGCGTAGGCGCGGCCGAACTTGTCGAGCTTTTGGACGCGGACGGGAGGCGCTTCCGGCGCTGCCGGCTTGGCGCCTGCGAGGTCCGCCAGGGTCTTGGTTTCAGTTGCCATAACTTTAGACCCTCACATTCTTGCGGTTCATCTTGGCGACGTCGAGCGTTTCCGGCTTCTGAGCTTCGTGCTCGTGCTTGTCGCCCTTGTAGACGCGAAGATTACGCATCAGCTGGCGCTGCAGCGGGCCGCGCGCGAGCATGCGCTCGACGGCTTTCTCGACCACGCGCTCGGGGTGTTTGCCGTCCAGGATCTGGCGCGGCGTGCGCTCCTTGATGCCGCCGGGATAGCCGGTGTGGCGGTAGTAGACTTTGTCTTCGCGCTTCGCGCCGGTAAACACGACTTTGTCGGCGTTGATGACGATGACGTTGTCGCCGCAATCGACGTGCGGCGTGTAGATCGGCTTGTGCTTGCCCTTGAGGCGGGTGGCGATGATGGTTGCGAGGCGGCCGACAACGAGCCCTGCGGCGTCGATGACGATCCACTTCTTCTCGACCGTTGCCGGCTTGGCGACATAGGTTGACATGAGGTCTCGAGGCTCCTCGCGGGAGACGCCGGTTCCGGGCGTCGCGCATTGCGTCAGGGACGATGTGGCGGGTTCGCGCCGCCAGAAGTCGGTGGAGATACATGCACCATCGAAATCGCGCAAACGAAATTTAGAGTTTCAAATTAAACTCAATAAAAGCAGCGCTTTAGCATTATTGGTAATATGTTACCGCAATAAGGTATTATATTACCGCCGGCGAGAAGGCGATTATCCGTTTTACAAACCCATACGAATCGTCGTAGTGAAAATCGGTGTTGCAACCGTAGGGGGCGCTGCCGATGTGCAATTTTTGGACTGGCATCGTCGGCTTGCTCGGCGTGCTCTTGGGCGGTGTAGGTACTGCCTGGATCCAGCACTACCTTGTGAGCAAGAAACAAGATCAATTGGATGACGCCCGCAAAGTCCTTTTGAAGGCAATGCTTGAAGACGACGACCATGAATGGCGGAAGTTGACTACGCTTGGCCATGTTGTCGGCGCAGACGATGATACTACCAAAAGATTACTCCTGGTACTTGGCGCGCGCGCATCTGAGGACGGCGAGCCAGTTTGGGCACTCCTATCGCGCAAGCCACTCCCAAAAAGTGAGTAGTCATAAGCCCGTTCACTTGGCGGGCTTTTTCGGCTTCCTTTTTTCTACTGATTTGGGTGGTGGGGCTGACGCGATTTTCTTAAGCGTGTTGTCAAACGCAGTTTCGTCGTCACTGCAACCATGATCTATGGAGGCCCGACGAAACTTGTCGATCTGACTTTCAGAATCAGATTTCTTGGCTCTCGTCATCTTCGATGTCTGCTTGTGAAGGTGCTTCGGCCTCGGAACTCTTGGCCTCTAAAAGCTCATGCATGCTCAGTTGGGGTGGAACGGGCGGCAGTGGCAATTCGTGCACTCCCACCACTTGCATCCCGGCCTGCTTCGCAAAATTCGCTAGCGAGTTGTCGCTGGCGTAGAGGGTTGTAACCCCAGATACCTTGCAAATCGAAACGATCTGGCGATCTAGTTTGATCTTCTGCCAAGGTTCAGTGCTACCGCCTTTCTTTTTCCCTTTGCCTGCGTCAATCGCTTGTCGCGTCATTAGCGCCAGCTCTATCGCGGCCAATCGATCAAAGTCGCGAATTTCGAAAACTGCCGCTTTCTGTAGCACGTCGATGTAGCGCAAACCGGATGCTCCGGACTCAACCAAGACTTCTGCCAGCACAGGAGTCGGTATCACTATCTTTTGCTTTTGCGTTTGCAGCTCTTGGATGAGAAAATTCACACGGTCCCGCGTTCTCTCAACCTCCTTGCCAGTGTTGGGATCAGGCGGGGAATCCGCGTGCTCGTTGAGCAGAAGCGTCAGCACTGTTGCATCGACTCCGCGCATCCCGGCTATTCACCATTGAGGATTTGAGCGACCGGGCTGGGGCGCCAGTCTGCTTTGATAGAGCGGAGTGCGGCGATTACACTACCGAGCGGGTCAGAGTTCAATCTTTCAAATGTTTCGATGGAAAACCTGTCCAAGACCCATTGCCCGCTTGCGGTCCGCGTCCATCTTCCGCGACCAAATAAGCGGACAGGCTCGAATAAGTGCCCACCAAGCTCTTTAGCCAATCTTTTTTTGGCATAGCATCCCGCCACACGGTCACCATCCATAGATCGCAACTGCACAGGAACCCACGCATTGGCGCCGCCGATCTTTTCAAGTTGGCCGTCCAAGCTGCCGCGCTGAAGTACACCTGTCAAAAGATCATCCGGCTCCTTGTGTCCAGGAAATGGAATAATCTCAGCGCTGCCTTCGCAAAGCATGGCGTTTGCCTTGTCACGTCGGAGCATCACGTTGATGCGCCGGTAACTCTGCATCACGGCGACAGGCGCAATACCCCTCTTAACATCAGTTGCGCGCTGCCGAACTCGATCAATTGCCACTTCGTCCACGCGCAAGACGGGAACCGTGCTGCTGGTATCAACTTTGACGAGGTGTAAGTGCTCGGCGTCGCCGAGCATCTTGGCAAGCTCGGCCAAGTATTCAGCCAAACGATCAAGCGGCATCGTTTCGGCGCTGTATGCGTCGATCTTCCACCGTAGCTCTCGCAATTTCTTGGTCATTACGCCGTCCGGGTACGCTTGCCGCCGGACGCCGGAAATGAGTCCCGGTAAGTCAAGCGCTTTGCGACTATACCACGTAATGCGTTCTCGGTCCGTTTACTATCTCCGATACCATTAGCGATCCGGTTGCTATACCGGAAATCGAACTCTGCCAGATACCTGTGCAAGTGCTTCTCGGAGCAGTGCTGATAGACGCCCTTCATGCCCCTCTTGAAGATCGAATAGTAGCCTTCAATCGTGTTGGTGTGAATTTCGCCACGGCCATACTGGCCAGCCGAGTGATTGACGAATGCGTGCACAAATTCCTTATCGAGATTGCGATAGTGGCCTGCATCATCGGTCACTACCTTCGCTTCGGCAGCAAGGTTCGCGCGAACGATCGGCATGATGTTTTCGGTATTGGCGCGATCAATGTGAAAGCTGCGAGCTTCGCCGTCGCGGCTGACGAGAGTTAGTACGGCGTGCTTGTGATGGATGCCGCCGCCTTTGATTTTGGTCTTCTTGCCGATGAACGTTTCATCGGCCTCAACGATGCCGCCAGCGCCGCCCATTGGGGAAAGCAGACCGCCAGACCGCATCGCCTCGCGGATACGGTGGCTCATGAACCAAGCACTTTGATACTTGATCTCAAGGACGCGGTGCAGCTGATGGCTGCTGATGCCCTTCTTGCTGGAGCACATCAGGTGTACGGCCTGGAACCACTTGTGCAACGGGATATGGCTGCTCTCGAACACGGTCCCGACGCGCACCGTGAACTGCTTCCGGCAATGACCACACTTCTTAAGGCCCGGACGTTCGACACCCTCAGGGTTCTTCTTGCTCGGTTTCGAGCGGACGCCTTGCAACGTGTAGATGCGTTCTTTGCCACCGCAGTGCGGACAGACCGGGCCATTGGGCCAAATTAGGCTCTCCAACTTCGCGAAAGCCGAGATTTCGTCTTGAAAATGAGCTTGATTGAGCACCGACATGACGTAATTCCTCTCGATTCTGACAGGAATTATATAGGCTTGGCTTTGGGTTTGTCAAGTGGATAATTGCCGGCGAGAAGGTGATATGTTGCTCGATCCGCCCCGTGACCCCGGCCCGTGCGTGCGGCGGCGAAACGTGGTTACGTGCACCGCCGGTCGCGGCTACGGCGCTTCGCGTGCTTCTTATTGTCGTCGCAGTCGCGGCATCAAGTTCAACCAAGGCAGGGCCGCAAGCGGGCGGTCCGATGTCGAGGAGACGACGCATGACGAGCGTATGGATCGCCACACGAAAAATTCTGGCGACGTTGATCGCACTGGCGTGGCTTGGTGGTGGAGGCGCTGTTGCACAGGAGCCCAAGTCGTTCACACAGATCAAGCTCAGCGAAGACAACATCAAGAGTTTCATCAAGGCGCAAACCCCGCTTGCCGAAATCGCGCCGAAGATCCAGGCGGCCGGCGATTCTCCAGACCCCGGATTGCAAACGGAGCTCGAGTCGTTGGCGAAGACTAACGGCTTCACCGATTTTGCCGAGCTCGACAACGTGGCGGGAACGATTGCGCTCGTGATGGCCGGGCTCGACTCGCAAAGTGGCGAATACGTCGATCCCTACGACGCGCTACAGAAAGAGCTCGACGACGTCAAGAAGGACGCAGGCATTCCCGAAGCCGATAAAACGCAGCTGGTTGAGGAGCTGAACGCCACCATCAAAACCACGCCTCCGCTCCAGCATAAGGAAAACGTCGACGTCGTGAAGGCACATCGCGCCGACATCGAAAAGGCGCTGCAATAGCATGACGGCTGGAGCCGCGACGGCCGCTTTGGCGCGGGACGCAACCATCTCGGAGCCTTTGCTTCAAGACCGACCCGGACCCGGCGTCGTCATCTTGAGGATGAACCGCCCGGCGAACCGCAATGCGCTCTCGCGGTCTATGATCGCTGCGGTCCATGACGCCATTGACTTGCTCAGCGCGGACTCGAGTGTCGCCGCGGTCGTGCTTGCCTCCAGCGGCTCCACATTTTGCGCGGGACATGATCTCAAGGAATTGTCGGCGCATCGCGGCGATGTCGACGGTGGACGCGCGTTTTTCGCCGAAACCGTGACGGCGTGCTCGGCGATGATGCAGGCGATCTTGGCTTGCCCGAAACCGGTCATCGCTGCGGTCGGCGGCGTCGCGACGGCGGCCGGATGCCAGCTCGTTGCTAGTTGCGATCTCGCGGTCGCAAGCGAGACGGCGACGTTCGCCACACCCGGCGTCAACATCGGGCTTTTTTGTTCGACGCCGATGGTGGCTCTGTCGCGCAACGTGTCGCGTAAGCGGGCGATGGAGATGCTGCTGCTTGGCGAAATTTTGAGCGCGCACCAGGCCGCCGCGTGGGGTCTGGTCAATCGCGTCGTTGCGGCCGACAGGGTCGAAGCCGAATCGCTCGCGATGGCCCGCGTCATCGCGTCGAAGGCTATTGCGACAGTCTCGGTCGGGAAAGCTGCGTTCTACCGGCAGATCGAGCTGCCGCTCGCCGCGGCCTACGACGACGCTTCTCGCGTGATGGTCGAAAACATGATGGCGGCTGACGCGGAGGAGGGCATCTGCGCCTTCCTCGACAAGCGCCCGCCGTTGTGGCGGGAAGGCTGAGGGATGCAACCGCGCCTGTCCTTCGTGACGCTCGGCGTCGCCGATGTTGCGGCCTCGCGCGCCTTCTACGAGCGGCTTGGACTTAGCGCGTCGTCGGCGAGCCAGGAAGGCGTCT
Organism: Hyphomicrobium sp.; assembly: GCA_046160845.1. GTDB lineage: Bacteria > Pseudomonadota > Alphaproteobacteria > Rhizobiales > Hyphomicrobiaceae > Hyphomicrobium_B. Next base: position 117,791 of record JBJXHD010000014.1, read on the forward strand.
CGTTTTTCGATGCGGGCGGCGTGATTCTGTCGGTTTTCCGCCGTGCGGCGCTGGCCGAGGATGCGGGCGTTTCCGACAGCAAGCCTGGGTTTTCGGGCATCGCGTTGGCGCACAACGTCGACAGCGAAGCGCGCGTTGACGCCGTGCTTGCCGAAGCGGTCGCCGCGGGCGCGACGCTGTTGAAGCCCGGTCAGAAAGTCTTCTGGGGCGGCTATTCGAGCTACTTCGCCGATCCCGACGGGCATCTTTGGGAAGTCGCCTTCAATCCGTTCATGCCGCTCGAGGCGGACGGCCGCGTGATGCTTCCGCCGCCGGCAGCGCCATGAGCGTCGATGGTTTGGGCGACTCTGAGGTCGCCGCAATTTTGTTATCCGCGCAGACGTTCGCCGTGGTCGGCGCGAGCGCTAATGCCGTGCGGCCCGTTTACGGCGTCATGGAATTTCTGATCGCGCGCGGATACGCCGTGCATCCGATCAATCCGGGGCTTGCCGGTCAATCGTTGCTCGGACGATCGGTCTACGCGTCGCTCGCCGGCGCGCCAGCGCCGATCGACGTCGTCGACATTTTCAGGAACTCGGACGCCGCCGCCGCGGTCGTCGATGAGGCCATCGCGGAAGCCACGCGGCTCGGCATCAAAACGATCTGGATGCAGATCGGCGTCGCCAATGAGGCCGCTGCGGCGCGTGCGCGACAGGCGGGGCTGACTGTTGTCATGGATCGCTGTCCGAAGATCGAATTGGCGCGACTGCGACTCGGCTGAGTTCGAACAGCAGTCCACCGACGACGGCGACGGCTCCGGCGAGCGCGAGCCAGGGCGCGTAGATGCTCCACGTAGCTAGAACAATCAGCAGCGCGTTCGCGACCGCGACCCGCGCCACGACGGAAAGGTGCGAGCCAAGCCCTTGTGCTGCGCGCTGATAGAAATGGGCCCGGTGCGGGATTGAGGCGCTCTCGCCGCGCAGCAAGCGCGTCAGCAGTGTCAGCGTCGCGTCGGCCACGAAATAAGCCGGCAGGATAAGCGCCGCCGCCCAGAATCCGCGAAGCGCCAAGTCAATCATCAGCGCGCCCGTGATGAATCCGAGCGGCACGCTGCCGACGTCGCCGAGAAAAACCAGCGCTTTACCTCGCAAATTCCAAACGAGAAACCCGCCGCTGGCGCCGGCGAGCGCGGCGGCGAGTGTGGCGTGGTCTGACGGCGCACCGGCAAGCAGGAGATATCCGGCGGCGATTGCGATCGTCTCCGCGCCGGCCAGCCCGTTGATACCGTCCATGAAGTTGAAAAGATTCATCATCCAACTGAGCGCCAGAACCGTCGCCATTCGGTCGACCGCAAAGGGAAAGAGCCCCTGGAGGACGCGCGCTTCATCGGGCAGCGTCGAAACGTAGGCGGTGGCGACTGTTAGGTGGCACGCAAGGCGCACGTTCGCCGAAATGTGCGCGTGGTCATTTCGCCACGACAGCGCCGCGAGCGCAATCACAGCCAACATGAATGCAGCGTTAACGGCGCCGGTTAGCGCGGCGGTGGCGAAGGCCGACGCCAGCAGCGCGGCGCCTCCGCCCTGCGGTACGAAACCGGAGTGCATCGTGCGGTCGCTTTCGCCGGCGCGCGCCAGCCACGGAATGGAAAGGCGCGTGGCGACGGCGGCGGCCAGAAATGCCAGGAAAGCGGTGAGGGCGAGGCCCAAGGCGAGGCTCCGAAGCGCGCTGCTTTCCGAGCGATAGCAGAGCCGATTTGGATGCGCCATCGCGGATCGGAGGCCGATCATGGCGACGTTCGCCGCGGCTCTTAGTCTCGCGCACTTGCGCTACGGGCGCGGAGGCGCAACTAGTTGTTGACCGCATTGACGAGGCCGCCAGCCTTGAACGCGTCCTATTCTTGTGGTCAATTTCGAATCATCGTAGCGCATTGGAACTATTAGGAATGTTCAAACGTTTCTCAACAGTTCGAGCGCGATGCGCTTATCATCTGCAATCCTCCCGCCGCGCCCAGCGTGTCCGTCTTAACGTACTCGGATGAATTCGGAGAGCCAATGAAATCGGGCGCCTTGAAACACATAACTCTGCCGGCCGACTGGGCGGTAGAAACGATTCTCCCGATCGATTTTCAAGGTCGAGAGCTGGTGCTCGAAGCACACGCCTATCAAGGCGACGACCCCGAAGAGCAGGTGATAGCCCTTGTACATCGTACCCCGAGCGCCGGTCCCGGCGTGACGCCCATTGTGCGGGTGCATTCGGGTTGTGTCACCGGCGACATTTTCCATTCGCTGCGCTGCGACTGCCGCCAGCAACTCCAGGCTGCGATGCGCATCATCACATCGGCGCCGCTCGGCGCGATCGTCTACGTGCCGTATCACGAAGGTCGCGGCATCGGCTTGTTCAAGAAGATTCAAACCTACGCCTTGCAGGACGAAGGCCTGGACACGATCGAAGCCAATATCGAGGTTGGCGAGCCGGTCGACAGCCGCGATTACAACCTCGTCGCGCGCGCGCTCGCTGATCTCGGCATGACCGAGATCAAGCTGCTGTCGAACAATCCTGCAAAGGAACTTGCTCTCAAAGCGCTGGGCGTCCGCATCGCCGAACGCGTGCCGCTCGTCGTTGCGCCGAACAAGCACAACCGGCGCTATCTCGAGACAAAGCGCGCGCGGATGGCCCACAAGATCTGATCGCTGAGCGGTGGCGCTCGAACGCCTTAGCCAAAAATGCTGTAGTCCTGATCGGGGTCGGCGCCTGCGGCTTCCCCCGCGCGGTCGGCGTGCTCGGTGAGTTTCGGGATCGTAAACCCGCCTTCCGCAACAAGCCGTGCGAACAGTCCGCTCTGGTCGACGAGTTCCTTGAACTTGCCGCGCTCGACGATACGCCCGTGCTCGAGCACCAGAATCTGGTCGGCGTCGGAGACGGTCGAAAGTCTGTGCGCTATGATGAACGTGGTGCGGCCCTCTCGCAGCGTATCAAGCGCACGCTTGATCTTGGCCTCGGTTTCTGCGTCGAGCGAACTCGTCGCCTCGTCCAGGATCAGGATCGGCGCGTCCTTGAGGATCGCTCTCGCAATTGCGATGCGCTGGCGCTCGCCGCCTGACAGCGACGCGCCGCGTTCGCCGATCATGAAGTCGTAGCCGCCTTGCTTCGCGGCTATGAACTCATGCGCCTCAGCGAGCCGCGCTGCGCGCTGCACTTCGCTATCGGTTGCGTCCGGCTTGCCGATGCGGATGTTTTCGCCGATCGAGCGGTTGAACAGGCCAGCATCCTGGAATACGACAGCGATTGCTGTGCGCAGAGATTGCAGCGTGACGTCGGCGAGGTCCATGCCGTCGATGGTGATGCAGCCGGCTTGCGGGGCGCGAAACCGCTGTAGCAGCGCGGTCGTCGTCGACTTGCCTGAGCCGGTCGGTCCGACGAGCGCGATGGTCTGGCCGGCGTTGGCCGTGAACGAGAGTTCGGCGACGCCCTGAGGACCCGCATCATAGCGAAAACTCACGTTCTCGAAGCGCACGTCACCGCGGACCGGCGGCAGAGGCCTTGCCTCCGGCTTTTCGGTGACCGCGACCGACCGGTCCATCAACGCAAATAGCGACCTCAGCATCGGCGCTTGTTGATGGATGCGCACAACGAAGCCCGAAAGCTGGTCGAGTTTACCGATCAACAGCCCGGCGAAGGCGACGAAGCTGACGATCTCTCCGACGGTTAGATCGCCGCTTCGCGCCAGGATTGCGCCGGCGAGGAGGATCGCGACCATCGCCAGCGTCGCGGCGGCGCGTTGGAGAACCGCCAGCACGCCCCACCACGTCAGCACAGGAAGCTGCGCCGTCAGTAGTTCCCGCATCAGGCCGCGCAACGCCTCCGCTTCTATCTTCAGACGGTTGTAGCTCTGCACGACGGTGACGTTGCCGACGACGTCGACGACGCGGCCCGACAAGGCCGATTCGTAGCTTTCGACCGCGGTCTGGCCTGCCGACGTCTTGCGCATCACGAGGACGTTCATCAGCGTGTAGGCGACCGCGAGGATCAACAGGATCTGCGCCATCCGCAGGTCCATGCTGATCGCTGCCGGAATCATCAACAAGATGCCGAACAAAGCCGTCAGCTGTTCGCGCAACGCTCCAAGCCAGAGCCAGAACAGCGAACTCATGCCGGAGAGGATGGTGCGCACGACGGCGCCTGAACCCCGCGCCGCGTGATAGCTTTGGGGCAGCGCGATTGCGCGCTCGAACACGTCGGCCATGTGCGTCAGCTTTTGGCGGTGGGCGAGACGGTCGGCGTAAACGGCGACTACGACGCCAGCGACGATTCCGAACAGGCCGAGCGCCGCCCAAAGCCCTATGTATCCGAAAGCGTCTTCGCCCTTGCTGAGCGCGTCGATGACGCGGCCGAACAGCACCGGCTCGGCGAGCTGCACGGCGGCGATGACGACGCCCGCCAGAGCCAGCGCAATCGCCAGAATGCGCTCCGGCGCCAGCATCACGAGCGCGCGCTTGTAGATCTGCAGCAGGCTCAATTCTTCGGTCGGCATTGCGAGTAAGTCGATCTCAAAACTGGGTTCGTCCGTTCTTCGCGCGCGCCGTGGCGCCGCGCAAGTGATCGCCGTCTATTCGATCCCTGCCAGTTGCCGCAGGGCGCCTCGTACCGGCTCGAATGTCATGATGATAGTGTGGCGCCCAGGCGGCGTCGCGACGGCGCGAAAGATACCATTGGCCCGCAGCAGCGGCGCAGCGACGCCATCGACCGTCGCGACCCACCACGGTTGCCAGATGTCGTGCAGCACGACCCAGCCGCCGTCCGGGCTATCGACCTCCAGCGTGATGCGATCATTGCGATAGTCGGCGATGCGGATCAATCCGGGCCGATGAGACTCTGACGCCGCGGCGTCGGCGCCATCGAGCAGCACCGTCGTCGTGAAATCGATGTCAGGCCAAGCTCCCGATGCGATGAGCGCGCCGAAATTCGTCGCCGCTGCGCGGGTTGCAAACAGCGCGCGCGGATAGACGCCGGGGTTGTCGTAAACGTAGCCGTCGGCAGTGCGTGCGACGAGCGACACGTCGCCGGCTTTCAGGCCCTTGTCGATATCTTCGATCGGGACACCGGTGACGATCGTGCTCAATCCCAGAAGTTTTGCGAGTGGGCTGCGATAGGAGGGAAACAGCGGCGAGAAATTCTTCTCCTCCGGCAGTCCGATGTTGTCGCCGGCTCCGGTCGCGCGCGCATAGCTCCCGAGCCGCAGTGGATTGTAGCCGAGCGTTGTTTCGATGCGATGGGTGAGGGCCGCATTGGGCCAGTGAAAGCCGAGACCGACAAACTCGGCGCGGTCGCGGCGCGTGTCGCTCGCCGTTCCGGAGAGGCGTTCGCGAACGACGGCGATGGTTTTATTGGCGCTCGCCGGATCGAGGATGTCATAAGTGGACGGCGGTAAGCCCGTCGAGCCGTTGGGACGATTCGACCAGGCGAGGTCGCCGGTCAAAGACGCGGCGGCGACCAGCGCCGCCAAAGCCGGACTAGTCGTCGTGAAACGCAGCGTGGCGATCGCTGCAGCAGCAGCGACGGAGAACAGCGCGGCTGCGATCGCGATCTCCGGACCGGCCATGTCCAGCATCTCAAGCCGCACCGCCAGCACGACGATTATGGCGAGCGCCGCGGCGATGATGGAGGCGCAAATAACAGCGACGCGCGGCGTTGGCACGGCGCGCTCGTTGAGAAACGCTTGAAATGCGGCGCCGGCGAGCACGCTCGCGAGAAACCCGATCAGGAAGACCGCGTCGGCGGGTCGGCGAAACAAATCAACGCCGGGCAGCACTGCATGCATCAGCCTGAACCCCGGCGTATGCCAGCCCAAGGCGTAAACGACCATTATCAGCAGCGCGATCGAGAAAACGCGCATGTCGCGGCGCCACAGCGCTCCAGAGGCGGCGCCATAGATCAGCATCAGCGCCGGCAACGCGCCGAGATAAAGCTGGCCCATGTTCTGCGCGATGTAGAGCTCCGTTCCGCTCCAGCGCCGACTTGGCGGCCCCCAGAACTCGCCGCCACTCGCAGCGCCGAAGACGTCGGCCGAAAACAGCGTCAGCAAGGAACCCGGATGCAGCGAGCCGCGCCCGGCGCCTTCGAATTCGATATGCGGGCGGTTCGAGTCCGAGGCGACGAGCGCCGTCATCAGGATCGGCGCGGTGATCGCGACGATGCCGACGATGGCCGCGGCGGATAGCGGCTTGACTGCAGCACCCACAGCGCTCCGCCAATTCTCTTCGTTGAAGACCAGACGCGAAACGAGGTATCCGATCAGGAGATAGACCGACAGCAGCGCGACTTGGTCTCGACCCAGAACGAGGCACGTGGCGGCGAGGCCGGCGGCAACGCCGTACGGAATCGAGCGTCGGTCCAGCGCGCGATCGAGGCACAGGAACACGATCGGCAGATACGCAAGGCTCAACACCTGTCCGACATGTTGAATGCGCCACGCCATCGCCGCGCCGAACGCGAAGCTCAAGCCCGAGAGCAGGCAGGCCTCAGTCCGCCAACCCTTGTCCCGGAGCCAGAGAACCATCGCCGCGGCGCCGATGAGGATCGTCACAAACAGCGTCGCGTCTGCAGTCCAAGAGGTCGGCGCCGCGTCGAGCAGCGCCAGAAGTACGTACGGCGGAGAAAACATCAGCGATTGGGGATCGGCAATTTGCGGATGACCCGCGAATACGTAGGGCGCCCACGCCGCGCTCTCGCCCCGCGCCCAGCTTGACGCCAAAAACTGCAGTTGCGGTAGAAACTGCGCCTTCGCGTCCCACGGGATGGTGACGCTGCCCGAAAGCCACGGCCAAGCGAGCAGCACCCATCCCGCAACCAGCAAAACAAGCGCCGTCGCGGGTCCGCCTTGTTGCGCGCCAGTTGACCGACTATTGCTTGCGCGCATTCTCACCTTGCGCCGTCACAGTGTGGATCGGCTGCGCTCGAGGTTATCGCGGCCGGGCCCATCCCTTTCAAGGCAATCGCAGTGCTCACGCCGTCGCAGACGTCCGCCTACGACGCCATCTTTGCTCCCTTCGATGCCGCACCGGCCGATCGGCCCTTTGTCGTGGCGCAGCTGGGCCAGTCGCTGGACGGGCGCATTGCGACGCTCACCGGCGCCTCGCGGTGGATCAATGGCGCCGCCGCGATAGATCACTTGCATCGCCTGCGGGCGTCGGTGGACGCCGTCGTCGTCGGTCGCGGCACCGTCGTCGCCGACGATCCGCTCTTAACCGTGCGCCGCGTTACGGGGCGAAACCCGGCGCGCGTCGTCATCGATCCAGACGGCCACGCGTCGCCGGACGCCCGCATCTTCGCGGCGGATGGCGCGCGGCGCATTATCATCAGACGCGCGGTCGGCGCCGCGCCGGCAGGTGTTGATACGCTCGTCGTCGCGCCGCGCGCAGAGGGCATGTCGCCGTCGGACATCATCCGGGGCCTGTTCGATCTCGGGTTACGAAAGATTCTTATTGAGGGGGGCGCTACGACCGTATCCCGCTTCATCGACGCGCGCGCCGTCGACCGGCTGCACGTTCTGGTGTCGCCGATGATCCTCGGCTCCGGCGTCACGGGTTTGTCATTGGCCGCAATCTCTGGGCTTGACGGCGCGCTGAGGCCACAGGCGCGCGCCCACATTCTTGACGGTAGGGATGTGTTGTTCGATTGTGATCTCCGTCAACTGTCGAAAGGATGACCTGACCATGGCACTCGATCGCGATTACGACATTCCGATCTATACGCCGGCCGCGCGTCGCTTTCATTGGCTGACTGTCCTGTTGATACTGATCCAGTTTCCGATCGGACTCTACATGACTTATCGCGCCTACGAGATGGCCTATGTCAATGACGCCGGCGAGGCCAAGACCGGCCTTTTCGATGGCACGACCAATCTTCTGTACGACACACACAAAGTGGTTGGCCTTGTCATTTTTTTGGTGGTCATCTTGCGGTTGATGTACCGCTTCAGTAATGGCGCGCCGCCGTCGGATCGCTCGGTTCCGGCGCCGTTGATCGGCGTCAGTCATCTCACCCATTGGCTGATTTATCTGCTGCTCATCGCCATTCCGATCGGCGGTTATCTCGGCATTTCCTACTACGGCGCCCTCGAGCCCTTCGGCATTCCACTGCCGGCGATTACGGAAAAGGACGAGAAATTTTCCGAGACCGTGTTCTGGTGGCATGAAACGGCGGCCTTCGCGCTGCTCGGATTGATCGCTCTGCATATCGCGGCGTCGTTCTACCATCGCGCCATCCGCAAGGATCGCGTGGTCGAGCGCATGTTGCCCAAGCGGACTGTTTAGCTAAGTCGGGGCCGCGAAAATGTCCGTGTGGCCGATTTCCGCTCCGCCACGCGTGACTTTGATCCAGGCCTCGACCGATTTTTGATCGACAAGGCCAGTTTCCGCCGCGGCCATCGCGTAGCCGCGCACCAGTTCGTCAATCAGCATGCGATCAGCGGAGCCGAGCCGCCATCGGCTATCGCCTTCATTGACCGTGTAACCGTTCAGCCGGAATTGATCGGCCAGATGCGCCGCCGCCATCGGACCAGCCGCCAGGCCAATTCCCTTGTCGCGCATCTGATGATGGTTGAACGCGCTCGATATCTGGTTGTCCGCCGGGCGGTGAGGCGACCAGCGCTGCACGCCGTTGTAGGTCAGCACGGCGTAGATCGCGGCGCGCTTTTCCGCGGCGGCGCGCGCCAGGCTGCGGATGAAGTCGGGCGAGACGAGGTCGAAGAACGCCGAGGCTGTCACAAGATCGGCGCCCTCACCGATGACGTCGCCAAGATCCCGCGCAAGGTCGGCTTGCCTGAATCTGACGCGGATCTCGGTTCGACCCTTGGTTAGCGCCAAGTTCTCGCCGTCCGGCTCGGCGGTATCCGCCCAGGACGACAGAACAGTCTTCGCGTGCGCCAGCAGTTCGGCATCGAGATCGACCAGCGTCCAGGTCTGTTGCGAGGGGAGCAACCGCGACGTTGCACGCAAATTCGCGCCGGCGCCGCAGCCAAGGTCCAGCACGGAGACGCAATCGCGCAACTGGAACCGCGCGGAGACGGCATCGGCGACGGCGTTGTTGCGGGCGCGTGCGTCGGCGCCTTCGCGCAAGCCCAGCCACTCCGGTGAAAATGTGCTCACGGGCGCAGGCCTAGAATGACCGCCGCGATGCGCCGAGCCGTCTCGTGCCAGGTTGGCAACGTGCGGCCCGCCTCCCACGAGGCGTCCGCGAGACGGTCGCGCAGCTTCTTGTCGGACAGCGCCTGGCGCAGCGCGGTGGTCAACTGAGCGACGTCGCCGGCTTCAACGTGCAGCGCCGCCTTTCCCGCCGTGTCGCCGGCGGCCCCGCCGGTCGCCGTGACGATCGGCAGGCCACGCGCCATCGCTTCGGCGAGCACCATGCCATAGCCCTCGAACAATGACGCCGACACGAACAGATCAGCGCTTTCGTAGAAGCGATCGAGGGTCGCCGGAACTACTTTTCCGGCGAGAGTGACGCGCGATTGCAGTCCGTGGCTTTCGATGGTGTCGCGCAATGCTTCGACGGCTTCGGCATGGCGATCGAGCGCGCCGGCGATGGTGAGGCGCCAATCGATGTCCGACAGCGGAGCCAGCGATTCCACAAGAAGCTCGTAACCCTTGCGCGGCGTTACGGCGCCGACGGCGAGCACCTGCATCGGCGCGCCGGTGCCGGTGGCGCGATCCGCTGGATCGGTGCCGGGTTCCGCGACCGTTATTTTTTCTCGGTCGATCGCCATGTTTTCGATGAGGATGCGCGCCGTGGCGCGGCTGGTGACGATGATGTGGTCGGCGCGAGTCAGCGCCGCCTGTTCTGTGGATTTCAGTTCGACTTTGCGCGTGTGCGCGAGGCCGGTTTCGAGGAACAGCGGATGATGTACGAGCGCGAGGACACGGCCTTGGATGTCGTCCACGAGCGATGCCGGTAGCGCCCCGAAAGCCAAGCCGTCGATCAGCAGCGTTGCGCCGTTGCGTTCGCCCTTCAGCGCGCGGCGTGTTTCGGCGAGATCGCGTTCGGTCGGGTTCGGGAAGGAGGCGGGGAGGCGCACATGTTTTACGGTGACGCCGAAGGCCGGCAGCAATTCGATGACGCGGCGATCGTAGACGTAGCCGCCAGTCGGGCTGCGCAAGTCCCCGGGAATGGCGAAGACGGTGTCAGCCACGAACGTCCCCTTCGTAGCTGGCGCGCGCCAGGTCGGTTTCGGAAATCGTCACGCGGATCTTGGCGAGCGCCGCGCCGTCTGGTCCCAACTTGCCGGAACGGGCCGCGGTTGTGATTTCGTCGAAGACATGCTTCGCGAGAAATTCCGTGGTTGTCAGCACGCCTTTGAACTGGGGGAGCGCGTCGAGGTTCTGGTAGGCGAGGGGCTTGAGCGCCGCGTTCAAGACGGTCTGCGCCGCGCCGATGTCGACGACGACATTGTGCTTGGTCAACTCGGGGCGGAAGAACGCGACATCGACGACGTACGTCGCGCCGTGCATGCCCTGCGCCGGCCCGAAGAACGGGTCGGGCAGAGAATGCGCGATCATGATGCGGTCGCGGACTTCGACGGAAAACATGCGGGCTTGGTCCCCAATGCAATATTGTCAGGTGTAACGGATGATCGGCGCGAGGCCGCCGGCGGACCCGGAAAATATGCGCGGCAGCTCCGCCGCGACATCGTCAAACGCAACTTCGTCAGAAACGAGGACGTCAAGAGCCGAATCGTCGAGCAAGGTTAGCGCTGTTTCGAGCCGGGCTTGTCGGGTTGTCGCCGTGCGGCGGCTTGGAGCAACGTGACCGACCTGCGACGAAATCAATTGCAGCCGGCGGCTGTGGAAGGCGCCGCCGAGGCTGATCGTGACGGGTTTTGAGCCGTACCACGACAGCTCGATGATGCGGCCTTCGAAAGCGGCCGCCCCTATTGCCGCTTCGAGTCCCGCGCCGCTGGCGCTGGTGTGGAAGACGATTTGATTGTCGACCGGCGCTTCGGCGGGGCTCGCGAAAGCGAGGCCAAGTTTGTCAGCAATACCCGCCCGCGCCGCATCAATATCGATGATTGTGACTCGGACCCCGGCAATGCGCCGGGCGAGATAGGCGACGAGCAGGCCTAGCACGCCGGCGCCGACGACCAGCACATTGTCGCCCGGCCCCGTGCCTGCGTCCCAATGCGCGTTCAACGCCGTCTCCATGTTAGCTGCCAGAGTCGCGCGCTGATCGCTCACGGCGTCCGGGATCGCCGTGAGCATGGTTTCCGGAATCTGGAAATGATCCTGGTGCGGGTGCAACGCGAACACGCGCTTGCCGATCCATGCATCCGACCCGGCCGCCACGACGCCGGTCGCTGAATAACCGTATTTGACCGGGAATGGGAAGTTGCCGGACTGCAGCGGCGCGCGCAAGCGCGTCCACTCGCTTTTCGGAATCTCGCCGAGCGCGACGAGTCGTTCCGTGCCGCGGCTGATGGCGCTGTAGCGCGTTGCGACGCGGGCTTCACCGGGGCGCGGCGCAGTCAGCCGTTCGGTTCTCAGCTCCGCTACGCCGGGCTTGACGTGCCAAAGGGCGCGGGCGACGACGACTTGGCCCTGACTGCGTCGCGGCGCGGCGACGGGTTTCGACGACGTCGCGTTGCTGGCGTCGGTCATAGCGAGTGAGCGGTTCCGCACATGGTTGATGACAGTTTGACGTCGAAAGCGGTCGGCGCTGGTGTGTCGGCGCGACGCGGCCGCGCCAACAGCCTTACGACACTGGCGGGCCCTCAGGCAAACGCCGTGCTCGAACGTCGGCAGCTGATCGTTTTAACCCTGAACCTCGTCACGTGGTTGCTGTTAATGGTGTGGGCGGCGTCCATCCTCGCGGCGGGGGGCTGGACGATCGTCGATGTTTTGCTGCTCCTCGCGGCTGCGATCGGCACGCCGTGGTCGGTGCTGGGCTTCTGGAATGCGGTGATCGGGCTGTGGCTGCTGCATGGGTGCAGGGACGGTCTCATCGAAACGGCGCCGTTTCTGGCCGCCAGCCAGCGCCCGGCGCCGCTGAAGTTTGATACCGCAGTGTTGATGACGCTGCGCAATGAAGACCCCGCGCGCGCGCTGCTGAAACTCAGAACCTTGAAGGCGAGCCTCGATCGGACCGGTGAAGGCGCACGCTTCTCGTATTTCGTGCTGAGTGACACCGATTGCGCCGAAGTTGCGGTTTTGGAAGAGGCGGCGATCGCGGCGTGGCGTGCGTCGGATGCCAACCGCGACCGCGTCTTCTATCGGCGGCGTGAGAGCAACACCGGCTTCAAGGCAGGCAACGTCCGCGCGTTCTGCGAGAGCGACGGGCGCGCCTTCGATCTGATGCTGCCGCTCGACGCCGACAGTTTGATGACCGGCCCGGCGACGGTGCGGCTGGCGCGCATCATGCAGGCGTATCCGCGGATCGGCATCCTGCAAAGTCTCGTGGTCGGCGCGCCGTCTTCGTCGGCGTTCGCGCGCATCTTCCAGTTCGGTATGCGTCACGGGATGCGCGCCTACACCATGGGGCAAGCATGGTGGGTCGGCGACTGCGGACCGTTCTGGGGCCACAATGCTCTGGTGCGCATCAAGCCCTATACGGATGCCTGCGCCTTGCCGATCCTGCCCGGCGCGCCGCCGCTCGGCGGGCCGGTGCTCTCACACGATCAAGTCGAGGCGGCGCTGATGCGCCGCGCCGGTTTCGAGATTCGTGTCATGCCGATCGAGGACGGCTCATATGAAGACAATCCACCGGATGTGCTCGAATTCATGCGCCGCGACGTGCGGTGGTGTCAGGGGAATATGCAGTATCTGAAGCTTCTCGATCTGCCGGGGCTGGCGCCGATCAGCCGCTTCCAGCTTGTGTGGGCGATCCTGATGTTCGCCGGCGTTCCGGCGTGGACGTTCATGATCGGCGCCTCGCCATTCGCGGCCGCCGAGGCCCAGGCGATCGTTGATTTTCCCGCGGCGTCGGCCAAGGCGCTTTACGTCACGTTCCTGCTGTTGCACATCAGCCCGAAGCTCGCGGGGCTGATCGACGCCTGCCTGACGCCGGGCGAGGTGCACCGCTTCGGGGGGCCTTTGCGATTTGCGACGAGCGCGGCGATCGAGCTTGTTTTCGCCTTCCTTCTGGGCGCCGTCACGACGATCCGCACGTCGCTGTTCATGCTCGGACTGCCATTCGGCAAATCGGTTATGTGGAGCGGCCAGCAGCGCGATGCGCGCGACGTCTCGTGGAGCGCAGCGACGGCGGCGCTATGGCCGCAGCTCGCATTCGGCGCGATCGTGTGCGGCGCGCTCCTCGCCATCACTCCCGAAGTGTTGTTGTGGAGCCTGCCTCTTACAGGGGGCTACCTGCTCGCGATCCCGTTCGCGGTCGTCACAGCCAGTCCGCGTATCGGCGTCTTTCTGCGACAGCATCGGATCGCCGCCATCCCTGAGGATTTCGATCCGCCGGCCGAGATCGCCGCCGTCAACCGCGAAGCGGAGTCATGAGCATGGTCTCGACCGCGCTCGCCGGAGTTTTTCGTTCGCTCAGGCTTTATCAGGGTTACGAGGCGCCGCGATATGAGATGGACGATCTCTATGCGCGCTTCGTCAAACCCGGCGATCTTGTATTCGATATCGGCGCGCATGTCGGCGACCGCGTGTCGTCGTTCCGGCGCCTCGGCGCGCGCGTCGTCGCGATCGAGCCGCAGCCGCTGCTGTTTCGCGCGCTGCGTCTCATTCACGGCCGTGACGAGGATGTGACGCTTCTCGAAATCGCCGCGGCGGCGCAACGGTCGGACGGCATGCTTCGCATCAATACTTCGAACCCGACGGTCTCGACGCTTTCGGAGGCGTTTATCGCGAACGCTGAAGGCAGGCCCGGATGGGAGGGGCAGGTTTGGGATGGCGCACAGAAAGTGCAGACTGTGACGATCGACGACCTGATCGACGCGTTCGAGGCGCCGGCGTTCATCAAGATTGACGTAGAGGGCGGCGAAGCCGAGACGCTCGCAGGACTTTCTTCGCCGGTTGCGGCGCTGTCGTTCGAAGTCACGACGATCGCCCGCGAGGTTGCCCTCAGCTGTCTCGACCGCATCGCGGCGCTGGGAAATTATGGTTTCGACATCGCGCTTGGCGAGAGCCAGCGCTGTACCTTCGGGCACTGGGTCACCGGCGCCGAGATGGCCGCACATCTCATTAATTTGCCGCATGACGCCAACTCGGGTGACGTCTATGCGGTGCGCCTCGACGCCGCCTAAACTCTCGCCTATTCGACCGTCGACTTTCCGGGAGACCCGCATGCGCGCCGCCAAATTGTTCGCCCTCTTCCTCGTCGCCTCCGCGCTGACGCCGCAGGCGTCGCGGGCCGCATCGCTCGACGGCCTCGCCGTCGACGTCAAGAATGAGAGCGAGCCGGTGCTGTGCGCCGAAAAGGACAACGTCGCCGTGTCGTTCGCCAACAAGGACGTGCGTTCATTCCGCATCGAAGCCGCGCACCCGGTCTATCTCGCGGCCGGCATGCGCGATAATTACGAAGCCGACTGGACCGCCTGCGATATGAGCGCGGACCCGTCGCACGCCGCGCCGGGCCAGCCGCGCAAGGTGACGCTGTACGAAGAAACCGATCTCTGGGTGGTCGGTTACGCGTTTCCGGCGTTCTGGCGCCCCTCGACGGCCAAGGTGCGCATCGGCGATCGCGTCGAGGAGGGTCTGCATCTTCTGCAGGTGTGGGTGCTGCGCAACGACGGCGCCGAAGAGGTGCTGGTGCTCTATCCGCAGGACGGGTACTGGCGTCCCCGCCCGATGACGCCGCCGAACATGCGCAACACCGGTTACGGTTCGTCGTTTCTGATAGGCCCGGTTGAGGTTGAGGGCCGCCCGATCGTGAAATTCAAAGAGGTGGCGTTCGACCCCAAGTCGCGCACCTTCACGATGCAGTTCGAGAAGGGCGGTTCGGCGACGCTGAAGATCGCCGGCGTCAACGTCAATCGTCTAGCGCTCGACGTCGCGTTTGACCGCGCCATCGACGGCGGGCCTTTTGCGATGCTGCGATCCATGTACGTCACCGAGTTCAACAACGACATGGCGCGCATTGCGGTGCGCGAGAAGGGCGCCAAAAGTTGGCGCGAAGATAACATTATGTCGTTCGACAAGGCGCGCGCCACGGACATCTGGATGGGCCGCCTGTCGCCGTCGCAGCACAACACGTCTGCGCCCGATATCGTATTCAACAGCTTCTCAGACGGGCCGACGCCGAAGCGCCCGAAGAACGAGCCGCCGGCGACGGTCGCGCCCAAGGACTAGCCCCGGCGAACGTCATCCTCGATGCGGCGAGCCTGCGAGGCGCATCGGGGATCCGGCGTCAGGACGGCAGAAGGCGCGATATTGAGATAGGGAGTCTTGCGCTGGATCCCGGCCTTCGACGCGTGAGCCGCGCGCTCGGCCGAGGATGACGTTTTTTGGATTCTACCACCTCAACTCGACCATCGCGGCGATAGCGGGCGAGGCGTCGGAGGCGGCGAACAGCGCGGCGAGCTTGGCGCTGGAAAGTTTCGCGCCGTCCATCGTCTCGTGGCGATGAATGCCGGACGCGACAAAGATCGCGTCGCAGCCGTAGTTTTGGGCGCCCTTGATGTCGGTTCTCAGTGCGTCGCCGATGACGAGGCACTTAGCCCGCGTCACATTGCTGTTGCGCAGCGCTTCGGCCTTGGCGTGCGCCGTCTCGTAGGCCGAGAGATGGGGCTTTCCGGCCCAATACACCTCGCCGCCCTCGTGCGCGTAGAGATCGGCGATCGCGCCGGCGCAATAGAGCAGCGTGCCGCCGACGTCGACGACGAAGTCCGGGTTGGCGCAGACGAACGGCAATTTCAAAGCAAGCGCGCGCGCGAGCATGGGGCGATAATCGTCTGGAACTTCGCGCCGGTCGTCGTTGAGGCCGGTGCAGAGGATCGCTTCGGCGTCGTCAAGCGGCGTGGCGCGCGCCTTCAAGGCGGCGAAAAGGGCTTGGTCGCGATCCTGGGGGCCGACGCAATAGAGCGTCTTGAATCCTTTCGCCGCGACATGCGCCAGCGCGATGTCGCCGGATGAGACGATGTCGTCCCAGGCGGCTTCAGGCACATGACGGGAATCGAGCATCGCTTTCACGCGATGTTTCGGTACGGGCGCGTTCGAGACGAGAATGACCGTGCCGCCGC
>JBJXHD010000015.1:0-27534 GCA_046160845.1 Hyphomicrobium sp.
GCAGCGAACACGCGGTCCTTGTAGCGTGCCGCCCATTCCAGCACCTGCATGCCGCCCATCGATCCGCCGATGACCGCGAACAACTGGTCGACGCCGAGGTGGTCGAGCAGCCGCGCTTGCGCCTCCACCATGTCGCCGATGGTGATGACGGGGAACTGCAGACCATAGGGGGCGCCGGTCTCAGGGTTCGTTGAGGCCGGCCCGGTCGAGCCCATGCAGCCGCCGAGAATATTTGGGCACACCACAAAGAATCGCCGCGTGTCGATCGGTTTGCCCGGCCCGATGAGGACGTCCCACCACCCGGGCTTTCCGGTGATCGGGTGATCGTTGGCGACGTGCTGGTCGCCCGTCAGCGCATGACAGATGAGAATGACGTTCGACTTGGCGGCGTTGAGCTGCCCGTAGGTCTGGTAAGCGATCGTGAAGGGCGCAAGCAGCTTTTGGCAGGCGAGCCGCAGCGGCGCTTCGGCGCCGAACGTCACCGTGGGGCTTGAAGGCGCAAGAGCTTCGCTCTGTCCTGGCGGCGCCAATTCGGCGGTTTTTGGCGGCGCGACGCTCATGTCCAGGCCTTGTAGAGCGAAATCAACGGAAAGACCCGTTTGCTAGGCCCCGGCCCATTAAAGTCAACTTTAATCTTTGATTTCAAGAGTCCGAGCCCCTATCACTACGCGCCGATCCGGCCCCTTTCAGAGCCAGAATATCGAGACGCCGACATGTCGACAGTGACTCCGCGCACCCAGCCCGCCATTCGGCCGGGCATCTGTGACATCGACGCCTATGTGCCGGGCGAGAGCAAGGTTCCGGGCGGCGTGACGCCGGCCAAACTGTCGTCGAATGAGTCGCCGCTCGGCGCCAGCGCCAAGGCGCTCGACGCGTATCGGCAAGCAGCTGCGAGCCTCGAACGCTATCCAGACGGTCAGGCGACGGCGCTGCGCGCCGCGATCGCGCGCCGTTATGGTCTCGACGCCGCGCGCATCGTCTGTGGTTCAGGATCAGACGAACTTCTTGGATTGCTGGCGCGGGCCTTTCTCGGCGCCGGCGACGAGGCGATCTACACCGAACACGGGTTTCTCGTCTACCGGATCGCCATCCTGACCAATGGCGCGACGCCGATCGTGGCGCCGGAGAAAGGCTTGACCACCGACGTCGACGCCATTCTCGCGCGGGTGACCGAGCGCACGCGCGTCGTCTTCGTCGCCAATCCGAACAATCCGACGGGAACTTACATCTCCATCGACGAAGTTCGCCGGCTTCGCGCCGGTCTGCGAGACGACATCCTTCTGGTGCTTGACGCCGCCTACGCCGAATACGTCAGCCGCAACGACTACGAAGCCGGGATTGAACTCGTCGCGACGACGTCGAATACAGTCATGACGCGCACTTTCTCGAAGATCTATGGCCTTGCGGCGCTGCGCATCGGCTGGGCCTACTGCCCGGCGCAGATCGCCGATGCGCTGAATCGCATTCGTGGCCCCTTCAATCTTTCCGCGCCCGCCGTCGCCTGCGGCGCCGCGGCGATGGATGACGCCGCCCACGTCGAGGCCTCAAAACGCCACAACGACACAGAACTGCCGCGCGTCGCGGATGCGCTGACGTCGTTGGGCCTCAAAGTTACGCCAAGCGTCGCCAACTTCGTGCTGTTCCACTTTCCTGAAGGTGGGACCAAGACGGCGGCCGGCGCCGATGAGTACCTAAAATCGAAAGGCGTCATCGTGCGGAAAGTCGGCGCCTATGGATTTCCGAATGCGTTGCGAATGACGATCGGCTCGGAAGCGGACAACACCCGCGCGCTTGAAGCGCTTGCGGCTTATCTCGGCGGACCAGGCTGATGGCGGCTACGCAACGCGAACCCATATTTCAGCGGCTTGCGCTGATCGGCATCGGCCTCATCGGCTCGTCGATCAGCCACGCGGCGCGGCGCGGCGGCGCGGTCGTCGACATCGTCGGCACGTCGAATAGCGCCGCCACGCGCGACAAGGCGCTGGAACTGGGCCTCGTGTCAAAATCCTTCGAGTGCGCCGCGGACGCCGTGAAAGACGCCGATCTCGTCATGCTATGCGCGCCGGTCGGCGCGTATGGAAAGATCGTCGAAGAAATCGGTCCGCATTTGAAGCACGGCGCGATAGTTTCCGATGTCGGGTCGGTCAAAGGCGCCGTCGTCGCCGACGTCACGCCGCACCTTCCGCCGAATGCGCATTTCGTCGCCGGCCATCCGATCGCCGGTACGGAGCAGTCTGGCCCCGAAGCGGGGTTCGCGGAACTCTTCGACGGCCGCTGGTGCATCCTCACGCCCGAAGCCGATACAGATCGCCTCGCGCTCGCCAAGGTCGAAAGCTTCTGGCGTCGCCTCGGTTCACAGGTCGAAATCATGACGCCCGAGCATCATGACCTCGTGCTCGCGATCACCTCGCACGTGCCGCATCTGATCGCCTACAACATCGTCAATACCGCCGCCCACCTCGAGCGCGTGACGGACAGCGAGGTCATCAAGTTCTCCGCCGGCGGCTTTCGTGATTTCACGCGGATTGCCGCGTCCGATCCCGTCATGTGGCGGGACGTGTTCCTCAATAACAAGGAAGCGGTACTCGAAATGCTCGGGCGCTTCTCCGAGGATTTGGTGACGCTACAGCGCGCCATCCGCTTCGGAGACGGGGAAACATTGGAACGCCTGTTCGGAGAAAGCCGCGCCATTCGCCGCGGCATAATACAGGCGGGGCAGGATACGCCGGCGCCCGATTTTGGCCGCCGCCCGCCGTCGGCTACTGAAACCTAGAACCGACTGCCTCGCCATCCCTCCGCGTCCGATTGACCGCGCCGGGCCACCGCTCTGGCGCGCGCCGCCGTTTCCAATTATTCCGGCATCTCGGTTCTCATTCGTCCAAAGGACTAGATTCCCTATGGCTTCCGTGCGCACGCCCGCCAAGCACTTCTCCCCCCTCGCCATCGGCGCTCCCGAGCCATATCGCCAGTTGCCCGTCAAGCTGGAGCGGATGATCCATTTCGTACCGCCGCACAACGACAAGATCCGCGCCAAGATCAAGGAGCTGGCCGCGACGGTCGATGTCGTGCTCGGCAATCTGGAAGACGCGGTGCCGCTGGATCAGAAACAGAACGCCCGCAAGGGTTTCATCGCCATGGCGCGGGACACCGATTTTGGCCAGACGGGGCTTTGGACGCGCATCAACTGCCTCAACTCGCCGTGGATGCTCGCCGACGTCATGGAGATCGTGGCCGAGGTCGGCAACAAGCTCGACGTGATCATGCTGCCTAAGGTCGAGGGCCCATGGGACATCCACTACCTCGACCAGCTCTTGGCCCAGCTTGAAGCCAAGCACGCCGTCAAGAAGCCGATCCTGATCCACGCCATTCTGGAAACCGCCGAGGGCGTCAACAATGTCGAAGCGATCGCGGCGGCCTCACCGCGCATGCACGGCATGAGCCTCGGCCCTGCCGACCTTGCGGCCTCGCGCGGCATGAAGACGACCCGCGTTGGCGGCGGCCACCCGGACTACGGCGTGCTCGCTGACGCCGGCAAGGACGCTGCGGCCGCGCGCAATTTCTATCAGCAGGACCTTTGGCACTACACCGTCGGCAAGATGGTCGACGCCTGTCTCGCCTACGGCCTCAAACCGTTCTACGGCCCCTTCGGCGATTTCTCGGATTTGGCCGCTTGCGAAGCGCAATTCCGAAATGCGTTCCTTCAGGGCTGCCTCGGCGCGTGGTCGCTGCATCCGACGCAGATCGAGATCGCCAAGCGCGTCTTTTCGCCCGACCCGGTCGAAGTGAAATTCGCCAAGCGCATCCTCGACGCGATGCCGGACGGCACGGGCGCTGTGATGCTTGACGGCAAGATGCAGGACGACGCTACGTGGAAGCAAGCCAAAGTCATTGTCGACTTGGCCAAACTTGTCGCGAGCAAAGACCCACAGCGCGCCGCCGATTTCGGGTTATAGAAGACTTCTATCATCCTCGAACGGAAGACTGCGCTAGGCCGTTCAAGGATCCAGCGTAAAGTGCGCCGAAGGCTCAACATTGTGTCTGCGACGAGTCTTGCGCGAGTTCCCCGGCGTTCGGTCGCTGCGCTTCCTCAACTGAGGATGACCTACAATGACTGAAATCAAACACGCCAAATTCGCGATCGGCGACGTAGTGCGCCACAGACTGTTTCCATTTCGCGGCGTGATCTTTGATATTGATCCCGAGTTCGCCAACACGGAAGAGTGGTGGTTGTCGATCCCCGAAGACATTCGCCCTCGCAAGGATCAGCCTTTTTACCATCTCTTTGCCCGCAACGCCGAGGGCCCGTACGTCGCCTATGTGTCGGAACAGAATTTGCTTGACAATGAAAAAACCGCGCTGACTTAGCCAGCGCGGTTTTCGAAGTATCGATCGTTGCCCAGTTCGGCGCGGACTAGGGCGTCGCTGGCTTGGCAGCCGGAGCGGCCGCCGGCTTCGCAGGCGTCGAACCGGTGGTCGCCGGCGCTGCGCCTGGCTTCACCTCTTTGCCGTCGACCATGTTTGGCGGAAGGTTTTTGTACTGCTCGGCCAACTGCGCCTGACGTTCGCGGATCTGCCTCATCAGCGCGCCGCGAGCCTCGGCATATTTCTTATTATCGACCGGCGGGCCAGCCGACGCTTCCACATAGCCTTCAAGTGGAACCGGGAAGCCGACCGGTTGAGCAGCGGCATTCATGGCGAGAACCATGATGCCACCACCGGCCGCCATCTGGTCCAGAATTTCCTTCGTCGCCTCGGTCTCGGCCGTGCATCCGGCCGGATGGCAAAGCGAATACTTGAGGTCGATCGGCTTCAAAGCCTTGTCGTCAACTTTCTCATTCTTGGCGGCCGCGGCCCACTGCTCCTTGGAGTAGACGGCGGCGCGCACGCCCGGCGGGATCGCCATGCCGAGCGGCACCATGATCATCAGCGATTTCTTGTCCTGGCCTTCGACCTGACGGATTGCCGCCGAGACGAGAACCATGCCGGTATTGCCGTCGAGACGCTCATGATGCGTCAAGCAGAGGTTTTTCTCTTCCTTCACTTCCTTGCCGTCGTCGCCCTTTTTCATGATCGGCGCTTTTTCACAAAGCTTGACCCAGGCGGTCTTTGCGCCGCCGTTGGCGCCTGCACCAGCC
The DNA here is from genome assembly GCA_046160845.1 of Hyphomicrobium sp. Classification (GTDB taxonomy): domain Bacteria; phylum Pseudomonadota; class Alphaproteobacteria; order Rhizobiales; family Hyphomicrobiaceae; genus Hyphomicrobium_B. Next base: position 5,136 of record JBJXHD010000015.1, read on the forward strand.
GCCGGGGCGGCGGCTGCGGCGGGCTTGGCGGCAGGAGCCGGTGCGGCAGCCGCTGGCTTGGCAGGCGCTGCGGCCGGAGCCGGCGTCGCCGCCGCGGGAGCTACGGGCTTGGCGGGGATCGTCACTTCGTTTTCAGCGCCTTGCGCCTGGGCAAGGCTCGGGACCACAACGGTCGCCGCGGCCAGAACAACAGCCGAAGCCAGCATCTTGCCGCTCTCGCGCAATCCTGCATATGTCATGCCGATAAAAATCCTCGTGTCTGCGAGCCGGCCCCGCCAGCTCTTCCCTCTTGACGCCGCGCCAGGACAAAATCCAACGCAGGTACGGGCGCTCCCAGGCGCCGGTCCGGGTGCGAGTAAGGCTCGGATTGCGGCAATCCCGTGGCCGTGAGGAGGCCCTAAAGGGAACGGCGGTGGAGGGCGCGTCGGTCGTTGCCGGCCGGTAACTGCGACAGGCTGACAGGTGAAAAAGTGGCGATTTTCGCCCTGCAAATTAGTGAGGTTTTGGCCGTCTCAGCCGACGTTAAACCGCCGCCGCGAGGCGCGAACACATCAGCAACGATTTCCAGCAATAGCATGCGGTTATCACATGACTTCGAACTCAAGGTCTGGATTGGGATGAACGGCTGGCGGGCCCTGAGCATGGCGACGGTGATGGCCACCGGGGCCCTCTGCGCGCCGGCATCGGCCGAGCCAAGGCCGGCGATCGCGCTGCACGGCGCGCCGGCGCTGAACGCAGATTTCACCGGTTACCCATACGTCAATCCCGAGGCGCCGAAGGGTGGCCGCATCACACTGTCCGTGCTTGGGTCTTTCGACACGCTCAATCCACTGATCATCAATGGCGTACCGGCGTCAGGCATGCGTGAGTTCTCAATCGAGAGCCTGATGAGCCGCAGCCTGGACGAACCGTTCACGCTCTACGGCTTGTTGGCGGAATCGATCGACGTCGCAGACGACGGGGCGTCCGTCACGTTCGTGCTTAATCCAAAAGCGCAGTTTTCCGACCGCACGCCAGTCACCGCCGATGACGTGATCCACTCATTCGAATTGCTCAAGACGAAAGGCCGACCCAACCACCGCACCTACTTCGCCAAGGTGACGCGTGCCGAGAAGCGCGGCGATCGCCAGATCCGGTTCGTCTTCGAAGACAACAAGGATCGCGAGCTTCCGCTGATTCTCGGGCTGATGCCGGTGATTTCCAAAGCTGCAACGCCGCTGGAAAAATTCGACACAACCTCACTAACGCCGCTGCTCGGCTCGGGTCCGTATGTCATCTCGAACGTCGATGCCGGCCGATCGCTGACGTATAAGCGCGACGCCGACTATTGGGGTCGTGACCTCGCCGTCAATCGTGGGCGTTTCAACTTCGGCGAAATCCGCTTCGAATACTTTCGTGATGGCGCCGTCATGATCGAAGCCTTCAAGCAAGGGCAGATCGATCTGCGGTTGGAAGAAGATCCGGGCCGGTGGGCGAGCGGCTACGCCATCCCCGCCGCCAGCGACGGCCGGCTCGTCAAGAAAGAGTTCGACATCGCGCTGCCCGCCGGCATGACGGCGTTCGTCTTCAACACGCGCCGGGACGTGTTCAAGGACGCCCGCGTCCGCCAAGCGCTGATGACGCTGTTCGACGCCGAGTGGGTGAACAGCAAGCTCTTCAGTGGACTTTACAAGCGTACCGAGAGCTATTTCGAGCGTTCCACCTTGTCGTCGGCTGGCAAACCTGCAGATGCGACGGAGCGCGAATTACTGGCCAAGTATCCCGGCGTGGTAAAACCAGAGATACTGGAAGGCGCCTTCAGGTTTCCGGTCAGCGACGGTTCGGGACAGAACCGCGCCAATCAGAAGTCCGCGTTCGAACTCCTGCGCACAGCTGGCTACGAACTCAAGTCGGGCAGGCTGGTGAACACTGCGACAGGCGCACAACTGACCTTCGAAATTCTGGCGAACAATAGCTCGCAAGAAGCGCTTCTGCTAAGCTTTGCACGCAATCTCGAGCCCTTGGGTATCGCCGTTCGCGTTCGCATCGTCGACAGCGCGCAGTACCAGGAACGGCTGGCTGCCTTTGATTACGACATGATTCAGAATACGTGGGCGTCGTCGCTGTCGCCGGGCAATGAGCAGCTCTTCCGTTGGTCGGCGTCCACGCGCGACGCGAAGGGCTCCTACAATTTCGCGGGCGTCGCCAATCCGGCTGTCGACGCAATGATCGCGGCCATGCTGGCCGCTAAGACCGAGATAGAGTTTGTGTCCGCCGTGCGCGCGCTCGATCGCGTGCTTCTGTCGGGCGATTACGTTGTGCCGTTGTTCTATCCGCCAAAGCAGTGGGTGGCGCACTGGGTGCGCCTGAAGTATCCGGACAAGACGCCGCTGTTTGGCTATGCGGTCGACACATGGTGGACCGAGACGCCGTAATGACCACGTCGAGCGCGAAAGGTCCGCCGTTTAATCTGGCGCGCTATTGCTTGACCGCAGCCGGCGCTCCAGCAGGCAAGCCGGCGCTGGAAGTGACCAGCGACGCGGATGCAGACGGGCCTTCTGAAGTTTGGACCTACGCCGATCTCGAAGACGCCGTGCTGCGCGTTGCGGGTGGGCTCGGCGAATTGGGCTTCGAGCGCGGCGCCCGAATTCTGATCCGCCTCGACAACACGAGTGCGTATCCGATCCTGTTTCTCGGCGCCATCGCCGCAGGACTCGTGCCCATTCCCGCGTCGAGCCAGTTGACCGCCAACGAAGCCGACTTTCTGCTCGCAGATAGCGCCGCCGCCGCGCTGGCCTTGGCTCCAAACTTGCCGCCGGGCGACGTTCCGCCGGGCGTACGAATTCTCTTGGAAACCGAGATCGTCGCCATGATGCGCGCCGCGCCACGTGCGCGATATGCCGAGACCACGGCCGAAGATCCCGCGTATCTCATGTATACGTCCGGAACCACGGCGCGCCAGAAGGGTGTGGTCCACGCGCAGCGCGTCGCGCTCGGCCGCAAGCCCATGCATCAGGGCTGGTGCGCCTTCAGCCCTCACGATCGCTTGCTGCACGCCGGAGCATTCAACTGGACCTATACGCTCGGCGTCGGACTGCTCGACCCCTGGGCCAACGGCGCCACGAGCCTGATCTTCACAGGCGAGAAAACGCCGGAGGTCTGGCCGCGCCTCATCCGCAGGACACGCGCGACTCTGTTTGCGGCTGTGCCGGGCTTGATGCGGCAGATCCTCAAGTATGCTCCACCGGGACCGATCGATCTTGGGAACTTGCGACATGGGCTGATCGCCGGCGAACGGCCGCCCGATGATCTTTTTGATGTGTGGCGATCGCGCACGGGCACTGAGCTGTACGAGGCGCTCGGGATGAGCGAAATCTCGACGTACATTTCGTCGAGTCCTTCGGGGCCGCGCAGGCTCGGCGCGGTCGGCAAACCACAGCCCGGCCGCCGCGTCGCGATCCTGCCGGTCGACGGCGGCGAGACGCCGCTACCGGCCGGTTCGGAAGGTCTGATCGCGGTGCACCGTTCTGATCCTGGCTTGATGCTCGGTTACTGGAACCGACCTGAAGAGGAGGCCGAAGCGATGCGGGGCGAATGGTTCATCGGCGGCGACATCGGCCGCATGGACGCAGATGGCTATGTCACTCATCTTGGACGCGCCAACGATGTCATGAAGGCGCTCGGCTATCGCGTGGCGCCCCAGGAGGTCGAGGCGGCGCTCGCCGAATGCCCGGGCGTCGCCGACGTGGCCTGCGCGGAGATCCAAGTCCGACCCGACGTGTCCGTCATTGGCGCATTCGTCATACCCGCCGCTGATGCGAACATTGACGCGGAAGCGGTGCTGGCGTTCGCGGCGTCGCGCCTCGCCGACTACAAGCGGCCGCGCGAAGTGATCTTCGTCGACGCCTTCCCGCGGACGGCCAATGGCAAGGTGCGTCGCCGCGCGCTCGCCGAAATGCGCGCCGCGCCTCGCGGCTCAAGTAAGGGCTAGGGGCTGGCTTGAGCCGCTCAATTCGCGCGGGCGGCGAACTCGGCCGACTTCAGATCGACCTCCACTGCCTGCGCTTCATGCGCCGTGGCTGCAAGCAGATGGACGTGGACTTCGTCGGCGCCCAGCATCGCTGCGCGCTGACGGATTTCGGCAAGGTTCAGAGTCGCCGTCTCATTCGTCAAACGGCCGATGGCGAGGACGTCGCGCACGGCGCGGTCGCCGCGGCGCACCAACACATAGTTGCCGCCGTCCAGTGGCGGACAGTCGAGTAGGCCGTAGACCGTGTGGACGTAGCGCTTGCCCGACGCGCCAGTCCAGAAGTGGAAGCGGGAGCCCGGCTCGATCGGCGCAAGGGCGCTGATCGGCGCTGCAGATGGCGAAAATTTCGCGGAACGGCTGGCGCGCACAGCGGCCAGCTGAATGACTTCGGCGCTCATAACGCAACTTCCCTGATCGGCCGAATGGGCCGTACGCTTTTCGTTGCCGGTAGCAATATCCCGCGAGCGGTGAAGGTTCGTGAAGTTTTGAAGCCGAAATTTGACGGGTCGCCGGGCCAATGCGGCCGATGGTCAACAAACTGTTGACGAATGGACCGTCTCGAAGTGCTGGGCGTGATTGAATGGGTTTGAGGCGAAGCCGACCGTTAAGCGTCATCAATGTTTTGGCGATGATCTCGCCCGCAGCGCCGCCCTACCGTCTTTATCCGCACTGCGAAAAATGGCAGTGCGCACACGTCCAGCAGCCCTCGATACGCCTCAGCCCGCGCTCGCCGCAGTTTGGGCAGAAGCGGCTCGTCGCGCTCGCGGCGTTGTGGGGCCGGTCCTCGCCAAACTCCGCGTCCTCCTCTGCGCCGCCGCGATCGGCCAAGGCCGCACGCAGCGGCCGTCCAGTGAGTTCGAGCGGTTCTGAAGGCGAAAGAAATCCGATGTGAATCATGTGCTTTTCGATTACGTCGCCGATCGCCGCCAGCAGGCTTGGCACGTAGCGCCCCTCCATCCAACGCCCGCCTTCAGGATCGAACACCGCCTTGAGCTCTTCGGCGACGAACGCCACGTCGCCGCCGCGGCGGAACACGGCGCTGATCATGCGCGTCAGCGCCACGGTCCAGGCGTAGTGCTCGAGATTCTTGGTGTTGATGAAGATCTCGAAAGGACGGCGGCGCCCGTCACGCACGATGTCGTTGATGGTGACATACAACGCGTGTGCGCTCGCCGGCCATTTGATCTTGTAGGTCACGCCCTCGAGCGCCGCGTCGCGAGCCAGCGGCTTCGTCATGTAGACGACGCCGGCCGTTTGCGTGATTGGATCGCGACTTGAAGATGAGACGGCAGGGATCGGGGTAGCGGCGATCGCCGGCGTCGCCGACAGCACGGCGCCCGTCACTACATTCGGACGATAAGTGGTGCAGCCCTTGAGCCCGCGCCGGTAGGCCTCGCGATAGACGTCGCGGAAGGCGTCGAACGTCATGGCTTCGGGGCAGTTGATGGTCTTCGAAATGGCGCTGTCGACAAAGGGCTGCAGCGCCGCCTGCATGGCGAGATGCTCGTCCGGCGTCAGTTGATCCGCCGTCACGAAGGCTGCGGGCGCCGCCGTATCGGGCCCAAACTGCCTGCGAAATTCCGCGAAGGCGAAATCCTCGATCGTCGCCTCGCGCGGCTGACCGTTCTGATCGAGCATCCGGCGCTGATAGGACAATCCGAAAACCGGTTCGACGCCGCTTGAGACGTTGCCCGCCAGCAGCGAAATGGTGCCCGTCGGCGCAATCGACGTCAGGCAGCCGTTGCGCACGCCATGCGCCGCAATCATCGCCTGCACGTCGGCGTCGAGGCGCTGCACGTTTGGCCGCTTCAAGAATGCAGCGGCGTCATACAATGGAAATGCGCCCTTCTCCTTGGCGAGCAGCGCGCTCGCCCGGTAGGCGGCGTTCTGGATCGCCGCCATCCACGCCGCGGCCTGGCGGCGCCCCTCGGCGGCGCCGTATCCAAGACCGCAGAAGATCAACGCATCGGCAAGCCCGGTGACGCCAAGGCCGATGCGCCGCTTGGCAAGCGCTTCGGCGCGTTGCGCAGCCAGCGGGTAGCGCGACACATCGATGACATTGTCGAGAAAGCGTACGGCGCTCCCGACGCGCGCTTCGAGCTTTGCCAAATCAAGTGTTGCGTCGGGCGTGAAAGGCTTTTCGACGAGCCGCGCCAGATTGATCGAGCCAAGCAGGCACGCGCCGTAGGGCGGCAACGGTTGCTCGCCGCAAGGATTCGTCGCCGAAATCGTTTCGCAATAGGCGAGATTGTTGGCGGCGTTGATGCGGTCGATGAAGATCACGCCAGGCTCGGCATAGTCGTAGGTCGCACGCATGATCTGATCCCACAGCGCGCGCGCCTTCACGGTCTTGTAGGTGACGCCGTCAAACACGAGTCGCCAGTCCGCGTTGCCGTCCACCGCGTCCATGAAGGCGTCGGTGACAAGCACCGAGAGATTGAAATTTCTGAGCCGCGTCGGATCGGATTTGGCGGCGATAAAGGCCTCGATGTCCGGGTGGTCGCATCTGAGCGTCGCCATCATCGCGCCGCGGCGCTGGCCCGCCGACATGATCGTGCGGCACATCGAGTCCCACACATCCATGAAGCTGAGGGGGCCGGACGCATCGGCGCCGATGCTTTTCACCGGCGCGCCGCGCGGCCGGAGCGTCGAGAAATCGTGACCGATCCCGCCACCGGCCTGCATGGTCAGCGCGGCCTCCTTGACGCTGTCGAATATGCCCGTCAGGTCGTCGGCGATCTCTCCCAGAACGAAGCAGTTGAACAACGTGACGCTGCGGTTCGTGCCGGCGCCGGCCAGGATGCGGCCCGCCGGCAGAAAGCCGAAGTCGCCCATGGACCCATGAAACGCGCGAGCCCATTTGTCTTGCGCCCGTTTGCCGCCCGCTTCGACCGCCGCTGCCGCACGCGCGACCCGCCACAACGTCTCGTCGACGGTGGCGTCGCCGCCGCCGTCCGAACCCGTGAAACGATATTTGCGCCGCCAGATCTCGTCAGCGACGCCGGTCAGCTGTTGTGAAGTCTGGTCGGCCATGAACGGTGCAAAACTCCCTGCGATCTCAAACGGCTGCAACATTGTCGTGAGCCGCGCCAACAATAATGTTCCTATTATGTTCTCTTCAACGCTATGTGTCCAGAACTTTTTCTGCTTCTGGCGGCATCGGTGGTGGGTTTTCCGATGCAGCCGCTTCCACAATTAACGCGCGACTGGCGTTTTCGATCGCCGCCTCCATGCGGCTGCGAAATTCCGCGCGCGGCAGACCCGGCGGAATTGGCGCGAGGATCTCAACGACGATGACGCCCGGATACCGCCATATGCTCCGTCGCGGCCAATAGAGACCCGAATTCAAGGCGAGCGGCACGGCGGGCGCGCCGAGCGCCTCGTAGAGCGCGACATAACCCGGTTTGTAGGCCGGTTCGGCGCCGGGGATCGTCCGCGTGCCTTCCGGAAAAATCACGATCTCGCGCCCCTCCGCCAGTCGCGCTTTGGCGTCGGCGATCAGCGACTTCAGCGCTGCGGACGCCTTCTCGCGCTTGACCAAGATGTGCGCGAATTTCACGCAGAACCAGCCGTAGAACGGGATCCACTTCAGTTCGTCTTTCAACACGACCGCCGGATCGCGGAACAGCGGGATCAGGGCGAACGTGTCCCACGCCGACTGATGTTTGGCGACGACAAGGCAGCCGCCCTTCGGCAGATTTTCGCGTCCGCGAACTTCGAGCCTGGTCCCGCAAATGAGGCGCAGCAGAGCGACGCACGTCTGCCCGTGGATCTCGAGGCCCTTCATCGCCCAGCGGCGCGGCGCAATCAGCAGCCAGGAGCCCAGCAGCAGAAACAGCGCAGTGACGACGTAGAAAACGCCCGCATAGATCAGCGAACGCGCCATCACGAGCGTCGGGGTTCGGCCGCGAAGCGGCGGCTCAACCATCGTCAGGCTTGGGCTGGGCGACTGCGACAGACTGGTCTTCGCTCCATCCCATCATGCGTTGCGTCGCCAGCCGCGCCGCGGCGGGCAGATACTTCAAGTATTCCGACAGAAGCACGCGCGTCGTTCTCACATGCAGCCACCAGCCGCTTTCCGGGAAGCTCGGCGGCGTCACGGCATGCGCGAACAATTCGACGTCCGGCATCGCGAGCGCCAACTCCGCAAGACTGCGCGGCATGTGATAGCTCGAGGTTACGATGATCAGCCGGCTATAGCCGTTGGCCCTGGCCCACGAGCGCGCCTCGTCGGCGTTGCCGAAGGTGTCGAGCGCCTCGTAGCCGAGATCGACGCAGCAGGCGAACTTTGCGCGGTCGAGCCCGGAAATGCGCGCGACGTCCTCGCGGCGCACCTGCCTGTTGACGCCCGAAATCAGCAGTCGCTTCGCGCGCCCATCGGCCAGCAGTTTGGCGCCGGCGACGATGCGGCTGTCGCCTCCTGTCAGAACGACGATGCCGTCAGCCTTGTCCCAGCCGCCGATCGGATCCCGCGTGACGGCGGTGGCGAACAGAACGAAGCCGAACGCGAATACGCCGGCCGAGAGAGCCGCCAGGAAAACCAGAGGGCGAAATAGTCTCCGCATGTCGATACGGTCTCGGTTTCTCGCGACAACGCACAGCACTCTCCGGATGCGTGCAGTCTAGCTGATTTGGACGCCCAAGTTACAGATTGCTATGCAATCCAGCCGCCAAACCAAACTACTCGGTGAATCCACGGCGCAAGCAGGCTTCAATGCTTACCGTGAAGGATGCGATACACACCGACGCGCGAGGTAATCATGCATAACGCCGCAATGATGACGACAACCAGAGCGAGCACAATATAGCCGGCCGGATCGAGTGATCCTGTCCCAATCAGCCGCTGCAATTCGACCATGCTCACGGCGCCGCCGCCCAGCATATCGAGTATCGCCGGGATGCCGAGAAAGACCAGCATCGCGAATGCCGCGCCCACAATGCCGGCCTTGATGCCGAGGCGCAAAAAGTGCTTCTCGAATTCGCGCGCGATGAACTTGTCCGTCGCCCCGACGAAGTGCAGCACCTCGACGATGTCGCGGTTCGAGGCCATGGCGCTGCGCGTCGCCGAGACGATGATGGCCGTCGTTGCGGCTGCGACCAATGCCAGTATGGCCAAGCCGCCAAGCGCGAGCGAACGGGTCACGGCGCGGATCTGCGCTTGCCATCGGCGATGGTCGTCGAGGGATGCGCCCTTGAAATCGCGCGCCAGCGCCGTGCCGATTTCGCCAAGGTCGGGCGGCGTGGATCGGTCGATTTCAATGGCGATCAAGCGCGGCACAGGCAGCGACTTCAACGCTTCTGACGATCCGAGCCACGGTTCGAGCAACTCGGCGTTCGCGGCCAGACTCAACGGTTGGACTTTGACGATGCCGGGTTGCTTTTGCAGAAACGTCACGACGTCCGCGACCGATTTTTCAATATCGGCGTTTTCCTGCGGCTCGACCTGAGCCGTCACCTCGCTGGCGATATCTTTCAGCCAGGCGTCGGCCGACTGCTTGATCATCCACACGGCGCCCGCCGTCAGGCACGCGAGGAAGCACATGATGGCGATCACCAGCGTAAGCGACCGGCCGGTCACGGACCCCGGCGGCACGACCGGCGCCGTGGCCTTCATCTTGCGGCCCCGATCTTGATCGCGCGTCGGCGCATAGATGTCGTCAGCCGCCGGAGCGCCGCCGCGGAGGGAACCGGACGCGCCCGGCCCTGCGACGAAAGCGGCCGGCACGGTCGGCGGTCCCGTCACCGGATCATCGTAGGGGTCGTAGCCCCCTGCTTGTGGCAACGGGGGCCGACCGGAAAAATGGTCATATGATCCGGACATGGCCCTGGTGCACCTCGATGCGCGGCGCCTTGAACTGCCGCATAAGCTGATGGTCGTGGGTTGCGATCACGACCGACGTTCCAAGCCGGTTCAATTCGACGAACAGCCGCAGCAAGCGGCGCGCCATTTGCGGATCGACGTTGCCGGTCGGTTCGTCGGCAAGCAGCACTTCCGGCTTGCCGATCACGGCCCGGGCGATGGCTGCGCGCTGCTTTTCACCACCCGAGAGAACAGAAGGATTGGCGTACATGCGATCGCCGAGTCCAACCCATTGCAAAAGGTCGGTCACGTCTTCGCGGTAATCGTTCGGCTTCTTGCCGATGACCTGCAGCGGCAGCGCCACATTCTCCCATATCGTCAAATGGTCCAGCAACCGGAAATCCTGAAATACGATGCCGATGCGGCGGCGCAGCTGCGCGCGTTTCTGGGGGCTTACGCGGCTGATGTCCTCGTTGAACATCTGCAAGTTGCCGCGCGTCGGGTGCAGCGACATGAACATCAAGCGAAGTAGCGATGTCTTGCCTGCGCCCGACGCGCCGTGGAGAAAGTGGAACGAACCGGGACGAAGATGAAAATTGACGTCCACAAGCACTTCCGGGCCACGGTCGTACTTCAAGCCGACGTTGGTGAGACGGATCACGGGAGTATTGGCCTTAGCGTCAGAAAGGTCGAGACTCAGCAAGTCTTCGATACAGGTCTAGACCCGCGTATAAACACGAGAAGTCGCACCTGTTCAATCAGTTAGGATTGTGGCGCGGTCGTGTGCGATTGTCCTGAGCGGCTTTGCCGGGCGCGCAGGAGTCGCGCAGTTCTATGAGTCTGGAATTCCAAAAGGATAGACGTAATGAACGCTGCGTCGGGGGAACCCCGGATCGAAACCGTTTTTTCAGCTGCCGAGATCGCGGCCCGGCTTGACGCCCTGGCGGCCGAGATCGCCGCCTCCAGCCCGCCGTCGTTTCTGGTCGTGCCGATCCTCAAAGGCAGCTTCGTGTTCGCCGCCGACCTATTGCGCGCCATGAACCGAGCCGGCCTCGCCCCGGACGTCGATTTCCTCACATTGTCGAGCTATAAAAAGGCGCGGACGACGTCAGGCCAAGTCGAAATTCTGCGTGATCTCGATCTGCACGTCGAAGGTCGGCATGTCATTATCGTCGACGACGTCCTCGATAGCGGCCGCACGCTCGCCTTCGCGAAAGACCTGATCGCGGCGCGTGGCGCGGCGACGGTCAAGACTTGCGTGCTCCTCGATAAGCTGGCGCCTCGCGCCGTCAACATCGCCGCCGACTTTCACGCCTTCGACTGCCCTAACGTGTTCGTCGTTGGCTATGGTATGGACGTCGCGCACCGCTACCGGGAATTGCCGTTTGTCGGCCGGATCATCGACCAGTAGTTTTGCGCGCGGCAACAGAAAGCACGCTTCATGGCCAGCATACTCCTCGCCGACGACGACGCCGCCGTTCGCGATCTCGTGCGCCGCGCGCTGACCAGCGACGGACATACTGTTCATGCGACTCAAGACGGTCTGGAAGCGAGCGAACATTTCAACGACAACGCCGCGTCGATCGATTTGCTCGTGACGGACGTCGACATGCCGCAACTCGATGGGGTCACGCTCGCGGCCCGCGCCATCGCTTTGAAGCCGAGCCTGGCCGTCGTGCTGATGTCAGGTTTTTCAGACCAGCTTGATCGCGCCGGCAAACTCAATGCGGCGCGGTTCGCCTCGATCGCCAAGCCGTTCACGCTTGAGCAAATCAAGAAGGTCGTCAGAGGTGTGCTGCGCTAGCCGCGATTATTGAGCCAGATCGGGCGGGCTGATCCATCGCGCTGCGCCGAGCGTCGCCAAGCCGACGGCTATGAACGCTGCTGAGGCCAGCACGTAACCCGCTGCCGCGAAGCCGGCCGCGCACGCCCAGAAGATCGACGAGAAGGCTTCAGCGAAAGTGGCCGCGCGCGACGCGGTCTGACGTCGGCGGAATTGCGAGCGCTTCGCGGCGGTCTTAAACCACAATTGAATGGCGACGGCGGACGCGGCGGCCGCAGAGACGCCCGCAAAAGTCATCAGCGCGCCCGTTGGCGAGATCAGCGCCATTGCCAAGAGCAGAGGCGCGGACGTCACGGCGATCGCGGCCAGCACCGCTTCGATTTTCGCGCGAAGTATGATCCGGGGCGTCAGCGGCGCCGAGGCCATGAGGTCCGGGGCGTCTTCGCCCGAGATCGCCAGCCACGCGAGCCCTCCCGCCAGTTGTCCGAACGCCATCACCAGCACAGGCGCCAGAATGATGTGTGCGTGCGTGTCGGGCCCCATATCGCGCCACAGCAAAAGCGCCGGCGGCAGCAAATAGAAAACCTGCATTAGCGTCTGCGAGGCGAGCCATGGGTCGCGCTTGAGCAGCGTCCATTCTTTGGTGCGGAGAGCCTGCCGCTGACTGCGCTGGCGGAACGAACGACCGGACGATTTCCGAACCGTAGCGTCATCGATGGCGCTCGACGCGGCGACGGCCTGTGCGCCGAACTGCGGGGCGTAGAAAGCAAGGGCGGCCGCGAGCGACGAGAAGCCGGCGATGAGCAGGGCAAGCAGAGGCGTCGCCTCCCCAAGCATCGCGCGCGCCGGAATCCATGCCAAGCTGTCGATATCCGGGGCCGCGGCGACAAAAGCCTCTGAGCTTACTACGCTGAATCGCGACAGGTTTCCGTAGGCGACGATGGCCGCCGCCTGCAGCCCGATCAGCAACGCCGCGCCGACGACGGCGGCAATGATCTGAGCGATGAACCGCGTGCGTTTGGGTCCGACCGACCGAAACAGGGCAAGTGCAGCAGCCACAGCGATCGCCGTCGCGATCATGCTCATCGCGGCGATGACGAGATACCCGGCGAGCCAGCGCGGCCCGTCGATCATGGCGGCTGTGTTGATAAGCGGCGCGGCCAGCAGGCAGGTCATGGCGCTGCCCGCCAGGGCGACAGACGCAATGCGCACCGCGAAGAGATGATGCGTCGCGGCCGGCGACGATAGGATCAGGTCAAGGTCGGCGCGGGCGTAGAAGGCGCGCGTCACCTGTTCGATCGCTTGCGACAGTATGGTCGAGAAGGCGGTGAGCAGAATCGCCGTGGCCAACACCAGCGTCGCCACGTTAAGGGTTACGCCGCCGGCGAGTAAAGGATTGAGGAACAGGTAAGCCAGCCAGTGCAGTCCGGCGATAAAGCCAAGCGTTCCGACGGCGATCGCGCGCTCGCGGACCGTGGCGCCGCCGGACATCATCTGGATCCAATCGCGCCACGCCAGCGTCAGCTCGTGGCGCGCAAACCACGTCAGCGTCGCAGCGCCCGTCATGCCGCGGCGCTCGCCATCGCCTCGGCGCTATCCGCGACGAGGCTCAGGAAGATGTCTTCGAGATTGCTTTCGCCGTGGCCGGATTGCTCGCGAAGCTCTGCCAGGGTTCCTTCGGCGATCAGCTTTCCATGTGCAATGACGCCAATCCGCTCGGCCATGCGCTCAGCGACTTCGAGAATGTGCGTCGTCATGATGACAGTCGCGCCGGCGCTCACGCGCTCTTTCAAGACGGCTTTGACCTGGCGCGCGGAACCGGCGTCGAGGCCGGTCAACGGTTCGTCGAGAATAATCAGGAGTGGGTCATGGATGAGCGCGCCGGCCAACGCCACCTTCTGCCGCATGCCTTTCGACAAGCCGCCGCAGCGTGTCGCGGCTTGCGCTTCGAGACCGAGGATCGTGATCAGCCGCCGCGCTTCGCGTTCGGCCTTCGCGGCATCCATCGCCCAGAGCCCCGCGACGAACTCCAGATATTCCAATGGATCGAGCTTGTCATAAATCAGCGGCTCGTCCGGAACCCAGGCCATGACGCGTTTGGCTGCGACCGGATCGGCGAGCGCGTCAACGCCGCAGATCGAGATCGCGCCGGCGTCAGGCTTCAGCAATCCCGAGACCATGCGCAGAGTCGTCGTCTTGCCGGCGCCGTTGGGCCCGAGCAGCGCGTAGAATTCGCCGCGTCGAACGGTCAGCGACAATCCATCGACGGCGGGTCGCGTAAATCTCTTCGACAGATTCGAGACTGCAAGGGCGGGAGCGGAGTTGAGCATTCGGACCACGCGCGACAAATGAACGAAGCGTTAAAGAAGACCCAGACTCGCAGCCTAGCGCACGCGCCTTGAGCAAACGTGAAGGCTCTCAAGCCTCTGGCGGCAGCGCCAAACGCCGCGTGTGAACGACCGTGTAAATGCCGGCGGCGGTCACGATAGCAATTCCCAGCATCTGCACGCCGTCGGGCAGCTCGCCCCAGACAACGAAGCCGGAGAGCAGCGCGAACAGGATGATCGAATAGCGAAACGGGGCGACCGTCGCGACGTCGCCCGTCCGCATGGCGATGATGACCAGGATGTGCGCGACGGCGAGCAGGGCGCCGCTCGCTGCGGCGAACGCCAATTCGCGGAGGTTCGGCGCCAGCCACGTCTCGAACGGCCAAAGCGCCAGTCCTGCGACGGTCGTTCCGGCCGTCGAGAGCGCGGCCAGCGTCGTCGTCGAAATTTCGCGCCCGGTCTGCCGCGAAGCCAAGTCGCGCAGGACTACGAACCCGACCGACGCAAGAATCAGCAGCGCGCCGGGCGAGAACGCCGCCGCGCCCGGTCTGACGATGAGCAGCACGCCGAACAGTCCGACGATGATGGCCGTCCACCGCCGCCATCCGACCGTCTCTTTGTAAAGGATCGCAGCAGCCGCCGTCATCGCCAGCGGCGTGATCTGGCCGAGCGCCGTGGCTTCCCCGATCGGCAGCACGACGAGTCCCGCCAGGAAAAATATGGTTGCCATCAGGTCGCCGATCATGCGCCAGCCGATCGGCTTGAGGTTGGCGCCTCTCGGCCGCGTCAACCCGCCGGTTAAAATGCCAAGCGCCACGAGCACTGCCGTCGCGACGGCATTGCGCGACGCAATGATCTCGCCAAGCGGCAGCGTATCTGCGATCTGCTTCACACACGTATCATTGGCGACGAACGCTGCCGACGAGCCGATCATGGCGGCGATTCCGACGAGATTCGCCGAGTAATTCGAGGGTCGGAAGACGTTCGCCATGACGCGCATAGGATGCGTCAAGGAACTGGCGGTGAAGGTGGCGGCGGCGCCGGCGCCGGCGCTTCAACAGGCGAGGGTTCGGTTGCTGCGCCGGCTGCAGGTGCGACAGCCGGCGGCGAGGGCGGCGCCGGGCTCGGGGTTGCGGGCTTCTTGCAGGCTTCCACGATGCGCCGCGCCGACACCTCCTTGCCTTCCTTCTTGTCGCGCAAAAACGGCAGAAACGTCAGCTTGGAGAGCTTGTAGAGCTCGTTGGTGAACGTCGCGCCGCAATCGAGCGCGAACTGGTGCAATTCCGGCATCCGGCAGTCTTCAAGGATCAGCTTCGGTTCCTGCCCCGCGATGCGCGCGTCGTAAGCCTTCGTCAAACAACGGTCGATATCGGCAAGCGAAGCGACAAGGTCGTTTTCGAAATGACCTTCGAGCGTCGAGATCATATGTTCGCCCGTCACCTCGCGAATGGCGAAGATGTTCTGCATCACGTTCTTGTTCCACGCGACGTAGGCTTCGTCGTAGGCGCGTTTGCGGAATTTCACTTCATCGAGCTCGGCCCCGCGGCGAAGCGAAGAAGCGACCATGCCGGCCCGCGTCCGACGCTCGTAGATGAGGTGAACCAGACTTTCGATCGACTGGCGCCGCGCTTGATATTTGGCGTAGGTCTGCCCGAGCCACGCGCCAACCGACGCCGTGATGATGCCATTGAGGGCCGCCGACATCAGAGCAAACATGATGAGCTGCTTGCGCGTCAGCCGCGCCTGCCTCAGCAGCCCGAGGCCGCGCTGCGTCATGACGCGTATCCCCCAACTTTTCCTGCAGACCCCTGATCAGCCTCCGGTCACGCTCATGTGGCGTGATACTGCAGGCTGCTTCGTGCGCCGGTCGATGACGAAATCGTGGCCCTTCGGTTTGCGCGCGATCGCTTCGGTGATCGCGGCCTGCAGGGCGTCGTCAGATGCGCTCGCGCGCAGCGGTGCGCGCAGGTCGGCGTCGTCGTCTTGACCGAGGCACATATAAAGCCGGCCGGTGCATGTGAGTCGCACGCGATTGCAGCTCTCGCAGAAATTGTGTGTCAGCGGCGTGATGAAGCCCAGCCGGCCGCCGGTTTCCTTCACTGTCACATAGCGCGCCGGCCCGCCGGTGCGATGTGCACTGTCTTCCAAAGTGTACCGATGGAGAAGCCGCGCACGCACGATGGACAGCGGTAAATATTGATCCGTGCGATCGCCGTCGATATCGCCGAGCGGCATCGTTTCGATGAACGTCAGGTCGGCGCCGCGGCCGTGCGCGAACTCGATCAAGTCCTCGATCTCGTCTTCGTTGACGCCCTTGAGTGCAACGGCGTTGATCTTGATCTTCAGTCCTGCAGCTTCCGCCGCCTCGACGCCGCGCAGCACGGCGGAGAGATCGCCCCATCGCGTGATCGCTTTGAATTTCTTTGCATCGAGCGTGTCGATCGAGACATTGACACGGCGAACGCCGGCCGCCTTCAAGGCTGCCGCGTAGCTCGCGAGTTGACTGCCGTTCGTCGTCAGCGTCAGCTCGTCGAGCGCGCCGGTTGCGAGATGACGCCCAAGCCTCTCGAACAGCCAGATGATGTTTTTGCGAACCAGCGGTTCGCCGCCGGTGATACGCAGCTTTCTGACGCCGCGCGCCACGAAGGCGCTGCACAGCCGATCGAGTTCCTCGAGCGAGAGCAGATCCTTCTTCGGCAAGAAGGTCATGTGTTCGCTCATGCAGTAGACGCAACGGAAATCGCAGCGGTCTGTCACTGACACGCGCAAGTATTCGATCGATCTGCCGAACGGATCGACCAGAGATTTCGAATTCGAATTGCTGACGATTGCATCGGCCATGCCGGCGAGGGCTCCTCGTTCAGTTCTACTGCTTCATATCGGGCCAGGGCGCGTCGAAGGCAAGGCGTCTTAGGCCTCTATTCGAGCCAGAAGTGGCGTCTTGGCGCGGATATCCAGCCCGCCCGCGCGCGCCGCGGCGCACCCTCTCGCCACGGCTCAGCAAGAGCCAGGATACGGGCTTTGGTGTCCGCCGCCGTCAAGTCCGGTTCGACCGCCAGCAAACGTGCGGCGAGCGCGGCAATGCGACCGGCGGCGATTTCGGATGTGCCGGCGCCGCCGTCGACCGGCGCAGCCAAGTCGATAGACTTGGCGCCGGAATTGGCGGGCTCTGCGGTCGCCGTGACGACGAGAACATTCGGCATATCGTCATCATGGGCGGAGGACATGGAATCCAGATCCTGGCCATCGTCGCCGGCCGCCACGATGAACAACTTCGAGGGGTACCGCTTCGATGCGGACCGAAGCAGCTCCGGCAATTTGTCGACGTTCGGCGGGCTCAAAATCACGATGATCGCCGCAGACATCGCGCTGGCCAGCGCAATCCCTTGGCCGATGGAGCTCCACGAGGAGATATCCGCGCGTAGCGGCGCAAGAGTCGTCGCCTGTCCTTCGCCGAGAATGACCTCAGCAACGCCCATGTCGGATGGCTGATCGGAGGGAGCGAAGGGACTGCGATCCTGGTCAATGAGGTCGTAGCCGAAGATCTCGCCTTCGCCGTCGCGAGCGAGACGCTGGGCGATATGCGTCAGCGTGTAGTCGAGCCCGCGCCCGATCAGCGCCACGGCGCGACCGCCCGGATCACGTCCTGGCGGAACCGGTGGATCGACGGCGCCCGCCGGAGCTGCAAATGAAACGGCGAGTAGCGCCGACATCGCAATCACGAAACGACTCACGCGTGCAGTCGCCGTTTCTGAAAAGGTCCACATAAGTCTTCGATGGCGGTGGCGATGCCTGCGATATCATCCAGCGCGAACACCGGCTTTCCGTGACCATCGAGTTCGTAATCGGCGGCGATTGCGAACACCAGCGGATCGCCGGCGGCCAGCAGGCGCTCCGCCGCCACCGCCGCGCGCCGGACTTCGATCTTCGGGATCGCCGCCGACTTGAATCCTTCGACGAAGATCAAGTCGGCCGGCTTCAGGCGCTCGGCGACGTCGTCGAGAGATGGCTCTCCGCGCGCGTCGATCTCCTCGATGACCGCCACGCGCGATCCCGAAACGATTGCGGTCTCGGATGCGCCGGCAAGCCGATGACGCGTTGTGTCGCTGTCGGGACGGTCGATGTCGAACTTGTGGTGCGTATGCTTGATCGTGGCGACGCGTAACCCCTCCGCTGTGAAATGCCGGGTTAGTTTCTCGATTAATGTCGTCTTGCCCGCGTTCGACCAGCCGGCGACTCCGACCAGGGGCGTGGTCCTCGGCTTACGCACAGTCGCCATCGGAAAGCCTCACGGTTGACCGGAGAGCAACCGGCGCGCGGTTGCGACGTCCTCCGGCGAGTTGGCGTTGAAGAAGGGGTCGACGCTGACGCCGCCAATGTCGCCGAATGGGAAGACGACTTCAATCGCCTGTTGGTGCTGTGCAAAATCTTCGACGCGGCGGCGGCCCTCGCGCAAGGCCTTCTCGACGTTCGGACGGATCGCTAGGGGCCAAAAACCGACGACGGGGTGGCGACGGCCTGCAGAAACCGCTATCGCCGGGTTTCCGTCCCGCGCGGCCTCCGAGAGGCGCAGGACGAGATCGACCGGCAAGAACGGCGAGTCGCAGGGGACTGTCACGATGGCGTGTTGCGGGCGCGGCTGTTTTTCGGCCCACATCATGGCGGCGGCATAGCCCGCGAGCGGACCAGCGCGGCTATCGTCAGGGTCCGGGACGATCGCGAGGTCAAAGGCGCGTAATCGGCTTGGATCGCCATTTGCGTTCAGGACGATCTGCCCGACTTGCGGCGCGAGGCGCTCGATCACATGCGCCAGCATGGCCTTGCCGCCGAGCTCAATGAGGCATTTGTCGCCCGTACCGCCTGCATCGGCGAACATGCGCCGCCCGGCGCCGCCCGCCAAAATCACGCCGAGGATGTCGGAACCCGCCGTCATGACGCCCGCACTAGGACTGGCCCCAGGGATTTGGCAAGTGCGCAATGCTTCCAACCCACGGGCGTTCCCAGTATATCGAACCCGACGACCGCGCCTGCGCCCGAGCGCTTCCGTCGCTCGCCCGCGAGACTGTGGCGCGCCAATCAAGGAGAAGACGTTCATGTCGGTTGACAAGGCCCAGGTTCTGGCTGCGCTCAAGCGCGTCAGGGGCCCCGATCTCGAAAGCAATATCGTTGATCTCGGCCTCGTGTCCGAAGTCGTCGTCAGCGACGGAAAGGTCTATTTCTCGATCACGATACCGGCCAATCGCGCCGAAGAGCTGGAGCAGTTGCGCAAAGCCGCGGAGAAAGTCGCGTCCGACATTCCGGGCGTAACAACTGCGAGCGTCGTGCTGACTGCGGAAGTGAGCGGCGGCATGCAGCGCGCGCCCGCGCCGCCTCCAATGCGTCCTTCTCTCGCCCCAGCCACGAGCGTCGCCGTAAAGCCAGCCGAACATCCGCGTGTTCAGGAGGCCCGCGCCAAGGGCGAAACGGGCGACGGCGCAGGGCCGCGAAAGGCCGCACAAAGCGCGGCATCGGGGCAAAAGTCGGCTCAATCGGTTCCGGGTGTGAAGCACATCATCGCCGTCGCGTCCGGCAAGGGCGGCGTCGGCAAGTCCACCGTCGCCGTCAACCTGGCGCTGGGATTGCAGGCCATCGGACTGCGAGCCGGCATCGTCGACGCCGACATCTATGGCCCATCGCAACCGCGCTTGCTCGGCATTTCCGGCAAGCCGCAGGTTTCACACGGCAAGGTCATCAAGCCCATGGAAGGCTTCGGCCTCAAGGTCATGTCGATGGGTTTTCTGGTTGACGAAGGCACGCCCGTTGTCTGGCGCGGTCCGATGGTCGTCTCGGCGCTGACGCAGATGTTGCGCGAAACCGAATGGGCAGGCGCCGACGGCGACCTCGACGTGCTCGTGATCGACATGCCGCCCGGAACCGGCGACGTGCAGTTGTCGATTTCGCAGAACGCCCCGTTGTCGGGCGCCGTCATCGTCTCGACGCCTCAGGACCTCGCCTTGATCGACGCCAGGAAGGGCATCGGCATGTTCGGTAAGGTCGAAGTGCCGATCCTTGGCGTGGTCGAAAACATGAGTTACTTTCTGTGCCCGAGTTGCGGAGCGCGGTCCGACATCTTCGGCCATGGCGGCGCGCGCGAGGAGGCTGAGAAGCTCGGCGTTCCCTTCCTCGGCGAGGTGCCGCTGCACATGGATATTCGCGAGACGTCCGATAGCGGCAGGCCGGTGACGGCGACAGCGCCCGAGAGCGTCCACGCCGGAATTTTTCGCGAGATCGCCGTGCGCGCGTGGGCCGAGGTCGAACGCGCCAAGGGCGCGTTGACGCCGCCGCCGGTCCTCGAACTCGCTGACGGCGGAAAAACCTTGAAGGCCGCCTTTCCGGACGGCCGGACCTTCGAATTTTCAGCCGAGATTTTGCGCGTCATGAGCCCGTCGGCCGAGGTGCAGGGCCACTCCGCCGAGCAGCGCATCACGGTTCCGCGCAAGAAGCACGTCAAAATTTCAGAACTTAGGCCCGTCGGCAACTACGCGACGCGAATCGTTTTTGATGATGGCCACAGCACTGGACTCTTTACTTGGGGCTATCTGCACGTTCTCGGCCGCGAGAAGGAGGCGCGCTGGGCCGCTTATTTGGAAGAACTGGCCGCCAAGGGGCTGACGCGCGAGTAACGCCGTTCATGCAGGTTGAGTTCAATTACGTGAGGACGTGGCCCCAAAGATACTCGCAGTCGGCGCCCGATCCTGCCAAACTCCGACCATGCTTTGATCGACTGCACGATGCTCTTATTTCAGGGCGAGGTACGGGGTTTCGATGATGATCAGTGAACGGCGATCTTGCGCCGGACTTACGCGAGCTTTGCGGCTTGCTCCTGTACTCTCGCTTCTCGCATGCTTTGGGTTCGGACTTGCGCTGCAGCCAGCAGCGGTCCGCGCCGACGAGGCCGAGGCAGCCGGCGTCCGCCACACCATAGCTGTGTTTATCACGTCGTCGCCCGATGGCTGCTTTATCAATGGAAACTCGAAGGCGATCCGCCAGTTCGTCGCCAGCCGCATCTCCGAGATCAATCGGTCGCCGGAATTTCCCAACCAGAGTTTCAGCGCCGAAATTTTCGACGATGCCGGCGAGCCGAAAACGGCGGTCTCCAACATGCGCAAGGCGCTCGCCGATCCCTCAGTGGTGGCGATGGTCGGCTTGTCGGGCAATTCCCGCGCGAAGTCCGTCTTCGAAGAACTCAAGAAGGACATCGCATCAAGCGGAATTCCTTTCCTGAGCGATGTCAACGTCAGCAGCATCTACGAAGGGACACCCAACGTCTTCACGATGCGGCCCTCCCAGGAGGAAGAACGCGCGCCGGTCATCGGGCGCTTCCTTGAGGAAGGAAAATTCCTGAAACCGGCCTTCGTCGGCGCATCGGACAGCATGGGCATCGAAGCTTTTCTGGATGCCATGGGCAAACTGCCGGGCGCGCCGCCATTTGTTTCGACGCATCGGCTCGAAATGAAGGACGGGGGTGGCTACGCCCCGGGCGCCTCGACCGTGATCATCGACAACCTCAAGGCGCAGCAAGCGGACGTCGTGGTTCTTGCCCTCGGCCCGGGCTCAGGCACGCAGTTTCTGAAGGAAGCCAAGGCCGCCGGGCTCGCGCTTCCGGTGTTGTTCATCGCCGGGAACGACTCGCTATTGACCACAGCCGAAGCGACCGCCTATGGCGCCGATCTCTATCAGCTCGCCACCGATGCGCTGCCCGACGCCTACAACAATCGGCTGCGCGAGCGGATGTTGAAAGCGGTCGGGGATAACTGGATCTTCAGCGACACGCCGAATTTGAGCGCGCCGGGGTGGGCGACAAAAAAGTGCAAGGAGAAACCCTCGCAAGGCCCGCCGTCGGTGCTTTCCAGCTCCAATTTGCGCGCGATCACGCGCGGCACCCAATACGCCGACATGATCGGGCTTATCGGTGAGGTCGCCCGCGCGACGTATGTCGAGCAAAGCACGCCCGTATTTCGCGCGGCAATGCTAGCAAAACTGAAATCGGACTATGTCGCCGGCGCCGGAACCTATCGCGGGCATTTCGATAATTGGTCGTTTCGGGAGGGCAGCCGCAGCGCCAGCCGCACGCCATCGGTGCTGACGCGAAAACTCGGGGCGTCGCACGCTCAACTTGCGCCGACGCAATACGTGCGCTTACGCAACGACGCCCTAAGGCCGGTACAGACGATCTACATGGATGTCGACGTCGTTCGCGTGTTTCGGGTCAACGACGAGGAAAAGAGCTTCTTCGCCGAATTCTACATGTCGATGCGCGCCAATGAGCGCTTCAGCATTTCTAATGTCAGTTTCGGCAACGCTTTCCTTGACGCTGACAAAGGCGGACCCAAAGTCGAGACAGCGTTAATCCATGATGGCTCGCCAAGCGGCGTCTATCCGGAGGGCGTCGTCATCGCCAAGGTCGTTGGCAAGTTCATGATGAGCCCCGACCTGAGCAA